>NZ_JBBMMC010000007.1:0-248327 GCF_037936805.1 Nocardioides epinepheli | reverse complement strand
ACACACCGAACACGCGGAAAGGCCCTCTACCCACCCCGCCACGCCGAGCTGTCACCAACCTCCCTACCCACAACAGCTGGCGCTCGCTTGCTCAACCTCCGGCCGCGGGCAGTTCTCGGAGGTTGAGCAAGCCGACGAGTGAGGAACGAACTCGTCGGCGCCGACGAAACCCCGAAAGCGACCTCGGGAGCCCTGGCAAGGACGGTTGCCGGGGTGCGACCCCCCGGAGGTTGAGCAAGCCGACGAGTGAGGAACGAACTCGTCGGCGCCGACGAAACCCCGAAGGCGACCTCGGGAGCCCTGGCAGCGCCGGTTGCAGGGGCTTCGGCCTGCTCGCTGGCGCTCAGTGGAGCTCGCCGAGGTTCTCGTGGGCACTGTGGGAGACGGGCTCGATCTGGAAGGTGCAGTGGCGCACGTCGAAGTGGGCGGCGGTGCAGGCACCCAGCTCGTCGAGGATGCGCCCGACGCCGCGTTCGGCGAGGGCCTTGTCGGTGACGGTGACGTGGGCCGAGAGGGTGGCGATGCCGCTGGTGATCGTCCAGGCGTGCACGTCGTGGACGTCGACGACGCCGTCGACGTGCCGCAGGTGGTGGTCGAGGTCGTCGAGGTCGAGTCCGGCCGGGGCGATCTCGAGCAGGACGACGGTCGCATCGCGGGCCAGGATCGCCGCGCGCGGGAGGATCATCGCGGCGATGAGCAGCGAGGCGATCGAGTCCGCCTGGAGCCATCCGGTGGCCCAGATGATCACGCCGGCGACGATCGCGGTGACCGATCCGAGCAGGTCGGCCATCACCTCGTAGATCGCGCCGCGCATGTTCAGCGAGTCGGTGTCGGACCGTCTGAGAATCGTCAGCGAGACGCCGTTCGCCACGAGGCCGGCGATCGCGAACAGCACCATCGTGCCCGCCTCGACGTCCTCGGGGTCAGTGAGGCGACTGATGCCGTTCCAGGCGAGGTAGCCGCACACGACGAAGAGGACGACGGCGTTGAGCAGCGCGGCGAGCACCTCGGCCCGGTGGTACCCGAACGTCGAGCGACGCCCGGCCGGCAGGGCGGCGAGATAGGACGCGCCCAGCGCCAGGAGCACCCCGCCGGCATCGGTGGCCATGTGCGCGGCGTCGGCGAGCAGCGCCAGTGACCCGGTGACCAGGGCGCCCACGACCTCGATGACCAGCACCGAGGCGGTGACGCCGAGCACCCAGCGCAGCCGGCGCCGGTCGGCCGCACGTCCGGCGGCGTGACCACCGACGGACCCGCCGCCGTGGCCGTGCCCATGTCCGAAGCCCATGGGCTCAGGCTACGAACCGGCGAGCGCCTCGCGCCCGTGCGGCTCGAGCCAGCCGGCGGGATCGGGTCCGAGCGGCACGATGCCCGACGGGTTGATGTCGCGGTGCACGACGTAGTAGTGCTGCTTGATCTGGTCGAAGTCGATCGTCTCGCCGAACCCGGGGGTCTGGTAGAGGTCTCGGGCGTAGGCCCACAGGTTCGGCATGTCGGTGAGCCGCTGGCGGTTGCACTTGAAGTGCCCGTGGTAGACGGCGTCGAAGCGGGCCAGGGTCGTGAACAGCCGGACGTCTGCCTCGGTGATCGAGTCGCCCATCAGATAGCGCCGGGTCGCGAGCCGCTCCTCGAGCCAGTCCAGGGCCACCCACAGTCGCTCGTAGGCGGCGTCGTAGGCCTCCTGGGAACCGGCGAAACCGCAGCGGTAGACGCCGTTGTTGACCTCGGTGAAGATGCGCTTCATCACCGCGTCCATCTCCTCGCGCTGGTCGGCCGGCCACAGGTCGGGCGCGTCGGGGCGATGGAACTGCTTCCACTCGTGGAAGAGGTCGTGGGTGATCCACGGGAAGTCGTTGGTGACCAGCTTCCCGGTGGACTCCTCCACGATCGCGGGCACCGTGATTCCGCGCGGGTAGTCGGGGAAGCGCTTGAAGTAGGCCTCCTGGAGGCGCTCGATCCCGAGCACGGGGTCGCGGCCGTCGGGATCGAGGTCGAAGGTCCAGGAGCGCTCGTCGTGCACCGGTCCCGGCATCCCGAGTGAGATGACGTCCTCGAGACCGAGGAGGTTGCGCACGATGATCGCCCGGTTCGCCCAGGGGCAGGCCTTGGCGGCGATCAGCCGGTACCGGCCGGGCTCCACCGGCCACAGTTCGCCGTCGGTCGGCCCGAACTCGGGAGTCCGGGGGACGCCGTCGACGACCTCGGTGATCCGGTCGGGCACGTAGTTGGTGTCGCGGACGTACTCCTTGCCGGGCTCGACGTAGGTCGCCTCGCTCGTCGCCGGACTCGATGCATCAGCGCTCATCGACGTGCCACTCTCCATGTCTCATACCTCCTGCTGCGGCCTGACTCGACTGACGCGGTCGGGCTCAGCCGTCGATGCGCCACTCCCCGCCCTCCTTGACCAGATGGAACTCGCCCTCGTCGTTGTTGTCCTCGTTGTCGCAGCCGGTCACCTTGTACTCGACGGTCGCCTTGTCGCCGTCGACCTCCTCCTTGCCGACCTCGAACTCGCAGCCCTCGGCACGGTCGACCTCAGCGTCCTCACCCTCGAAGGCCGACGCACAATCCTTCTCGGCCTGCTTGATGGCGTCCTCGCGGCCGTCCTCGTCGGTCTCGAGCCCGCGGTTGGAGGTGTGCTCGAACGAAGCGCAGAAACCGTCGTCACGCACCGCGGAGAAAACGTCTTCGACGGTGTCCTTCGGTCCCCCGCCACCGCTGAGGAACACGAAGAGGAGCACGATCACGATGATCACCGCCACGGCGGCGCCGCCGAGGATCCCGATCAGCTTGCCGTTCACGCCCGAGGATCCTCCGCCCGGACCTCCCGGCTGCTGCTGCCACGCGGGCTGGCCGGGCTGGCCGTAGGGCGGCTGGCCGGGTGCGCCGGGCGTTCCGGGTCCGCCCGGCATCTGCTGGCCGTAGGGAGGCGTGGGGGGCGGTGCCCCGTGGGGGGCGCCGGAGTGGGGGACGCCGGGCGCCCCGCCCGCGCCAGGGAAGGGTGCGCCCTGTGGCGCGATCCGGGTGACGTCGGCCGGAGCGTCAGCGGACGAGCCCCTGTCGGAGTCGGCGCCCTTGTCGAGACTCGGTGACCCCGAGGAAGGAGCCGCCGGGGACGGGCCCCCCGGGGCGACCCGGGTCGGCTCGGCGTGCAGGTCGGGTCCTTGCTCTGGGCGACCAGTGCCACCAGCGCCGGCGGCGCCGCCGGTTCCACTCTCGGGAGCCCCCGGGCCGGGACGGGTCTGGTCGGTCCACTGCGAGCCGTCCCACCAGCGCTGGGCGCCCTGGCCGTCGTCGTACCAACCTGGAGGGGTGCTGCCGTGCGTCATGGGGGGCTCCTCGCGATGCTCTCAGTGGCCGAACAAGGTGCTCAGCCGACGGTGCGTTGTCGGCATCGTTCCATGTGCCGGGTGTTCCACACTTCGCCCAGCGAGAGGAACCACTCCCGGGCTACCTCACTCGGTGGGGAAGTCCGTGGGGAAGTCGGTCGGGAAGTCCGTCGGCAGATCGGAGAGGAAGTCGGTCGGGAAGTCCGTCGGCAGGTCGGACAGGTAGTCGCTGGGGAAGTCCGTGGGCAGCTCGGTCGGCAGGTCTGTGGGCAGCTCGGTCGGCAGGTCCGTCGGAAGCTCGGTCGGCACCTCCGCGGTCGGCGCGTCGCCGGTGGCGCCCCCCTCCTCAGCATCTTCGTCGAAGGCGGTGATCAGCCAGTCGCCACCCTCCTTGGTCAGTTTGAAGGGGATCACCTGCGACTCGCCCTCGAAGGTTCCGGTCACGTCGACCGTCGCCGAGTCGCCGTCAACCTCCGCCTCGCCCACCGAGTACTCGATCTCCTCCGGGGGAGCGATCGAGTCCTCCTCGCACTGCGCCTCGATGTCACTCTTGAGGTCGCCGGTTGTCAGCGCTGCCGCGGCGTCGCAGTCCTGGTCCTTGGCGGCGTCGATGAAGTTCTGGACGGTCTCGGTAGCGGCGGCGGCCTCGTCGCCCTCATCGCCGTCCTTGTCGTCGCCTCCGTTGAGCACCAGGATCAACACCACGGCGATCACGGCGAGGGCCACGACACCGCCGACGATCCCGAGGATGAGGCCGGTCTTCTTCTTCGGCGGCTGGCCGTACTGACCCGGGCCACCGTACTGGCCCGGCTGCCCGTACTGACCGGGCTGCCCCGGCTGCCCGGGCTGGCCGTAGCCGCCCTGATGCGCTCCGTACTGCCCCTGCTGGCCGCCGGGCTGACCGTACTGGCCGGGCTGGCCCGACCCACCCTGACCGGACTGCCCGGCCGGCGCCCACTGGCTACCGTCCCACCACCGCTGGCCGCCCTGACCGTCGTCGTACCAGCCGGGAGGGGTCGTGTTGCTCATCGGATCTCCTGCGAGGGGGTAGGCGTGTCTGTGGGCTCGCGCGGCGACGTCACCGGATCTGTGCCGGAGGACGTCGACGCGATAGGCGTACGGGCAGTCTCCCTCAGAGCGACCGCCCGCGCGAAATGACTACCCGGCGCCGCAGGATCCCAATCGCTCCTCGCGCCCTCCCGTCAGCGCAGTGACGCCGCCACCTCGAGCAGCCGGTCACCGGCCTCGACCTCGCCGATCGAGACCCGGACGCCGTCGCCCTGGAACGGCCTGACGGTCAGTCCCGCAGCATCGGCGGCCGCGGCGAACTCGGCGGCACGCTCGCCGATCGGGAACCACACGAAGTTCCCCTGGGCCTCCGGGATCTCCCAGCCCTGCTCGAGCAGGGCGTCGCGGATCCGCGTGCGCTCCACGACCAGCGCCTCGACCCGCTCGAGCAGCTCGCTCTCGCGTTCGAGCGAGGCGACCGCGGCGGCCTGGGCGACCGCCGAGATACCGAAGGGCAGGGACACCGCGCGCAGCGCCGCGGCGATCGGCGCGGGAGCGACGGCGTAGCCGACCCGGAAGCCGGCGAGCCCGTAGGCCTTGGAGAAGGTGCGGAACAGGACGACATTGGGGTGGGCCCGGTAGGTCGCGAGGCCGTCGACCGCGTCATCCATCCGGACGAACTCGACATAGGCCTCGTCGATCACCACCACGACGTCCTCGGGCACCTTGGCGAGGAAGTCGTCGAGCTCGGTCTGGGTGAGCGCGGGACCCGTGGGGTTGTTAGGGGTGCAGAGCATCACGATGCGGGTGCGGTCGGTGATCGCGGCCGCCATCGCATCGAGGTCGTGCCGGCCGTCGGCGGTCACGGAGACCTGCACCGAGGTGGCGCCGGCCGCGGTGATCGCGATCGGATAGGCCTCGAAGGAGCGCCAGGCGTAGACCACCTCGTCGCCCGGCTCACAGAAGGCGTTGACGAGCTGATAGATCAGCGCGACCGACCCCGTGCCGGTGGCCAGGTCGGCGGCCGGGACGCCGAGCCGCTCCGACAGTGCGGCGTACAGCTCGGCGCTGCCCATGTCGGGATAGCGGTTCATCGCCGCGGCGGCGACGCCGGCCGCCTCGACCACTCCCGGCAGCGGCGGGTAGGGGTTCTCGTTGCTCGACAGCTTGTACGCCGTCATCCCGGGTCGGACCGTCGGGGGCCGGCCGGGGACGTAGGCGGGGATCCGGGTGACGTTCTCGCGCGGCTGCGGGTGGGCCATGGGGTGAGGCTAGTGCGTCTCTCCCGCGGCCGCCCCAGCCGTCGGCGGACGACGTCGTCGCCACGGCCGTAGGACCAGCGCGAGCACGATCCCGACTCCGACGCCGATCGCCGCACCGGTGACGTTGTCGATGATGTCGGTGACGTCGCAGGCCCGGTCGAGGCGGGCGAGCGCGAGCTGGGTCCACTCGATGCCTACCGAGTAGGCGGCGAGCAACGCGAAGCCGACCGGCACGGTGAGGAAGGCCGCCTTGCCCCAGCGGGACGCGGCGACGACCAGGAAGGTACCGGCCGGGACGAAGACGACGGCGTTCAGGAGTCGCTGGCCGCCGGAGAAGATCCAGAAGCCGTCGGGCGCCGGGCCGCCGATGTCCCACGAGCAGGTCTCGAGCCGGCCCTCCGCCGGCACGAGACCCGGGGCGCCGTCGGCCGGCAGCAGGGTGATCAGGCCGATGATGGCGATCGACCAGAGCAGGCCGGCGATCGCGAGGGCCGCCACCGGGCCGGTGCGGCGCACCAGGGCCAGCGCGAGCAGCGCGCACAGCACCCCGCCGATGGCGACGCCGGCGAGCATGACGCCCACGCCACCTACCGGAAACACTCACCCGAGGCTACCGACTGCAGCCAGCCACCGGGGTCGCCGGGCAGTCCCTGGCTCATAGCAGCGTGAGGCCGAAGCGACCCGCGGCGCGGGCCAGGGCGGGCTGCAAGAACGGTTCGGACAACGCACGGTCGCTGGACGGCGCGCCGGGCAACGCGTCGAGGGCGCGCTCGTAGAGCACGATCGAACGCCCGGGCGGCAGCACGCTGGAGGACCATACGAGGCCGTCGAGGTCGGGGTAGGCGCAGTGGATCGCGCGCGACCAAGCTCGCGCGGTCCCCCGCGCGCCGGAGATCAGGGCAGCATTGCCGCCGGCCCGCGACACCCAGTCCGCATCCGAGAGCCGCAGCAGCCGAAGCGCCCGGGTCGGCTTCCACAGCACGTATCGAGGCCCGTCGGTGCGCCGGTCGATGACGCCGCCGCTCTGGAAGCGCTCGAGCACCGCGACCTCGAGCGGGTCGGTCACCTCACCCTCCGGGCCGGTCCACGCACCGGCGGTATAGCTCACCGCGCGCGTCGGGTGCAGACGTGCCGGCGGCGGGTGGTGGTCGAACCGCATGGACGCGACCGGGCCGTAGGCCCGGAACGTCGACCAGGTGACGGCGTAGGGCCCTTGGGAGGAGTAGATCCGGACCACGAAGTCCTCCCACGCCGCGACGTCACCGCCCTCGAGAGCCGGCAGCTCCGCAGGTGGTCGCGGGCAGCGTGTGCTCACGCCGCGACGCGAAGTCCGGTCACGAGGTCGGCGACGACCTGCGCGTCACCGCCGGCCATCAGCCACTCCACCGGGGCGACGGCTCGATCGTCGACGTCGAGGTCCGGGTTGGGGCGCGTCATGAAGCCGGCGAGGGTCATCGGGTGCACACCGGAGGCTGCGGCTGCCACCAGCCCGAGTCCTGGCAGGAGCTGATGGTCGGTGATCTGCCAGGCAGGCAGCAGGTAGCCGGTGTCGCCGCCGGGGCCCTGACCGCCCGGCATCGTCACGACCGTGCCCGCGGACACCAGTTGACGAACCCGCCCGGTCGTGACGCCCAGCGCCGTGGCTGCTTGCGCCACCGTGAGGGCCTCGTCGCGGAACCGTCGCGACCTGGCCAGACCCACCGCGACCTGAGCCGCGCCCGACGGGTCGTCGGGTGGGCCGTCCAGGGAGATGCCGGCGTGGCGCAGCGCGTCGTGCTCGGCCTGGGGCAAGCCCGCCGAGGCATCGGCGACGTCGACGGCGGAGTCGGCCAGGGACGCGAGGAGGTCCTCGGCCGGCATCCCGAACCGGGAAGCCGTGCGCTGAAGGAGGGACTCGCGCACGAAGATCGTCGTCAGTCCCTGCTCGAGAAGGTCGGCACCCACCGACTGCCAGGTCTCCCCGTCGGAGGCCTGTACCCGGAGGAGCACCGCGCCCAGATCGTCCTTGATCTCGACGATGACGTCGACGGTGGCCGCGTCGGGGCGGTGCACGGCCTGGGGGGCGGTGGCCGCCGACCGATCCCGGAATGCCGCCGTGTCGAGGCGAATCTTCGCCATCTCGCTCCTCAGCCTGCCTTCGAGACCCGCTAACCCTTACTAACACTCGATAATACTCGTTAGCACTGGCGGGGCAAGCGGGCCGGATCAGGCCATCAGGCCGACCATCAGGTTGGTCATCATCGGGGCGAGGACGTCGGCCTCGGGATGGTCGACGACGAGGTGGAACCCGGACTGCTCGAGCATCACGTAGCCGTGCAGGGCGGTCCACAGCTGCCCGGCGACGGCGTCGGGGCTGCCCTGGCGCAGGACGCCGGCGTCCATCGCACGCTGCACGCCCGCGACGAGGTTGCCGAACGCCACCAGCCCGATCTCGCGCTCCTCGCGATTCAACCCGTAGCCGCCCAGGCTCGTGGTGCCGAACATGACGGCGTACATGTGCGGATGCTCCAGGGCGTGCCGGCGGTAGGACTCCCCTAAGGCGACCAGGTCCTGGAGGGGGTCGTCGGTGATCGGCACCTCGCCCATCCGCCGGTCCAGGCGCGCGAAGCCGTCACCCACGATCGCCCGGACCAGGCCGGGCATCCCGCCGAAGTGCGTGTAGACGGCCATGGTCGAGGTGCCGGCGTCGCGGGTCACCCGGCGAGCCGTCAGCGCGGAGGGCCCCTCCTCGGCCAGGACGTCGGTCGCGACCTCGATCAGACGCCGGCGCAGCGCCGCCCGCTCGTCGTCCGGCGAGGTCTCCGGAGGTGGTACAGACACCCTTGCGGTCCTCCCTATAACGCCGTTATCGTCGAATCGATCACAATGTTATGACACCTGCATTCACCACTGGCGACGGGCGAGGAGGGGCGATGAACCGCTACCTGGACGACGACTTCGCCCCGGTTCCCGAAGAGCTCACGGCCCTCGACCTCGACATCACCGGCACGCTTCCAGATCATCTCGACGGCCGCTACCTCCGCATCGGACCGAATCCGGCCATCGACCCCGGCGAGAGCTACCACTGGTTCCTCGGCGAGGGCATGGTGCACGGCGTCCGGCTCGAGGAGGGCCGCGCCCGGTGGTATCGCAACCGCTGGGTGCGACCCCGCTCCGGCGACTTCGCACCCAACACCAACGTGCTCAGCCACGCGGGGCGCACGATGGCGCTCGTGGAGGCCGGCTCTCCGCCGTACGAGCTCGACGAGGAGCTCGACACACTCGGCAGGTGCGGCTTCGCCGGCGACCTGCGGGCCGGCTACACCGCGCACCCGCACGAGGACCCCGCCACCGGCGAGCTGCACGCGATCTCCTACTCCTGGACGCGCGGCAACCGGGTCGACTACTCCGTGCTCGGCGCCGACGGCCGCCTGCGCCATCAGGCCGAGGTCGAGGTCCACGGCAGCCCGATGATGCACGACTGCGCTCTCACCGAGCACTACGTCGTCCTCTACGACCTGCCGGTCACCTTCGACGTCGACATGGCGCTGGGCGACGTGCCCCGGCCGGCGCGGCCAGCGGTGCGCTTCGTGCTCAACCGGATCATCGGCCGCAACCCGGCGCCCGACCGCATCGTGGACCTGATGGCGCGCGGCCAGGGCGCACCGACGCAGCTGCCCTACTCCTGGAACGCCGACTACCCGGCGCGGATCGGCCTGCTGCCCCGCGAGGCCTCGTCGGTTGCCGGCCCGGCACCGGTGCGCTGGTTCGACATCGACCCGTGCTTCGTCTTCCACACCCTCAACGCCTTCGAGGACCCCGACACCGGCGAGGTCGTCATCGACGTCGTGCGCCACGACAAGATGTTCGCCACCCGTTTCGACGGACCGGACGAGGGGCCCGCGTCGCTGGTGCGCTTCACCCTCGACCTCACCTCGGGCAAGGCGCGCGAGCACCGCTACGACGAGCACGCCCAGGAGTTCCCGCGCTGCGACGAGCGGCGCACGGGGCGCCGTCATCGCTACGGGTACAGCGTCGGATTCACCGGCGAGCGCCTCGGCGACAGCATCCTCAAGCACGACACCGTGGCCGGCACCACCCAGGAGCGACGGCTGGGCGCCGGACGAGGGGCCGGCGAGTTCGTGTTCGTGCCGAACTCGCCCGACTCCCTCACCGACCCCGAGGACGCCGGGGTCCTGATGGGCTACGTGCTGGACCGCTCCAGCGGACTCAGCGACCTGGTCGTGCTCGACGCCGCCACGCTCGAGGACGTCGCCACCGTGCACCTCCCGGGCCGGGTGCCGGCCGGGTTCCACGGCAACTGGGCGCCGACCTGAGGCGCCCAGGATGAGGCTTCCCGGTCGGTATCACGCATCTCCCGGGAGGGCCGCGGCCTAGTGCGGCGCCAGGACCACCTGTGCACCGCCGGTGAGGGGGAGGTCGCGACCCAGCGTGATATCGACCGGGTTGGTCAGGCACCGGATGGAGCCGCCGCCCTTGTGGAACTCCGAGACGTCGACCAGCACGACCTCGAAGCCCCACGCTTCGAGCCGAGCGCGGACGCGGTCGGGGCAGGCCGGCATCACCACGGTGCGGCCGACCACCACGGAGTTGGCGCAGAACGTCGAGAGCGCCTCCTCCTCGGTGAGCACGAGCGGCTCGGGCACCAGGTCGAGCAGGGCGGCGGCCGAGGGCGCGTCGAGGGCACTGGGGCACACGAGCGCGCGGCGCTCGTCGAGGGGACAGAAGGCGAGGTCGAGGTGGTACATGCCCGGGTGGGTGATCCGCAGTCCGCGCACGCGGATGCCCAGCTCGGCGGCCAGGTGCTTGAGCGCGAGCTCCTCGGTGCGCGGCCCGTAGCCCACCACGAGAGCATCGCCGAAGGGGAACGCGTCGCCGGCCTCGAAGTGCGCGCCGACCCCGTCGCGGCCGATCAGCGAGGTGGTCCACCCGTGCTCGACGAGCCAGTCGCGGGCCGAGTCGGTCTCCATCCGCCGTTGCGGGAAACGCATGTGGGAGAGCACCGCCTTGCGCTCCCCGCCGGACCGCACGCCGAGCCCGAGGTTCATCGCATAGACCATGTCGGGCGCATCGGCCCGCTGCGGCAGCACGTCGACGACGGCGCCGAGCCCACGCAGGGTGGCGACCAGCGCGTCCCACTGCTCACGCACCCGCACCGGATCGGGCTGGTCGGCCAGATCCATGAACGGGTTGATGACGTAGTCGACCCGGAAGTGGGCGGGTTCGACGGCCAGGTAGTGCCTGCCCCAGGCCAGTTCGCCCGTCAGTTCCCCCGCCAGCTCAGGCATGGCTGGTTCACTCATCGGCTCGCCTCCCCATCTCACATATCCCACGTAGCCGGTCTCAGAATTGTCAGACAACCTGACAAGGATATGGTGGCGTACGGGGACGCCACACACAAGCGGACGCGATCGACCGGTGCAGGCGACCGGCACAGGACTGGGAGAATCGGGCCATGAGCAGCAGCAGCGCCGCGGCGGACGGACCGTTCGGGTCGCTGCACCTCGAGCACACCTCGACGGTCGAGCGCACCGCCGAGGAGCTGCGGCGCGCGATCTTCGAAGGTGACATCGAGAGCGGTACCGCCCTGCGCGAGGTCGCGCTGGCCGAGTCGCTCGGCGTCTCCCGGCCCACGGTCCGCGAGGCGCTCGGCATCCTGGTCGCCGAGGGGCTGGCCACCCGCGAGCCCCACCGCGGCGTCCACGTCTCGACACCCGAGGCCGACTCGGTCCGCGACGTCTGCCGGGCTCGCTGGGTGCTGGAGGGTGCCGGCGTCCGACGCTGGCGCGAGGCCGATCCGGATCTGCGCAACGCCGTGCACGAGGCCCTGCGCGCCTACACCGACGCCGTCGCCGCCGAGGACACCTATCAGGCGCTCAACTCCCTGCACCTGGCCTTCCACGTGTCGCTGGTCGGCCTCACCGGCAGCCCACGGCTGGTCGCGATGGCCGAGAACCTCGTGCTGGAGCTCAAGCTGGCCCTCGCCCAGGTCGAGCGGATAGCCCGCAACGCCCACGACCAGGCCGACACCCACATCGCGCTGGTCCGGCTCCTCGACGCCGACGACGTCGACGCCGCCCTGAGCTTCCTCCAGACCCACCTCGAGGACGCTGAGCGCTCGATCATCCGCGCCCTCGGCCACTGAGCACTGCCAGCGAGCCTTCGGAGGTTGAGCAAGCCGGAGGGCGAGGAACGAGCCTTGCCGGGGTTTCGTCTGCGCTCGCTGGCGCTCGCTTGCTCAACCTCCGGCCGCGACCAGTCCGGAGGTTGAGCAAGCCGGACGGGCGAGGAACGAGCCCGACCGGCGCCGACGAAACCTCACGACCTCACTCGCAAACGCTGGCGAGGACGGTTGCCCGCGGGTCTCGTCGGCGCTCGCCCATCCCCGGCGCGGCGAACGGGCGCGCCCGTTGCACCGGTACCTGCCAGAATCGAGCCATGCGGATCCTCCTCAGGCTGATCACGACCGCGCTCGGCGTGGCCGCCGCCGCGTGGCTGCTCGACGGCATCGAGTTCACCGGCGGACCCAAGCAGGGCTGGGACGAGGTGCAGCACAACCTGGTCCCCCTGCTGCTCGTCTCGGCGATCTTGGGAATCATCACCTCGTTCGTGAAGCCGCTGCTGACGTTCCTCTCCATCCCGCTGATCGTCCTCACCCTCGGCCTGTTCCTGCTGGTCATCAATGCCGCGATGCTCATGCTCACCGGCGCGCTGGCCGACGGCCTGGACATCCCGTTCCGGGTCGACGGCTTCTGGACGGCGGTGGGCGGCGCGGTGATCATCACGATCGTCACCTGGATCGTCGACGGTGCGGTCGGCGAGCCGATCGACGACGGTCGATGAGCCGGGTCCCCCTTCCCGCGCCGCGCCAGCCCGGGACCTACCACGTCGGCCTGGTGTGCCTGGGCAACATCTGCCGCTCGCCGATGGCCGATGTCGTGCTCTCTGCCAAGGTCGCCGAGGCCGGTCTCGACGACGTCGTCACCGTCGCGAGCTCGGGCACCGGCGGGTGGCACGTCGGCAAGCCGATGGACCCGCGCGCTGCGGCGACCCTCAGCGCCGCGGGCTACGACCCGAGCAGGCACCGGGCACAACAGTTCGCACCGTCGTGGCACGAGACCTTCGACCTGCTGCTGCCGATGGACGCCCAGAACCTCGCCGACATCCAGACCGGTGCGCGCGACTCCGGCGCCGCGCCCCGCGTGCGCCTGTTCCGCTCCCTCGACCCCGACCTGAGCGATGCCGAGGTACCGGACCCGTACTACGGTGGCGACTCCGGATTCGAGGAGGTGCTGTCGATGGTCGAGCACTCCAGCGACCTCCTCGTCGACCAGCTGCGCACGATCGTGGGTCGATGACCCGCCGACCGGCACTCGCCCGTCGCGCCGAGGCGCTGCTCGGGTCCGCGGTCGTCTCCACCGCCCCCGTGGCCGGAGGAGGACTGTCGACGGTCACCAAGCTGCGGCTGAGCAATGGCAGCACCGCTCTGATGAAGACCCACTCCCAGGCCCCGGCGGGGCTGTTCGAGCAGGAGGCGTGGGGACTGCGCTGGCTCGCCGAGGTCGAGGGCGGCGTGCACGTGCCCGAGGTCTTGGGCGTCGACCCCGAGTGCCTGCTCATCGGGTGGGTGGAGTCCGGCCGCGCGAACGCCGACGACGCCGCCGAGTTCGGTCGCCGACTCGCCGCCACCCACGCCGCGGGGGCTCCCGACTACGGCGCCGAGCGCGACGGCTTCATCGGCCCCCTCCCCCTGCCCAATCGCAGCGCCCCGACGTGGGCCGAGTTCTACGCCGTGCGCCGGCTCCTCCCCTACGCCAAGCTCGCGCACGACCGCGGCGCCCTCGACGACGACGGCGTCGCGGCGGTCGAGGCCGTCGTCCGCAGGCTGCCCGAGCTCGCCCCCGAGGAGCCGCCGTCGCGGCTGCACGGCGACCTGTGGAACGGCAACGTGCTGTGGGGGCAGGAGGGACGCGCCAGCGTGATCGACCCGGCCGCCTACGGCGGACACCGCGAGGTCGACCTGGCGATGCTCGCGCTGTTCGGGCTGCCGAACCTGCCGCGCACCCTCGAGGCCTACCACGAGGTCGCACCGCTCGCCGACGGATGGGAGGAGCGCACCGGCCTGTTCCAGCTGTTCCCGGTCCTCGTGCACGCCTGCCTGTTCGGCGGCCGCTACGGCGCCCGGGTAGCCGGGCTCGCCCGCCCCTACCTCTGATCCCGGGCCCGCGCCGCCCTCACCGCTCAGCCGCCTCTAAGGCCGACGTGCCACAGTGTGTGTCGTGTCTGCCTCCGTCAAGCCGCGCGTGCTCGTCGTCGACGACGACAAGGCGGTCCGCGAGTCCCTGCGCCGGTCCCTGGAGTTCAACGGCTACGAGGTGCACCTGGCCGGTGACGGTGCCGAGGCGTTGGCCGGCATCGCCGGCATCGCCCCCGACGTCGTCGTGATGGACGTGATGATGCCGCGGCTCGACGGCCTGGAGACCACGCGCGCACTGCGGGCAGCGGGCAACGACGTCCCGATCATCGTCCTCACCGCGCGCGACGCCGTCGGCGATCGCGTCGACGGCCTCGACGCCGGAGCCGACGACTACCTCGCCAAGCCGTTCGCCCTGCCCGAGCTCCTCGCGCGGCTCCGAGCCCTGCTGCGCCGGGCGGTGACCGTCGAGGGCGACGAGGAGGAGGTGCTCGGCTTCTCCGACCTCACCATGAACCTCGCCACCCGCGAGGTGCGACGCGGCGGGCGCGCGATCGACCTGACCCGCACCGAGTTCACCCTGCTCGAGCTGTTCCTGCGCCGCCCGCGGCGGGTGCTGGACCGTTCCTTCATCCTCGAGGAGGTGTGGGGCTACGACTTCCCCACGACCGCCAACTCGCTCGAGGTCTACGTCGGCTACCTGCGTCGCAAGACCGAGGCCGAGGGCGAGCCGCGGCTGCTGCACACCGTGCGGGGGGTCGGCTACGTCCTGAAGGAGTCGTGACCGAGGTGAACGGTCGCGCCAGACCAGAGGGATCGGACGACCCGGCGGACCCGGAGGTCATCGCCGACTCCAGCGACTCCGCAGCGAGCCAGCATCCCGGCGAGAGCGACGCGCGGTGGCACTACCGCCGCTCGCTCGCGAGCCGGGTCACCCTGCTCACCACGATGGCCGTCGGCATCGCCGTAGCGGTGCTCTCGCTCGGTGTCTACGTGACCGCCCGGATGCAGCTGCAGTCCCAGCTCGACAACTCCCTGGTCGACCGCGCGAAGGCGACGGCCCAGGTGTTGCGCTACGGCGTCGACGTCCGCCAGCCCGAGTCGCTGGCCCGCGCGTCGGGCGTCGTCGTCTACCAGGTCTTCGGTGACGGGCTCACCCGGCTCAACGATCCCAACCTGCCCTTCAGCAAGGGCTCGCCCGAGTTCGCCGTGGCCAACGGTGAGCGCAAGATGAGCATCCGCACGGTGACGGTCAACGGGATGGAGCAGCGCGTCGTCGCGGTACCGCTCACCAAGGGCAGCGCCATCGTCGTCACCCAGTCGCTCGCCGACCAGCGCGAGGTGCTCACCCGGCTCGGCGGGGTGAGCCTGCTGTTCGGCCTGCTCGGCGTCGTCGGAGCGGGCATCGCCGGCTGGGGAGTGGCTCGCAACGGACTTCGCCCGGTCCGCAGGCTCACCGCCTCGGTCGAGCACATCGCCCGCACCGAGCAGCTCGACCCGCTGCCGGTGGAGGGCGACGACGAGGTCGCGCGCCTGGCCTCGGCGTTCAACGGGATGCTCGCCTCGCTGTCGGCCTCGCGCGATCGTCAACGGCGGCTGGTCACCGACGCCGGCCACGAGCTGCGCACACCGCTCACCTCGCTGCGCACCAACGTCGACCTGCTCACCCAGGCCGACATCGACCAGAAGGCGATCGACCCCGAGGCCCGCGCCGAGCTGCTCGACGACATCAGGGCCCAGATCGACGAGCTCACCACCTTGATCGGCGACCTCACCGAGCTCGCCCGAGACGAGCCGCTCGCGCCGGTGGTCGGCGAGGTCGACCTGAGCGAGATCCTCGACATCGCGCTGGCCCGGGCGCGCCGGCGCGCGGTCGATGCGACCTTCGACGTCGAGACCGACCACTGGTACGTCGTGGGCGAGGCGGGCTCGCTGGAGCGCGCGATCACGAACCTGCTCGACAATGCGGCGAAGTGGAGCCCGGCCGGCGGCACGATCACCGTGCGCCTGAGCGCGGGCGACGGCGTCGGCGTCCTCACCGTCGACGACGAGGGCCCCGGGATCAGTCCCGAGGCTCGGGAGCGGGTCTTCGACCGCTTCTGGCGGGCGGAGGAGTCCCGGTCGATGACCGGCTCCGGGCTCGGGCTCTCGATCGTGCGGCAGGTGGTCGAAAGACACTCGGGGTCGGCCACCGCGACCGAGGCTCCGGGTGGGGGTGCGAGGCTGATGCTCGTGTTCCCAGGGAGATCCGATGCGTAGAAGTCTCGTTCCGGCCGTGGTGCCGGCCGTGGTGGCGGCCTGCCTGCTCGGGCTGACGGCGTGCTCCGACGACGAGCCCGACGAGCCCACCGCGTCGCGCACGCCGTTGCCGACCGACGCCCCGGACCTGTGGAATCCGTGCGACGGGCTCGACGCCTCGGCGGTGTCGCAGGCCTTCGGCACCACGTTCGACACCCGCACCGGCACACCCGAGGCGCCGCTGTGCTCCTTCACCCCCCAGGCCGAGGGGGACCCGGCGCTCGACGTCAACTACCAGCTCTATCCCGGCACCCTGGACGACCTCATGGAGTCGTTCGGCGTGCTCACCGAGGGCGCCACGACGAAGGTCACGACGCCGAAGGTCCCCCAGGCCGACGACGTCCGGATGATCGTCGACGTCACCGACGACGACACCCTCGCCGTCACCGCGTTCGTGCAGAACGGCGACCTGGTGCAGGTGGTCAACGCCCTCGACCCCACCCCGTTCAAGCGCGACCGTGTGGTGCGGGGCGTGCGATCAGTGATCACCGCTCTCGCCACCCACGCCGCCAACTCGGACCTGGCCGGAGGCTGAGCAAGCGGGCGTCGCCCACGCCGGAGGTTGAGCAAGCGACCGCCAGCCACCGCCGGAGGTCGAGCAAACGAGCGCCAGCCACCGCCGGAGGTTGAGCAAGCGAGCGCCAGCGAGCGCCGACGAAACCCCGGCAACCCGCCCTGCCAACGCCCCCGAGGAGGCTCACGAGGTTCGTCGGCGCGAGCCGGGCTCGTTCCTCGCCCGTCCCGCTTGCTCAACCTCCGGGTGCGTCCATCGCCCGCAGCAGCCGCTCGGCCTTGAGCCGCGACTCCTCCCACTCCTCGCCGAGATCGGAGAGCACGGTGATGCCTCCTCCGGTGCCGAGTCGGTAGCGACCGCTCCCGTCGGTGGTCAGACTGCGGATGATCACGCCGAGGTCGGCCCGGCCGTCGGCGGCCAGCCAGCCGAACGCGCCCGAGTAGGCCCCGCGCGGCGTCGCCTCGACCTCCTCGATCACCTGCATGGTGCGCAGCTTCGGCGCTCCGGTCATCGAGCCGGCGGGGAAGAGCGCGCGCAACGCGGCAATCGTCGTGACGTCGGAGCGCAGCCGACCGCGAACGGTGGACACGAGCTGGTGCACGGTCTCGTAGGACTCCACCGCCATCAGGGAGGGCACCTCGACGCTGCCGACCTCGCACACCTGGGCGAGGTCGTTGCGCAGCAGGTCGACGATCATCAGGTTCTCCGCGCGGTACTTGGCGTCGGTGGCGAGCAGCTCGCGCTGCGCGGCGTCCTCGTCGAGGGTCGACCCGCGCGGCGTCGTCCCCTTGATGGGCTTGGTCTCCAGCATCCGCTCGGCGGTGATCGTGGCGTAGCGCTCGGGGCTGGAGGCGAGCAGCCAGGCCCGGCCACCGTCGACGTCGTGCTGGAGGAAGCCCGCGTACGGCGCGGGGTTGAGCGCGCGGAGCCGGAGGTAGGTCGCCGCCGGGCCGTCCGGGCGTGCGGGACCGTCCAGGTCGCGCCGGTAGGTGAGGTTGACCTCGTAGGTGTTCCCGGCGTGCAGGTGCTCCTGGACCCGGGCGAACGCGGAGGCATAGCCGGGATCGACCGCCGCAGCGGCGGCGGGGGCAGGCGCGATGCCGCCGCGGGCGAGGGCCTCGTCGTGCTCGTACATCCGCACGTGCGAGGGGCGCATCCACACGGCATCGGGGAGAGCCGGATCGGGCAGCGCCGGAAGGTCGGGCCGCGCGGCGTAGCCGAGATATCCGAACCACTGACCCTCGCCGTCGGCCAGCTCGCGATCGAGGGCGTCGAAGATGTCGTCGCCGACCACGTCACCGCGCCCACCGGTCCAGCGGGTGACTTCGCGGCGCGAGGCGGAGTAGGTGAGCGAGACGTCGTCGTCCTCGAGCCAGCCGAGGATCGAACGTCGCCCCGACCACTCGCGTGCGCCACCGCCGTCGAGCCAGAAGCAGCGTGGCCGCGCGGCTGCCACGGCGGCGAACTCCTCGGCGACGTCCGCCGATCGAGCGCTCATCGGACGCCGTCCAGGAAGTTGGCGACCAGCGCGGCGCCGTGCTCGGACAGGATCGACTCCGGGTGGAACTGCACGCCCTCCAACGGCAGCTCGCGGTGGCGCACGCCCATCACCACGCCGTCATCCGACCGCGCGGACACCTCGAGGACGTCGGGCACCGCCACCGCCGCCAGCGAGTGGTAGCGGACGGCGGCGAACCCGTCGGCGAGGCCGGTGAGCACGCCCCGCCCGTCGTGCTCGATCCGCGCCACCTCGCCGTGCGCGGGCCGGACCCGCTCGACCCGGCCGCCGAACGCCGTGACGAGGCCCTGCATCCCCAGGCACACGCCGAGCACCGGTCGCGTCGCCGCGGCCAGGACGGCGCGGCCGACCGCGAAGTCCGCCGGATCGTCGGGGTGGCCGGGCCCGGGTGAGAGCACCACGTGGGAGAAGGCCAGGACGGTGGCGGCCTCGACGTCGTCGTGCTGCACCACGACCGGCAGCGCGCCGGTGACCCCGGCGACCAGATGCACCAGGTTCCAGGTGTAGGAGTCGTGGTGATCGACCACCACGACGTCCCGCCGCCGGCTCACGCGAGGCGACACTAACGAATGTCTTTCCGAATGGGTTCAAACACACCCATTTGGGTAGGTTTCGGGTGTGAGCATCTACCTCGTCCTCGGCCTGGTAGGTACCGCTGTGCTCCTGCTCTCACTCGTGCTCGGCGATCTGCTCGACGGAGTCTTCGACGGCCTTGCCGGCGACTGGTTCTCCACCGAGATCGTCGGCTCCTTCTTCGCCGCCCTCGGGTTCGGCGGCTTCATCGCCCAGCAGGCCGGCGCGCCGGACTCGGTCGCGCTGATCGCCGGCCTCGGCGCCGGTGTCGTCTTCGGCGGCCTCGGCGCGTGGCTGACCCGGCTGGTGCGCGGTGGGAGCACCGATCACACTCCCTCCTCCGACGACCTGATCGGTCACGAGGGCACGGTCGTCAGCGCCGTCCCCGACGACGGATTCGGCAGCGTGCGGATCTACCTCGGCGGCCACACGATCACCATGAACGCCCGGGCCGAGACCGCGCTGGAGGCCGGCACCCGCGTGCACGTGACCGGCGTCGTCTCGCCGACCGCGCTCCGTGTCGCGCCGGTGTGGAACTCGCTTCCCTCCACCGACGTCTGAACGACGTCGCCACCCCAAGCCACCCGTAGAGCCCCTATAGAAGGGACCCTTGTATGAACACAGCGCTCATCTCCATCATCGGCGGAGTCGTCCTGCTGTTGCTGATCGTCCTTCTGGTCACCAGCCGCTACAAGGTGGCCGGACCGAACCAGGCGTTCATCGTCACCGGGCGCAAGGGCAAGGCGGTGCTCAATCCCGAGACCGGGCAGTTGAGCACCGATCTCTCGGGGCAGAAGGTCGTGCTCGGTGGCGGGGTGTTCGTCATCCCGTTCGTCCAGAAGCTCGCGACGATGGATCTCTCCTCGCGCCGGATCTCGGTGCAGATCCGGGGCGCCGTCTCCGGGCAGGGCATCAAGCTCAACGTCGAGGGCGTCGCCATCGTGAAGGTCGGCGGCAACGCCGACCAGATCCGGCTGGCCGCCCAGCGGTTCCTCAGCCAGCAGCAGGACGTCGAGCCCTTCACCCAGGAGGTGCTCGCCGGTGCGCTGCGCTCGATCGTCGGCAGCCTCACCGTGGAGCAGATCATTCGCGACCGGGCGGCGTTCGCGCAGCGGGTGGCCGATGAGTCGGAGAACTCGCTGACCGGTCAGGGCCTGATCCTCGACACCTTCCAGATCCAGGACGTCACCGACGACGGCAGCTACCTGGCCGACCTCGGTCGCCCGGAGGCCGCGCGGGTCAGCCAGGACGCGCGGATCGCGGAGGCCAACGCCCGGCAGGCGGCCGAGCAGGCGACCATCGCCGCCCAGCAGGAGATCGCGATCGCCCAGCGGACCCTGGCGCTGAAGGAGGCCGAGATCAAGGCCGAGACCGACGCCGCGGCGGCCAACGCCTCGGCGTCCGGCCCGCTGGCCCAGGCCGACCGCGACCAGGCGATCCTCACCGAGCAGGAGAAGGTCGCGGTCCGGCAGGCGGCGCTGACCGAGCGCAAGCTCGAGACCGAGGTTCGCAAGCCGGCCGACGCCGAGCGCTACCGCGTCGAGCAGGAGGCCGAGGCGAAGCGTTCCTCGGAGATCGCGGCCGCCGACGCCCGCAAGGCCGCCACGATCGCGGCGGCGGAGGCCGACGCGCAGAAGGACCGGCTCACCGGTGAGGCCGAGAAGGCGCGCCGTTCGGCGCTCGCCGAGGCCGAGGCCATCGAGGGTGCTCGCCGCGGTGAGGCCGAGAAGGCCCGCCGTACCGCGGAGGCCGACGCCGTCCGCGCCGAGGGTGAGGCGCAGGCCGCCGCCACGCTGGCCATCGGTCAGGCCGAGGCCGAGGCGATGGACAAGCGGGCCGCGGCGTTCGCGCACTACAACGAGGCCGCGGTGCTGCAGATGCTCATCGAGGTGCTGCCGCAGATCGCCAAGGAGGTCGCCGCCCCGATCTCCGCGATCGACCAGCTCACCGTCGTCTCCACCGACGGCGCCGGCGCGATGCCCAAGCAGGTCACCGACAACGTCGTCCAGACCCTGTCGATGCTCAAGACCAGCACCGGCCTGGACCTCGAGGCCCTGATCAAGAAGTCCGTCGGCAGCGCCACCGGCGCCCTCACCGGCACCGGCTCCTCGGGTACAGACTCGACCACCGGATCCGCCGGAGCGACAGATTCCACAGGCGCCTGACCCACCAGATGCGCTGACCCGTCAGCTATGGCTGACGGGTCAGCGCAATTTCGGGAGTCACGCCGTGCGGACTCGCTCCGGTGCGGCGAGGTTCAGCGCGATGTCGATGATCATGTCCTCCTGGCCTCCGACCAGGCTGCGGCGGCCGCACTCCATCAGGATGTCTCGGACGTCGACGTCGTAGCGGGAGGCGGCGCTCTCCGCATGGCGCAGGAAGCTGGAGTAGACGCCGGCATACCCGAGGGTCAGGGTCTCCCGGTCGACGCGGACCGGTCGATCCTGGAGCGGACGAACGATGTCGTCGGCGGCGTCCTGCAGCTTGAACAGGTCACAGCCGTGCTCGAAGCCCATCAGGTCGGCGACCGCGATGAACGGCTCGATCGGGCAGTTGCCGGCGCCGGCCCCGTGGCCGGCGAGGGAGGCGTCGACGCGGTGGACGCCGTTCTCGACCGCGACCACCGAGTTGGCCACCGACATCGAGAGGTTCTCGTGGGCGTGGATGCCGATCTCGGTCCCGGCGTCGAGCACGTCGCGGTAGGCGCGGACCCGGGCCGCGACGTCGTTCATCGTCAGGCGGCCACCGGAGTCGGTGACGTAGACGCACTGCGCGCCGTAGGACTCCATCAGTCTGGCCTGTTCGGCCAGCCGTCCGGGCTCGGCCATGTGGGAGAGCATCAGGAAGCCGGAGACGTCCATGCCGAGCTCGCGCGCAGCCGCGATGTGCTGGGCGGCGACGTCGGCCTCGGTGCAGTGCGTCGCGACGCGGACCGATCGGACGCCGAGGTCGTGGGCCTGGCGAAGGTCGCGGATCGTGCCGACACCGGGCAGCAGCAGCGTGGTCAGCCGCGCGCGTTTCAGCACCGACGCCGCAGCCTCGATCCATGCCCAGTCGGTGTGCGAGCCGGGGCCGTAGTTCAGTGAGCCGCCGGCGAGACCGTCGCCGTGGGCGACCTCGATGGCGTCGACGCCGGCCTCGTCGAGCGCGACCACGATGCGCTCGACGTCGCCTGCGGTGATCCGGTGTCGCACGGCGTGCATGCCGTCGCGCAGGGTGACGTCCTGGACGAAGATCTTCATGCGTCGGCCTCTCCGGCACGACGGGGATCACCCGTCGCGGCGATCTTCTCGGCCACCTGCACCGCGGCCGAGGTCATGATGTCGAGGTTCCCTGCGTAGGCGGGCAGGTAGTCGGCTGCACCCTCCACCTCCAGGAACACGCTCACCTGGTGCGTCGGGCGCTCGGCACCGGGCTGGAGGAGGGTCTCGACGGGCTGGTCGCCCGGGACCGGCACGATCTGGATCTCCTGCTTGAGCCGGTAGCCGGGAACGTACACGGCGACGTCGGCGACCATCTTCAGGATCGAGTCCTTGATCTGCTGTGATGCCACGTCCCCGGTCCTCGCCCGGCGGCAGGGTGACCAGCGCGAAGACCGTGTCGCGCATCAGCAATGGCGGCTCGGCGGGGTTGAGGATGATCACGGCGCGGCCGCGCGCGGCACCGCCTACGGTCTCGATGGCGGCCGACGTCGTCTCGGTGAACTCGTCGATGTTGGCGCGGGTGCCGGGACCGGCCGACCTCGAGGAGATCGACGCGACGATCTCGCCGTAGGCCACCGGAACGACGCGGCTGATCGCGGCGAGGACCGGAATGGTCGCCTGACCGCCGCAGGTCACCATGTTCACGTTCGCCGCGTCGAGGTGGTCCTCGAGGTTGACCGCCGGGATCACGTACGGACCCACCGCGGCCGGCGTCAGGTCGATCATCCGGATGCCGAGCGGGGCGAGCTTGTCGTTGTTCGTCCGGTGCGCGCCGGCCGAAGTGGCGTCGAAGACGATGCCGATCTCCTGGATCTGGGGCGATCTCAGCAGTCCGTCGACGCCGTCGGCGGTGATCTCGGCGCCGTGCTCGGCTGCACGCCGCAGGCCGTCGGAGGCCGGGTCGATGCCGACCATGACGCCCATCTCGAGATGCTCGCCGTTGCGCAGGATCTTCTTCATCAGGTCCGTGCCGATGTTTCCCGATCCGATGATCGCGACCTTGGTCCTGCTCATGCATGGGCTCCTTGCGCAGCGAGGGTGAACCCGACCGATCCGAGACCGGTGATCTCGGCGCGGACGGTCTGGCCGGTCTCCACGGCCCGCATCGGCCCGAGGGCGCCGGAGAGGACGACCTGGCCCGCGCGCAGCGGGTTGCCGAACTCGCGCGCCCGGCGTGCCAGCCACACGACGGCGTGCACCGGGTCGCCCAGGCAGGCGGCTCCCGAGCCGGTCGAGACCTCGACGTCGTCGATGCTCATCGTCATCCTCGCGCCGACGGTGTCGAGGTCGGCGAGGTCGACCTCCCGCGCGCCGAGCACGTAGGCGCCCGCGGAGGCGTTGTCGGCGACGGTGTCGCCGAAGCTGATGTCCCAGTCGGCGACCCGGCTGCCGCAGACCTCGAGCGCGACCACCACGTGTGCGGTCGATGCGCGGACCTGCGCCGCGCCGAGATCACCGTCGACGAGGTCGGCGCCCAACACGAAGGCGATCTCGGCCTCCGCCCTCGGCTGGAGCACGGCATCGACGGGGATGACCGCGCCGTCGGTGTGGCCCATGTCGTCCAGGAGGATCCCGAAGTCGGGCTGGTCGACGCCCAGCTGCTGCTGGACGGCGCTCGAGGTCAGTCCGATCTTGCGGCCGACGACCCGTGCTCCGGCGGCTGTTCTGGCCTCGATGTTCAGGCTCTGGACGGCGTATGCCGCGGCGACGTCGTCCCGTCCGATCAGGTCTCGCACGGGCTCAGCCGGCACTCCGGTCATCGCCGCCTCGCGGAGCCGGTCGGCCGCGGCCCTGACCGCCGCGGCGCCGACGGTCGTCCGGGCTACGGGGCCGGTCATTGCTGCCCTGTGCCGTGGTGAAGGACGAAGTCTGTGACCAGGCGGTTGAACTCGTCGGCGTGCTCGAGCTGGGCCCAGTGGCCGCAACGGTTGATGATGTGCACGCGGCTGTCGGGGATCCGCGCGGAGGCGTACAGGGTCCCCTCGAAGCCGACGACCCGGTCGTCGCGGCCGTGGATGAGGAGCGCCGGAGCAGTGATCTCCCCGAGCCGGCCCAGGTCGGCCCACTTCGGGATCGGGCCGCGAATACCGGCCTTGGCGACGTTGGCGACGTGCTGCGGCCGTGCTGCGACCGCATCGGAGCGCTGCTGGCACAGCTCGGGAGTTGCGAAGCGCGCGCCGTCGAAGACCATGATCTCGACCAGCCGCTTCATGGCCTCGGGCGAGTAGTCGCTGTAGCCCGCGTACATGATCTTGATGCCCTCGGACGGCCCGGTAGCCCCGAACAGGAACGGGGTGAGCTGCAACGGCGCTCCCATCGTGATCAGGTGGCTGACCCGCTCGGGACGCTCGATCGCCATCCGGATCGAGGTGTGCCCGCCCATCGAGTTGCCCACGAACGCCGCCTTCGCGATGCCGAGGGCGTCCATCAGCTGACACACCGCGTCCAGTGGCTCGTAGGCCAGGAAGTCGACCTCGGACGACCCGCCCCACCCAGGTAGGTCGGGAGCGATGACCCGGAGGCCGGCGTCGGCGAGCGCGCCGATGTTCGGGTTGTAGTTGCTCCACCCGGTGGCTCCTGGGCCTCCACCGTGCAGCAGGATCACCGGGACGCCGTCGGCCGGGCCGGCCTCGTTGTAGTGGATCGTGAAGTCGGCGGTGGTGACGTCGTTCGCGACGTCGGCCTCGAGCAGCCCCATCACAGGGCCCCTTCCGGCGCCGGCCCCGGCATCGGCGGGAGCTTCGCGGCACCGGCGGCGAGCTGCTCGGCGACGGCGCCGGCCGGCGCGTGTCCCCACCAGTGCAGCTTGTCGAGGACCTTCGGCTCCCACGTCGCGTCGTCGATGAGCAGGCCGCCCCAGCCGTACTCGACCGAGAAGCCCGACGGCGTGACGACGTAGAAGCTGAACATGTGGTCGTTCGGGTGCATGCCCAGCGTCATCTCCATGGGCTGGCCGGCCGCGAGGCAGCGGTCCCAGGCCATTCCGACGTCGCGGATGTCGGTGACCTCGACCATGAAGTGATGCGTCTTCTTCGGATGCGGCATGTCGCCCAGGGCGACGGTGTGGTGGCGCGGGTTGCAGTGCAGGAACATCAGGTCGGCGACGATGCCGGGGGCGAGCTCCTCGACGATGTTGTCGGAGATCTTGAATCCGAGCAGTCCGCAGTAGAAGTCCATGTAGGTCTCGCGGGTGACGCCCTTGGACAGCAGGACCTGGTGCCCTGCGCCGCCCGCGCCGGTGACGAAGTCGCCGACGAGAGTGTCGGAGTGGAACGGCTCGACGCCGTCTGCGAGTCCCACGACCAGCTCGATGACGTTCCCGATCGGATCCTGGGTGATGAACAGCCTCTCGACCTTGCGTTCAGCGGCGAGCGCGGCGTCACCCTCGGTGACCTCCACGCCGGCGTCGCGCAGCGACGTCACGAGCGCGTCCAGGGCCTCGGCGGACTCGACCTCGTAGCCGCTGCGCGCCAGGTCGTCGGCCGGACCTTCGGTGAGGATCCATCGGTGCGCCTTCTCGTCGGTGCGCAGCGTGAAGCCGCCGTCGATCTTCTCGCCGAGCTGCATGCCGAGCAGGGTCACGCCGAAGTGCTCCCAGTCCGCGAGGTCGGACACCTCGTAGACGACGTAGGCGAGCTCCTTGACTCCAGTCATCTTCTTCTCCTTGGGGTGAGGTCTGTGTTCGGTGCGTTCAGAGGGTCGGGGTGGCCAGGCCCGACTTGTCGGCGGCCGCGACGAACCTGTCCGGACGCACGGCGGCCACCTGCACGCCGTACCTGCCGAGCCACGCCAGCAGCACGCCCTCCAGGTCGACGAGCTCGTCGGGACCCTGGGTATAGGCGGACTGCGGACGGATCGTGACGTAGCGCGCGCCGAGGGCGTCCCACGCAGCGCGCTCTTCGTCGGTGAGGACCGAGGCAGGGTCGACGTCTGCACCGAGAAGGACGAAGTCGTCGCCGAGGAGGTCGTCGAGTCGCGCCATGCGGCCGACGGCGTCACCGGCGATCGGCTGCGGCAGCATCCGGCCGATGACGCTCGCATCGCCCTGCGTCCCGTTCAGCCAGCCGGCCACCAGCACCGGCGGAGCGATCAGCGGCGGCTCGAACGGCGTCACGGTGTTCTCCGGGACGGCGTTCATCGCCGCCAGCTCCTCCGGCGTCGCCTCCTGCTTGATCACCCGGCCGAGCCCGATCGCCAGGTCGGTGTAGAAGTCGGCGTTCGGTCGGCGCTCGGCCTCGTAGGTGTCCAGCCAGGCGTCGTCCAGCTCACCGCGCAGCACGCGGGCGAGCTTCCAGCCGAGGTTGTGGGCATCGCGCATGCCGGTCTGCATGCCGGCCCCGGCCCACGGCGGCATCAGGTGGCAGGCGTCGCCGGCCAGGAACACCCGGCCGCGGCGCCAGGTCTCCGCGCCGAGGGCGTGGTGGCGGTAGAAGGCGTGCTGATGGATCTCCACGTCGTCCTCGGTGACGCCGAGCGCCGCGAGCAGTGGCCACACCTCGGCGCTGGACTCGAAGTCGGCCTCGCACTCGCCCGGCTTGAGCGGGATCTCCCAGCGGTGGTTTCCGGCCGATAGCGCGATGTCGACGACCGGCCGCTCCGCGTCGGTCCAGAACGTGAGGAAGTCGCGGTCCGGCCACCAGCGCTTGACCTTGCAGTCGATGACGATCCACTGGGTGTCGATGGTCTCGCCGCGCATCGCGATTCCGAGCATCTTGCGGGTGGGTGAGGAGCCCCCGTCGGCACCGATGACATAGCGGACCACGACGCTGGACTCCTCGCCGGTGGCGGTGTCGCGGCTGGTCACCCGGACGCCGTCGGCGAGCTCCTCCACGCCGACGACCTCGGCGCCGTACCGCACCTCGAGACCGTCGAGCTCGGCGGCGCATGCGCGCAGCTCGGCTTCCATGGTCGGCTGGTAGATGTTGTAGAAGCGTGGCTTGGTGTTGCGGGTGCCGAGCTCGCTCGGCGGGTGGACGACCCGCATGACCTCCTGGCCGTCGTAGGTCACCCAGCGCAGCGCGCGCTGCGGCTCGATCACCTTCTCGATCCGGTCGTCGATGCCGAGGTCCTGGAAGATCCGCATCGTCCAGTCGTTGACGGTGACGGCCCGCGCCCTGGCGTAGATGTCCTTGTCGCGCTCGAAGGCGACGACACTCGCGCCCTTGCTCGCCAGGGTCATGGCTCCGACGAGGCCGGTCGGACCGTAGCCGATGATCGCGACATCGGCGTCGTAGTTGGTGGTCATGCGGCGACTCCCCGTCGATCCAGAAAACTGGTTTTGGACCGATCGGTCCATTCCTGGTGATGAGCCTCACAACTCGCCAGAAGGCTGTCAACGACGCGCCGGGCGTTTTCCGCAAGACAGAAACGTCTTGCATGCGCCGGACGACGCCGCCCGGCGGTGCAGGACGAGGCGCCTATGCTGCGCGACGTGGAGGAAGACGCCGATGCCGCGCGGCCGGGCAACCGGCGCGGCCGTCGATCGCGCAGAGAGATCCTCGAGGTGGCCTCCCGCCTGATGGCCGAGCGCGGGTACGCCGCGACGTCCCTCTCGGTGCTCAGCGCCGAGACGGGCCTGCCGAAGAGCGCGATCTACCATCACTTCCGCTCCAAGGCCGGCCTGCTCACCGCGGTGATGGAGGAGGGCCTGCACGACTTCTTCGCCGCCATGCGGGCCGCACAGGCCCAGCCGCCCGAGGGCGGCAGTCCCCGCGAGCGGATGACCTGGTTCCTGGAACGGACCAGCGAGGTCTTCATGGCGCGCCAGGAGTTCCTGCGGCTGCACATGATCTTGATCCTGAGCGCAGAGGCACACGAGGCCGAGGTCGCCGACACCATCACCAAGGTCCGCACCGAGGGCCGCGTGCTGATGAACCACATGATCCGGTCGGCGTTCCAGGACGAGGATCCGGCGATCGCAGCGGCCGTCGCAGACGAGCTGGAGTACCTCGGCATCGCCGGCTTCGACGGCGGGTTCATCGCGATGCAGGCCGATCCGGAGCGGGATCTTCTGGAGGCCAACCGGCGACTGGCCGAGGCCATGGTCTCCCTCGGCGAGGCGACCGCCGCGCGCCTGCGCTCGCAGTAGCCGGCGGACTACTCCGCGAGGTCCCGCTCGAGGGCCGCCGCGGTCGCGCGCAACGTCCGGACCAGTGTCGGCAGGTGCTCCTTGTCGTAGCGGACGCTCGGCATCGAGACCGAGAGGCCGGCAAGGAGCTCCCCGTCGGCCCGGTGCACCGGCACGCCGACGGCGACCACTCCGCGCTCCGAGCGCCCCTGGTTGAGCGCGAAGCCCCCGTGCCGCACCCGCCGGAGGTCTCGCCGCAAGGCGACGAGGTCCGGCCTCTCGCCTGGGCGGTCGACGTACTTGTCGGCGGCGTAGAGCACTTCGAGCTGGTCGTCGTCGAGCTCTGCGAGCAACAACAGTCCCGCCGTGGTCCGGTGCGCGGCGAACACCATCCCTTCACGAGAGCCGACGCGTAGCGCCTTCGACGACTCGACGCTGGCGACGAACCGCACCGTGTCGCCGGTGCGGATCGCCAGGTTCGCAGACTCGTCGAAGAGGTCGACGAGGTGCAGTAAATGAGGCAGTCCGAGCAGGCGCAGTCGCGATGCCTCCGAATGCGAGTGTGCGGCGAGCTCGAGGACCGGTCCGACCCGATAGGTGCGGTCCTCGTCCTGGGTGACGAAGTCGCGGTAGACGAGCGTCGCGAGCAGCCGGTGGGCGGTCGAGGGCGCGACCCCGATGCGATGGGCGATCTCGGTGACCGTCAAGGCGCCTTCCAACTGGAGCATGGTCGCGATCCGCAGGGCATTGTCGACGCTTGTGACGACATAGGCCGGCGGCGCCTTGAACTGCTGCATGAACACCTCTGTTCCGCCCAGCAGAATAATCGGTTCTGCATCGGGCTGTTCGCCTCACCCTAGACCCATGTCCAGCATCCCCGCCGCGAATCCTGTCGGCTCTCCCGTCCGCCTCCGGGCCGTCGACTCACCAGACCACCCGGCCGTGACTCCCGCACTCGAGGCGCTATACCGCGGGTTCGAGGACGAGCTTCTGATCCCCCTGTGGACCGAGATCGGCGACCTGATGCCGGCGCACCCGCGGTCCAAGGCCGCGGC
Source organism: Nocardioides epinepheli (assembly GCF_037936805.1). NCBI lineage: Bacteria > Bacillati > Actinomycetota > Actinomycetes > Propionibacteriales > Nocardioidaceae > Nocardioides > Nocardioides epinepheli. The sequence goes on along the minus strand of NZ_JBBMMC010000007.1, from coordinate 219,305 downwards.
ACACCTGTGGCGGTGGCAGAGCCTGCGTCGTCTCGCCGAGCAGGCCGGCGAGATCGTCCCGGTCGGCCGCGGAGGGGAGCGCCGCGCGATCGCGCTGGCCAACCCTTCGCTCGGCGGGAAGCCCTTCGCGACGCCGACCCTGTGGGCCGCGATCCAGTACCTGCTGCCCGGAGAGGATGCCCCGGAGCACCGCCATACCCAGCACGCCTTCCGCTTCGTGGTCGAGGGCTCGGGGGTGTGGACCGTCGTCGGTGGTGATGCCGTCCCCATGAACCGTGGTGACTTCCTTCCGCAAGCGGGCTGGAACTGGCACGCCCACCACAATGCGACCGACGAGCCGATGGCCTGGATCGACGGCCTCGACATCCCCTTCCAGTGGACCAACGAGGCGCAGTTCTTCGAGTTCGGGCGCGACGAGATCTCCGGCGCCGAGCGGATCACGCCCGAGCGTGCCCGCTCCGAGCAGCTGTGGGGCCACCCGGGGCTGCGCCCGCTCGGCGTCACCCACAGCACGCCCGGCTCGCCGCTGCTCTCCTACAAGTGGGAGCACACCGACCGCGCGCTCTCCGACCAGCTCGACCTGGAGAGGCAGGGGTACGCGGGCACCGTCGAGCCCGGGCACGCCGCCGTCCGTTTCGTGGACCCGAGCACCGGCGGCGACGTCCTCCCGACGATTCGCGCCGAGTTCCACCGCGTCACCCGCGGGTCGGTGACCGCCCCGGTCCGCGAGACCGGATCGAGCGTGTACCAGGTCTTCGATGGCTCCGGGCGAGTGACGGTCGGCGACCTGACTTGGTCGGTCACCCGCGGCGACCTGTTCGTCGTGCCGTCGTGGCAGCCGCTCTCGATCGTCTCCGAGGCGGGCGACACCGACTCCGACTCCGGCGCTCTCGACCTGTTCCGCTTCTCCGACGCCCCGATCTTCGAGGCGCTCCGCATCCACCGCACCGACCACTCCGACCACACCGACAAGGACTGACATGACCAGGCTCGCCACCCTCCGTATCGACGGATCCACCCGCGCCGTCCGACTCGACGGCGACGTCCACACCGACCTGGGCTTCGCCGACCTGGGCGCGTGGCTCGCCGCCGGACAGCCCGAGCCACGGGCCGGGGCGGCGACGTTCGGCGTCGAGGACGCGGACTTCGCGCCCGTGGTGCCGAACCCGTCCAAGGTCCTCTGCGTCGGCCACAACTACACCGACCACATCAAGGAGATGGGCCGCGACCTGCCCGAGTACCCGACACTGTTCCCGAAGTACGCCGACTCGCTACTCGGCGCGCACGACGACGTGGTGCGGCCTCCCGAGACCGACGCGCTCGACTGGGAGGTGGAGCTTGTCGTCGTGATCGGCGAGACCGTCCGCCGCGCGACCACCGAGCGCGCCGCGGCGGCGATAGCCGGATTCACCGTCATGAACGACATCTCGGTGCGCGACTGGCAGTTCCGCACGATCGAGTGGACCCAGGGCAAGATCTGGGACTCCACGACTCCGGTCGGCCCCTACCTGGTGACGCCCGACGAGGTCGGCGGCGTACGCCCGGCGTTGCGCGTCAGCACGACCGTCGACGGCCAGGTGATGCAGTCCGACGACACCGGCACGCTCCTGTTCGATCCCGTCTTCCTCGTCGAGTACATCTCCACGATCATCACGCTGCGTCCCGGCGACCTGATCGCAACGGGAACGCCGGCTGGAGTGGGTCATGCGCGCGACCCGAAGGTGTACCTGCTCGGCGGTGAGGAGGTCGTCGCCGAGATCGCCGGGATCGGCGCGTGCGCCAACCGGATCGTCGAGGAGCCACGATGACCCGCACCGCGACGAGCCGCACCAGAGAGGATGCCCTTGGGTGGGCTCGGACCGGAACCGATCTCGTCCTCGCTCGTGCCACCGGCCTGACCGACACCGACGTCGCGGCCGACTCGACCCTTCCCGGATGGACCGTCGGTCAGGTCCTCGGCCACGTCGCCGCCAACGCGGTCGCGCTGACCAACCTCGCGACCTGGGCGGCCACCGGAGTAGAGACGCCGATGTATCCCTCTGTCCAGGCTCGCGACGCCGACCTCGCCGCCGCCCGGGAGAGGAGCGCCGCCGAGCTGGTCTCTGCGATCGCTGCGACGGCCGAGGCACTCGCGCTCGCTCTGGCCCGACTCGACGACGAGCAGTGGACGCACCAGGTGCGCACCATCCAGGGCCGCAGGCTCCCCGCCAGCGAGATCCCGTGGCTGCGAGCCCGCGAGACCTGCGTGCATGCGGTGGACCTCGGCGCCTCGTTCACCGACCTTCCGGCCGACTTTCTCGCCGCCCTGGTGGACGACATCTGCGTCAAGCGCGGCCTGGACGTCGGAGCGCTGCCGGCCGGCGGCGACGCCGAGGTCGCCGCATGGCTCGCCGGACGAGACCACGGCCTCGTCGACGCCCCTGAGATCGGTCCCTGGCTGTGAACCCCGACGTGATCGTCGTCGGAGGCGGCATCGGCGGCCTCGCGACGGCGTACGCGCTGACCCGCGAGGGCCTCCGGGTGCGGCTGCTGGAGCGGGCCCCCGCGTTCGGCGAGGTCGGAGCCGGTCTCCAGATCGCCCCCAACTGCACTCGCATCCTGGACGAGTTCGGCCTGCTCGAGGAGGTCAAGCGCCTCGGCGTGCTGCCCGACGACCTCATCATGTTCGACGGCGTCGGCGAGCACCAGCAGGGCACCGAGGTGACCCGGCTCGACCTGCGCGACCTCGAGAGGCGCTACGGATTCCCCTACGTGGTGATCCATCGCTCGGACCTGCACGGCACCTTCCTGCGTGCCTGCGAGCAAGCGGGCGTCGAGCTGGTCAACAGCGCGACCGCGGTCGACTACGAGACCGGCCCGGCCGAGGCGACCGTCGTCCTCGAGGACGGCGGCCGGCACACCGCCCCGGTGATCATCGCCGCCGAGGGCATCTTGTCCCCGGCCCGCGACAAGTTCGTCGGCGACGAGCCCGTGTCGTCGTCCTACGTCGCCTACCGGGGCGCGATCTCGATGGAGGACGCTCGGGAGAACCACATCCACGAGAAGGCGATCGCCCTCTACCTCGGCAACAACTGCCACTTCGTGCAGTACGGGCTGCGCGGGGGCGAGATGTTCAACCAGGTCGCCGTGTTCGAGTCCCCCAAGGCGCTGGCCGGCGATCCGGACTGGGGCACCCCCGACGAGCTCGACGCGGCGTTCGCAGACACCGTCGGCGACGTCCAGGACGGGCTGCGGTTCATGTGGCGCGACCGGTGGTGGCGGATGTACGACCGCGAGTCCACGCCGCAGTGGGTCTTCGGGCGCGTCGCGCTGCTGGGCGACTCCGCCCACGCGCCACTCCAGTACATCGCGCAGGGCGCGATCATGGCGATCGAGGACGGCTGGGTACTCGCCAAGCACGTCGCTCGCAATCGGAGCGCCGACGGCGGCGTCGACTGGGACACCGCCCTCGCCGCCTACCAGGCCGTACGGACCCGCCACACGGCTCGGGTGCAGGCGACCTCTCGCGCGTGGGGCGTCCTGTGGCACCACGTGGGCGAGAAGCGAGACCAGCGCAACACCATCCTCGGAGCCCGCGACGTCTACGACTACTCGTTCGTCGACTGGCTCTACGGCCCCACTGCACTGACCCCCGAGGAGGAGCCGCCCATGTTCACGCCGATTCCGCTGGCGAGCGCCGACACCGTTCGCACTGCCTCCATGGCCTCCATGGCCGCCGTGCCCGCGACCTCGGCCATTCGCGATTCCCACTGATCCACAGCCCCAACAGATGCGCCTGACCCACCAGATGCGCTGACCCGTCAGCTATAGCTGACGGGTCAGCGTCGATTTGGGGTCGCCGCCTGTGGACAACCGCCTCCCACGCGGGGATGGGGCCGTCGCGATGCTCAGCCGAGCAGGTCGGTGATCAGCTCGTGCAGCAGGTCATAGCCGTGCTCGGTGAGGATCGACTCGGCGTGGAACTGGATGCCCTGGTAGTGCGGGCCCGCGATGTGGTGGACGTCGCCGGTGGCGGCGTCGCGTTCGATCCGGATGTCGGAGGCCAGGGCCGGTCCGGTCGTGCCGGGCTCGATCCGGCCCACGAAGGTGTTGTAGAAGCCGACCCGCTCGGGGCGGCCGTTGAAGTCGATCTGCGACTGGGTGCCCTGGAAGACGATGTCCTTGTAGGCCAGCGGGATGCCGAGCTCGTGGCACAGCGCCTGGTGGCCCAGGCAGACCGCGAGGAACGGCTTGCGCTTGGCCAGCAGCCAGGCGACGGCGTGGCGGAGCTTTGCCATCTTCGGGTCGGCGTCGTCGCGGGGGTCGCCGGGGCCGGGGCCGATGATCACCAGGTCGGCGCGGTCGAGGGAGCCGGCCTCGTAGTCGGCGTGGCGCACCACCGACGAGGTGAGGCCCAGGACGCCGAGCACGTGGCGCAGCATGTTCACGAAGTCGTCCTCGCCGTCGAGGATCACCACGTGCCGCCCGGCGAGACGGCGATCCGGCGCGGCGCCTGCCTGGTCGCGCAGCCAGAACCCGCTCAACCGAGCGTTGCGCGCGTTGAGCGAGAGCAGCACGTCCTCGTCGTTGACGAGCTCGGCGACGTTCACGTTCGACGCCGGCGCGGGCGCGACCAGCCCGAAGGCAGAGAGGATGCCGCCCGCCTTCGCGTGGGTCTCGGCCACCTCGGAGGCCGGATCGGAGTCGCGTACGAGCGTCGCACCGGCGGTGACGGTCAGGTTGCCGTCGAGGTCGACGTCGGCGGTGCGGATGACGATCGGGCTGTCGAGCATCGGCCCGCCCTCGTCGTCACGGCCGAAGAGCGCCAGCGCGGCGCCGTAGTAGCCGCGGCCCGACGTCTCGTAGCGCTTGATGAGCCGGCAGGCGTTCTCGACCGGCGAGCCGGTGACCGTGGCCGCGTACATGGTGTCGCGCAGCACCTCGCGCGGGTCGCGGTCGGTGCGGCCGGCGAGGAGGTACTCGGTGTGCACGAGCCGGCTCATCGGCTTGAGGAACGGCCCGAGCACCTGGCCGCCCTCGTGGCACACGTCGCACATCATCTTCAGTTCTTCGTCGACGACCATGTAGAGCTCGTAGATCTCCTTCTCGTCCCGAAGGAAGTCGAGCATCTGGCGCCGCAGCTCGTTGGGTGCGACGACGGTGGTGGGCAGCCGGAAGGTGCCGCTGATCGGGTTCATCCGGACGTCGCCGGCGTGCACGCTCACGTGCCGCTCCGGACTGGCGCCGATGAGGTAGCGGTCGCCGGTGAAGAACACGAAGGTCCAATACGCGCCGCGCTCGCGCTCCAGGAGTCGCCGGAACACCGCGAGAGCCTTGTCGCGGCCCCAGTCGGCGATCTGGGCACGGTAGTGGCGACCGACCACCAGGTTGGCGCCCTCGCCCTGGCCGATCTCCTGCTCGATGATCGCCGCGACGAGCCGCTCGTACTCGGCGTCGTCGGTCTCGAAGCCGCCGCGGTCGGTGAACTCGACCGGCACGTCGTCGATCGCCTCGATCACCTCGGCGACCGAGAACTCCCGCTCGGTGACGACGTCGACCACGACCAGCGGCGTGCCGTCGTCGTGCGCCTCGAAGCCGCGCTCGGCCACCTGCCGGAACGGGACGGCGACCAGCCGGTCGGCGATGTGCCCGGCCTCGGGGACGCCGTCCTTCAGGTCGATGTCGAGGATCGAGGCGACCTCTCGACGCGGGCCGCCGATGAGCCCGACGGTGTCCCGGTCGCCGGCGCGCGTCGAGCGCCGGATGATCGCCCACGCCTCCTGCTCCGCGAGCGCTTCGATGGCGGCGCGGGCGTCCGAGGCAGGCGGCGTGCTCATGGGCGAACCCTAACGACCCTCCAGGAACGCCGAGTCGGCGTTCCGGCTTAGCCTGGATCCACCGATTGTCGGCTTGGCGAGCGTCACCAGATGGGTGCGATGGCAAGGCGCGGTCGCGAAGGCGTTCTGGTTGACCGTCGAGCGGCCGCAACGCCGCCACCGTGCTCATATGGTGGCGCGTAGCTGGCGAGAATCGGTGGATCCAGGCTTAGCAAACGCGCCGACTCGGCGTCCTGGTCAGACACCCAGCGCTACGAAGGCGGTGGCGGTCGGGTCGCCGGGGGCGGCGGCGCGGACGGCGTGGAGGGCGCTCGCGGGGTCGAGGCCGGCGTCGAGGTGGGCGTGCAGGTCGACCATCAGGTCTGCGGTGGCGGCGTCGTCGACCTCGGCGACGCTGCACACCAGGCCGGCGGTGCCCAGAGCGAACAGCGCGGAGGCCAGGCCCAGGAGCTCCTCGGCCCCCACCGGCGCCAGGACGCCGGACTCGCACGCCGAGAGGACCACCCGGTGCGGGGCAGCCCGGAGTCGTTCGAGGTCGTGCACGGTGAGCGGTCCGTCGGCGAGCTCGAGCGCGGAGAAGAGCGGGCTGTCGGCGCGGAAGCGACCGTGGGCGGCGACGTGGGCGAGCCGGGCGCCGTCGAGGGCGCCCATCGCCGCCTCGACGGTGGCCGCCTCGCCGTCGAGGAGGAGGGCGGTGGCATCGCGGCGCGCGAGCGCCGGCACCTCGGCACCGCCGCTGTCGAGGCCGGGCCCGGCCAACAGCACCGTGCGGCCGGTCGACGGCACAGCCGAGCACGCGCGCAGCCACTGGGCCGCGGACGGGACGACGCCGAACGGCCGGTCCGCGAGCACCGGGAGCAGAGCCCACGCGACGCCGTGCAGCCGGCCCGTCGGCACCACGGTGACCGGTCCGTCGGGCAGCAGCCGGGCCGCGGGGCCGAGCACGACGTCCTGAAGCCGGGAGCCCAGGTCGCCCGGCGTGAAAGGGCGGCCCCGCGCCGCCCGGCGCAGCGCGAACGCGGCCGACCCGGTGAGCGCCAGCGCGTCGGCGGCCGGCCCGGCCACCACATGCCGGACCCGTCCGCCGTGCACGACCAGCACATGCAGGACGCCGTCGACGTCGACCAGCTCGACCAGGCAGCCGTCGCCGACCTCGGCGACCAGGCGATCGACGTCGAAGCGCGCGGTGTGATCGGTGGCGCCGGTCAGTCGATGGTGCTCGGCGCGGACCTCGCGTTCGAGACGCCGGCGCTCCTGCTCCAAGACGTCGGTGGGCTCGCCGCCCGCGCGCGCCTCCGCGAGGCGGCGACCGTTGTCGCGCAGGGCGGCCAGCGACGGCAGCACCGGCTCCTCGCCTGGGGTGACCGGCGGCTGGGCGAGTGCGGTGGCCCGCCACCGCTCGCTCCACCGCAGCAGGGCACGGGGGACCGCCGCTCCCCGGGCAGCATGCCGCAGCGCCAGCCCCGCCAACTCGGTGCCGTGGCCGGTGGCGAGGGCCCGCAGCTCGGTGCTGCCGAGGGTGGCTCGATGCTCGTCGAGGGCGTCGAGTCCCCGGTCGCAGGCGCGCAGCACCCCCGCCCGATCCTCGACGTCGTCGCGCAGCAGCGCGGCCGCCCACCACCCCGACGCACGGACCAGCGCCGAACGACCGCGCCGCCGGTACTCCGATGCGGTCAGGAGCAGCTCGCCCCGGCGTCCGGCCCGGTCGAGCTCGGCCGCGATCGTGAGCGCCAGCGGCGCCTCGTCGGCTCCGGCCAGATGGAGTTCGGTGGCGACCCTCGCCGCTGCCGGACCGTGGCGGCCTGCGGAACCGAGGCGGCGTCGTCCTCGCAGCACCACCAGCTCCGCACGCAGCTCGAACCACCGCGCGCCGAGCCGGCGGTAGTGACGGCGCGCCTGGTCGGCCAGCTCGACGGCGCGCTCCGGGTCGCGGATGTCCAGGCGCGCGGTCGCTGCGACCAGCTCCAGATCGGCCCGGTCCATCGGCAGCAGGTAGGCGGCGTCCAGCGCCTGCTCGGCGAGCTCGGCCGCCTCCTGCGCCAGGCCCGCCGCAAGGAGGGTGCGCGACCTGATGGACACCAGGTTCGGCCGGTGGTGCCCCAGCTCGGCGTAGGCCCGGGACACCTCGTCGAGGCGGGCCAGCGCGGTCGGCAGGTCGCCGCGCAGCTGGGCGATCTCCCCCAGGTTCTGTCGAGCCCACAGGGCGTCGAGGAGCAGATCCTCATCGGCGAAGATCGCGGCTGCCTCCTCGGTGTGCTGCTGGGCGCGGTCGACCTGTCCCCACATCAGCTCGAGGTAGCCGAGGTTGTGCAGCGTCACCGCCTCCCACGTCCGATCGCCCGTCCGACGGAAGCCGGCGAGCGCCTCGACCAGATCGTCGTGGGCCTCGGCATGCCTGTTGACCGTGGAGCGAGCCACCGCGCGACGCATGAGGGTCACGGGCGGCCGCTCCGGCCCGTCGAGCGCGCGGTCCAAGTGCCCGAGACCGCGCGTGGCGTGACCTGCCATGACCAGGGTGAGCCCGTAGGTCGCCTGCACGTCGCGGAGCCGGACGTCGTCACCCGAACGCCGCGCAGTGCGCACTGCGGCGGCGAGTGATCGCAGGGCGGCGTCCACCTCACCCCGGTCGCGCAGCACGATCCCGAGCGCCTGCTGGGCTGCGGACCGCTCCGACGCCGTCGCGTCGTCGTCGCCGAGGGCCGCGCGCGCGAGGGCCTCGGCTCGGGCCGGATCCTCGACCGCGAGGGTCGGAAGGTCCACGGTCATCGGGCTCCTGTCAACGCTCGTTCGGGCCATTTACCGTCCTGCTCGGCACCACTAGCGTCGAGTTTCGGGCGGGGGTAGCCGACTCGCGCCATTCTGACCCTTCCGCGGGCCCCACGAGGAGCATCCATGTCCGAACCGCGCATCGCGACTGTGCCGATCAGGATCCTGCGCCGGGCACTGGCCCGACTCGGCATAATCCCGGGCGACACAGGCCCCGGCAAGGGGAACCCGTCGGATGCCGAGATGCGCCGGAGGACCTTCGCCATCCAGTTGGCGATCATGCGCCGAGCCCTCGACAAGCACGGCGGCGTCGCGGTCCACCAGGGCCCACGCGACGACGACTGGTACCTCTTCCGCCCGCACCAGGTGCTCGTGCTCCAGGAGGACGTCGCCACGCTCAACGGCTTCTTCCTCGACAACCAGGACCGCTTCGTCGGCACCGGCAGTGTCCGCGAGGAGCTGGTGAACGTCGTGCGCTATCAGCTGCCCGACAGCGTCGACGACCGCGACGTCCCCGATCTGCTCGACGAGCTCGACGACGAGATCGGCGAGGGCCGGGTCCGTCCCGACCACGTCATGTTCGTGACGCCGGGGTGGGGCCGGCTGTGCCCCGCGACCGAGCCGCAGGAGCCGCCGTCCGCCGATCCGCGGCCGGCGCTCAACGACGACGCGCGGGCCGGTGCCGGAGTCCGCGTGTCGGTCGTCGACACCGGTTGGTGGGAGCCGGCCGGTCGCACCATCCCGTGGCTCGACGACGTCGAGGGCGACCCCGAGTTCGTCAACCCGGTCGACATCCACGCCTATGCCGGGCACGGCACCTTCGTCAGCGGCGTGGTCCGCTGCATGGCGCCGGCGACCGCGATCGAGGTCGAGGGCTTCTTGCCCCACGGCGGCGCGGTGTACGAGTCCGACATCTGCCGCGAGCTCAACGAGGCGCTGACCGACGAGGATCACCCGGACCTGATCTCGATCTCGGCCGGCACCTACACCCGCAAGAACCTCGGTCTCCTCGCCTTCGAGGCACTCGCCCGGCGCCACCGTCTCATCGACGGCGAGAAGGCGCCCCTGGTGATCGGGGCGGCAGGCAACGACACCAGCACGCGCGAGTTCTATCCCGCGGCCTACCGCTGGGTCCTCGGCGTCGGTGCACTCGACGACGACGGCACCGTGTGCGACTTCTCCAACACCGGCCGCTGGGTCGACGTCTACGCCCACGGCCGGGACCTGGTCAACGCCTTCCCCGACGGCGCCTACACCTGCCACGAGCCGCTGCACGCCGGCGAGGTGCGCCACTTCAAGGGGATGGCCCAGTGGAGCGGGACGTCGTTCGCGACCCCGTTGGTCTCCGGCCTGATCGCGGCGCGGATGAGCGCCGGAGGCAGCACGCCGCGCGAGGCGCGAGACGAGCTGGTCGCGGAGGGCAAGCACCTCATGGACCCCCGCGCCGGCGCGATCATCGCCCTGGGCCCACCGTTCGTCTGAGCGGACTCGGAGACCGACCGAGGCTTCGGAGGTTGGGCAAACTGGAGGGCGAGGAACGAGCCCGCCTGACAGTCGGCCGCCGACGAAACCTCCCAACCGACCTCACCAACGCTGGCAGGGACGGTTGCCGGGGTTTCGTCGGCGCTCGCTGGCGCTCGCTTGCTCAACCTCCGGCGGGTCGGCAGGGACGGGTGCCGGGGTTTCGCTGGCGCTCGCTTGCTCAACCTCCGGCCCGCTTGCTCGACCTCCGGCCGAGGTGGTGGGAGAGGTCAGAGCACCAGCCACGGCGTGGTGAGCGGGCCGGCGACGAAGCGGACCGGGCCGGGGGCCACGGTGTCGAGGCGGAAGAAGCCGGCCGGATCGACCTCGGCGCGCACCTCGGTGCCGTCGGCCCGGCGCAGCACGACCGAGCCGGTGCCACCCACCAGCTGGCCCAGGACGACGTCGCCGTCGATCTCTAGCTCGAGGGTGAGGCCGCCCGCCCCGTAGGACAGGGTCCGGACGTCGGTGGCCGCCGCCGAGCGGACGGCGCCGGACTCCAGCGCGGAGTCGTGCAGCAGCTCGGCCAGCTCGGCGTCGACGGTGCGCCAGGTGAAGGCTGCCTGGGCGGCGGCGCGGCGACGTGCGGTGACCGCGGCGGCGTCGGGATCGGGATCCGCGAGCGCCTCGGCGAGCTCGGCGAACAGTTCCTCGTCGTTCATGTCCTCACCTCACCGAGGGCGCGTAGGGCACGGGTGGCGCGCAGCTGCTCGAGCGCGCGGGCCCGGGTGGGGCCGATGCTGCCGATCGGGATGCCGAGCCGGGCGCTGATCTCGGCGTAGGGAAGGGGCGGGTCCACCAGCAGCAGCAGGAGCAGGTCGCGGCGGGCGGCCGGCAGCTCGGCGAGCCCGTCGCGCAGGGCCTGGTGCCGCTCGAAGGCGAGCAGGTCGTCGGCCGCGACATCGTCGTCGGCGACGTCGAGGACGCCGTCGGTCTGCGGGTCGGCGGCTCGGGTGCGGGCCCGGGCGGCCAGCAGCCGCAGACATTCGTGCCGGGCGGTGGTGCGGATCCAGCCGGGCAGGGCATCCGGCTCGCGCAGGGAGTCGAGATGCTCGACGAGTCGCAGCCACACGGTCTGGCTGACGTCGTCGCCGTCGGCCTCCGAGAGCCGATGCCGCCGGACGATCGCTTCCACCAGTGGGAGGAACCGATCGACGATCGCGTTCCAGGCATGCGGATCACCCTCCTGTGCCGCCGAGACGAGGGAGGTCAGCGGGGCGGAAGCGTCCACGAGCATCGACCCCCTCCACTCGGCGCTTCAGGCCCACCCAGTGGCATCGTCTCGCACCCTCGGATCAGCCAGCCACCGGTCCTGATACGTGATCACTGTCCCACCTTTCACCCGTTCCGGGTATCAGCGCGCGATCTCGGCGCTCCCCACTATGAGCGGCGCGGCCGGCGTCGCCTCGACGGATCGAGTGACGAGGGAGATGGGGAGCGGCATGGGTGACCTGATCGGCATCGCCAGGCACGACACGCACGAGCGCACGCGCATCATCCGGGAGGTGGAGGCTGTCGCCGTGGTCGACATGACCGGGCATCTTCCGTGGAAGGCCGCCTGGGGCGCTCACTTCGGCGACCGCGACGGCCTGCTCCGGGCGCTGCGCGACCGGTGGGAGCGGATGGCGGTGCACCCGGCCGGGCCGGACGAGCACCAGCGGCTGCGCCGCACCCACGCCGGGATGCTGCGCATCCTCGAGGCCCACCCGGTCGCGGACGCGTGAGGGTCAGCTCACGGTGGTGAGCAGCTGCGTGGCGCGGGTCAGCACGACGTAGAGGGTCGCGCGGCCGGTGAGGGACTCCTCCTCGATCTCCTGCGGCCGGACGACGACGATCGCGTCGAACTCCAGGCCCTTGGTATCGAGGCCGGTGAGGACGACGACGCGGTCGTCGCCGGAGGGGGCCACCGAGGAGTCGACGGCGGCGCGGGCGCCGCGGGCGTCGTCGGCGAGCTCGGGCCAGGAGGCGAGCCAGGAGTTGACCTCCGAGCGGCGCGCCACCGGCACCACGATCCCGACGGTTCCGTCGACCTGGCCGGCCGCCTCGACGACGGCCTCGCGCACCGCGCTCTCCAGGTCTCCGGAACGGTCGGCGGCCTCGATGACCAGCGGCTCGACGCCGGTCGAGCGCACCGCGGTGGGGAGGTCGGCGTCCAGTCCGACCCGTTCGGCGTAGGCGGCGGCGAAGTCGTAGATCTCGGAGGAGTTGCGGTAGTTGGTCGAGAGGTGGAAGTCGTGCACCTGCTTGCCGGCCAGCGCCTCGTCGCGGGCCTCGCGGGCCTCGGCCGGCACCGGCCACGACGACTGCGCGGGGTCGCCGACGATCGTCCACGACGCCGTGCGCCCGCGGCGTCCGACCATCCGCCACTGCATCGGCGTGAGGTCCTGCGCCTCGTCGATGAGCACGTGGGCGAAGCCGTCGTCGTCGATGGAGTGGGTCGGCGGCGTCCACGCCCGGCCGGACGGCGCGTACTCGCGATCCGCGGCGGTCATCAGCTCGGCGATGTCGACGGCGCCGTCGATCAGGGCGAGCGGGTCGTCGCGCTCGTCGTCGGTGCGCACCGGCACGTCGCCGACGGCGTAGCGCAGCTCGTCGAGCAGCGCGACGTCGGCGACCGACAGGTCGATCGGGCCGGCCTCGCCATCGGGACCGTCGGGGCCGCCGGCGCTCCCCCACGACTTGAGCAGCAGCCGCTGCTCCTCGGGGGTCACGATGCCGTCGCCGACCCGGGCCAGCAGCTCGGGATCGCGCAGCCAGCCCAGGACGTCGGTGGCGGTCACCGGCGGCCACCACGAGGCGGCGAAGTCGAGGAAGTCGTCGTTGCCGAGCATGTCGTCGTCGAAGGACTCCCGGCCGCGGTCGCGGCCGCGCTCGCTGCGCACCTGGCGCCACATGGCGTCGAGCAGGGTGGGGACGATCCGGGGCAGCTGGCGGTTGCGGCGTCCGTGCGACATCAGCTGGCGGCGCAGCCGGCCGAGCTGGCCGCGGTCGAGGGTGATGGAGTTGTCGTACCAGAACGTGCGGAACTCGCGGGGGCTGCCGGGCGCCTGCTGGCGCGCGGCGCGGCGCATCAGCTCCGCCATCCGGGCCGAGCCCTTGATGTCGGCGACGGCGGGCTCGTCGTGCCGGGTCGCGCGGACGCCGTCGACCACCTCGCCGAGCGAGCGCAGCGCCACCGCGGTCTCGCCCAGCGAGGGCAGCACCCGCTCGATGTAGCGCATGAACACGCCGCTGGGGCCGACGATGAGGACGCCGCCCTTCTCGTAGCGCCGCCGGTCGGTGTAGAGCAGGTAGGCCGCGCGGTGCAGCGCGACGACGGTCTTCCCGACGCCGGGGCCGCCGGAGATCATCGTGACGCCCTTGCTGGGCGCGCGGATCGCTTTGTCCTGCTCGGCCTGGATGGTCGCGACGATGGAGTGCATGGTGCGGTCGCGGGCCCGGGAGAGCTGGGCCATCAGCGCGCCCTCGCCGAGGATCGGCAGGTCGTCGGTGTTGCCCTCGGCGTCGAGGAGCTCGTCCTCGAGGCTGGTGACGGTGGTGCCGGCCGAGCGCAGCACCCGGCGGCGGACGACGTTCTGCGGCTCGGCGGCGGTCGCCTGGTAGAACACCGCGGCGGCGGGCGCGCGCCAGTCGATGAGCATGGAGTCGTGGTTCTCGTCGCGCAGCCCGATCCGGCCGACGTAGCGGGGCTCGGGGTCGAGGTCGGGGCGCAGGTCGAGCCGCCCGAACACCAGGCCCTCGTGCGCGGCGTCGAGCTGGGCCATCCGCTTTGCGGCCTGGAAGACCATCGCGTCGCGTTCGACGAGGCCGCCCTCGTGCCCGAGCCGGCCGCGGTCGTGGCCCTCGCGGGCCAGCTGCTGGGCCGCCTTGCCGGCGTCCTCGAGACGGGCGTGCACGCGGTCGACGAAGCCCTGCTCGTGCGCAAGCTCCCGCTCGACGAGTTCGTCTGTCACCGGCTGCCCCTCCACTGCCCGACCAGTCGCCACGGCAAGTGTCGAAGTCTACAAACCCTCCGGCGCCGGGCCGACTACGGCTTCTGGGAGGTGGGACGGGACTTGGGGCGCGACAGGAAGGCGTGCATGGCCTCGCGGGCGGCGTCGGAGCCGAACAGCCGGGCGGAGAGCTCGGACATGGGGCCGGCGTCGGCGTCGATCCGGGCGAGGAGGTCGCGGGCCAGGAGGGCCTTGGTCTCGCGCAGGCCCTGGGGTGCGCCGGTGGCGAGCTCGGCACAGACCTCGTCGGCCGCGCCGTCGAGCTCCTCTGCGGACACCGACCGGGTGACCAGGCCCATCGGCACCGCCTCGGCGCCGGTGAACACCGCGCCGGTGAGCGCGGCGTAGGCCGCCGCACGGGAGGTGAGCCGCGGGAAGACGGTCAGCGAGATCACGGCCGGGGCGAGCCCGAGCTTCACCTCGGTGAGCGCGAAGGTGGCGTCGGCGGCGGAGATCACGATGTCGGAGGCGGCCACGATGCCGATGCCACCCGCCCGTGCTGCGCCGCGGACGACGGTGACCACCGGCTTGGACATGCTCACGATCCGGCGCTGGATCGCCACGATCGCCTTGGTGCCCTCGCCCATCCCGTCGGCGGTGGCCTCCGACATGTCGGCGCCCGAGCAGAAGACCCGGCCGCTGGAGACCAGGCGGACGACGCGGACCGCGTCGTCGGCCTCGGCGCGCTCGAGGTGCCCGGCCAGCTCGGTGACCAGCTGACGGGAGAGCGCGTTGCGGTTGTGGGGCGAGTCGAGGGTGATGGTGGCGACGCCGTCCGGCGACCCCTCGACGTCGTAGTGGACGAGCTCTTCGCGGGCCGTTTCCTGGGAGCCGGTCGTTACCATGACCGCCATCCTGCCGCACCCACTCAGACAGCAGCCATGACCACCTCCGCAGACCCTCCCCTCATGAGCCGCTGCGTGGCAGCGGTGTGCGGGGTGGTCTCCACCCTCCTGGCGATCGCGGTGGCGCACCTGCTGGCGGCGATCCTCAACCCCGACTCCTCACCGGTGCTGGCGGTGGGCTCGACGGTGATCGACCTGGCGCCGACGCCGTTGAAGGACTGGGCGATCCGGACGTTCGGCACCGCCGACAAGGTGGTCCTGGTCGGTTCGGTGCTCGTCGTGGTCCTGGTCCTCGCCGCCGTCGCCGGCGTCCTGGCCCGGCGCAGCTTCGCCCGGGGTGCGGCCCTGCTGCTCGTCCTGGTGGCCCTGGCCACCGTGGCGGTGCTGACCCGGCCGGTCGTGGCGCCGTCCGATGTGATCCCGAGCCTGGTGTGCGCGGTCGTGGGCGTGGGTGCGCTGTGGTGGCTGGTGCAGGTCGCCGAGCGCGGCACGATGCTGCCCCCGCCACGCGGGCTGATCCCGGTCACCGGCGCGGGGGAGCGGGCGCCCGAGGCCGCGGCGTCGGCGAGCCGTCGCGCGGTGCTGGTCACCGCGGCGGTGATGACGGCGGTCGCCTCCGCGCTCGGCGGCGCGGGCCGCTGGATCAACTCGCGCCGCATCGAGGCCGAGCCGGTCACCCTGCCGCGTCCGGCGCCGGGCGAGGCGGCGCCGCCGCTGCCGACCGGCTTGGAGAGCACGGTGCCCGACATCTCCCCGCTCCAGGTGCCCAATGGCCAGTTCTACCGGATCGACACTCGTCTCGACACGCCCGTCGTCTCGGCCGCCGACTGGACCCTCACCATCGACGGCGACGTCGATCGCGAGCTCACGATCACCTTCGAGGAGCTGCTCGCGATGCCGATGGTCGAGCGCGACATCACCCTCACCTGCGTCTCCAACCCGGTCGGCGGCCCCTACATCGGCGGCGCCCGGTGGCTGGGCGTGCCGCTCCTCGACATCCTCGACCGGGTCGAGATCGGGCCGAAGGCCGACCAGATGATCGCTACCGACTTCGACGGCCTCACCATCGGCACCCCGCTCGAACTGCTCCTCGACGGCCGCGAGCCGCTCCTGTGCGTGGGGATGAACGGCGCCCAGCTCCCCCGCGAGCACGGCTTCCCGGTGCGCGTCGTCGTCCCGGGCCTGTACGGGTTCATCAGCGCCACCAAGTGGGTCACCCGGCTGACGATGACCACCTACGCCGACACCGAGGCGTACTGGACCCAGCGCGGCTGGGACACGATCTCCCCGATCAAGCCGTCGGCGCGGATCGACACCCCGTTCCCGTGGTCCTCCCTGCCCGCGGGCAAGGTGAACGTCGGCGGGGTGGCCTGGGCGCAGAACGACGACGGCGTCTCCACCGTGCAGGTCCGCGTCGACGGCGGCGCGTGGACCGACGCGAAGCTCGGCCCCGACCTCGGCAGCGTCTACTGGCGCCAGTGGTACCTCCCGATCGAGCTCGATCCGGGCGAGCACACCCTGGCCGCGCGGGTCGTCGACGGCGACGGCACGACGCAGGTCGACGTCAAGACCCAGCCCTTCCCCGGTGGCGCGAGCGGCATCCACACGATCCCGGTGACGGCCACCTGATGGCTGCGTCGATGCGGTGGTCGACGCTGGTGGTCGACGCCGACGCTCCGGCCGACGTGCTCCTCGCCGAGTCGCCGGACGTCGTCCTGCCCACCGCGAGCGTGGCGAAGATCCTGGTGCTCACCGCGCTCGCCGAGGCGCTGGAGTCGGGCGCGGTCGACACCGCAGAGGTGCTGTCGCGCGGGTCGACGCCGCAGGTGGGCGACTCCGGCCTGTGGCACCGGATGACGGCGGACGCGCTGCCGGTCGGCGACCTCGCCGTCCTGGTCGGGTCGGTCAGCGACAACTGGGCCACCAACGTGCTCGTCGAGCGGCTCGGGCTCGAGGTCGTGCAGGCGATCGCCCCGCGCGAGGGCCTGGCCTCCACGCAGCTGTGGGACGTCGTCCGGGACGAGCGCGGGCCACAGGATCCGCCGACGTTGAGCACGGGCACCGCGGCCGAGTGGGTCGACGTGCTGGTCCGGCTGCATCGCGGCGTCTGGGGTTCGGCGGCGGTCTCGACGCGGTTGCTCGGCTGGCTCGCCGGCGGCGCGGACCACTCGATGGTCGCCGGTGCGTTCGGGCTCGACCCGCTCGTCGTCCCTGACGGCGCGTTCCGGGTGGTCTCCAAGACCGGCACCGACGACGGCGTCCGCTGCGACGTCGGCCTGGTGCACGGCCCGTCCCGTACCGCCGCCTACGCGGTGCTCGCATCCGGCGGCGAGCCGGACGACGTGCTGGCCAGGATGCGCGAGATCGGCGCGCGGATCCGGGCCTGGGTGGCGTGAGGATCCAGGGCGTGCCCTATCCGACGTTGTTTCCCTCGCCGGGGTACTTCGCCGCAGGTGCCCGGGGCTGCGGCTGCGGCGGGGCCTCCGGCTCCACCGAGCCGCGCAGCTCGGGTCCGGAGCGCTCGGGTTCGAGCACGATCTCGTGGGTGTCGCCGTCGCGACCGTCGAAGCGCACCAGGACCGTCTCGAAGCCCTTGTGACGCTGCATCTGGGCGTACATCGCGTAGGCGCGCCGGTCGGCGTCGGTGAGGTCGACCGCATCGGTGAACGGCGTGAGCAGCGCTCGCGGCCAGAGCCGGCGGGCGAGCACGACGTTCACCTCGACGCCGATGATCGACATCACCGCGGCGATGTAGATGATGCCGATGAGTCCGAGGACGAACCCGAACGTCTGGTTGAGTGCCGACGGTCCGTTGAGGACCTTGGTGACGTAGAGGGTTCCGAGGTGCTGGAGCAGCTGCCACAGGATCGCGACCGTGAAGGCCCCGGGCGCGGCCCGCACGATCCGATGGCCGTGCGCGGAGGCGAAGCGCATGAGGAGCGTGAGGACCAGGCCGACCACGAGGACGGTCGCGAGCTGGATGAGCAGCCGGAAGGTGCCGGTGACCTTGAAGCCGAACACCTCGGTGTTGCTGCCGAGGGCGGAGATGATCGAGATGGCCACGACCGACATGCCTGCGAACATCAAGATGAGCAGGCTCTTGAGCCGCAGCAGGAACGGGTTCGGGCGGCTGTTGCGCGGGATCGCCCACGCCGTCGCCATCAGGTTCTGGATCGCCTGACCGAGGCCGAGCGCTCCGTAGAGCGCGGCCAGTGCTCCGGCGATGACGGCGCCGGTCGAGCCCTGGAGCCCCTGGGGCCGGCCGAGCTCCTCGCCCACGATCGGGAACTGCCGCAGCGCGGAGTTGAGCACCTGGTCCTGGAGCTCGGGGTTGCCCTGGAGGATGAAGCCGAAGATCGAGGAGGCGAGCAGCAGCAGCGGGAAGATCGCGATGAACGCGTAGTAGGTGATCGCCGCTGCCAGGTAGTTCCCCTGGTCGTCGAAGAACTTGTAGATGACCGCGAGCGGGAAGCCGAAGATCGTGAAGCGTCGCTGCGTGCGGTCGATCCCGCTCACGACACTCATGCGCCGAATCTAGCGGGCGCCGCACTCCCGGGCGCGGCATCATGGCCCCGTGCCGCTGACCACTCCGATCCTCAGGACCGACCGACTGCGGCTGCGCCCGGTGCGCGAGGACGACGCCGACGCCCTCTACGAGATGCACAGCGACGCCCACGTGCTGCGCTTCTGGGACTCCTCGCCCTGGATCGAGCGTGAGCGGGCCACCCGGTTCATCGCGGCGTCCCGCTCGATCGCCGAGGACGGGTCCGGCGCCCGCGTCGTCCTCGAACGCACCGACGACGGCGCCTTCCTCGGCTGGTGCGGCCTCACCTCCTGGAACCCCGAGTTCCGCAGCGCCTCCCTCGGCTACTGCCTCCACGAGCGCGCCTGGGGCCATGGCTACGCCACCGAGGCGGCCCGCGCCCTCCTCGACTGGGGTTTCTCCACCCTCCCCCTGAACCGCGTGCAGGCCGAGGCCGACACCCGCAACGACGCCTCCCGCCGGGTGCTGGAGAAGTGCGGCTTCACCCTGGAGGGCACCCTGCGCGAGGACTGCATCGTCGACGGCGTCGTCTCCGACTCCTGGGTCTTCGGGCTCCTGCGGCGCGACCGGGACGCCGGAACCGCAGGAGGTTGAGCACCACGAACGCTGGCAGCGACGGTTGCCGGGGCTTCGTCAGCGCTCGCTGCGCTCGCTTGCTCAACCTCCGGCAGCGGGGCGACTCCTCGGAGGTTGAGCAAGCCGACGAGTGAGGAACGAACCCGTCGGCGCCGACGAAACCTCGCAACCGACCTCGGGAACCCTGGCAAGGACGTTCGCCGGGGTTTCGTCAGCGCTCGCTGGCGCTCGCTTGCTCAACCTCCGGCTGGCCGGCGTCGGCTCAGTAGCTCTTCGGCAGCCCCAGCGAGTGCATGGAGACGAAGTTGAGGATCATCTCGCGCGAGACGGGGGCGATGCGGCCGGCGCGGGTGGCGACGAGGAGGCCGGCCATGCCGTACTCCTGGGTGATGCCATTGCCGCCGTGGGTCTGCACGGCGCGGTCGGCGGCGTGGCAGGCGGCCTCGGCGGCGGCGTACTTGGCCATGTTGGCGGCCTCGCCTGCGGCCATGTCGTCGCCGGCGTCGTAGAGCGCGGCGGCCTTCTGGGTCATCAGGCGGGCCAGCTCGATCTCGATGTGGCTCTCGGCGAGCGGGTGGGCGATGGCCTGGTGGGCGCCGATGGCGTCCTTGAAGACGGTGCGCTCGCTGGCGTATGCCGTGGCCTTCGCCAGCGCATAGCGGGCCAGGCCGGTGGAGAACGAGGCCGCCATGATTCGCTCGGGGTTGAGCCCGGCGAACAGCTGGACCAGGCCGCCGTCCTCGTCGCCGACGAGCGCGTCGCCGGGCAGTCGGACGTCGTCGAAGAACACCTGGAACTGCCACTCCGGACTGACGATCTCCATCGGGATGGGCCGGTACTCCAGGCCCGCCGCGTCGGTGGGCACCACGAACAGGACCGGCTTCACCTTGCCGGTCGTGGCGTCCTCGGCGCGGGCGACGACGAGGAGGTTGTCGGCCTCGTCGACGCCGGAGATGAAGACCTTCTGCCCCGAGAGCACCCACTCGTCGCCGTCGCGGCGCGCGGTGGTGGTGATGTTGTGGGTGTTCGTGCCGGCGTCGGGCTCGGTGATGGCGAAGGCCATGGTGCCGGTGCCGTCGCAGATGCCGGGCAGCCAGCGCTGCTTCTGCTCCTCGGTGCCGTAGCGGGTGATGATCGTGCCGCAGATCGCCGGGCTGACGACCATCAGCAGCAGCGGGCAGCCCTGCGCGGCGAGCTCCTCGCAGACGGCGGCGATGTCGCCGATGCCGCCGCCCCCGCCGCCGTACTGCTCGGGGATGTTGATGCCGAGGTAGCCGGTGCGGCCGATCTCCAGCCACAGGTCGGTGGTCTTCTCCCCCGCGCGGGCGCGCTCGGCGAACCACTCGCGGCCGTACTTCCCGGCCAGCTTGGCCACCTGGGCACGCAGCTCGCGCCGCTCCTCAGACTCGGTGAAGGGGGTGGTGACGTCGGTGCTCATGGCTGCTCCTCGGCTTCCTCGACGACGGCGAGGACCTCTCCGGCGGCGACCTGCGCGCCGGGCTGGACGTTGATCTCGGTGACCGTGCCGGCGACCGGCGCCGCCACGGTGTGCTGCATCTTCATCGCCTCCAGGACGAGCACCGGGTCACCGGCCGCCACGTGCGCTCCGCGGTCCACCGCGACCCGGACGACGGTGCCGGGCATCGGCGCCAATAGCCCGCCTCCGGGGACGGCGTCGGCGGGGTCGACGAAGCGCGGGACGCGACGCAGCGAGGTGTGCCCGCGGGGCGAGTCGACCTCGACGACGAGGCCGGAGACGGCGACGTCGTAGGCGGTGCGGACGTCGTCGATCTCGAGCACCACCCGCTCCGGCGTGGCCGAGACGACGGTGATCCCCCCGACCCGGTAGCCGTCGCGGCCACCCCACCACTCCACGACGCCGGTCTCGAACTCGGTGCGCTGCGGCTGGCTCACGACGTTGCGCCACCCGGCCGGCACCGCCTGCTGCACCACGCGCGCGGCGCGGGCCCGCTCGGCCAGCGCGAGCGCGGCGGCCACGGGAGCACCGGCGTCGGCCGCCGGACCGGCGACCGGGCGCTCGGCGAGGAACGCCGTGCTGACCTCGCCGCCCAGGAACGCCGGGTCCCGCAGGACGGCGACGAGCTGGTCGCGGTTGGTGCGGACGCCGTGGATCCGGGCGCGGCTCAACGCGTCGGCGAGCCTGCGCGCGGCCCGCTCGCGGGTGGGTGCCCACGCGATCACCTTGGCGAGCATGGCGTCGTAGTTGGTGGAGACCTCGCTGCCGGTCGCGAAGCCGGCGTCGACGCGCACCCCGCCGCCGGTGGGGATCTCGAAGCGGGTGAGCCGGCCGCTCTGCGGCTGGTAGTCGGCGCCCGGGTCCTCGGCGTAGAGCCGCGCCTCGATCGCGTGGCCGTTCGTGCGCGGCGAGACGCAGACCGACCGCCCCTCGGCCACCGCGAGCTGCAGCTCGACGAGGTCGACGCCGCGGACGAGCTCGGTGACGGGGTGCTCGACCTGGAGCCGAGTGTTCATCTCCAGGAAGTAGAACCGGTCGGCGGTCTCGTCGTAGAGGAACTCCACGGTGCCGGCGCCGCGGTAGCCGATCGCCTCGGCGGCCGCCCGCCCGGCGGCGTGCAGCGCCTCGCGGGTGGCCTCGGGCAGTCCGGGCGCGGGCGACTCCTCGACCACCTTCTGATGACGACGCTGCAGCGAGCAGTCGCGCTCACCGAGCACCAGGACGCCGTCGGGCGTGCCGACCACCTGCACCTCGACGTGGCGTCCGCGCTCGACGTACGGCTCGACGAACACGGTGCCGTCGCCGAAGGCGGACTCCGCCTCGGCGCGGGCCCGTTCGACCTCGGGCTCGAGGTCGGCGAGCGAGCGCACCACCCGCATGCCGCGGCCGCCGCCTCCGGCGCTGGCCTTCACCAGGAGCGGCAGGTCGTCCTCGGCGGGCTCCGCCGGGGCGTCGAGCACAGGGACCCCGGCGTCGGCCATGATCTGCTTCGCCGCGATCTTCGAGCCCATCTGCTCGATCGACTCCGGCGCCGGCCCCACCCAGGTGAGCCCGGCGTCGAGCACGGCGCGGGCGAAGTCGGCGTTCTCGGAGAGGAAGCCGTAGCCGGGGTGGACGGCGTCCGCCCCGGTCCGCTTGGCGGCCTCGATCAGCAGGTCGGCGCGCAGGTAGCTGTCGGCCGGGCTGGTGCCCGGCAGCCGCACCGCGTGGTCGGCCTCACGCACGTAGGGCAGCTCGGCGTCGGCGTCGGAGTGGACGGCGACCGTCTCGATGCCGAGGCGGCGGCAGGTCGCGAAGATGCGTCCGGCGATCTCGGCCCGGTTGGCGACCAGCAGTCTTCCGATCATGGTGTCCCCCCACGACGCCGAGTCGGCGTTCCGGTTGAGCAAAACTGCCGACTCGGCGTCTTGGGCGGTCGGTGCGCGGTCACGGTCGGAACACTCCGTATCCCGGGGTGCCGGAGTAGGGGCGGGTCTCGATCACCGAGAGGCAGATGGCCAGGACGGTGCGGGTGTCGCGGGGGTCGATGACGCCGTCGTCGTAGAGCATCCCGGACAGGAAGTGGGGCAGCGACTGCTCCTCGACCTGCTGCTCGACCATCGTCTTGATCGCCGCGAAGCCCTCGGCGTCGAAGGTCTCGCCCTTGGACTCGGCCGAGGCCTGCGCGACGATCTCCAGGACGCCGGCGAGCTGGGCCGGACCCATCACCGCGGACTTGGCGCTGGGCCAGGTGAACAGGAATCGCGGGTCGTAGGCGCGCCCGTTCATGCCGTAGTTCCCGGCGCCGTAGGAGGCGCCCATGATCACGGTCAGGTGCGGGACGGTGGAGTTGCTGATGGCGTTGATCATCATCGCGCCGTGCTTGATGATGCCGCCCTGCTCGTACTCCGCGCCCACCATGTACCCGGTGGTGTTGTGCAGGAAGAGCAGCGGGGTGTCGCTCTGGTTGGCCAGCTGCACGAACTGAGCGGCCTTCTGGGCCTCCTCGCTGAACAGCACGCCCTGGGCGTTGGCCAGGATCCCGATGGGGCGTCCGTGCAGCCGGGCCCAGCCGGTGACCAGCGAGGGGCCGTAGAGCGGCTTGAACTCGTCGAAGGCCACGGCGTTGCCCTCCGAGACGCCGTCGCAGATGCGGGCGATCACCTCGCGCGGGTCGAAGGGCTCCTTGAGGTCGCCGGGGATCAGGTCGAGCAGGTCCTCGACGTCGGCGTCGGGCTCGGCCCACGAGCCGGGCGCGGGCGGGGGGATCGCCTTGCGCCAGTTGAGCCGGGCCACGATCCGGCGTCCGATCCGCAGCGCGTCGAGCTCGTCCTCGGCGAGGTAGTCGGCCAGGCCCGAGGTGCGCGCGTGCATCTCCGCTCCGCCCAGCGACTCGTCGTCGGACTCCTCGCCGGTGGCCATCTTGACCAGCGGCGGCCCGCCGAGGAAGACCTTCGCCTTCTCGCGGACCATCACGGTGTAGTCGCTCATGCCGGGCACGTAGGCACCGCCGGCGGTGGAGTTGCCGAAGACCAGCGCGATCGTCGGCCGCTTGTCGGCGCTGGAGCGGGTGAGGTCGCGGAACAGCTTGCCGCCGGGGATGAAGATCTCCTTCTGCGTGGGCAGATCGGCGCCGCCGGACTCCACCAGCGAGACGGTGGGGAGGCCGTTCTCCTCCGCGATCTGGGCGGCACGGAAGACCTTCTTGGTCGTCCACGGGTTGCTCGCGCCGCCCTTCACCGAGGGGTCGTTGGCGGTGATCATGCACTCGACGCCCTCGATGACGCCGATGCCGGTGACCACGCTCGCACCGACGGTGAAGTCCGAGCCCCAGCCGGCCAGCGGCGAGAGCTCCAGGAACGCCGAGCCCTCGTCGATGAGCAGCTCGATCCGCTCGCGCGGCAGCAGCTTGCCGCGCTGGTGATGGCGCGCGACGCTGCGCTCGCCGCCCCCGGCGACCGCCTTGGCCTGCTCGGCGTCGAGGTCGGCCAGCTTCTCCAGCAGGGCCTCGCGGTTGGTGGTCGTCACGACTCCAGGACCGCCTTCATCCGCTCCAGGGTGGTGCGCATCCCCTTCTCGTTGGTCCGGCCGCGCAGCCGGCCGAGGAGCAGCCAGTACAGCCGGGTCGGCAGGCTCGGCTCGAGCCGGAAGTACTCGGTGATGGTGGTGCCGGAGCCGTCGGCGTCGGGCTCGAGCCGGTAGCCCCAGTTGTTCACCGTCATCTTGTCGGTGCCGACGGAGAACTCGAAGACCCGCTCGGGCTCGCAGACGGTCACCCGGCACGGCGACCAGTAGGTCGGCCCGACGCCGTTGCGCTTCACGTGCCCGGCGAAGTACGCGCCGACCTCGGGACCGGTGGACCCGCGGGTCCACTTGGCCTCGAAGGTCTCCGGGGAGAACTCCCCGATCCGGGTGACGTCGCTGACCAGGTCCCAGACCTCGGCCACCGGCGCGTCCACGTGCAGGCTGACCTCGCCGCCGAGCGGCTTGAGCAGTTTCATGATGCGTATCCCAACAGTCGGGCGGCGAGGTCGGTGAGGACCTCGGTGGCCCCGCCGCCGATCGGAAGCAGCCGGGCGTCGCGGTAGTGCCGCTCCACCTCGGTGCCATGGAGGTAGCCGGTGCCGCCGTGGAGCTGCACCGCCTGGTCACACACGTAGGCAGCGGCCTCGCATCCGGTCTGCTTGGCCAGGCACGCCTCGGCCACGACCCATTCGCCGGCGACGTGCCGCCGGGCGACGTCGCGGACGTGCGCGCGGGCCATCTCGACGTGGCGCCGCATCTCGACCAGCTTGTGCCGCACCACCTGGTTGGCGATCAACGGCTTGCCGAACGTCGTGCGCTCGCGGCAGTAGGCGGCGGTCAGGTCGAGCGCACGACCGGCGATCCCGTAGCCGTGCACGGCCAGCGAGAGTCGTTCGACGACGAACTGCTCGGCGATCACGACGAATCCGCCGCCCTCCTCGCCGACGAGGTTGGCGGCCGGCACCCGCACGTCGGCGAAGCCGAGCTCGGCGGTGTCGGAGCAGTGCCAGCCCATCTTGCGCAGGGTGCGGTCGACGCTGAAGCCGGGGGTGCCCTTCTCCACGACGAGCAGGCTGAGCCCGCCGTGTCCGGCATCGCCGGTGCGGACCGCGACGGTGACGAAGTCGGCCCGGCCGGCGGAGGTGATGAAGGTCTTGGTGCCGTCGACGACGTAGTGGTCGCCGTCTGCGTCCGTCCCGCGGCGGGCGGTGGTGCGGATCGAGGCGACGTCGGAGCCGGCGTCGGGCTCGGTGATCGCCAGGGAGCCGATGGTCTCGCCGGCCAGGGTGGGCCGGACGAAGCGGTCGATCAGGTCGGCGTCGCCACTGGCGATGATGTGCGGCAGAGCGATGCCGTGGGTGAACAGCGCGGCCATGAGCCCCGACGACGCGCCCGCGGCGAACATCCCCTCCTGGAGGTCGATGCTGTCGAGCAGGTCGCCGCCCGAGCCGCCGACGTCCTCGGCGATGCCGACGCCGAGCAGGCCGTGCTCGGCGGCGGCGCGGTGCAGCGCGCGGGGCACCTCGCCGTCGTCCTCCCACTGCTGCAGGTGGGGCAGGATCTCCCGGCGGGTGAACTCCGCGCCGAGCTCGTGGGCGTTCACAGCAGCGCCTCCGGGATCGCGACGTGGCGGGAGCGGACCCACTCCCCGAGGCCCTTGGCCTGCGGGTCGAATCGGGTGGAGGAGGCCACGCCCTCGCCGAGCAGGCCGCGGATCAGCACGTTGACGGCGCCGAGCCGCGGAAGCGGATGGACCTCCACGGCGTCGGCGGGCAGGTCGGCGGCCTCGGGGATCAGCGTCCGCACCAGGTCGGGCGTGACGAGGGAGAGCAGCCAGGCCACGCGCTCGGACCGGAGCGGGGAGTCGTCGTGGGCGACCCACAGGCCGAGGTTGGCGTCGCCGCCCTTGTCGCCGGAACGGGCGTGGACGAAGGTGCCCAGCGGACGTCGTTCGCCACCGTTCGGGACCTCACCGGTCGCCGCAGGCACCTCGTCGATCTCGTCCGCGACCGAGAACGTGGTCGGTCCGGCGATCGGCTCGCGACGCCCGTCGGCGTGGACCACGACCTGCTCGACCTCCTCGCGGGCGACGTAGGCGGGGCGGTAGACGCCGTACGGCGTCGCCGCGCTGGGCGGGGTGGTCATCGTGAAGCCGGGGTAGGAGCCGAGCGCGAGCTCGACCAGCGGCGCGGTGAACGCCTTGCCGACCGGCGCGGCCTCCGGATCGCGGACGGTGCACCGCAGCAGGCACGAGGCGCCCTCCTCGGTGTCGGCGTCGGGCGCCGGGAGCGGCGTGCGGGTCCAGGTGACCGACGCGGCGGTGATCGCGCCGTCGAGCTGGGCGCGCACCCAGTCGGCCTTGGCGTCGACGTCGAGGCCGGTGAGCACCAGCTCCATGGTGTTGCGGAAGCCGCCGAAGGTGTTGACGCACACCTTGAGGTCCGGCGGCGGCGCCTCGCCGCGGACGCCGGAGATCGCTACCCGGTCGGGTCCGGCCTGCGCGAGCTCGATCGTGTCGAGACGGGTGATGACGTCGGGGCCGAGGTAGCGGGCGGACTGGATCTCGTAGACCAGCTGGGCGGTGACGGTGTCGACGCTCACCGCGCCGCCGGTGCCGTCCTGCTTGGTGATGACGCTCGAGCCGTCCTCGGCGATCTCGGCGAGCGGGAAGCCGAGGGGGCGCCCGGCGAGGGTGTCGGCGGGCAGGCCGAGGAAGCCGGAGAAGTTGCCGCCGGTGGCCTGGGTGCCGCACTCAAGCACGTGCCCGGCGACGACGGCGCCGGCGAGCGCGTCGTGGTCGGCCGCCGTCCAGCCGTGGTGGGCGGCGGCGGCGCCGACCACGAGCGAGGCGTCGGTGACCCGGCCGGTGACCACCACGTCGGCGCCCTCGCGCAGCGCGGCGGCGATCCCGAAGCCGCCGAGGTAGGCGTTGGCGGTGAGCGCCCCGTCGAATCCGAGCTCGGTCGCCCGGGCGCGGAGGTCGTCGCCCTCGACGTGTGCGATGGCGGGATCGAGGCCCAGCCCGCGGGCGACCTCGCGCAGCCGGTCGGCGAGCCCGGCCGGGTTCAGACCTCCAGCGTTGGCCACGATCCGGATGCCGCGCTCCAGGGCGAGGCCGAGGCAGTCCTCGACCTGGCGCACGAAGGTGCGGGCGTAGCCGAGGGAGGCGTCCTTGAGCTGGTCGCGCCCCAGGATCAGCATCGTCAGCTCGGCCAGGTAGTCGCCGGTGAGGACGTCGAGCGCCCGGCCCGCGACGTCGCCCTCCACCATCTCGCGCATCGCGCTGAGCCGGTCGCCGTAGAAGCCGGAGCAGTTGCCGACCAGGAGCGGGTCAGCCATGGGCGGCCTCTCGGCCCGGTCCGGGTGGGCCGGCGAAGCACTGGGCGATGTCGAGCCAGGCATCGGCCCCGGGCCCCTCGGCGACCAGCGTGGTGTCGGCACGGTGGACCCGCTGGGTCACCAGCCGGCAGAAGTCGGCGGCCGGGCCGGTGACCCGCTCGGCGGCGTCGTCGGGGCCCCAGGTCCAGACCTCGCCGCTCGGCGCGGCGAGCTCGACGCGGACCTCCGTCTCGGGCGCCTCGCGCCCTTGGGCGGCGAACGCGAAGCGGCGGGTGCGCACGCCCAGGTGCGCGACGTGGCGGATCCGGTCGGTGATCTGCGGATCGAGGCCGAGCGCGTCGTAGACGTCGAGCCCGTGCGCCCAGGTCTCCATGAATCGGGCGGTCGCCATCGAGGCCGCCGCCATCGGCGGACCGAACCACGGCATCTTGACGCCGTCGGGCACGGCACGGAGCGCCTGCGCCAGGCCCGCGCGTCCGGCGTCCCAGCGGGCCAGCAGCTCGGCGGGCGGGAGGGCGGCGTACTCGAGCGCGGCGGCGTCGACGGCTCCGGCCGGGTCGGCCAGGGCGGCGAGCACCAGCTCGTCCCACGGGCCCTTGTCCTCGTGGGAGCGCGCGGCGCGCATGGCGGCGTCGTCGGTCCAGGCGAGGTGGCCGATCTGGGCGGCCACGCTCCAGCCCGGCGCCGGGGTCGGCGTCGCCCAGCCGGTGTCGTCGAGCGAGGCGACGGCGGCGCGGAGCCGGTCGCCCTCGGCGTCGAGGTCGGCGAGCAGGCCGTCGAGCAGATCGGTCATCGAGCAACGCCTAACTGGGCGTCGAGCACGAGCGCCCACTGGTCGAGGATCCGGCGCCGGCGCCGGGTGTCGTCGGTGATCGTGGTGGCCAGGCCGAGGCCGCGCACGAGATCGAGGGTGGCCTGCACCAGCTCGCGGACGCCGGGCTGGGACTCGTCCGCACCGAGCGCCTCGACCACCAGGCGGTGGGCCTCCCGGCCGACCCGCTGCTCCAGCGGAGCGACCGCGGCCAGCAGCGACTCGTCGGTGCGCGCGGCCACCCAGAGCTCGAGGGCGGCGACGAACACCGGCGAGGCGAAGTGGTCGCCCAGCATCGTCAGGACCGCCCGGGTCCGGCGCGGGCCGGTGGGCAGCGCGGCGGCCGCGGCGGCGAGCTCGGCCCCGCGCAGCTCGGTCAGGTGCTCGACCGCCGCGACGACGAGTGCGTTCTTGCTCGGGAAGTGGTGGAGCTGGGCTCCACGACTGACTCCGGCCCGCTCGGAGACCATCGTCGTGGAGGTCCCCGCGAAGCCGTGCTGGACCAGGCACTCCACGGTGGCGTCGAGCAGCCGGGCGCGCATCGCGCGAGTGCGCTCCTCCTGAGGGATGCGCGAGGTCGCAGCGGTGCTCACGAGCAGCACCCTGCCGCGCCATTAACAAACAGTCAAGGCTGTTTGTTAATTCGGACGCGGGGATGGGCCGCCGTCCCGCTCACGAGGTACTGCGTTCTCGGGGCCTCCTCCGCGCCGGGAGGGGCGAACGCCTCTCGCGCGATCCGGCGCGGGTCGTACTGCCCGACGTCGAGCGCCTCCCATTCGGCCCGCAGAGCGCTGGCGCGGGCGGTGTCGAGATAGCCGCGCACGCCGTGGATCAGGTCCCGGAGCTGTTGGGCACACGCCGGCAGGCGGTGCGGGCCGATCACGAACCCGGCCACGAGCGTCACCAGGAACAGCTTCTCGAAGGTCAGGCCGAACATGCCGCACCCCTCTCGTGGCGGCCGGCCGCGCGATGGTCGTGAACGTGGGAGATCACCAGCGCGGCGCCGAACAGCACCGTCATCGGAAGGGCGACGAAGAACATCGACATCATGTCGGCGGCCGGGGTGACCAGGGCACTGAACAGCGCGATGAGCACCACGATGATCCGCCAACTGCGACGCAGGGTGCGCGCCGAGAGGATTCCGAGCAGGTTGAGGGCGACCACGAACACCGGCAGCACGAACGCGATGCCGGTGGCCAGCACGACCCGCAGCACGAAGTCGACGTAGTAGGTAGCGGTGAGGATCGTGGCGTCCTCGGTGGCCGAAAACCCGGCGAGCACGCGGACCATGTGCGGGAAGATCAGGAACCCGAAGGTGCACCCGGCGGCGAACAGTGGGAGTGCTGCGGCCAGGAAGCCGTAGGTGGCACGGCGTTCGCGACGGGTCAGTCCGGGCGTCACGAACGCGAAGAGCTCGGCGATCCAGACCGGGCTGGAGAGCACGACGCCGGCGAACACCGCGATCTTGAGCTTGAGGTCGAACGCCGCGGTGACGGTGTCGTAGTTGAGAGTCGCCTCGCGGGAGGCGGCGAGCTCGTCGATCGGCCGGCGCAGCAGATCGAGGATCGGGTCGGCGACCAGGTAGCCCGCCACGACCGCGATCAGCAGGGCGGTCGCCGCCCGCAGCGAGCGGCGACGGGCCTCGCGCAGATGACCGGCCAGCGGCATGGTGCCTCGGGCGATCGGGGGCTCGCTGATCGCGGCCGTCATGAGTCGCGCGGACCCGTGGTCGGCTCGTGCACCTCGTCCTTGAGGATCCGCACGGACTGGCCGACGCCCTTGGCGAGCGCGGGGAGTTTGGCGGAGCCGAAGACGAGCAGCACGATCGCGAGGATCACCAGGGCGTGCCATCCAGTGAGGTTCTGCAACATGGGAGTTCTCCTGAGAGTCGGGTGGGTGTGGGAGTGATCAGTTGGACGGGGGCTCGGGCGCGCCGTTCGGCGGCTGGCCGCCGGGAGCACCAGCACCGCCGGCCGGGCCTCCCGCGGACGCGGGCTCGGTGGTCGTGTCGATCGCGACGGCCAGCGACCCGACGTACCCGGCGCTCGGGTCACCGGTGAAGGTGCCCATCTCCAGCTCGTAGCCGTCGCCGAAGATGCCGTCGGTCTCGAGGGAGACCTGGGAGAGGTTGTCGGCGGAGCCGGGATAGAGGTCGAGGGCGTAGACCGCCTCGACCAGGTCCTGGGGAAAGGCGAGCTGGGAGGTGGCGATCGCGTTCTCGACGTCGGTGGCCGACGCGGCGTCTGGGTAGACCTCGAAGTGGATGTGGGGCCAGCGCCCGGAGTAGCAGGCGGGGACGATGGTCTGGAAGGTCACCGCTCCCTCGGCGTCGGCGACCTGCACACCGCGCAGGTAGGTCACGTCCTCCAGTCCGGAGGAGTACATCGAGTAGCCGCCGTTGGCGTCGCACTGCCACATGTAGACCGCGACCCCCTCGAAGGGCGCGCCGTCATCGGCCAGGTCGGTGACGGTGAAGGTGAGCGACAGCGGCACACCGAGGGCGGTCGCGCCGCCGTCGAGGCTGGAGGTGACGTCGCTGCGGACGATGCCCGACTCCTCCAGCACGTTCACCTCGGTCGTGCCGTCGGCCGGGTAGGGCCCGTTGGTCTCCTGTGGGATCTCCCCGTCGGACGTAGCGCCGGAGCCGCCTGCGCTGTCCGAGGCGTTCGAGCCGCTCGGGCCGCTCGAGCCACCGGCCCCGGAGCACGCGGCGAGGGCGACCGCGCCGGCTCCGATCCCGAGGACGCCCAGCAGGCGTCGCCGGGTCAGCAGGGTGACGACGTCGAAGCCGGCGCCCTGGTCGACGACCTCGTCGTCGGGCCGGGCGAGCCGGCGCCCGTCGTAGGCGGGTCCGTCGGGGGTCTGGTCGGGCTGGGGGATGGTGCTCATGGGCGACACTCCTTGTCGGATCTGGAGCAACCGGAGTTGCTGACAAGGCGAATCTGCCTACGCCCGCGGTGACGGGCGTGTGGAGTGTCTGTGTGGTTCCTGTGAGCGCGAGCCGGGTCGTCAGTCGCGCGGCTCGAACGCGGGCCCGACCATCATCAGGTCGAACTCGATGGCGCGCAGCGACTGGCGGTCGCGGTTGACCGAGAACAGCCCGGTGGTCTCGAAGCCGGCCGCCTCGTAGGTGGTGAGCATCTCGGCCATCCGCGGCATGCCGTCGTAGATCGGCACCATCGCGACCTCCGACTGGAGACCGAGCAGGAGCCGCACCTTGTCGCCGGCGCCGCGGAAGGTCTCCAGGTCATAGCCCTGGGTGTCCATCTTGAGGAAGGGCCGCGGGTCCTCGACGCCGGCCATCACCTCGTCCCACACGTCGGCCAGGCGCCGGATGGAGATGGTCTCGGTGGTGGTCTTGCTGAGGTTGTCGGCCCACTCGCGGCCGAACTCGCTGGCCGGCAGCAGCGAGCTGAGCGGTCCCGGCGTCATGTTGATCTCCGCGGTGCCCTCCTCGTCGCCGAGGGCGCACGGGACGACCTGCCAGTCGGGGTCGGAGGCCGAGAGCTCCTCCAGCCGCTTCACCAGGTGGGCCACCGGCTCGAAGGACACGATCCGCCCCCGGTAGCCGTTGCGCCGCAGGCTCTGGGCGTACTGGCCCTTGTTGGCGCCGACGTCGAGCACCACGTTGGCGCGCACCTGGCGCAGCAGCCAGGCGGAGTGCTCGCGTCCGAGGAACTCGCTGACCGCCCGCTCGAACCGTCCCTGCCGCACCCGGGCCGAGCGCGGCTGGTAGACGATGCTGGCCTGCACCTCGGGCCCGCCGAGTTGGCGGACCCGGCGCCGCGCGCCGGGGCGCACGAGCAGCCACGCGTCGTCGTCCACCTGTTGGGGTGTCCAGGTCGCGATGTCCTGATCCATACCGACACCCTAGGTGGGGGTCTGTTGTGCCTCTGGGTCCGCCCGGTGCAGCGCCTCGTCGGTGGCGATCCGCAGGTCGAGTCCGGCGACCAGGTTGCTCAGCCCCCGGTGCTGCTCGGTCCGCCAGGCGACCACGACGTTGACCACCGCGAGCACCACGAAGGCCAGCACCGGCCACAGGCTGTTGTAGTGGATCGCGAGCCAGACCAGCACGAAAAGCGGGGTGGGGCCCACGAGGAGCTTGACCAGGCGTCGTAGGGGCATGGCCCCGGCGCCCGGGCGGACGGTGCGCACCGCGACGACGTACTCCCCGACCGTGCGTCCCGCCCCGAGCACGCACGCCGCCTGGATCAGGAAGGGGACGCCGACCAGGATGGCCAGGCGGACGTCGAGGTCGTAGGTCCCGGGCCCGTAGAGGGTGAATCCGCGGTACACCGCCGAGGCCGCACCACCGACCAGCCCCGAGAAGATCACGTCGCAGACCAGCCCGGTCACCCTGCGCCCGAGGGTCACCGAGGTGGGCAGTGGCGGAGTGCTGTCGTCGCGGCGGTCGAGGAAGACGTAGGACAGCATCGATCCGACCACGGCGCCGAGCGTGTTGAGGATCAGGTCGTCGACGTCGAAGAGGCGGTACGGGCAGTCGTAGAGACCCCTTACCCCGGTGTTCTGGGTGAACTCGATGAGCAGGGATACGCCGAGCCCGACGACCAGGGAGGTCACGACCCCGCGCTTGACGATGACGCGCAGGAAATAGCCCAGCGGGACGAACAGCAGGACGTTGAGTCCGACCTGGCCGATCTGCAGCGTGTGGTCGGCGGCGCCGGCGTCGGTCCAGATACCGCTGATCGTGTGGAACGGGATGAGCTGACGGCCCTGGCAGCGGTAGCTGCCGGGCTCGGGCATCGGCAGCAGGGTGTAGGTCCACAGCGAGAGCGAGTAGATCGCACTGGCCACCAGGACGAGCAGATCCTTCGGCTGTAGCTTGCCGTCGAGGCGGTACTGGTAGGCCGCGGTCGGCACCAGCAGGACGACGGCGGCCACCGAGCCGAGCACGATCGCCACGATGGCGTTGACGACCTGATCCTCCACGTGGCTGGACCTTACCGACCGCCACGGCTATGTCAGACGCCGCACCGTCGCGACGACGAACGGGTGATCGGAGACCTTGTCGTCCCTGGTGGAGTCGTCGGACAGGTAGCCGTTGAAGTCGACGCCGGCGCCCAGGATCCAGTCGATGCCGGCATCCGAGGGTGGCTCGCAACCGGCGTCGCCGTGGGAGCCGCCGTTGGCCGCGCGCATCGCCCCGCCCTCGGTGAGGGCGCAGAACGCGTCCTCCTCGGCGTTCAGGTCGCCGACCAGCAGCACGTGGCGTCCACGCTCCCGCTCGGACACGACGAACGCGCGCTCGCGGCGCTGGGCCTCCAGCCGGTTGTCGGAGGCATCGCCGCGGACGTCGGCGGGGTTGTGCACGCTGAGCACCGTGATCAGCTCGCCGCCACGCTTGCGTTCGAGCACCACGACCGGCATCTCGCGCAGGTTGTCGTAGAAGTAGGGCACCGAGAGGGTGCTCTGCTCGACGAGCTCGAACTCCGCGCGCCGCCACATCACGGCATTGTCGAGGTTGCCGGCGTAGCCGTACCGGTCACCGAGGCGCCGCCGGAAGGCCGCCGCCTGCGCGCCCTGGAGCTCCTGGAGGCCGAGGATGTCGGGCCGGTACTGCCTGATCCGGGCGAGTGCTCCGGCCACCCGCTCCCGGGCCGGCGGGTAGTACTCGGCGGCGCCGCCGCCGGGCGAGGTGTGGCTGGCGCCGAGCACGTTGAACGTCGCCACGGTGAACGCCCGCCGCTTGGGCAGCACGTCCGGCTCGGGCGCCGCGGAGGACTCCTCACCGCCTGCGGGCTCGTCCTTGGGCGGGCCGGAGTCACATCCGGCGACGACGAGGGCGAGCCCGAGCGCCACCGCTGCCGCGAGCACTGGACGTGCCAACGATCGGGCCAGCGATCGGGCCAGTGATCGGGCCAGTGATCGATCCGGTGATCGGCTCACCGGTACGTGAGCGTGTCGGCGTCCAGGTGCGGGTGCTCGTTGAAGGTCAGCAGTCGCGACCCGGTAGACCCGACGACCACCCTGGTGATCGAGGTGTTGACCACCACGGTGTTGAAGCGCTGCCACAGGCGCGCCCGGCCGGCCGGGTCGGCCTCCGGGTCGGCCAGGGCCGCGCACACGACGGCGATCGCCCCGCCCGAGGTGACCACCACGGCGGTGCGACCTGGCCCGGCGGCGTCCGAGGCCCGGCCGAGCGCTCCGAGCACCCGGTCGGTGAATCCGGCGTAGGTCTCCTCGTGCGTCCCCTCGCCGGCGGTCCACCGCTCGGTGGCACGCTCGAAGAGCCGCTGGAAGGCACGACGGTCGTGCCCGGCGTCCGGCTCGGAGGGGCCGTCGTAGCCGGCAATGACCGAGAGGTGGTCGAACTCGTCCCAGTCGGGGTCGACCACCGAGCCGGCCAGGTCCCAGCCGGCCGCCTGCGCCATCGCCTCGAGGGTCTCGCGGTGGCGGCGCATGCCGCCGCGCACCAGCAGGCTCGGCGTCGCCTCCCGCTCGGAGACCCACGAGCCGAGCCGGGCGCCCTGGACCCAACCGGTCTCGGACAGGACGTCGTAGTCGTCGGTCCCGAAGGAGGCCTGGCCGTGGCGGACCAGCAGCACCAGGCCCATCAGTCGATCACTCCCGCGTCGCGCAGCAGACGCCGGCAGCGCTCCTCGAGCGCCGCGACCGCAGGCCCGAAGACGGCGTAGGCCTCGTTGGTGGTCTGCCCGTTCGCGTAGCGGTACCAGATCTGCTGGGCGATCACCGCCAGCCGGAACAGCCCGAACACCTCGTAGAACAGCCACGCCTCGGCCGGGAGCTCGCGACCGGTGCGGGCGCAGTAGCCCTCGACGAGCTGGGCGCGGGTCCACATGCCCGGCGTCGTGGTGGGCTGGCGCCGGAACTGCTGGAACAGGGGATCGTCGTCGGCCTCCACCCAGTAGGCCAGGGCGCTTCCCAGGTCCATGAACGGGTCGCCGACCGTCGCCATCTCCCAGTCGAGGACGGCCTCCACGGCGAGCGTGTCGGGGTCGAGCACCAGGTTGTCGAGCCGGTAGTCGTTGTGGATGAGCACCTGGCCGACGTCGGCGGGCTGGTGCACGGCGAGCCAGTCGGTGACGTCGGACCAGTCGCCGGTCTCGGCGGTGCGGGCGTCGGCGAACCGTCGGGTCCAGCCGCTCACCTGGCGGGCGACGTACCCGTCGCCCTTGCCGAGCCGCGCCAGCTCGGGCACGGCGGTGACGTCAACGCCGTGCAGTGCGACCAGGACGTCGAGGGCGTCCGCGCACAGGGCGTCGGTGGCGTCCGCGGCGATCGGGGTCGCGAAGTCGGTACGCGGGATCAGCCCCTCGACCCGCTCCATGACGTAGAACTGCGAGCCGATCACCGAGTCGTCCTGGCAGTGCCCGACCATCTCGGGTACGTAGGGGAAGACCGGGCGCAGCGCTCGCTGGACGTCGTACTCCCGGCCCATGTCGTGCGCGCCGCTGGCCCTCGTGCCCTGGGGCGGGCGGCGCAGGATCAGGTCGGGACCGGACTCGAAGCGCAGCAGGTAGGTGAGGTTGGAGGCACCTCCGGCGAACTGGCGCACCTCCTCGATGGGGCCGCGCCGCAACCACCGGGCCACGGCGGCGGCGTCGAAGGCGTCCTCGTCGCGGACCGGACGCGCCGGGTTGGGGTCCACCTGCCTGGTGGCGGTCGGCTTGGAGCTGGCCGCCTGGGGACCAGGAGAAGATGCGATGTGCACGCGGGCACGGTAACCGGCGGCGACCTCGCGTGGCAGGATCGTCCGCGTGCGTGGCGTACGTGGCGGGATCTGGCTGGCTGCGCTCGCCCTCGCGCTCGGCGCGACGACGGCCTGCGACGCCGACCTCCAGCAGGACGACGACCACCCGCCGCAGGTCGACGTCGTCCGGGCCGGACTGGTCGAGCGCTATGCCGACGGCGCGACCGGTGCCGCCGTCCGCGCCGAGGGCGAGTGCTTCGCCGACCACCTGCTCGACGCCGTCTCGCTCGAGGAGCTCGTGGGCGCCGAGGTCGTCGACGACAAAGGTCAGGTGAGCCCGGCGGCGCCGCTGCTCACCGTCGACGTCGCCGGCGCCTGGTTCGATGCCTTCGACGCCTGCGCCGACTACGCGACCACCGCGGCCCGCGCGATCACCGGCGTCGACCCGGCCGCCTTCAAGACCTGCTTCGACGCGGCCGTCCCCGCAGACGCCGTCCGCGCCGGCGTCATCGACACCCTCACCGGCCGCTCCGACACCGACGCGGCTCGTGCGCTCGGCGAGGCGCAGGCCACCTGTGCGGCGGCCTGACGGGGCCGGGATTTCCCCGGTCGACCGGGGAAGTATGAACTTGGGGGCCGATATCCCGCCCGACAAGTTCAGGGATAGGCCGCCCAGTCGGCTCCCGGGGAGGTCACTCAGTTTTTGAGGTCGATCACGATCCGCGAGGGGCCGGAGCGTGCCTTGGCGCGGAACGCGGTGCGCTCCTCGAGGCCGAGGAAGACCTGGGTGTAGCCCTCGAAGGGGCCGGCCGCCTCGACGTCGACCAGATCGCCGCCGGTGCGGACGTGCACCGGACGCTGGTGCCGGGTGAGCGGGGTGCCGGCGACGTCGACCTGGAGAATCGCGCCGCCCGCGACGTCGAGGACCTCACCACTGCCGTCGGCGACCGCCCGGCGGACGTAGTGCACCACCGCGCCGGGCCTCCCGTTCCCGCGGAACCTGATGACGATGCGGTCCCCGCCGCGGCGTTCGACGACGCGCACGCCCCGCAGGGCGAGGTCGTCGGCCGAACCGTGGAGGGTCTGGGGCGAGGTGCCATATCCCTCGGTGCGCGGTGCGGCCGGCTCGGCCGATGCGGCCGGTGCGGCCGGTGCGGCGACGCCGGACAGGGGGGCGGTCAGGAGGGCCGCGGCGAGCGCGGCGGCGATGGCGTGTCGTTGTCTCATGTCTGTGCCACGCACGAGCGCCTCATTGGGTTGTCATCACGCCGACACGGCGAGCACCACCCGCGCCCGCTCGGCCGGGTCGAGCCAGCCGCGGCGGGTGCGGAGGAGGCGCTCGGCCGACCAGGCGAGCATCGCGACCGCCGCCAGCAGCGCCAGGTCCCAGCGGCCGAGCTCGGCCAGCGCCGAGAACAGGATCCCGGTGCAGGTGGTGGTGAGGGCGAGCGTGAGGGCATAGGTCAGCATCACCGCGGGCGGCGCCGGCGTGGAACGGGCCGAGCGCAGGTCGACGGCGTACGGTGCACTCGCCGACCACCGCATCGCGGCGCCGACGACCTGGACGGTCACCACCACGAGGGTCGCGAGGAGCAGGACGACCTCGGTCGGCGACGGGATCCCGGCGCGCAGGCCGGCCACCACGAGCGTGCCGAGCGAGGCAAGGACGAGGAACTCGGCGAGCACGTAGGCCCGGGCGTCGAAGACGACGGCCGGTGAGACCGGGAGGCTCTCGCGCCACAGCGCACCCCGCTGGTCGAGGGACCACGCGTTGACGCCGTAGAGCAGCGCGCCGCCGGCCGCGACGAGGCCGGGGAGCACGGTCATCATCGACCACTCCAGGCCACCGAGCAGGGCGACCAGGGTGGGCCCGAGCGCCATCACGAAGAGGCCACGACGCATCGGCACCGCTCGCCAGACCGACCCGCGATCGATCCGCACCAGGGTCCCGAGGTCGCTGGCGGCGTCTCGGCGCGGCCGGAAGCTCTCGGCCTCCACCCGGGCCTCGTCGCGGGAGGGCCGCCGAGCCGCCAGGTGGGCCGGATAGGCGCCTGCGACGACGAGCACGATCGCGACGGCGAGCGTGCCCAGCAGCGTGACCAGCCAGCGGAGGGTGGGTCCCTCCTCGAGCATCGCGAGGAGCACCCAGCGGGTCGGCAGCCGGTCGAGCAGATCCACGAGCCGGTCGGTGAGGTGGAGCGCGACCACGCTCGCGCAGAGGACCAACGCCGCCAGGCGCACGGCGAGGATGCCGTGCCGGGTGCGGCGGATCGCCTCGAGGGCCCAGGCCAGCAGTTGCCCGAGTGCTGTGGCGGTGAGGATCCAGGCCACCGCGATGGCCTGGGCCCAGACGAGCCCGTCGAGCCCTACCGCGAACGCGGTGATGCCGAGCAGCAGCCAGCCCTGGACCAGCCAGGCGACGTTGAACGGGGCCAGGAGCAGCGCGCCGAGGTGGTCGGTCGTGGGGCTGATCGGATGGATCGCCGCGGGTTCTCTGGCGAGCAGCTCCCGGCCGCCCGCCGAGGACGCCGCCGCGACCGCGGCGAGCAGGACGAAGCCGGCGAGCACGGTGGGGAGCAGCAGGGTGACGTCGAAGGCGCGCCCGGCGCCGCCGGCGCCGTCCAGGTGGGCCGGGATCACCGCGGCGCCCACGGTGAGCACGCCGAAGAGCAGGGCGCCTGCCAGCAGCGGCCCCCAGCGCACCGAGGACACGCGGAAGCGCACCAGGTGCCCCACGTCGGCGACCGCCCGCCAGCGATCAGTCGAGGAGGCCGCGGTAGGCACGTGCTCCCTCCTCGCCGAGCATCTCGTCGGCCGGCACCGTCGCGACCCGCGCGCCGCCGCGCAGGACGCTGACCGTGGTGCACGCCTGCACCGCCAGCTCCCGCAGATGGGTCGAGACGATCACGCAGGCGCCGCGCGCCCGGGCGTCGCTGACGACCTCCAAGGTGGCCTCGACGCCGATCGGGTCGACGCCGTCGAAGGGCTCGTCGAGCAGCAGCACCTCGGGGTCGTGCCAGGCGGCGAGCACCACGCTGAGCCGGCGGCCCATCCCGTGGGAGAACCCGGCAGTGACCCGGTGCGCCACCTCGTCGAGCCCGAAACGCTCCAGCATCGTGCGGGCTCGCGGCTGCCAGTCGCGCATCCGGCGCAGCCGCGCCGCGAGCTGGAGGTGCTCCCAGGGCGTCGCCCGAGGCACCAGGCCGCCGACGTCGGGGCAGTAGCCGACGGCCTGCTTCACGCGCAGCGGGTGGGAGCGCACGTCCCATCCGGCCACCTGCACGAACCCCGACGTCGGTGGCACCACGCCTGCCAGGACCCGCATCGTCGTCGACTTCCCGGCACCGTTGCGTCCGAGCAGGGCCGCCGACTGTCCGGCCTCGGCGGTCAGGTCGACGCCGTCCACTGCGGCCACCGGGCCGAAGTGCACGCTCAGCGCTCGTACGTCGACGGAGGGATCGGCCACACGGCATTCTCTCCTGCGCTCGGAGCGGGGGTCAGCCGATCCCGGGGATCCTCGCCCGGATCGCTTACGGTGCGCCTGTGCAGGTTCCCTCGCTCCCGCTCGAGCCGCTCGATGTCCCGAGCGTCCAGACCATCGAGGGTGCGCACCTGTCGCCGTGGGAGCTCGGCCAGCTGCGGACCATCGGGCGTCCCAACCGGTACCTGCGCGGCGCCGTCTACGACGGCTCCGGGCGTCTGGTGGAGTCGTCGCAGAAGTTCGCGGTTCCGGGGCACCCGTGGGTGGCCGCGGATCCGTCCAACCTGCGGCTGGGCGGGCGGATGCGCGAGCACGCCGGCACGTGGCTGTACGGGGGGCACTGGATCCAGCACTTCGGGCACTTCCTGGTCGAGACCCTGACGACGTTGTGGCCCGACGTCCCCGGGCTCGACGGCCTCGTCTTCCACAAGTACCTGCGCGGCACGACCGAGCCGGAGCCGTGGATGCGCCGCCTCCTCGATCTGGCCGGCTTCGCGGACCTGCCGGTCTCGATCGTGGGCGCCCGCCGGGCAGCGCACGTCGAGCGCCTCGTCGTGCCGTCCCGGGCGGTCGTCGCCAACGGCTGGGGCCATCCGCAGGCGGCGGAGGTCTGGCGCCGCATCGCTGCACCGTTCGCGCCGACGCGGTCGCCGTCGGCTCGCATCTACCTCTCGCGTACCCGGTTCAACCAGGCGCGGCGCGCCGACGACCCCGGCCGCGACCGCTCCACCCCGGAGCGGGACCGCGCTCTCGACGCCCTCTTCGCCCGGGCCGGCTTCGACGTCGTCGCGCCGGAGCTGCTCTCGATCGACGACCAGATCAGGTGCATGGCCGGCGCCCGGATCGTCGCTGGGAGTTCGGGCTCGGCTCTCCACCTCACCGCACTCGCGCCTCCCGGGACAGCGGTGCTGGAGATCGGCGACAGCCGCAGCCCGCACCGACCCGTGCCGATGCAGCTGATCATCGACCACCTCCTCGAGCACCCTCACCAGTTCCTGCCCGCCACCGACGACCTCGACGCCGTCGAGCGGGCGGTGAGTCGGCTCCCCGGAGGTTGAGCAAGCCGTCCGGCTGAGGAACGTCCGGCCGCAGGAGCTGCGACGGGTGGAGGTTGAGCAAGCCGACGAGTGAGGAACGAACTCGTCGGCGCCGACGAAACCTCGCAACCGACCTCGCCAACGCTGGCAAGGACGGTTGCCGGGGTTTCGTCGGCGCTCGCTTGCGCTCGCTTGCTCAACCTCCGGCGGAGAGACGGGTCGAGACATGCACGACCCCGCCGCTCCCCCCGAAGCGACGGGGCCGTGCGCGGAGCCGGAGGGGTCCGGCTCCAGCTCAGGTGTTCTGCGGGAAGCCCAGGTTCAGGCCGCCGTGGCTGGGGTCGAGCCAGCGGGAGGTGACGGCCTTCTCGCGGGTGAAGAAGTCCATGCCGGCGGGGCCGTAGGCCTTGGAGTCGCCGAAGAGCGAGGCCTTCCAGCCGCCGAAGGAGTGGTAGGCGACCGGGACCGGGATCGGGACGTTGATGCCGATCATGCCGACCTCGACGTCCTGCTGGAAGCGGCGGGCGGCGCCGCCGTCGTTGGTGAAGATCGCGGTGCCGTTGCCGTACTGGCCGCTGTTGATCAGGGCCAGGCCCTCGTCGTAGGAGCCGACGCGGACGATCGAGAGCACGGGGCCGAAGATCTCGTCGGTGTAGACGGTCGAGGTGGTGCCGACGTTGTCGACGAGCGAGGGGCCGAGCCAGAAGCCGTCGGCGGCGCCGTCGGCCTCCACCCCTCGGCCGTCGACGACGACCGAGGCGCCGTCGTCGGTGGCGACGTCGAGGTAGCCGGCCACCTTGTCGCGGTGCTCCCGGGTGATGAGCGGCCCCATGTCGGCGCCCTTGCGGCCGTCGCCGGTGACGAGCTTGCCCATCCGCTCGGTGATCTTCTCGACGAGCGCATCGCCGACCGGGTCGACGGCGAGCAGCACCGAGACCGCCATGCACCGCTCCCCGGCGGAGCCGAAGCCGGCGTTGACGGCGGCGTCGGCGGCCAGGTCGAGATCGGCGTCGGGGAGCACCAGCATGTGGTTCTTCGCGCCGCCCAGTGCCTGCACGCGCTTGCCGTGCTTGGTTCCGGTCTCGTAGACGTACTGCGCGATCGGGGTCGAGCCGACGAACGAGATCGAGGCCACGTCGGGGTGCTCCAGGAGCGCGTCGACGGCCTCCTTGTCGCCGTGGACGACGTTGAACACGCCGTCGGGCAGGCCGGCCTCGGACAGGGCGGCGGCCAGCCAGTTGGCGACCGAGGGGTCCTTCTCCGAGGGCTTGAGCACGACGGTGTTGCCGGTCGCGATCGCCAGCGGGAAGAACCACATCGGCACCATGGCCGGGAAGTTGAACGGGCTGATGATGCCGACGACGCCGAGCGGCTCCTTGACGGAGTAGACGTCGACGCCGGTGGACACCGACTCCGAGTAGGCGCCCTTGTTGACCTGCGGCATGGCGCAGGCGAACTCGACGACCTCGATGCCGCGGGCGACCTCGCCGGCGGCGTCGCTGAGCACCTTGCCGTGCTCGGAGGTGAGCAGGGCGGCGAGCTCGTCGCGGCGGGAGTTGAGGATCTCGCGGAAGGCGAACATCACCGTCTGGCGCTTGGCGATCGAGGAGCGCCCCCAGCCGTCGGCGCCGGAGAAGGCCTCGCGGGCGGTCGCGACGGCGGCGTCGACGTCGGCGGCGGAGCCGAGCCGGACGTGCTTGGTCACCTCGCCGAGGGCCGGGTCGTAGACCGGGCCGGTGCGGTCGGAGTCGCCGGTGGCGGTGGCGCCGCCGATCCAGTGGTCGAGGACGGGCAGGTCAGACATCAAGAGACTTCCTTGTCGAGAACGGTGAACACTTCGTCATAGATCGCCATGGCTTCGGCGACCTCGTCGTCGGTGACCACACAGGGTGGGACGACGTGGATCCGGTTGTCGGCGGCGAACGGCACCAGGCCGCGCGCCATCGACTCCTTCTTGGCCAGCCCGATCAGGGCCGGCGAGATCGGTTCGCGGGTGTCGGGATCGGCCACCAGGTCCAGGGCCCAGAACACGCCGAGGCCGCGGACCTCGCCGATCACCGGGTGCTTGTCGGCGAGCTCGGCCAGTGCCGGGCCGATGGCCTCGGCGCCCACTCGCTTGGCGTTGGCCACGATGCCCTCGGACTCCATCGCGTCGAGCGCACCGACGATGGAGGCCGCCGCGAGCGGGTGCCCGGAGTAGGTGAGCCCGCCGGGGAAGACCGTCTCGTCGAAGTCGGCGGCGATCTCGTCGGAGATGATCACGCCCCCGACCGGCACGTAGCCGGAGTTGACGCCCTTGGCGAAGGTGATCAGGTCCGGTCCCGCGCCGTTCAGCTCCTCGAAGGCGTCCAGGGCCAGCCACTCCCCCGACCGGCCGAAGCCGGCCATCACCTCGTCGAGGATCATCACGATGCCGTGCTTGTCGCACAGCTCGCGGACGCCGGCGAGGTAGCCGGGCGGGGGCACGAGCACTCCCGCGGTGCCGGGGATGGTCTCGAGCAGCACTGCGGCGATG
This sequence comes from Nocardioides epinepheli, assembly GCF_037936805.1. Lineage (NCBI taxonomy): Bacteria > Bacillati > Actinomycetota > Actinomycetes > Propionibacteriales > Nocardioidaceae > Nocardioides > Nocardioides epinepheli. The sequence continues at coordinate 176,409 of NZ_JBBMMC010000007.1, read as the reverse complement.
GAGGCCGGGCCCTCGCACTCGATCACCCGGCGCAGGTGCTGGAGGGCACGCTCGGTCTCCTCCTCCGGCGTGCTCGCCCAGAACTCGCTGCGGTAGAGGAACGGCCCGAAGAAGTGCACGTGCCCCCTGGCGTACTCGTTCGGCACGCGACGCCAGTCGCCGGTCGCCACGACCGCGGCGCCGGTGTTGCCGTGGTAGGAGCGGTAGGTCGAGAGCACCTTGTCGCGACCGGTGTGCAGGCGCGCCATCCGGATGGCGTTCTCGTTGGCGTCGGCGCCGCCGTTGGTGAAGAACACCTTGTTCATGCCGTCGGGCGCGCGGTCGGCGATCCGGCGCGCGGCCTCGCCGCGGGCGAGGTTGGCGGTGGCCGGCGCGATGGTGGCGAGCTTGCCGGCCTGCTCCTGGATCGCCGCGACCACAGCGGGGTGCTGGTGGCCGATGTTGACGTTCACCAGCTGGCTGGAGAAGTCGAGCCACTGGTTGCCCTCGTGGTCCCACACCCGGCTGCCGAGGCCGCCGGCGACGACGGCCGGATCGAGGGTCGCCTGGGCGGACCAGGAGTGGAACACGTGGGCCCGGTCGAGCTCCTTGGTCTGGGCGTCGAGGTCTTGTGTGGTCTCGCTCGCCGTCATCATCGGCCTCCTGCGGTGCTGGTGTCTCTGGTGGTTGTGAGGGGTGCTGGTCTGAGGGGTGCTGGTCGGGGCCGGCGAGCCGGCCCCGACCGGAATCAGTTGCCTCCGGCGTTGAGCGTGACCTCGACCGGCTCGTAGTCGGCACCGGTGGTGTCGACCTCGTCACCCAGCTCGTCGATCGCCTGCTGGATGTAGGTGTTGTCGTAGGAGCCCTCGGGCGGCTCGTTGGTGATGAGGTTCTGGCCCTGCTCGTTGACCGCCGACAGGGCGCCGTCGACGGTCTTCTGCCAAGCGGCCTCGTCGATGACGCCGATGCCGTTCTCGGCCGGCCAGATCAGCTTGTTGGTCTCGTTGGCCATCCACAGCTCGTGGCTCGGACCCCAGCTGGAGCCGGCGGCGATGGTGATGTCGGCGGCGTCCTGGACGTTGTCGCGGGCGAAGGCCCAGCCCTTGATGACTGCCTTGAGGAACTTGACCGTGCGCTCCTGGAACGCCTCGTCCTTCAGGCAGTTCGTGTCGGCCCAGATCGCGTCCTGCAGCATCGCACCTTCGGTGTCCTCGTAGCTGATGACGTTGAAGTCCTCGGGCTGGTAGAGCTCACCGGTGTCGGGGTTCTCCGACTCCAGCAGCTGGGCGTACTCGTTGTAGGTCATCGCCTGGGCGGCGTCGATGTCGCCTTGGAGGAAGGCGTTCATGTTGAAGTCCTGGGTCACGATCTCCACCGACTCCGAGTCGAGACCCTCGGCGGCCATGGCGGCGAAGATCTCCCACTCGTTGCCGAAGCCCCAGGAGCCGATCTTCTTGCCCTCGAAGTCGGCGACCGACTCGATGCCGGACTCCTTCATCGAGACCTGGAGGGTGCCCGAACGCTGGAAGATCTGGGCGATGTCGGTGAGCTCGGCTCCCTGCTCGATCGAGCCGAGCACCTTCGGAACCCACGCGATCGCGTAGTCGGCGTCGCCGTTGGCGACGGCGTCCTGCGGCACGATGTCGCCGCCGGAGGGCACGATCGTGACGTTGAGGCCCTCCTCCTCGAAGTAGCCCTGGTCGACGGCGGCGAAGTAGCCGGCGAACTGCGCCTGCGGAAGCCACTGCAGTTGCAGGGTCACGTCGTTGCCGGTGTTGCAGCCGCCGCCGCCGTTGCCGCCGGCGCTGCCGTCCTCGCCGTTGCCGTCGTCGCTCCCGCAACCGGCGAGCATGGCCGACGCGGTGAGCACCGTGACTGCGGCCGCGAGGGTGCGACGCATCGAGTTCCTCATGGGTGTCCCTTTCCAGTTGCGCAAATGGTGTTGAGCGGGGACCTCATCGGGTCCCCCCGGCCGGCAGTCGCCACTGCACGAGTCGTTCGAGCAGCACAGTGGCGACGTAGGCGACCAGTCCGAGCACGATGGCCGCCATGACGTACGCCCCGGCTCGGGCGTACGCGCTGGTGGCGGCGGAGGTGGAGATGAAGCTGCCGAGCCCCTTGCGGGGTCCGCCGAAGTACTCGGCGACCAGCGCGGAGATGACCGCCAGCGAGCTGGCGACCCGGATGCCGGTGAGGATGAACGGCGCGGCCGAGGGAAGCGTGAGTGACCGGAAGGTCTGCCACGGCGACGCCGAGTAGGAGTGCATGAGGTCGCGGTGCTGTGGCGTGGTCTGCCGCAGCCCGCGCACGGTGTTGACGTAGACCGGGACGAACGCGGCGATCGCGGCGATCGCGCGGCGGCCGTACTGGCTGTCGGCGCCGTACATCGAGTTGAGCACCGGCGCGAGGGCGACGATCGGGATGACCGCGAGTCCGGCCACCACGAAGGCCAGCATCCCGTCGATCAGCCGCGCCCAGGCCGCGAGTGCGGCCAGGACGATGCCGACGACGGTGCCGAACACCAGGCCGTAGAGGGCGTTGGTGCCGGTGATCCAGAACGCCTCGCGGATCGCGGTGCTGTTGTCCTGCCACTCCTGCCAGATCTGCTCGGGCCCAGGCAGCAGGACCGGCGAGACCTTCACGACCGTGACGAGGAACTGCCACAGGGCAAGGCCGAGCGCCCCGACGACGACGGGGGCGACGATCTTGCCGATCCGCTCGGTGGCAGGTGCGCTCACCGCTCCTCCGCTCCGCCGGACGCGGGGGCGCCATGCAGCGCCTCGCGCACCTCGGTGACCTTGGCGAAGAAGGCGGGGTCCTCCCGCAGGCTCTGGTCGCGGGTCACCTCGCGTGCGATCCCGGTGACGATCTGGCCGGTGATCCGGCCGGGCCGCGCGGACATCACCACGACCCGGTCGGCCAGGAAGACGGCCTCCGGGATGGAGTGGGTCACGAAGATGACCGCGGCTCCGGTCTCCTGGGCGATCCGCGCCAGCTCGGCCTGCATCCGCTCGCGGGTCATCTCGTCGAGGGCGCCGAACGGCTCGTCCATGAGCAGCAGGCGGGGTCGTTCGGCCAGCGAGCGGGCGATCGCCACGCGCTGCTGCATGCCACCGGAGAGCTGGTCGGGGTGCGACTTGGCGAAGTCGCCGAGACCGACCAGCTCGACCAGCTCGGCGACCCGGCTCTTGCGCTCGGCGCGCGAGGCCCCGTGCAGCTCGAGCGGGAGTCCGATGTTGCCGGACACGGTGCGCCAGGGAAGCAGGCCGGCCTGTTGGAAGGCGATGCCGTAGTCCTGGTCCTTGCGGGCCTGGGTGGCGGTCTTGCCGAAGACCTCGATGCTGCCGTCGCTGGGCTGCTCGAGGTCGGCCACCAGCCGCATCAGGGTCGACTTGCCGCAGCCGGAGGGGCCGATCAGCGCGACGAACTCGCCCGAGGGGACGGTGAGGTCGACCTCGGAGAGAGCGGTCACCTGGTTCTTGCGGCTGCCGAAGGTCTTGGTGACCCCCCTGACGCGGACGGCGTCGACGCTGCCGAACGGCGTCGGCGCGGGACCGGGCCGGCCGGACCGGCTGGGCTGGTCGGCGTCGACGGCAGGGTCGGTGCCGGCGTCGGCGTTCTTGGCCAGGCTGGGCGGGGTGTCACTCATGAGGCTTCTCCACGTCGGTAGGTGCGCATGGTCAGTCCGAGCAGCGCGACGAAGCCGCCCGCGATCAACCCGAGCGCGATCGCGCCGAGGATCGGGGCGTAGGCCTTCGCCGGGTCGCCACTGGCCTGTCCTGCGTAGGTGATGATCATCCGTCCGATGCCGTCGGGATAGGCGATCGAGACCTCCGCCACGACCGTGCCCACCACGGCGCCCGCGGCGCCGAGCCGCAAAGCGGGCAGCAGGTACGGGACGGCGGCGGGCAGCCGCACGCGGCGCAGCGTCGACCACCAGCCGGCGTTGTAGGTGTGCATCAGCTCGGTGTGGATGCGCTGGGAGGCCTGGAGCCCGCGCAGGGCGCCGACCGCTACCGGGAAGAACGCGAGGTAGCTGGCGATCAACGCCACCGACATCCACGGCTCCCACTGCCAGCTGCCGATCGTGAACTTCGCGCCCCAGCTGCGCACCATCGGGGCGAAGGCGATCAACGGGACGGTCTGGCTCAGCACGATCCACGGCAGCAGACCCCACTCGGCCACCTTCAGGCGCGCCATCAGCAGGGCGAGCAGCAGCCCGATCACGGTGCCGATCAGCCAGCCGGCGGCGGCGATCTTGAGAGAGACGACGACGGCGTCCATCACCACCCGCCACAGCGGCTCGGCGCCGGGCAGGCTGGTGACCGGCTCCCCGAGTCGTTTCACGATGTCCCACACGTGCGGCATCGTCAGGTCGCTCGAGCGCGGGAGCACTCGGGTCTTGCCGATCAGCACGCCCTTCTCGGGCGCCACGGCCTTGTAGCCCTCCCACAGCCCGGCCACGGCCACCAGGCCGAGGATGCCGAGCAGCACCGCGCGGACCGCCGGCCAGGCACCCGAGACCGCGCTGGCGCGGATCGCGGAGAGTCCGGGCGCCGCGGTCTGCTGGGCGGTAGTCGTCGAGGTCACCCGTCAGGCCTTCGCGGTCACGTGCTCGCGCAGCGCCGGGATGATGGTCTCGCCGTACTGCCGCAGCGTCTCCTCCTTGTTGTCGTGCTGGAGGTAGACCGCGAACTGGTCGACGCCGATCGCCTTGAGCTCCTCGAGCTTGGCGATGTGGTCCTCGGGGGTGCCGAGGATGCAGAACCGGTCGACGATCTCGTCGGGCACGAAGTCGACGTGGTCGTTGTCGGCCTTGCCGTGGGTGTTGTAGTCGTAGCCCTCGCGGCCCTTGATGTAGTCGGTCAGCGCCTGCGGGATGTCGCCGCCCTCGCCGTACTTGGCGACGATGTCGGCGACGTGGTTGCCGACCATCCCGCCGAACCAGCGGCACTGCTCGCGCATGTGCTGGAGCGACTCCGGGCTGCCGTCGCCGACGTAGGCCGGTGCGGCGACGCAGAAGGTGATCGCGTCGGGGTCGCGTCCGGCGTCCTCGGCGGCCTTGCGGACCGCGCCGATCATCCACCTGGCGATGTCGACGTCGGCGAGCTGGAGGATGAAGCCGTCCCCGACCTCGCCGGTGGTCTTGAGCGCCAGCGGTCCGTACGCCGCGATCCACACCTCGAGCTCGGAGGAGCGTGCCCAGGGGAACTGCAGCGTGGTGCCGTTGACCTCGACCGGCCGGCAGTTCGCGAGCTCACGGATCACGTGGGTGGCCTCGCGGACCTCCTTGAGCGTGGTCGGCTTGCCGTTGAGCACCCGGACCGCCGAGTCGCCGCGGCCGATGCCGCACACGGTCCGGTTGCCGTACATCTCGTTGAGGGTGGCGTAGACCGAGGCGGTGACGGTCCAGTCGCGGGTCGCGGGGTTGGTGACCATCGGGCCGACGATCACCCGGTTGGTCTCGGCGAGGATCGCTGAGTAGATGACGTAGGGCTCCTGCCACAGCAGGTGGGAGTCGAAGGTCCACACGTAGTCGAACCCGTGCTCCTCGGCCCGCTTGGCCAGACCGACGGTGCGCCACGCGGGCGGGTTGGTCTGGAGGACGACGCCGAAGTCCATGGTGTGCCTTTCGGAGGTTGAGCCTGACGAAACCGTTGAGCCTGACGAAACCGATCCGAGATCAGGTGAGGTACTGGGTGAGACCGCGCTTGAGGAACTTGCCGTGGCCCGCGCGACCGTGGAACTCGCCGTCGGAGACCACCACGTCGCCGCGGCTGACGACGACGTCGACGTGGCCGTCGATCTCGAAGCCCTCCCAGGCGGAGTGGTCCATGTTCATGTGGTGGGTCTTGTCGACGCCGATGGACGTGTGCCCGTTGGGGTCGTAGACGACGATGTCGGCATCGGCTCCGGGTGCGATGACGCCCTTGGTGCCGTAGAGACCGAACATCCGCGCCGGCGTCGTGGAGGTGAGCTCCACCCAGCGCTCGAGGCTGATCTCGCCGGTGACGACGCCCTGGTACATCAGGTCCATCCGGTGCTCGATCGAGCCGATGCCGTTGGGGATGGCCCGGAAGTCGCCCTTGCCGAGCTCCTTCTGGTCCTTCATGCAGAAGGGGCAGTGGTCGGTGGAGACCATCTGGAGGTCGTTGGTGCGCAGGCCCTGCCACATGGCGTTCTGGTGGCCCTCCTCGCGCGAGCGCAGCGGCGTCGAGCAGACCCACTTGGCGCCCTCGAACTCACCCCAGGTCCGGTCGCCGGTGGCGCCGAGCTGCTCCTCCAGCGACAGGTAGAGGTACTGCGGACAGGTCTCGCCGAAGACGTTCTTCCCGCGGTCACGCGCGGCCGCGATCTGGTCGACGGCCTGCTTGGCGCTCACGTGGACGACGTAGAGCGGCGACTCGGTGAGGTCGGCCAGCATGATCGCGCGGTGGGTGGCCTCCTCCTCCATCTGCCAGGCGCGGGCGATGCCGTGGAAGTAGGGGGTGGTCTTGCCCTGGTCGTAGAGCTGCTGGGCCAGGACGTCGATGGCCGGACCGTTCTCGGCGTGCATCATCGTGAGCAGGCCGAGCTCGGCGGCCTTCTGCATGGCCTTGAGGATCTGGGCGTCGTCGGAGTAGAAGACGCCGGGGTAGGCCATGAACAGCTTGTAGCTGGTGATGCCCTCGTCGATCAGGGTCTCCATCGCCTTGAGCGACTGCTCGTCGACGCCGCCGATGATCTGGTGGAAGCCGTAGTCGACCGCGCAGTTGCCGCGAGCCTTCTCGTGCCAGGCCTCCAGGCCGCTCTCAACCGTCTCGCCGGTCTTCTGCACCGCGAAGTCGATGATGCTGGTGGTTCCGCCCCAGGCGGCGGCGGTGGTGCCGGTCTCGAAGGTGTCACTGGCCTCGGTGCCGCCGAAGGGCAGCTGCATGTGCGTGTGGGCATCGATGCCGCCGGGGATGACGTACTTGCCGGTGGCGTCGATGACCCGGTCGACACTGGATCCGAGGTCGGTACCGAGCAAGTTCGAGCCGGGCTCGAGGACCGCGACGATCTTCTCGCCGTCGACCAGCACGTCGGCCTCGGTGCGGCCGGTGGAGCTGACGACGGTGCCTCCGGTGATCAGGAGCGTGCTCATGCGGGTGTTGCCTCCTTACGGGTCAGGCAAGTCAGGGCTTGGCGATCTGCGTGTAGGAGTCCGGTCGGCGATCGCGGTAGAACTGCCAGTCGTCGCGCATCTGCTGGACCATGTCCATGTCGAGGTCACGCACCAGGAGCTCCTCGTGTTCCGAGGAGCCCCGCTCGCCGACGAAGTTGCCGCGCGGGTCGATGACCTGGCTGGTGCCGTAGAAGTCGACGGCGAGATCGCCGTACTCGTTGTCCTCACGACCCACCCGGTTGGGCTGGAGCACGAAGTAGCCGTTGGCGACGGCGGCGCAGGGCCCCTCGACCTCCCAGAGCCGGTTGGAGAGCCCGGGCTTGGTGGCGTTGGGGTTGAACACCATGTGGGCGCCGTTCAGGCCGAGCTCTCGCCACCCCTCGGGGAAGTGCCGGTCGTAGCAGATGTAGGTGCCCACCTTGCCGACCGCGGTGTCGAAGACCGGGTAGCCGACGTTGCCGGGCCGGAAGTAGAACTTCTCCCAGAACCGGTCGAGGTGCGGCAGGTGGTGCTTGCGGTACTTGCCGAGGATGGTGCCGTCGGCGTCGACCACGACGGTGGTGTTGTAGTAGACGCCGGTCTGGTCCTCCTCGTAGATGGGGAGGACGTGGACCATGCCGAGCTCCTTGGCGAGGTCGGCGAAGCGCTGCACGATCGGGCCGTCGGCCTGCTCGGCGTAGCGGTAGTACTTCTGGTCCTGGGTGATCCCGAAGTAGGGCCCGTAGAAGAGCTCCTGGTAGCAGATGACCTGTGCCCCCTGCTCGGCCGCGTCGCGGGAGAACTGCTCGTGCTTGTCGAGCATCGACTCCTTGTCACCGGTCCAGGTGGTCTGGCTGATGGCGGCCTTCACGATCGTCAACGGGTCCTCCGCGGGCTCGGGTCGGGTGGATTTTCTGGGCGGCTCACGCCCGGTTCATGCTCCGAGAGTTCTGTTATCTTGTGGGCTGAACATTTCGCGCTCATTACGCTCATGTCAAGGATCTGGCGTGGACTTCTCCGAACTAGATGAGCGGACTCCGCGGGCGATCGCCGGTGCCGTCAGCCGGGCCGTCCGTTCCGGAGACCTCGCCCCCGGCGCCCGGCTGCCGACCGTGCGCGACGTCGCGGCCGATCTCGGCGTGTCGCCGGCGACGGTGAGCGCGGCCTGGCAGGCACTGCGCCGCACCGGCCTGGTCGTCTCCCGCGGCCGCGCCGGCACGTTCGTCCGCGACACCCCCACCGCGTGGCTCAGCCCCCGAGTGCGCGGGCTGGTCGGCGCCGGACCGGAGCGTCTGCCGTTCGACCTCTCGCGAGGCATCCCGGATCCGGCACTCCTGCCGTCTCTCGGGCCGGCTCTGGCGCGGGTGTCCGCGCGCGCCGCCACGCTCGCCTACCACGAGGAGCCGGTGCTTCCCGCGCTGCGCGAGACACTCGCGGCCACCTGGCCCTATCCGGCCGAGTCGATCACCGTCGTCAACGGCGCCACCGACGCGGTCGGTCGTACCTTGGAGCAGCTGGTCTCCTACGGCGACCGCGTGGTGCTGGAGTCTCCGGGCTTCCCGCCGTTCTTCGACCTCGTGGAGGCACTCGGCGCCGAGGTGGTGCCGGTCGCCGTGGACGCCGAGGGGCTGCGGGTCGACGCGCTGCGCCGCGCGCTCGCGACACGGCCGGTCGCCGTCGTGCTCCAGCCGCGGGCGCACAACCCCACCGGGGCGGCGATGACGCCCGAGCGCGCACAGGCCCTGGCGTCAACCCTCCGCCGCCGCCGCGCTGCCCGGGAGGTGGTGCCCTGGATCATCGAGGACGACCACTCCGGCGCGATCTCGGTGACCCCCGACGTCACCCTCGGCACCTGGCTCCCCGACCGCGTCGTCCACGTACGGTCCTACTCCAAGTCACACGGCCCCGACCTGCGCATCGCCGCGGTGGGCGGCCCCGCCTCGCTCATCGACCGCGTCGTCGCGCGCCGCATGCTGGGACCGTCGTGGACCTCGCGGATGCTCCAGTCGATCCTGCTCGACCTGCTCACCAGCCCCGACTCCGCCGAGGAGGTCTCCCAGGCCCGCCGCCACTACGTCGGTCGCCAGCACGCGATCACCACCGCGCTGCGTGAGCATGGCGTGGTGCTGCCCCCGCCCGACGGGATCAACCTGTGGCTTCCGGTCGCCGACGTCGCCGCGGCCTCGGTCCAACTCGCCGCAGCGGGCATCCGCGTGGCGACCGGCTCGGCCTTCCTCGCCGACCCCGACCACGCCGTCGACTCCCACCTGCGGGTCACCACCGGCCTGGTCACTCCGGCCGATGCTCCGCACGTGGCGGCCGAGCTGGCCGCCGCCGCCCGGGCGCAGTAGTGCGGTCCGGCCGGCGGCCTGCCGGTCAGCCGGTCTGCCACCAGTCGGCGTCGACGCGCCGGAAGGTGTTGGTCGCACAGTGGATCTCGCCGTCGTTGCGGTGGTAGAAGTCGTCGGCGACCCAGGTGGTCTTGAACCCTGCCTCTGCGTAGACATCGCGCACCGCGTCGGCGAAGAGCTCCCGCCCTGCCACGCGCGGCCCCTTCTGCCGCGGCACCACCACGCGGTCGTCGTCGAGCACCACGCCGTTGACGGCGTCGGCGATCACCGCGCTCAGCGGCGAGATGCGCGGCGTCCCGGCCTCGTGGCCCCAGTCGAGCTCGATCGAGCCGAACAGGGTCGGGACGCGCACGACGTCAGCCTCGGTGATCCCGGTCTCGCGCTCGAGCACCCGCAGGTTGGCCTCGACGCGACGTGAGGCCATCTTGTTCTCGGCCACCAGCACCCGGTCGGGGTCGTCGAGGTACTCGTCGATCGTGGTGAGCCGGGTGTAGCCGAGCTTCTTGGGGAATAGGCGGACGTCGCCATGACCGGCCGCGCTGGCGTCCCGGAGAAGCTGCAGGCCGGCCGCCGGGTCGGCGATCGCGACCTTCCACCCTCGCTCGTTGTCGGCCGGCAGGAACTGGATCGACTCGTCGATGTGCTCGACGAACGTCCAGCCGGCGTCGAGCACGAGGGGTGCCTGGCCGTTGGCGCGCAGCAGCCGCAGCAGCGACGGCGCGGGACGCTCCTTGTCGCGCGGGTCGGCACCGAGCAGGGCGCGGCCGTGGGGGTAGCTCTTGCCCTTCCAGGTGTAGGGCGGGATCGTCTCGAGGTTGCCCATCGAGCTCAGGGTCTGACCCGATCCGTCGCCGCCCGAGGCGTCCTGGCGCACGCGGATCACCGCGGAGTCGACGCCGCGGAAGCGGCGGTACAGCTCGCGGGCGCCGTAGCGCCACGACTGCGGCGAGCGCAGCAGGACGCGCATCGTGTGCGCCTTCCCGCCGGCGCCCGGCATCGAGGTGAACATCTGCTCGAAGTGGTCCTGCGGGAAGATCTCCCCACCCCGCAGCCGGATGGCCGGCCGCAGCCCGGCGGACTTGGACACCTGGTCGATGCGCGTGGCCATCCGCTGAGAGGCCTTGACGGCCTTGGGCGCCGACCACTTCTTGGCCGCCTTCTTCCCCACGAGCGAGACGAGGATCCGCTGGACCGGCTCGGTGTGGTTGCTGGTCAGCACCGGCGCCTGGAACAGGCTCACCGAGTCCGTGGACGTCGTCCCCGCGTCGTTGACGGTGACGGTGACGGTGGCGCGGCCGTTCCAGCCCTTCGCGGCCCGGCGCACGTCGCGGCCCTCGATGCCCAGCTCGAGGCCGGACCGGAGCAGCGCCGCGGACACGGTGCCCTTCGCCCCGAGGTAGCGCCAGGATGAGCCGTCGCGGACGAACAGGTTCGCGCGGTCGCGACTCGCGGCGTCCAGGCTCACCTGCCCCTGAGCGGCGTCACCGATCTCGGCCATCGGCACCGACTTGATGCGTGCGAGGTCGAGCTCGTCGGCGGAGCCGTTGACCCGCTTGTCGGCGCCGTCGTAGCAGGTGGCCAGCTGCGCCAGGGTGAGCGGGTCGCCGCCCGCGCCGGTCATCTTGCAGCGACGCGCGTCGTCGTCGAGGTTGGCCAGGAAGAGCGCCCCGCGGTCGCGCGTGGCCGGGACCGTCGTGCCGTCGGCGCTGCCGTCGTCGAGCGAGACGACGCCGTCCCGGTCGACGTCGACGCGCAGGTCGATCGCGTTCGGCTCCGCAGCCGACGCCGGACCGGCCACACTCCACGCGAGGGGTGCGGGGAGGGTAAGCGGGAGCAGCAGCGACAGGGCGATCCGGCGACGTCGGCGCACGGAGTCGGTGGGGCCGGGACGAGGCGATTCGGGGCGAGACATGCCCGCGAGCCTAGGTACCGAGAGCGGCGAAAGCCCAGCGGTTGAGGGGGAATGTGAGAAGGTCGTTCGCTGACAACCGAACCGCCCTCCGCGGAGTTGTCCGCGTCGTTCCGCAGCGGCTGGCACTCGGAGGTTGAGCAAGCCGGGCGGGCGAGGAACGAGCCCGCCTGACAGTCGGCCGCCGACGAAACCTCGCAACCGACCTCGGAAACCGGCGTGTCCACAGCCGCCGGATCGACGCTGTTCCGGAAGCGCCGCCTCCCGTAGAGTTCGCTCACTCGGCTCGACCCCCCGGGCTCGACTCAAGGGACGACCCGATGCCGATCTGCTCGATTACCGGGGAAGTGCGGCACGTGCTCCGCACTTGGCTCCGGAGGACATGATGCACACCGAGGCGCCGGACGAGACTCGGACCACGCGAGGTCCGACTGCTCTGGCTGCCCTTGCCGGCCTCGTCGTCGGCGCGGTGCTCGCCGCGGCCGGCGTCGCGTTGATGCTCGGGCACGACGAGACGGGAGTGGAGGTCGAGTCGGAGTTCACGACGACGGTGACGACCGTCGGCCCTCGGAGCATCTGCGTCGAGCGCACACACGACACATGTGGTGTTCCGCTCCTTGTTCCCGAGTACGACATCAAGGTCGGCGACCGCGTCACGGTCACCGAGGTCTGGCTCGACTACGAGGGCATCGACAGCCTCGGCTTCTACATCCGACCAGCGGCCGACTGACGCCCTACCGGGTTGGGACTGCGCGACCCGCTCCTCCACGAGTTCGGCCCGCCAGCAGGGCTGGCGGGCCGAACGTGACTCTGATCAGTGCACTCGATCAGACGGGCAGGGAGCCGCCGGTCTCGGCGAGGTTGCGCAGCCACGGGGTGGGCGTGAAGCGCTCACCGTAGGCGGCGGCGAGCTCGTCGGCGCGCTTGACGAACGCCTTGAGGCCGATCTCGCCGTCGGCGCCCTCGTAGCCGGTCATGAACTGCGCCGCACCACCGGTCATCGGCGGGAAGCCGATGCCCATGATGGAGCCGATGTTGGCCGCGGCGGAGGTCTCGATGACGCCCTCCTCGAAGCACTTGGCGGTCTCGAGGGCCTCGGCGAACATCATCCGGTCCTTCATGTCCTGCAGCGGGATCTGCTTCTCCGCCGGCGGGAACAGCTCGGCCAGGCCCGACCACATCGACCCGCGCTTGCCGGACTCGTCGTAGTCGTAGAACCCGGCGCCGCGCAGGCGACCTGGGCGACCGGCCTCGAGCATCTTGTCGATGACGACGATGCCGGGGTGCTCGACGTAGGTGCCGCCGTCGCGCTCGGCCGCCTCCCGGGTGGCCTTGGTGATCTTGCCCATCAGCTCGAGGTTGAGCTCGTCGGAGAGCTGCAGCACCGGCGCCGGGTAGCCGGCCTGGGTGGTGGCCCGCTCGATGCTCCACGGGTGGGCGCCCTCGGCGAGCAACGCCATGCCCTCGTTGACCATGAAGCCGATGACCCGCGAGGTGTAGAAGCCGCGGCTGTCGTTGACCACGATCGGGGTCTTGCGGATCTGCTGGACGACGTCGTAGGCCTTGGCCAGCGCCTCCTCGGAGGTCTGCTCGCCCTTGATGATCTCGACCAGCGGCATCTTGTCGACCGGGCTGAAGAAGTGCAGGCCGATGAAGTCCTTGGGACGGTCGACGCCCTCGGCGAGCTCGGTGATCGGCAGGGTGGAGGTGTTGGAGCACAGCAGCGCGTCGGGGTTGACGTGCTCGGCCACCTCGGCGAAGACCTTCGCCTTCAGGGCGGGGTCCTCGAAGACGGCCTCGATCACCAGGTCGCAGCCGGCCAGGTCAGCGGCGTCGCCGGTGGCGGTGATCCGGTCGAGCAGCTCGGTCTTCTTCTCCTCCGTCGAGCGGCCCTTGGCGATCGCCTTGTCGAGGATGCCGGCCGAGTAGGCCTTGCCCTTCTCGGCGTTCTCGGTGGAGACGTCCTTGAGGACGACGTCCATCCCGGCCTTCGCGCACACGTAGGCGATGCCGGCGCCCATCATCCCGGCGCCGAGCACGGCGACCTTGGTGGCCTTCCACGGCTCGATGCCCTGCGGGCGGAGCTTGCCGGAGTTGATCGCCTGGAGGTCGAAGAAGAACGCCTGGATCATGTTCTTCGAGCCCTGGTTGACGATCAGGTTCGTCAGGTAGCGCGACTCGATCCGGCTGGCGGTGTCGAAGTCGCGGCTCGCGCCCTCGACGGCGGCCGACAGGATCGCCCGCGCTGCCGGGTAGACCGCGCCCTTGGTCTGCTTGCGCAGCAGCGCCGGGAAGGCCGGCAGGAAGGCCGCCAGCTTGGGCGACTGCGGGGAGCCACCGGGCATCCGGTAGCCGGGCTGGTCCCACGGCTTCTGGGCGGCTTCGGGGTTGGCCTTGATCCACGCCTTCGCCGCGGGGAGCAGCTCGTCCTGGCTGCCGACGACCTCGTCGATGACGCCGACCTTCAGCGCCTGCTCGGGCTTGAACTGCTTGCCCTCGAGCAGCACGTTCATCAGGCCGTCCTGCAGGCCGAGCATCCGCACGATCCGGGTCACGCCGCCGCCACCGGGCAGCAGGCCGAGGCTCACCTCGGGCAGGCCGAGGACCACCTTCGGCTCGTCGACGGCGATGCGGTGGTTGGCCGCGAGCGCGATCTCGAGTCCGCCGCCGAGCGCAGCGCCGTTGATCGCTGCCACGACGGGCTTGGGCAGCTTCTCCAGGCGGCGCAGGTCGCTCTTGACGTTCTCGGAGGTCGCGAAGACCGACGCGGCGTCGTCCTTGGTGGCCTGGGTCATCTCGCGCAGGTCGCCGCCGGCGAAGAAGGTCTTCTTCGCGCTAGCGATGACGACGCCGGCGATCGAGTCGGGGTCGGCCGCCAGCTCGGACTCGAGGCGGTCCACGGCCGCCTTCATCGAGTCGACGTAGAGCTGGTTCATCGTGTTCGCCGACTGGTTCGGGTCGTCGAGGGTGAGGGTGACGATGCCGTCGGCGTCCCGGTCGTAGCGGACGGCGGTCTGGGTGTCGGTGGTGCTCATCGTTCGTGGTTCCTGTCTGTGGCGGTGGGCGGCCGCGGCTTGTTACTGACCGTTGTTACCTCTGACCTGCGCTTACAAGAGCAGGTCAGAGGTCATAACGGTCGGTAACAAGCCTCCTCGGCCGGAGGGACGAAGACGCAGAGGTCAGACCAGCTCGACGACGGTGGCGATGCCCATGCCGCCGCCGACGCACAGCGTGGCGAGGCCGCGCTTCTGGTCGCGCCGCTCGAGCTCGTCGATGAGGGTGCCGAGGATCATCGCGCCGGTGGCGCCCAGCGGGTGGCCCATGGCGATCGCGCCGCCGTTGACGTTGGTGACCTCGTGGGAGATCTCCATGTCGCGCATGAAGCGCATCGCCACCGCGGCGAAGGCCTCGTTGATCTCCCACAGGTCGATGTCGGCCGCGGTGAGACCGGCCTTGGCGAGTGCCTTGCGGGCCGCGGGCGCCGGGCCGGTGAGCATGATCGTCGGGTCGGCGCCGCTCACGGCCATCGACACGATGCGGGCGCGGGGGGTCAGACCGAGGTCGGAGCCGATCTGCTCGTTGCCGATCGCCATCAGGGCCGCGCCGTCGACGATGCCGGAGGAGTTCCCGGCGTGGTGGACGTGGTTGATCTTCTCCAGCCAGTGGTACTTCTCCAGCGCGACGTCGTCGAAGCCGGCGTCGGCGCCGAGCTGGGCGAAGCTGGGCCGCAGCCCGGCCAGGCCCTCGGGGCTGGTGTCGGGGCGGACGGTCTCGTCGTGGTCGAGGATCACCAGACCGGACTTGTCCTTGACCGGCACGATCGCGCCGTTGAAGTAGCCGTTCGCCTGGGCCTTGGCGGCGCGGTGGTGCGACTCGGCGGCGTAGGCGTCGACGTCGTCGCGACTCCAGCCCTCGATGGTGGCGATCAGGTCGGCGCCGATGCCCTGCGGGACGAAGCCGGTGGTGAGCGCGGTGGCGGGGTCCTGGGCCCACGCGCCGCCGTCGGAGCCCATCGGCACGTTGCTCATCGACTCCACACCGCCGGCGAGGATGAGGTCCTCCATGCCGCCGCGGATGCGGGCAGCGGCCTGGTTGACGGCCTCGAGACCGGAGGCGCAGAAGCGGTTGAGCTGCACGCCGGCGACGGTCTCGGGGTAGCCCGCGGCGAGCGCCGCGGTCTTGGCGATGTCGCCACCCTGCTCACCGATCGGCGAGACCACGCCGAGGACGACGTCGTCGACGCGACCCGGGTCGAGGTCGGGGTTGCGGGTCTTGACCTCGTCGAGGAGGCCGACGATCAGGTCGATCGGCTTCACCTCGTGGAGGGAACCGGCGGCCTTGCCCTTGCCGCGCGGGGTGCGGAGGTGGTCGTACACGAATGCTTCTGCCATGACCCGTCCTTGCTCGTATCGGTGCTGAATGACGACTGATCGACGACTGACGTCGGCTGGATGTCGGCTGGCGCGCGGACTGTCCGCTTGCACTAGCGATTGTGACACCAATACTGTCAGAGTCGTCAAGGAACCGGCGGAGTTAGTGAGGGGGGTCACGCCGATGGCCGAGCGCCCGGAGGGACTGCTGACCCTCGACGAGCTGTGCGCACGCGTCGGCCTCACCGTGCGCAATGTGCGCTTCTACACCTCTCGCGGCCTGGTGCCCGCGCCGATCCGGCACGGACGCTCGGGCTACTACTCCGCCGAGCACGTCGCCCGGATCGAGCTCGTCCTCGAGCTCCAGGCCCACGGCTTCACCCTCGCCGCGATCGAGCGCTACGTCTCGGCGCTCCCCGAGGACGCCGAGCCGGAGGACATCGCGCTGGCCCGCACCATGCTCGCGCCATGGCAGTCCGACCTCCCGGTCGACATGGAGCGCGACGAGCTCGAACGACGCGCCGGCCGGGACCTCAGCGAGGAGGACCTCGCCACACTCGTGGCCCTCGGCATCGTGCGGGTGCGCGGCGAGCGCTTCCTGGTCGCACGGACCCAGCTCGGGATCGGCATCCGGCTGCTCGACCTCGGCTTCCCGCGCGAGGTCGCCGAGTCCGCCCGCGACATCTACCAGGCGCACGGCCGTCAGATGGCCGAGGAGCTGCACGACATGGTCGCCGAGAAGCTCGCACCCCACTACGACTCACAGGACTCCGAACGCTTCCAGGAGGTCATGGAGCGTCTCAAGCCACTCTCGGTCGGCGGCCTGGTGACGGCCTACGAGACCGAGGTCGCCAAGGCCGCGCGCAGCGCCGCGCCGCACCGGCGCTAGTCGACGGTTGCCGGGTTTCCTCGGCGCTCGCCTGCTCAACCTCCGGCGCGCGCGGCGACCCCTCGGAGGTTGAGCAAGCCGGAAGGGCGAGGAACGAGCCCGACCGGCGCCGACGAAACCTCACAACCGGCCTCGGAAACCCTGGCAAGGACGGTTGCCGGGGTTTCGTCAGCGCTCGCTGGCGCTCGCTTGCTCAACCTCCGGCGGCCTGGACCGCGTCGGTACCCGAGGTTTCGCCGGCGTTCGCTTGCTCGACCTCCGGCGGCCTGGACCGCGTCGGCACCCGAGGTTTCGCCGGCGCTCGCTTGCTCGACCTCCGGTGAGGCGAGCTCGGCGACCTAGCGACCCGAGGAGAAGGACGCGGCGGAGTGGCCTCCGCTGCTCGGACGACCCGCGCCCGAACGGCCCCGGCCACGGCCCCGACGACGAGAGCCGCCGCCGTTTCCGCCGCCACCGTTGCCGCCGCGCTTCGCTGCGCCGCCGTTGCTGTTCGGCCGGCCGCCGGAGCGCCCGCTGTTGTTGCTCGACGCGGACTTCGGCTTGGCCGATCGCCGGGGCTGGTCCGGCGTCTCGATCACCAGACCGCCCGGCACCAGGGTCCGCTCGCCGGGGGCGAGCTCGGCGAGCACCGGGTGCGAGGAGCCCGAGACCCGGGTCGTGGTCGGACGGATGCCCGCGGCGCGGGTCAGCTGCCTGACGTCGCGCACCTGCTCGTCGGTCATCAGCGTGACGACGGTGCCGGCGGCACCGGCCCGGGCGGTACGGCCCGAACGGTGCAGGTAGGCCTTGTGCTCGGTGGGCGGGTCGGCATGGACGACGAGGGCGACGTCGTCGACGTGGATGCCGCGAGCCGCGATGTCGGTGGCGACCAGCGTGGTCGCACGGCCGGAGTGGAAGGCCTCCATGTTGCGGGTGCGCGCGTTCTGGCTGAGGTTGCCGTGCAGGTCGACCGACGGCACCCCGGAGCGGTTGAGCTGGCGCGCCAGCGCCTTGGCGCCGTGCTTGGTGCGCGTGAACACCACGGTGCGGCCCGGCGCGGAGGCCAGGTCGACCAGCACCGGGAGTCGGTGCTCACGGGCGAGGTGCAGCACATGGTGGTCCATCGTGGCGACCGGCGACTGCGCCGAGTCGGCCTGGTGCACCACCGGAGACGACAGGTAGCGCTTGACCAGGACGTCGATCGCGTTGTCGAGGGTGGCCGAGAAGAGCAGTCGCTGCCCGTCGGCCGGGGTCTTGTCGAGGATGCGGCGCACGGCCGGCAGGAAGCCGAGGTCGGCCATGTGGTCGGCCTCGTCGAGCACGGTGATCTCGACGTCGCCCAGGTCGCAGTGGCCCTGGCCGATGAGGTCCTCGAGGCGGCCGGGGCAGGCGAGCACGATGTCGGCTCCGCGGCGCAGGTTCTGGACCTGCGGGTTCTGGCCGACCCCGCCGAAGATCGTCATCGTGCGCAGGCCGGCGGCAGCGGCCAGGGGCGCCAACGACTCCTGGATCTGGCCGACGAGCTCACGGGTGGGGGCCAGCACGAGGGCCCGGGGGCGGCCCGGCTTCGCCTTGCGGCCGGAGGCCACGAGGCGGTCGACGATCGGGAGCAGGAAGGCGTAGGTCTTGCCGGAGCCGGTGCGGCCCCGGCCCAGGACGTCGCGGCCGGCGAGCGAGTCGGGCAGCGTCGCGGCCTGGATGGGAGTAGGGGTGGTGATGCCGCGCTCGGCCAGGACGGCCACGAGGTCGGCGGGCACGCCGAGGTCGGCGAAGGAGACAGACGAAGTCACAGGAGTTCACTCACGGTTGGTGTGTCTCACCAAGCGGTCCGGGCCGGTTGGCCGGACGGAGGATGCATGCCCTCCGCACTGGAGGGGCGCCGCAGACGGCGCGGGGTCCGAGGCAAGACTGGACGGACCGATGAGGTGAGCCTAGCGGCTCGAAGGGTGAGGACCCGCATCGCAGCGCCCGCGTAGCGTGTGAGCGTGACCACTGTCCTCCTTACCGGCGCCACCGGCTTCGTCGGCCGGCGCCTGGAGCCCGTGCTGATCGAGCGCGGCCTGAAAGTTCGTGCCATGACCCGCTCACCCGAGGACTACGACGGCGAGGCGGAGCCGGTCGCCGGCGACGTCTTCGACGCCGACACCCTGGGTCCGGCCCTGGAGGGCGTCGACGTCGCGGTCTACCTCGTGCACTCCCTCGGCGACCGCGACTTCGAGCGTCGCGATGCCGAGGCCGCGAAGGCCTTCGGCCGAGCCGCGGCACAGGCCGGGGTGCGGCAGATCGTCTACCTCGGAGGGCTGGGCGGCGACGGAGAGCTCTCGCCGCACCTGCGCTCGCGGCGCGAGGTCGAGTCGCTGCTGGGCGAGGCCGGAGTGCCGGTGACGGTGCTCCGAGCCGCGGTGATCGTCGGGGCGGGCGGCATCTCGTGGGAGATCACCCGCCAGCTGGTCGAGAACCTGCCCGCGATGATCGTGCCGAAGTGGGCCAAGACGCGCACACAGCCGATCGCGATCACCGACGTCGTGCGCTACCTCGACGGCGTCATCGACAACCCCGAGGCCATCGGACGCGTCTTCGAGATCGGCGGTACCGACCAGCTCACCTACCTCGACATGATCCAGCAGGCCGCGGAGGTGATGCGGGGGAACCGCCGGGCGATCGCGACCGTGCCGGTCCTCACGCCCTCCCTCAGCTCGCACTGGATCTCCTTCGTCACCGACGTCGACACCACGACCGCGGCGAACCTGATCGAGTCGATGTCCACCGAGGTCATCGTGACCGACCAGTCGATCCGCGACCTGGTGCCCGGCGAGCCGCTCACCTACCAGGAGGCCGTCCGGCGCGCGCTCGAGGAGGACGAGACCAACCAGCGCTGGGCCTGAGCACCGGGCGCGGGAGCTCAGCCTGGATCCAGGTCACGCGCCGAAGATGGCGGGGAGAGCGAAGAGCATGATCAGCGACCACGTGCAGTGGGTGATGATCGGCGCCAGGATTCCGCCGGAGGCGCGCCGCTGCAGCCCGACGACGACTCCGAGCACGACCGCGGCGAAGGCGAGCATGGGGTTGCCGGTGGCGGCGGTCGCGATCGTGTAGGCCAGCGTCGTCCAGGCCACCGGGTGACGGGTGATCGCCGCGTAGGCCGCCCCCCGGAAGAACAGCTCCTCGGCGACGCCGTTGACCGCGGTCACGATGGCCAGTACCGCCAGATTGCCCTCGGTGGCGAAGCCGAGCACCGATCGGACCTGATCGGCCAGCGGCTCGATCTCGCGTACGACCAGGGCGCCCGCGACGAACACGCCGGCGAGCGCGGCGCCGATGAGGAAGGGCGCCAGGACCGGTCGCAGTCGCTCACCGGTGTCGTCCCCGGTGCCGATACGGCCCAGATGCAACGGGCCGGAGGCGAAGGCACCACCCGCCCAGACCGCGGCGAGCAGCAGCGAGGTCGCGGTGAAGGCGAGGCTGCCACGATCCAGCCGCAGCAGCACGGCCAGGACGACGGACCCGAGAAGGATGACGCCGACGGTGACGACGCGCCGACGCCTCAGTGCATCGGGAGAATCGCGATGGTCGCGGGGAACGACGTCCCAGAGCGACCGCTCGACCCAGCCCTTCAACAACCCATCCACCGCCTCCCCGCGACACCGTAGCGGGGAGGGCGGTGGCGGGGACTACTTGGTGAGGCCGTCCTTGACGTCCTTGATGGCGTCCTTGACCTTCTCGCCGGCCTGCTTGACCTTCGAGGAGGACTGGTCGGCCTTGCCCTCGGTCTCGAGACGCTCGTTGCCGGTGGCCCGGCCGGTGCCCTCCTTGGCCTTGCCCTTGAGCTCTTCTGCCTTGTTGTCGAACTTGTCATCGATACCCATAGCTCCACCCAACCACGCCACTCAAGCGACCGACTCACCCGTAGGCCTGAGTGCGGGCGATCAGGTGAACGCCAGCACGTCGTCGTCGATCTCGCCGCGCCGGATCGTGCGGACGTCGACGAAGTAGTTCTGCTTCAGCTGCCACGGGGCGCGATCGCCCTGGCGCGGCAGCCACGCGACCGCACGCTGGATGTAGCCCGACTGCAGGTCCATGAACGGCCGCTCGCCGACGGCGTCCTCGCGCACCGGCACGACGGTGCGCAGCCCGCGGGCGTCCATGAAGTCGAGCAGCCGCACGACGTAGTCGCCGACCAGGTCGGCCTTGAGGGTCCAGGAGGCGTTGGTGTAGCCGATGGTGAACACGAAGTTCGGGACGCCGCTGAGCATCAGCCCCTTGTAGGCCATGGTCTCGCTGGCTACCAACGGCTCGCCATCGACGGTGATCTCGATGCCCCCGAACAGCTTGAGCTCGAGACCGGTGGCGGTGATCACGAGGTCGGCGGCCAGCTCGCGACCCGACGTGGTCCGGATGCCACCGGGGGTGAAGGTCTCGATCGAGTCGGTGACGACCGAGGCGCCACCCTCGCGCAGGGCTCGGAAGAGGTCGCCGTCGGGCACCACGCACAGGCGCTGGTCCCAGGGGTCGTAGGGCGGCTGGAAGTGCTCGTCGTAGGAGGTGTCCGACGGCAGCGACTTCTCGGCGAGCCGGCGCACCAGCTTCCTGGCCTGCGCGGGGAAGCGTTGCGCGAGCTGGTAGTTCGCCACCAGCTTGAGCACGTTGGCCCAGCGGACGACGGGGTAGCGCACCCGCTCCGGCAGCCGGCGCAGCGCGACGGCCAGCGGGTCACGGTCGGGCTGCGGGATGATGTAGGTCGGGGTCCGTTGGAGCATGGTGACGTGCCGCGCCTTCTCCGCCAGCGCCGGCACCAGCGTCACCGCGGTCGCGCCCGAGCCGATGACGACGACGTCGAGCCCGGTGTGGTCCAGGTCCTCCGGCCAGAACTGCGGGTGCACGACCTGCCCGGCGAAGGACTCCTCGCCCGGGAACTCCGGACGGTGCCCGCGTTCGTAGTCGTAGTAGCCGGTGCACCCCCACAACAGGTCGCAGGTGATCGTGGACTCGACGCCGTCGTGGTCGACGACCACGCTCCAGCGCGCGGTCGCGGAGTCCCAGGCGGCCGAGACGACCCGGTGCCGGTACCGGATCAGCCGGTCGACGCCGCGCTCCTCGGCCACGGTGCGCAGGTAGTCGAGGATCAGCGGGCCGTCGGCGAGCGCCGTCTCACTCGGCCACGGACGCCAGCGGTAGCCGAAGGTGAACATGTCGGAGTCCGAGCGCACGCCGGGGTAGCGGAACAGGTCCCACGTGCCGCCACTGACGTCGCGGGCCTCCAGGACCGCGACGCTGCGGCCGGGATGCCCGGCACGAAGCTGGCACGCCGCGCCGATCCCGCTCAGCCCGGCCCCCACGATCAGGACGTCGACGTGCTCGCTCACGAGAGTGAACGGTAGCGCCGTCAGCCGGGCAGGACGCGGCGCAGGAACTGCCGGGTGCGCTCCTGCGCGGGTGCGGTGAAGATCTGCTCGGGGGTGCCCTGCTCGAGGATGCGGCCCTGGTGCAGGAAGCAGACCTTCGTGGCGACGTCTCGGGCGAAGCTCATCTCGTGGGTGGCGAGCACCATCGTGGTGCCCTCCTCCGCGAGGGCGCGCACGTTGGTGAGCACCTCGCCGACCAGCTCGGGGTCGAGGGCGGCGGTGATCTCGTCGAGCAGCAGCAGGTCGGGCTTGGTGCACAACGCGCGCACCAGCGCGGCGCGCTGCTGCTGGCCGCCCGAGAGCCGGTCGGGGTACTTGTCGACATGCTCGGCCAGCCCGAAGGTCTCCAGCAGCTCGCGGGCCCGGCGCTCGGCCTCGGCCCTCCCGACTCCGTGCACCCGGCGCGGCGCGAGCGTGCAGTTGTCGAGCACGCTCAGGTGCGGGAAGAGGTTGTAGGCCTGGAAGACCATGCCGATCCGGCGACGCACCCCGCGCGGGTCCACCCGCGGATCGGAGATCTCGCGCCCGTCGAAGCGGATGACGCCGTCGTCGATCTCCTCCAGCAGGTTCACACAGCGCAGCAGGGTCGACTTGCCGGACCCGGAGGAGCCGATCAGGCACACGACGTCGTGCGGCTCGACGTCGAGCGCGACGTCGTCGAGCACGAGCCGGTCGCCGTAGGACTTGCGCAGGCCTTCGATCTCCAACAACGAGCTCACAGTGCACCCGCCCGTTCCCGCTGCGCGTAGCGGCGCTGGAGCCAGTCGGTGAACCGGGCCAGCGGCACGGTCATCACCACGAAGAAGCCGGCGACGACCACGAGCGGGGTGTAGTTGAAGTTGAAGTTGCCGTAGTCGCGAGCGGCGAAGACGGCGTCGAAGATGCCGGCGGCAGCCACGAGCGCGGTGTCCTTCTGGAGCGAGACGAAGTCGTTGAGCAGCGGCGGCAGCACCCGCCGGACGGCCTGCGGCACCACGACGTCGCGCAGGGTCTGGAACCGGCTCAGCCCGAGGGCCTGGGCGCTGGCGATCTGGGAGGGGTGGATGGAGTCGATGCCGGCGCGGAACACCTCGGCGACATAGGCGCCGTAGGACAGGATGAGCGCCACCCCGGCCCAGAACAGCGCGCTCTTGGGGACGCCTTGGAGGCCGAGCGCGGGCATGCCGAAGGCGAGGAGCACCACCAGTAGGATGGTGGGGACCCCGCGCAGGATGTCGGTGTAGCCCACGGCCACGATCCGCAACGGCAGCAGCCACGGCGAGCGCGAGACCCGCGCCAGCGCGACGAGCAGCGCCAGCACGAGGATCACCGGCTCGCAGATCAAGAACAGCTTCACGTTGATCCAGAAGCCCTTGATCAGCTCGGGGAAGGACTCCTTGGCGTGCTCCCAGCTGAAGAACGTCTCCTTCACCGAGGGCCACCCCGGCGAGGAGCCGATCGCGGCGATGAGCAGACCGAACACCGCGATCGTCATCGCACCGGCGATCAGGATCGACCTACGACGCCGTCGCCGGCGCACATCCTCCCGCTCGAGCTCGCGTGCGCTCGGCGTCCATTCCTCGATCACGGGAGGCTCAGGAGAGCTCGGGGACACTCACGACCTCGGACAGCCACTGCTGCTCGAGCTTGTCGAGCGTGCCGTCGTCCTTGAGCGTGGTGAGCGCCTGGTCGACGCAGGACACCAGCGAGCTGCCCTTGGGGAACAGCAGCCCGAACTCCTCGGCGTCGCTCGACTCGACCTGGAACTGGCCGACGATCGCGCTGTCGGGGATCTCGACGGCGCTGATGTAGAACGCGGTCGGCAGGTCGGCGAGGATCGCGTCGACCTGGTCGTTCTGGAGGGCCTGCTTGGCGGCGTTGGTGTCCTCGAAGACCAGCGGGTCGTCGCCGGGCTTGATCACGTCGCGGATCGCGGTGAGCGAGGTGGTGCCGGTCTGGGCGCCGAGCCGGTAGTCGGCCAGGTCGGAGATGCTGGTCACGTCGGCGACCGGGGAGTTCTTCAAGGTGACGACGGCCTGGGCGGCGGAGTAGTAGCCCTGGGAGAAGTCGACGACCTTCTGCCGCTCGGGGGTGATCGAGATCTGGTTGATGTCGAAGTCGAACTTCTTCTCGCCCGGGGCGTAGGAGGTGTTGAAGGGCACGGTGACCCAGCTGACGTCGTCAGGCGCGAAGCCCAGCTGGTCGGCGACCGCGTAGGCCACCGCGGACTCGTAGCCCTCGCCGTTGCTCGGGTCGTTGTCGGTGAACCACGGCTCGTAGGCCGGGGAGTCGGTGGCGATGGTGAGCTTGCCGTCCTCGTAGAGGTCGAGGTCGGCGACCTCGCACGACGCGGTGTCGGTGCCGCCGGAGGCGTCGCCGGAGGGGCTGTCGGTCGAGGTGCCGGAGTTGCCTCCGTCGTCGGCGGCCTTGTCCTCCTCGGGAGCGCAGGCGGCACCGGCGACGAGCAGGAGGGGAAGGGTGGCGGCGGCGACCAGGCGACGCGCAGACTGGGCAGACAGGGCATGCATGGGCCGAATCGTAGGCCCGGCTCGCCGCGGTTGCGTACGTCTTGCTCAGGTCTGGACGGCGACGCCCCGCTCGACCAGCGCGTCGGCGTCGTCGATGCCCCACGCGAGGAGCGCGGCGCGAGTGTGCTCGCCGGGACGCGAGGGCGGCGTCGTCAAGGTGGGCTCGGTGCGCGAGAACCGCGGTGCGGGCGCGGGTTGGACCAGTCCGTCGCGCTCGACGAGGGTGCCTCGGGCGGCGAGGTGGGGGTGGCCGGGAGCCTCGCTGAGCGGGATGATCCCGGCCACGCAGGCGTCGGTTCCCTCGAAGATCTCGACCCACTCGGCCTGGGTCCGTGTGGCGAACGTCTCGGTGAAAAGGCGGCGCATCTCGTCGTAGCGATCGGTCTCGGCCTGGCTAGGGCAGGTGTCCTCCAGGCCGAGCAGTCCGACCAGGGTGGCGAAGAACTGCGGCTCGAGCGGACCCACGCTCAGGTGACGGCCGTCGGAGGTCTCGTAGATGTCGTAGAAGGGAACGCCGCCGTCGAGCAGGTTGGCCGCCCGCTCCTCGC
The DNA here is from genome assembly GCF_037936805.1 of Nocardioides epinepheli. Taxonomy (NCBI): domain Bacteria; kingdom Bacillati; phylum Actinomycetota; class Actinomycetes; order Propionibacteriales; family Nocardioidaceae; genus Nocardioides; species Nocardioides epinepheli. The sequence continues at coordinate 151,352 of NZ_JBBMMC010000007.1, read as the reverse complement.
GGTGGCCGGGTGCCTGCGCGAAGGCGCTGGTCATCGCATTGAGGTGTGCGGTGCCGTCGACGATCGCGGCGTCGATGACCTGGCCCTGTCCGGACGTGCGCGCCTCCAGCAACGCCGCGAGGATCCCGATGACCAGGTAGGTCGACCCTCCCCCGAAGTCGCCCACGAGGTTCGCCGGGAAGTGCGGGCGGCTCGGGTCCTGCCCGAGCCCGTAGAGGGCGCCGGTGATCGAGATGTAGTTCAGGTCGTGGCCGGCGGCCTGCGCCAGCGGACCGTCCTGGCCCCATCCGGTCATCCGGCCGTAGATCAGCCGGGGGTTGACCGCGAGGCATTCGTCGGGGCCGAGCCCGAGGCGTTCGGTGACGCCCGGTCGCATCCCCTCGATGAGCACGTCGGCCTCGGCCACCAGGCGCAGGACGGTCTCGACCGCCTCGGGCTGCTTCAGGTCGAGGGCCACGCTCGGGCGGCCGCGGTTCAGCAGCATCGTCGGCCCGCCGGCCAGGCCGGCGCCTCCAGGCCGTTCGATGCGGATCACGTCGGCCCCCAGGTCGGCCAGGATCATGCACGCGTGCGGTCCCGGCCCGATCCCCGCGATCTCCACCACCTTGACGCCGCGCAGCGGCCCGGTGCCCTGACCCAGCTCGATGGTCGCGCTCTGCTCGCTCACGTCGGCGATCCTGCCGCATGTGGTCGCCGGTTGCCCGGGACCGCCGGAGGTTGGGCAAGGAGCGCCAGCGATCGTGGTCTGAGCGGCACTTGTCGTCGGCGGGTCGGTTCGCTGCGGGCGTGACTATTACTGGGCAGCGGGGATGGTCACTCGGACCGTTCGGTCGAGCCACCGTTCGAGTCGTCGTCCGGGCGTGGCCATGCCTTCGGCCAGCCTTCAGGCCGCAACTCGACATCGATGTCGACCTCGATCTCGAGGTACTCGATCTCGCCTAGCGAGTAGCCGTACAACCCCCCAACCGGCGGGTCGGCAGGCGGACGCCATCCGTTGACGAACTCGGCCTCATCCTCGTCATCATCTTCTTCATCGAGGTCGGTGGCAGCAGCCATCTGATAGGTCGCGAACTTGCCCTCAGCATCAGCGACGGCGTCTTCATGGATGGCCCGACGTCGCTCCGCGGCCCGCAACGGGCGAGGAAGGGCCGAACTGGCGCGCAGGCAGGCGCGGTAGCCATCCTCGGTTGTGGCCAGGTCGGCGAGGAGCGCAGTCACCGCCTCGACGAAAGCGGTGTGCCGAGGATTCGGCGCGGTGCCGACGCGATAGCGGCCGCCATCAGGATCGGACTCGAAGATCCATCCTCGCGCGGTGCGTCCACGTTCGAACGTACTGCTGGCCGCATCGAGGGAGCCGAGGGCTGCAGAGAGCGGGTCCTCGTGGCATGCGTACCGCACCGCTTCGACCGCGCGATCCCGCTGGCCCAAGTAGGCGCCCTCGAGGACAGACATGCCTCGACTTTGCCCGAAGATGCTCGGGACAGTCGCGATATAGCAACGTCCGGCCGGGATCGAGCGAAGGCCGCCCCACTCGCGCTGATCCACTAGCTCGGAGAAATCGTTGTGACGCTTGGCTGTCGCTTGGGCGAGCTGATCGAGGGACGACGGCGCGGACGGCCGGGATCCTCGGCCGAACTGTGCGAGCACCTCAGCCACGGCCGCCTCACCACCGACGTCGGCCTCGCGAACCGAGGCCGCGGCGGCCCACTCTGCGAAGAGCCGCTGGCCCTGCTGAGACAGAGCACCCACCAGGGCCGGCGCGTCACGCAACCCGGAAACGTCGTGGCGACCGAGTCTGTAGTCACGCAGATCCTCAGGGACTGGCGCGGCCTCGTAGATCACGCCGCCGGAGACCACCGATGCCGAGAAGGGCGTGGCGGTGTGCGCAGCGATCAGCGCCAGGCCCGAGCCGAGCATGTCCCCGTCCTCGGATCCACCCTCGACGACGAGCGCCCGCAACTGCGCCGGGACGTCGGCCAACTCCTGGTCGTCCTCGTCCTCCGGCCCGATCAACTCGACGCCGAAGAGCACGGCGCCATTGCGGGCTCCGGAGAACGACGTCAACGCATTGATGTTCCAGAAGAAGGATGACGCGACCCCGGCCCTGCTGGCTGAGGAGGCCGGGCCAAGGACCTCGGGTCGCGCGCCCTGGAATCCGTTGTTCTCGAAGAGGATCATCGCCTCTCCCAACGTCACGGAGTAGATCGGCCCACCGGCTCCCGCACCCATCCCGAGGTCGTTCAACGACCCGGGTCGACCCGAGCTGACGTCGACGCCGAAGGCGGTGAGGACCGCCGCACTGTCGGCGGCGGGGACCACGGTGACGCACCCGGCTTCGCAAAGGTAAGTGTCGTTGATCCAGGAATACGCCTCGGGCCCTGATGTCATCGTCACATTCTGGAGCCTTGCGCGCTGGGGGCGCACAGAAAGGCGACGAGTCGTCGATCGCCGGTCGGGCCTGCCAAGCCGCCATCGTGGCGGAGACCTTCCCCGGATACGTTGACGCCATGAGTCACGAGGACTGCCTGTTCTGCGGAATCGTCGAGGGCACCATCCCTTCGGTGCGAGTGGCCGAGGACGAGCGGACGGTGTCGTTCATGGACATCAACCCCGCCACCGAGGGACACGTGCTGGTCATCCCGCGGGCGCACAGCAAGGACCTGCTGGAGATCGCCCCGGAGGACCTCGCCGCGTGCGCGGTGGCCGCGCAGCAGATGGCGGGACGGGCGGTCGACGTGCTCGGGGCGTCGGGAGTGAACCTGCTGAACTGCTGCGGCGCGAGTGCCTGGCAGACGGTGTACCACTTCCACTTCCACGTGGTGCCGCGCTACGACGACGACCGCGACCAGCTCACGCTGCCGTGGATCCCGACCCCCGGTGACCCGGACCAGATCGCCGAGACCGGCGCCCGCCTGCGCGGGGACGAGGCGTGAGCGACCTGATCCGCGACCTCACCGACGACCAGGCCCGCGCCGCGTTGGTGTGCAAGTGGGGCGAGGTTCCCGACGACGTGCTGCCCGCGTGGGTCGCGGAGATGGACTACGCGGTCGCGGAGCCGATCACCGAGGCCCTGCACCGCGCCATCGACGCCGGGATGACCGGCTACCCGCGCTTCGGCGCCGGCGGCGCGCTCGGTGCGGCCTACGCCGGCTGGGCGAGCCGGCAGTTCGCCCACGAGGTCGACCCGAGCCGCGTGGTCGCGACCGTCGACGTGACGGCCGGCGTCCGGCTCGCGCTGGACGCCGTGGTGGGGCCGGGCGGCCTGGTGATGCCGGTGCCGGGCTACAGCCCCCAGCTCGCGATGGCCGAGATGACCGGCCGGGAGCGCTTCGACCTGCTCCTCGATCCCGACGCCGAGCGGGCCGAGCTCGACCTGGACCAGCTAGACCACCACCTCTCCCACGGTGCGCGGGCGCTGCTGCTGACCCAGCCGCACAATCCGTGGGGCCGCGCGTTCACCCGCGCCGAGCTCGAGGCGGTCCGCGACGTCGTCGTCCGGCACGACGCGTTCGTGATCTCCGACGAGATCCATGCACCCCTGGTGCTCGACGGGCGCGAGCATGTGCCGTATCTCTCGATCGAGGGCACCGCCGAGCACACCGTGGCGGTCGTGGCGGCCTCCAAGGGCTTCAACATCGCCGGACTCAAGTGCGCCCAGGTCGTCACCGCCTCGCCGCGGCTCCACGAGGCGCTGGTGTCGGTGCCGATGGCTCGCAACGACTCCTGGTCCGTGCTCGGCGTCGCGGGCTCGATCGCCGCCTACACCGACGGCGACGCGTGGCTCGCGGCGCTGCGCGAGCGGCTCACCAGCCAGCGCGACCTGCTCGTGGACCTTCTCGCCGAGCACCTGCCGCGGGCGCGGATGCGTCCGATCGAGGCGACCTACCTGGCCTGGATCGATCTGCGCGCCTACGGCCACGACGACCCGGCGGCGCTCGCCGTCGAGAGGCAGCGGGTCCAGGTCGCGGCGGGGCACGACTACCAGCCCGGGCTGACCGGCCACGTCCGCCTCAACTTCGCCACCAGCCCGGAGCGGCTGACCGAGATCGTGCGGCGCCTCGCGCTCGCGCTAGCGTGACCGCCGTGCGGATCACGGTCATCGGATGCGGCTACCTCGGCGCGACCCACGCCGCCTGCATGGCCTCCCTGGGCCATGAGGTGCTCGGCGTCGAGATCGACGCCGCCAAGCGCGAGCTGCTCGCCGCCGGCAGGGCGCCGATGTACGAGCCCGGGCTCGACGGGCTGCTCGCCGAGCAGGTCGCGTCGGGACGGCTGCGCTTCACCGACTCCTACGCCGAGGCCGGCGCCTTCGCCGACCTGCACTTCGTGTGCGTCGGCACCCCACAGCTGGCCTCGAGCCTGGGCGCCGACACCTCCTACGTGGAGGCGGCGGTGCGCTCGCTGGCGCCGCACCTGACCCGCCCGGCGCAGGTGGTGGGCAAGTCGACGGTGCCCGTGGGCACCGCGGCGCGGATGGCGGCGCTGCTGGGCGAGGTCTCCCCCGCCGGCGTGGACGCCGACCTCGTCTGGAACCCGGAGTTCCTCCGCGAGGGCTTCGCCGTCAAGGACACCCTCGAGCCGGACCGGATCGTCCTCGGCGTCACCTCCGAGCGGGCCGAGCAGGCGCTGCGCGACTTCTACGCGCCGATGCTCGAGGCCGGCACCCCGCTGGTGGTCACCGACTACGCCACGGCCGAGCTGGTCAAGGTGTCCGCGAACGCCTTCTTGGCCACCAAGATCTCCTTCATCAACGCCGTGGCCGAGGTCTGCGACGCCGCGGACGCCGACGTGGTCGCGCTGGCCGACGCGCTGGGCCACGACGTCCGGATCGGACGCCGGTTCCTCGGCGCCGGCGTCGGGTTCGGCGGCGGCTGCCTGCCCAAGGACATCCGCGCGTTCGTGCACCGCGCCGGTGAGCTCGGCGTCGAGGACGCCATGACGTTCCTGCGCCAGGTCGACGACATCAACCAGCGCCAGCGCAAGCGCACCGCCGAGATCGCCCGCGGCCTCCTCGGAGGCTCGGTGCTCGGCGCGCGCATCGGCGTGTGGGGGGCGGCGTTCAAGCCCGACTCCGACGACGTCCGCGACTCCCCCGCGCTCAGCATCGCCGGCAAGCTCCACCTCGGCGGTGCCCACGTGACCGTCTACGACCTGCAGGCGCGGCACACCGCCGCGGCGACGTTCCCGACGCTCGCCTACGCCGACACCGCCGTCGACGCCGCGCGCGACGCCGACCTGCTGCTCCACCTCACCGAGTGGCCGGAGTTCCGCGCGGCCGACCCCGAGGAGGTCGGCTCGGTGATGGCGCACCGGCGGATCCTCGACGGCCGGAACCTCCTCGACCTCGCCGCGTGGCGAGCGGCGGGCTTCGAGGCCCGCGGCCTCGGCCGCCGCTGAGCCGCGAGGCTAGGGCATCCAGCGCGGGTCGGGCTGCAACAGCCGCGAGGGCCGGAAGCCCGGCCAGGTCTGGATCGTGCGGGCCGGGTCGAGCAGGTAGTCCAGGTCGACCTGCCAGGTGTGCCCGGTGGCATTGCGGCGCAGCACGTAGCCGAGCCCGTGCGTGCGATAGGTGGCGGCGCCGATGGCGTCGAGACCGTCGATGAGCTGGGCGTCGACCCACTTGCGAACCGGGCGGAACCCGCCTGCCTCACGCAACGCGGCCCGCTCGACGAGCATGGTGCCGCCGGCCACGAAGGAGGTGTAGAGCTCCACCGGATGTCCGCGCTTGGCGGTGAGGTCGGCCTCGGCCAGGTAGTGCAGCTCGGCCGGCATGCCCACCAGCTCGGCGCCTGACCAGGCGTGGGCGCGAAGCAGGTCGGCGACGACGTCGGGGGCGTACCAGTCGTCGTCGTCCATCTTGAGCAGCAGGTCGCCGCCGGCTGCGCGAGCGGCGCTCTCCAGGACGTCACCGAACAGCGTGGTGTCCGGCTGGGCCGTCACCTGGACGGCGACGCCGGGGCCGACCGCCTCCTGCACCCGCTCGAGCGGGACGTCGAAGCCGTGCGGCGCCAGCACCAGCTCCAGCTCGTCGACGCCGCGCTGCCGGGCGACCTGCGCCAGCGCGAAGTCGAGCATGTCGGCGCGGCGGGTCGCGATCAGGATGCTCACGCTGGGGTGCCGGGGACGCCCGGCGGGTCCCTGGGCCCGAGAGGAGAACCGGTCGAACGCCGCTCGCCGCAGCAGGACACTGCGCTCCTCGCGGGAGGTCACGTCGGAGAGGTCGACGGGCTCCGCGAGCACTGCTCTCAGTTCGGGGCCGAGCGAGTCGGGCACCGCCCCGGGAGCGGCCGTGACGACCGGGACGCCAGCCATCGCCAGGGCTGCGGCGGCGCGGGTGGCGGCGTCGTCCCATCGCTCGACCGCGACCGCCGCCGCCGAGCGCAGGCCGGCGACCACCGGTGCGGTGATCCCACCCAGACTCGCGACGTCGACGACGGGGCCGTCCGCAGCCGGGACGAAACCGGTGGGGTTGAGGACCCGCTCGTCGAAGGGCCCGATCCGACCGGCGTCGGTTGCCCGGGCTCGCGGCCCGTCGAGGTCGCGCCACACGGACTGGCGACCGACCTCGGCGACCACCTCGGCGACGTCGATCTCCTCGGCGAAGCGGAGCACGCTCCACCACTCGCCGTCGACCAGGCTCGAGTCGACCTCGACCAGGTCCGGCCACTCCGGTCGGGCGACGAGAGCCACCGGCCCACCGCCGCGCAGCCCGATCTCGGTTGCGTACACGCCGGGCGGCCACTCGGCGTCGCGGGGATCGCCGACCACCGCGACGCGCGCGTAGGCGCCCGGCTCGGTCGCGGCGTCCAGGACGATGCCGCCGCGATCGGCCAGGAACCGGTCGACCGGTCCGTCGACCACCTCAGGCATGACGCCGTCCGGGCTGGACCAGCGGACGCCGCGCGGCGGGCAGCCAGGTGTCGACGACGTGGTCGACCACGTGCACGCCTGGCGGCGCGAGGATCCGGTGCAGATCAGGGACGTCGTCGCCGCGGCCCTCGCGTAGGGCCGAGACCACCTCGAACTCCCGGCGCTTGCGCTGCACGCGCAGCTGGGCGAACTCCTCGACGCCGTCCCACTGGGCGAACTCGTCGGTATCGAGCCACTTCAGCTCGACGCACAGCCCCTCGGGAGCGATGATCCGCTCGGAGGTGGCCGGGAACTCCCGCACCTCCCACTCGAAGGCCTTCACGAAGGTGAACCCCGGGCCCATCGGGTAGATCCACGGCTCGATGAAGCGCGAGCCGAGGTCGATCCAGGCCTCCGACTCGTTCACGACGGTGAGTGGGTGCCGCGGGATGGCGACGACGGCGGCGCTCCCCTGCAGCTGCCAGGACAGGTCGCGCAGCACGCCGATGCCGTCCTCGGTGAGCACCATGTCGCCGTCCCACTTCATCGAGTAGGTGGTGCGCACGTGGCTGAACGACCAGTTGTAGAAGTGCGTGAGGGAGTGCACGGAGTCCGGCGGGGTGGCCAGGTGCTCCCGGCCGGCGCGGCTGACGTCGAAGGGGTACTCGAGGCCTTGGTACCGCTCGCTCGCGCCCTGCTCGGCCGCGATCCGGCGGGCGAGGCCGGCGGTGCCGTCGCTCGACCGGTTGTCGACGAGGATCACCTGGTCGGCGGCGGCCAGCATCGGCGGCAGCACCCACGGCAGGTTGCGCGCCTCGTCGCGCACCCGGAACACGCAGGTGAGTCCGGGCTCCATCGGCGCGCCGTCGCTCCACGGCCACCGGACGTCGTAGGCCGGATCAGGGGCGGTCACGGCGCCGTCCGGCCAGTGAGCGCAGCCCGCGGCGAAGTCCCGGCGGGACGGCGGCGCGCACCGCGTGCGGCACGCGGTCCGCCGCGCGAGGGTTCGAGGGCTGCGGCGCTCGGCCGGCCCCACCGGCTCGCCGGGCAGCCTCGATGCTGGACCGCGCGAACGCCGCCGCCGCGTCGTAGTGCGCGAGGTAGTCGGCCCGCACGGCGTCGAGCCGGTCCAGGTCGTCGGCGCCGACGGCCAGCGCCGACAGGGCCTCCCACGCCCGGTCCACGAGCGCGGCGACCGCGTCGGGGAGCTCGGCGGGCTCCCTCCGGTCGAAGCGGTCACGCAGGTAGCTGTGCACCGCGCGGATCGCGTTGGCCTCGGCGTCCTGCACCGCAGGCAGACCCAGGCGCTCGCCGACCGCGGACACCGGGACGGTCCAGTCGGCGGCCAGCTCGTCGCGGAGCACGAACGCGCGCGGAGCGCCCCGGGTCGCCTTCTCGGCGTGGGTCGCGAGGTTGAGCCAGGACGCCGCGGCAGCGACGGCGTCGGGGTCGGGAGCTCCCGAGGCGCGAACGGCCGCGTGCGGCGCGGCGGAGTCAGGGGGCCGCCGCAGCAGCACGACGGACGACGTCTCGGCACCCGCGCGGAGCGCCGCCGACCGCCACAGGCCGACGAACCAGACCAGGGCCGGGTCGTGCAGGACGAGCTCTGGGCCGTCGGCCTCGAAGCGGGCGGCGAGCCAGTCGTGGACCCGCTTGCGCAGCGGCTCGAGGTGGGCGAGCCGGCCGGTGGCGAACCAGGCGGAGGGTCGGGCGTCGTCGACGGCGACGTCGGCGCGGGCCAGGAGCTCGCGGTGGAGGTCGCGCAACCATGGCGTGCGCTCCGCGGCGTCCGCCTCGGGGATCCGGAGTCCGAGCGTGGCCAGCGTCCCGGCGAGCTCGGCGGCCCCGCTGGCCTCGTCGCCGAGCACGAGTACGAGGCAGCGTTGGGGGTCGTCCACGGCGCTCACGGTAGCGACTTGCGTCCGGGTCGTGCGTGCGCGGGCGCCTCGCTCGTCCGGTCGTCGCGGCGCACGTGGCCGAGTCCGTGGACGCGGTACCCGGTGCCCCCGGACTCCCGCACCAGGCTTCCGACGCCGCGATCGGCGGGCCAGCCGCCGAGCCGGCGCAGGAGGGCGCGCTCCAGCAGCAGGGTGGGGCCGTCGACGTCGGAGGTGAAGACCTCGGTCTCGACCGGGCGCCGCCACGAGGCGTCGACCGGCTCGCTGTAGACCCACTCGGCCGCCATCGAGACCGCCGTGGCGCCGCTGTAACGGCGGGCGAGCAGCAGGTCGGTGAGGACGTCGGGGCCGTACCAGTCGTGACCGTGCATCGTCACGATCACCTCGCCGGTTGCGGCCTCGGCCGCGCGCGCCAGGAGGGACGCGGCAGGAGTGCCGGCGTCGGCCGTCACGATGGTCACGGGCGCAGGGTCGGGGCGCGGACCCTGCCGGCCGAACGGGCGATCGAGGGTGAAGCCGTGGGCGGCCAGCACGATCTGGGCCGGAGCCACGCGTTGGTGGTCGACCTGCCTCAGCGCGTGCTCCAGCAGCTCGGGCCGGCTGAGGGTCAGCAGCACGCTGATCGAGGGCTCTGCGGCGGCGCGGACGCCGGCTCGCTCGGCCAGCGCGTGGCGGCGTCCCATGGGGGCCTGCGCCGCGAGCGCGGCCCGCCGCTGCCGGACCGAGGCCTCCTCGCGTCTTACCGGGTCGGCGAGATCGGAGTCGGTCACGCCGGCGAGGTCGGCGAGGTCACCGATGAGCGGGACGCCGCTCATCGCCAGTCCGGCGGCGAGGGCCGGGTCGTGCCCGGGCGCCAGCCGGACGCCCTGGGCGTCCCGCAGGTCGTGCACGAGGCGCGGCGAGAGGCGCGTGTGGGCCGGAAGGTCGACGAGGCCGCGGCTCCAGTCCCGCCGGAAGCCGGTCGGGCGGTACACCGCGTCGTCGAGCGCCGGCGCGGCCTCCGCCGCGGTGAGCACGACGGCGGCCCGGCCGGTGGCCTCGGCGACCACAGGTGGCTCGGGCGGGTCGATCGCGACGTCGGGCGGGTGCTTCACCTCCGGGTCCGTCGAGTCGGCGCCCGGCGGCAGGACGCGCACGCCGAGGTGGCCGTCCTCTGCTCGGGTGCCGTCGAGCGAGCCGGCGACGTGGGCGAAGCCGGCGAGAACCGGACCGGCGGCGAGCCTGCGGGAGAACTCGACGCGGGTGAGCGCGGTGGCTCCCACCAGCTCGGCGCGCACGGCGTCGGCCGGCGGCCAGGCGGGGTGCGGGCGGAGGGTCAGCACGGAGGTGCCGGTGTCGCGGGTCGCGTCGAGCACCACGATGCCGATCTCACGCGCCCAGCCTGCGGTCTTGGCGGACGCGGCCAGCAGGGCAGCCCGGCGCAACTCGGCGACGTCGGAAGCGAGCAGGACCACGGTGCGGAACTGGCCCTCAGGCTTCGGCTCACCGGGCCGGACCCGCGCCTGGACGCCGTCCAGATCCTCGGGGAGGTCGAGGTCGGTGATCAGCAGCGCGGGTCGGCGCGCCCCGTCGAGCACCCTGGTGAGCGCATCGGTCGGGCCATCCATCGGGGCATCGGCGACCGGCACGGCCCTCACCGTACGGGGCCCGGCTCAGCCCACGGAGCGCGGCTGGGCGGCGATCAGCCTGGCGTACCAGTCGAAGGAGCGCTTCGGGGTGCGGACCTGGTTGGCGAAGTCGACGTGCACCAGGCCGTAGCGCTGGCTGAGGCCCTCGGTCCACTCGAAGGCGTCCAGGAGCGACCAGACGTAGTAGCCGCGGACGTCGACGCCGCGCTCGACGGCCTTGGCGACCGCGCGCAGGTGCTGGTCGAGGTAGTCGATGCGCGGCTGGTCGTCGACCACGCCGTCGGGACCCACGACGTCGTTGTAGGCCGCCCCCGACTCGGTGATCACGATCGGCGGCAGGGCGGCACGGAAGCGCGCCCGGAAGGTGATCAGCCACTCGCGCAGGGCGTCGGGGACGATCGTCCAGCCGCGGTCGGTGCGGTCGTACCCGAGCAGGTCGAGGAACTCGAAGGGCACCGGCGAGTCCTCGTCGGCCGCCGCGACCCGCATCGGGCTGTAGTAGTTGACCCCGTAGAAGTCGAGCGGGACCCGGATGGTCGCGAGGTCGCCGGGCCGAGCGATCTCCTCAAGGAGCGGTTCGAGGTCTGCGGGGTAGCGGCCGAGCAGCATGGGCTCGATGAACATGCCGTTCCACAGCGAGTCGAACAGCTTGGCGGCACCGACGTCGGCCGGGTCCTCCGAGGCGGGCCAGATCGGCGAGTGGTTGTTGGCGCAGCCGATGTTCCGGGCGCCGGTGGCCCGCAGGGCCGTGGCACCCATGCCGTGTGCCAGCAGCATCTGGTGGCAGGCGTGCAGGGCGTCGAAGCGCAGTGTGTGGCCCGGCGCCTGGGTGCCGAGACCGTAGCCGAGCAGAGAGCTGACGTTCGGCTCGTTGATCGGCACCCACGCGTCGACCCGGTCGGCGAGCCGCTCGCCGACGACCTCGGCGTACTGGGCGAACGCGCGCGCGGTGGCCGGGTTGATCCAGCCGCCGTCGTCCTCGAGGTGCTGGGGCAGGTCGGACTGGTGGAGCGTCGCCATCGGTTTGATGCCGGCCTCCAGCAGCAGGTCGACCATCCGGTCGTAGAAGTCCAGGCCGGCGGCGTTGACCTCGCCGCGGCCGGTGGGCAGGACCCGCGACCACGAGATCGAGAACCGGTAGCCGCCCACGCCCAGTCGGCTCAACAGCGCGATGTCCTCGGGGAGCCGGTGGTAGTGGTCGGCGGCCACGTCCCCGGTGCTGCCGTCGGCGGTGCCGCCCGGCTTGTGGCTGAAGGTGTCCCAGATCGACGGCCCGCGGCCGTCCTCGTCGGCTGCGCCCTCGACCTGGTAGGCGGATGTCGCCACGCCGAGGGTGAAGCCGGGGGGAAGCATCGGCGGAGGCCCCGAGTCGGGGCTCTGACCGTCGTCGGGATGAGGCACGGGCACAATGATGCCTGTGACTGTCGAGATCCGTCGGGGAAACGACCGGTTCGTGGAGAAGGAGGACGGGCGGCTCACCAAGCACTCGCTCTCCTTCGGCGAGCGCTACGACCCCGCGAACCTTCGGTTCGGCCCGATGGTCTGCCACGACGACCACCTGCTCGGTCGCGGTCGCGGCTTCGCCACCCACCGGCACAGCGATCTGCTGATCGTCACCTACGTCGTCAGCGGTGCCCTCGAGCACACCGACGCCAGCGGGACGCTGGTCGTCCCCGCCGGGCACTTCGCGGTGTGGCGCACCGGCCCCGAGGGCGAGCACAGCGAGATCGCCGCCCAGCCCCAGACGCGCTTCGTACAGGCCTGGCTCACCCGCGCGGGCGACACCGCCTCGACCTACGAGGTCCTCGGCGAGGACGCCGTCGGCCTCCCCGACGGCGCGCACCTCAGCCTGATCCGGCTCGACGCCGGCGAGACCGCGACCCTGCCGGAGGCGCCGCTGGTGCATGCCTACGTCGTCCGTGGCGCGCTGCTGCGCAGCTCGCTGGCCGACCCGCTCCAGGAGGGCGACGCCTTCCGCTTCACCGACGAGCCGGCGCACGAGGTCACCGCGGCCGTGCCTACCGAGCTGCTGGTCTGGACCTTCCCACGTCAGGACTGAGTTCCGGCCGGGATCAGCACGCCCGGGTTCAAGATGCCGGTCGGGTCTAGGTCGGCCTTGATCGCGCGCAGGATCGAGACCCCGAGATCGCCGATCTCGTGAGCCAGCCACGGCTGGTGGTCGGTACCCACCGCGTGGTGGTGGGTGATGGTGCCCCCGGTCGCGACGATCGCCCCGGTTGCGGCCACCTTGGCGGCGTGCCATTGCTCCAGCGGCTGCGCTCCGGCCTTCGCGGCCACCGTGAAGTAGAGCGAGCATCCGGTCTCGTAGACGTGTGAAATGTGGCAGAGCACGATCGCGCCCTCGCCGAGACTGGTGGCCAGCGAGTCGCGGACCGCGGTGTAGAGCGCATCGCGCTGCGACCAGAAGGCCGCCGTCTCGAGCGTCTCGACGAGCACGCCGACGTCGAGCATCGAGTCGCGCAGGTACGGCGCGTCGAACCGGCCCGCGGCCCATGACTCGCCCGGCTCGCTGCCGAGCGGCACCCCGCCGAGCCGGCCCAGGAGACCGCACACGGCCGCGCGGCGCGCCTCCACCTGGTCGGGCCGGCCCTCGAAGCCGACGACCATGAGGGAGCCGCCCTCGCTGTCGCCGCCGATCTCCTCGGGGCGGGCCAGGTTGATCGCGGTCTCGTTCTCGTCGGAGAGCCGGATCACCGTCGGGAGCAGGTTCGCCTGGGCCAGCGTGCGCATGGCATCGGCGCCCGCGGCGAAGGAGGGCCACCGCCAGCCCTCGTAGCGCTTGACCTCGGGGCGGGGACGCACTCGCACGGTGACCGCGGTGATCACGCCGAAGGCGCCTTCGGAGCCGAGGAGGATCTGGCGCAGATCCGGCCCGGCGGCGGTCGCGGGGGCGGTGCCGAGCCGCAGCTCACCGCGTGGCGTCGCGACGCGCAGCCCGACGACGAGGGAGTCGAACCGGCCGTAGCCGGCGCTGGACTGCCCGCTGGACCGGGTCGCGGCGAAGCCGCCGATCGTGGCGAACTCGAACGACTGGGGAAAGTGGCCGAGGGTGAGGCCGTGCTCGCCGAGCAGTGCCTCGGCCTCCGGACCGCGCAGGCCCGGTTCGAGCACGGCGGTCATCGAGACGGGGTCGACCTCGATCAGGCGCTTGAGCCGGACCAGGTCGAGTGAGATGAGGCCCGCGTATCCCTCGCGTCGAGCGACCAGGCCGCCGGTCACCGAGGTGCCGCCGCCGAAGGGCACGACGGCGACGCGATGGCGCACCGCCCACTCCAGCACCGCCGCCACGTCGTCGTGGCCTCCGGGGCGAACGACCACGTCGGGAGCGTCGGCGAGGTCGCCGGTGCGCGCCCGAATGAGATCGGGGGTGGACTTCCCGCGAGTGCGTAGCCGTCTCGTAGCGTCGTCGGTACGTACGTGATCGGCGCCGAGGATGTCCCTGAGCTCCGCGACCAGTTCGGCTGCCAGGCCGACCGGCGGGAGTGCGCCCTCGATGGCCGGCGACTCCTCGATGCCGAAGGCCATCTCGACCAGCCCACGCGCGGAATCGGGGAGCGGTCGAGCAACGGCCGGATCACCCCACCGGCTGGGGTGCATCTCGGGCTGCTCGGGCAACTGGCGCGGGTTCTCGGCGGTGCTCACGTGTTACAGTGTGACACATGACGTCACTTCGTCACATCGATCGGTCGGACAATGCCTACCTCGACGCCGCGCGCGCGTGTCTGCTCGATCTCGGCTGGCGGCGGACGACCCTCACCGAGGTCGCCCGTCGGGCCGGCGTCTCCCGGATGACGATCTACCGCACCTGGCCCGACATGCCGTCCCTGCTCGCCGACCTGATGACGCGCGAGTGGACCCAGCTCATGCAGGCCCCCGACTTCGCGCTGGAGATCGACGACCCGGCGCACCTGCCCGGCGACGACCTGGTGTCCCGGGTCGTCGCGATCGTGCGGGCCCTGCGCGACAACGAGCTGTTCGTGCGCATCGTCGAGGTCGACCCCGAGCTCATCCTCCCCTACCTGTTCTCCAGGCGGGGCCGCTCACAGGACCTCGTCCTCCAGCTGCTCGTGCCCGCGATCCGCAGAGGCCAGAAGGAGGGCCGCTTCCGCGCCGGCGATCCGGCCGTCATCGCCCGCGGCCTGCTGCTCACCGCTCACGGCTTCGTCCTGTCGGCCCAGACGATGCTCGACGACGACGTCACCGAGGCCGACCTCGACCACGAGCTCGCGCTCGTGCTCACCCGATCGCTGGCGCCATGACCGGCTCGCTCGGCGCCGGCCTGGACGGCGTGCCCGACTCCGTCGACGTCGTCGTCGTCGGCCTGGGCGCCACCGGCGCGGGCGTGGCGCTCGACGCGGCCACCCGCGGGCTGTCGGTCCTCGCGGTGGACGCCCACGATCTCGCCTTCGGCACCTCGCGGTGGTCCTCGAAGATGGTGCACGGCGGATTGCGCTACCTGGCCCACGGCCAGGTCGGCGTCGCCCACGAGAGCGCCGTCGAGCGCGGCATCCTGATGACCACCACCGCGCCGCACCTGACCCATGCGATGCCCTACGTCGTGCCCACCACCACCGCCCACGGCGTGCTCGACCGAGCCCTCGTCTCGGGCGGCCTGGTCGCCGGCGACGTCCTGCGTCGCGGGGCGCGCACGCCGACCTCGGTGCTCCCACGCCCGCGGCGCCTCTCGACGACCGAGCTCCTGCGGCTCGCCCCCGGCCTGCGCCGCGACACCCTGCGCGGCGGCCACCTCTCCTGGGACGGGCAGCTCGAGGACGACGCCCGCCTCGTGGTCACGATCGCGCGCACCGCCGCGGCGCACGGCGCGCGGATCCGGACCCGGGCGCGGGCGCTGCACGCCGACGGTCGCGAGGTCGAGCTGCGCGACGAGCTGACCGGCCAGACCCGCACGGTCGCCGCCCGCGTCGTGGTCAACGCCGCCGGCGTGTGGGCCGGAGAGCTGGCCGAGGTGGAGCTGCGACCGAGCCGCGGGACCCATCTCGTGCTCCGGGCCGAGGCCTTGCCCGGGCTCGCCACGGCGGTGTTCGTGCCGGTCCCGGGCAGCCGCAGCCGGTTCGTCATGGTGCTCCCCCAGCCCGACGGCACGGTCTACATCGGCCTCACCGACGAACCGGTCCACGGACCGGTGCCGGACGTCGCGACCCCGTCGGAGGGCGAGGTCGACTTCCTCCTCGACGTCGCCGGCGGCGCCTTCTCACACCCGCTCGGCCGTGACGACGTCGCCGGCGCCTTCGCCGGCCTGCGCCCGTTGCTCCGCTCCCCACAGCGCCACGGGGGCACCGCCGACCTGTCGCGACGCCATGCCGTGCTCACCGACCGGTCGGGAGTGGTCACGATCGTCGGCGGCAAGCTCACCACCTATCGGCGCATGGCCCAGGACGCCCTCGACGCCGCCCTGGACGCCGCCCCCGACCTCGAGGCCACCCGGTGCGTCACCGCGTCCCTTCCCCTGGCCGGGGCCGCTCCCCGCGACCGTCTCGCCGGCCTGGACGTGCCCGCCCGCCTGGTACGGCGATTCGGCGCCGACGCCGCGCTCGTGCTCGCCACCGCACGCCGGACCACCGGCCTCCACGACGCCGACCTGCTCGCCCCGGTGGCCGACGGCGTCCCCGTGACCATGGCCGAGCTCGTCTTCGGCGTCACCCACGAGGGAGCCCACGACGTCGACGACCTGCTCGACCGGCGCACCCGGGTCGGCCTGATCGCGACCGACCGTGCCGCAGCCGTCCCGGCCGCCGAACTGGCGCTCGCCGTCGCGAAGAAGTCGCGCGCGAACCTCTGACGATCCCTGGAAGGATTCACCGGACAGGGAGCGATGAGTTCCTGGGTCGCCGTCGGTCGGTAGGAGCAGGCACACTGACGAGGGGCGGGAGATTCACATGACGGCAGTAGCCTCGACGCGAGCGGGAGACACGATGACGGGAGAGTCGGCTCCGACCGGCGAACTCGACGACTTCGACGGCCTCACCGCGCGCTACCAGCGCGAGCTGCTGGCCCACTGCTACCGGATGAGCGGGTCGGTGCACGAGGCCGAGGACCTCGTCCAGGAGACCCTGCTGCGCGCCTGGCGGGCCAGCGACTCCTTCGAGGGCCGCAGCTCGGTGCGCACCTGGCTCTACCGGATCGCGACCAACGTCTGCCTCACCAACCTCGAGGGGAAGCCTCGGCGTCCGCTCCCGGCGGGGCTCGGCACTCCCGACCAGCCGGCCGGCGATGCGCTGGAGGAGAACCACGAGATCGCCTGGCTCGAACCGGTGCCCGACGCCGCGGTCGTGGTCGCCGAGCGCGACTCGCTGCGCCTGGCGTTCGTGGCGGCCCTCCAGCACCTGCCGGCACGCCAGCGCGCCGTCCTGATCCTGCGCGACGTGCTGCGCTGGAGCGCGGCGGAGACCGCGGAGGCCCTCGACACCACGACGGCCGCGGTCAACTCCGCACTCCAGCGCGCGCACGCCCAGCTCGACGAGCGGGCACTGACCGAGGACACCGTGGTCGACGAGCTCACCGAGTCCCAACGCAGCCTGCTCGACCGCTACCTCGACGCCTTCTGGCGCAAGGACCTCGACACGATCGTCGGACTCCTGCGGGCCGACGCGACCTGGGACATGCCGCCCTTCACCAACTGGTTCCGCGGCTCGGAGGCGATCGCGGAGCTGATCGGCAACAAGTGCCCCGGCGGCGTGCACGACATGCCGATGATCGAGACCACCGCCAACGGACAGCCGGCCTTCGCCCTCTACATGCGGGTGCCCGACGGCCACTTCGAGCCTTTCCACCTCCAGGTCCTCGACCTCGACGGCGACCTGGTGCGACACGTCACGGCGTTCTTCGACCCGCGCCTGTTCGAGACCTTCGGCCTTCCCACCCGGCTGCCGGCCGACTACGTCCCGGTCCCATGACCCGCGCCCCCCTCGGGGGCGTCGAACTGCTCGAGCGCGCGTTGCGCTACACGCACGCGGCGCTGCTCGACGTCGACCCCTCGCACCTGGACCGTCCCACACCGTGCGCCGAGTGGAGCCTCGACGGGCTGCTGGACCACATGGACGACGCGCTCGACGCGTTCACCGAGGGCGCGGGCGGCACGGTCGCACCCGCCGCGCCACGCCCGGAGACCGCGTCGGTGTCACGGCGCGTGCAGACCCTCCAGCACAAGGCCTGCGCGCTCCTGGGCGCGTGGAGCGGACCGCGAGCACGCGACACCGTCCGCGTCGCCGGCCTGGAGATCCCTACCGAGGTGCTCCTCCACGCCGCGGCTCTCGAGATCGCCGTCCACGGCTGGGACGTCGCCCAGGCCACCGGGCATCGCACGCCCATCCCGGCGCCCCTGGCCATCCGACTCACCGAGGTGGCACCCGCGATGGTCGCCGACGTCGATCGCGGCACCCGGTTCGCGCGGCCCGTGCCACCGGAGTGGGGCACGGCCCGCCACCGCTCCGGCGGCGAGGCCAGCGCCCGGCTGGTCGGCTACCTGGGCCGGCGACCGCTCGAGGCCGGTTCAAGGGTGAGCCCGGTCTCCTGACCCCTCAACGGCTGCGTGATCCGTCTTGGTCTTGCGGGGCCGTCGTCCCTGGATCCCGGCGTCGCGCAGTCGCTGGCGCGCCTTGACGATCTTGTAGACGAAGATCGTCACCCCGGTGATCACGCCGGCGTCGTCGACGAGGCCGAGCGGACCGAGCAAGGCTTCCGGGAGCACATCGATCGGACTGGCCAGGTAGACCAGCGCCCCGATCATCGCCACCACGCCGCGCGGCGGGATGCGGTAGCGCCACATCACGTACCCGACGACGAGGAGGCCGATCGCCACCAGCACACCGAGCGTGATGAGCACGCCCACCACCACGTCGGAGAAGTCCATGGCACCACTGTGCCCGATCGCCGAAGCGACGTCTGCACCGGCGAGCGGGTGCCGGGCGGGTACCGGTCAGTACCGGTGGAACCAGTTCGCCAGGTCGACCGAGATGCCTGGACAGGTGAGGTTCATGTCGCGATCGGCCTCGACCCACTGGCCGAGCACGGCCTGCCCGCCCTGGATGATCCAGTCGTCACCGCACCGCGAGAGAGCCTCGTCGGCGGAGGTCTGGCCGGCGGCGCGCCACTCCGGGATGCCGAGCTCGAGGTTGCCCACGACACCGGCCCACAGCGCCGGCGTGGAGTAGACGCCGATGCGATAGCCGGCGTCCTCGTAGCCGCGCGCGATCCCGGCGACCACTGCAGCGTTGGCGTTGAGGTCGTCGGTCCACTCGAAGTCGGGGACCGGCTCGACGTCGATCCAGACGATCGGCGTGCGCAGGCCGGTCTTCTTCATCAGGTCCACGTTGAAGCGGGCCTGCTGGTAGCCGGTGTTGGCCAGCGCCCCGGCAGCCGTGGCGCCGTCGTAGGGGCCGTCGGCGCCGTACTGGTCGAGGAAGCGCTGCTCGGGGTAGCTGGCCACGGCATAGGCGGCGACCATCCGGTCCGCGGCCTTCGCGTCGGCGAGCTGGTCGGCCAGGCAGGGGTTGGGGTAGAACCCCGGGCCGTTGGTGAGGCCGAGGATCACGTACTTGGCCTCCGGCACCGGACCGGGCCCGCCGTGCGATCGCTTCTCGGGGATGCCCATCCCGGGCGGGCACTGGGGCCAGCTGATGTCGGAGCCGAGCACCGGCCCCTCGTCGATCTCGATGCTCTCGGCGAGGTCGGCGAGGGGGTCGCGCGTGGGGGTCGTGGCGGGCGCGGGGGCCTGCGTGGGCACGGGGGTATGCACGTCGGTGGACATGTCGGTCGGGGCCGTCGCCGCCGACGACTCCGGCGTCACGGAGGCGGCGTCGTCGTCCGAGGTGAGGGCGCACCCGGTCGTCAGGAGCAGGACGGCTCCGACCGCGGCCCCCAGGGCGAATCGCACACGACGCATGCCCCGAGGGTACGGAGCGGGCCGGCTCAGGGTGCGGGAAGTGACACGTAGGTGGTCTCGAGGTACTCAGCGATCCCCTCGAAGCCGCCCTCGCGGCCGAATCCGCTGGCCTTCATGCCCCCGAACGGCGCCGCCGGGTTCGACACCAGTCCGGTGTTGATCCCGACCATGCCGAAGTCGAGCGACTCGGCCATCTTGATCGTGCGCTCGAGATCCCTGGTGTAGACGTAGGACGCCAGGCCGTACTCGGTGTCGTTGGCGGCCCGGATCGCCTCCTCGTCGGTGGTGAAGGTCGTGATCGGCGCCACCGGGCCGAAGATCTCCTCGGTGTTGATAGCCGACTCCGCCGGGACGTCGACCAGCACGGTCGGCGGATAGAAGTAGCCCGGCCCGTCCGGACGGGTGCCCCCGACGAGCACCCGGGCGCCGTCGTGCACGGCGTCGGTGACCAGCTGGCCGACCGACTCGACCGCCTTCTCGTCGATCAGCGGGCCGACGTCGACGCCGTCGTCCTGGCCGCGCCCGACCGTCAGGGCGCCCATCCGCTCGGCCAGCCGGCGGGCGAACTCCTCGGCGACGTCGGCGTGGACGAGGAAGCGGTTCGCCGAGGTGCAGGCCTCGCCCATGTTGCGCATCTTGGCGAGCATCGCGCCCTCGACCGCGGCGTCGAGGTCGGCGTCGGCGAACACCAGGAACGGCGCATTGCCGCCGAGCTCCATGCTCACCCGCTGGAGCTGATCGGCCGACTGCCGCACCATCACCCGGCCGACGCCGGTGGAGCCGGTGAAGCTCACCTTGCGCAGCCGTTCGTCGGCCTGGAGGGCCTGACCGACCTCGCTGGACCGCGTCGTGGTGATGATGTTGAGCACGCCGTCGGGGAGCCCGGCCTCGGCGAGGATGTCGGCGAGCAGAAGCATCGTGAGCGGCGTCTGGCCGGCCGGCTTGACCACCATCGTGCAGCCGGCGGCGATGGCCGGCCCGATCTTGCGGGTGCCCATGGCGAGGGGGAAGTTCCACGGCGTGACGAAGAAGCACGGACCGACCGGCTTCTTGATCGTCAGCAGCCGGCTGCCGCCGGCGGGGGCGTCCATCCACCGGCCGTGAATGCGCACCGCCTCCTCGGCGTACCACCGGAAGAACTCCGAGCCGTAGGTCACCTCGCCGCGCGCCTCGGCGACCGGCTTGCCCATCTCCAGGCTCATCAGCCAGGCGACGTCGTCGGCACGCTCCTGGAGCAGCTCCCAGGCGCGCCGCAGGATCTCGCCGCGCTCGCGCGGCGGTGTCGCGGCCCACGAGGCCTGGGTGGCGACAGCGGCGTCCAGCGCCTCGATCGCCTCGCCGGGCGAGCCGTCGGCCACGCTGGCGATCACCGCGCCGTCGGCCGGATCGACGACGTCGAATCGCTTGCCGTCGTCGGCGTCGCGCCAGGTGCCGCCGATCAGGAGGTTGCGGTGCTCGGGTGTGAGTACCGCGTCGAGCCGCTCGAAGGTGTCCATAGGCACAGCCAACCACTGCGCCTCGGGCCAAGGGAACCGAGTGCCGGCAGGTGCCCCGAAGATGACCGGCAGGTGCCTGGCGGGGGGCCGGCGGGCACCTGGCGGCTGACCGACAGGTGACGCGCGGCAGTCGGGCACGTACGCTGTCGGGGTCGTCCTTCGGAGGGAGCACCAAGGAGACGACATGAGCCCCTCGCCGACCCCATGCGGCGGGGGGCTCGCTTGCTTCGGCTGCGGCTTCGGCTTCGGCGCCGCCGGTGGGGCAGCCACGACCTCCAGCGCCGGCTCCGCACGAGGTGGTCGACGGACTGGGCGGCCGATCCCTGAACTGGGCGGCCGATATTTCGCCCGCGAAGTTCAGATTTCCCCGGTCGACCGGGGAAATCCCGGCCCACGCAAAGGGCACCGGGTCGGCGGCCCGAGCCGCCGATCCCGGTGCCCCCGGATCGGATGGAGCTTAGCTAGCTCACGGGGTGTCGTACTTGACCGTGTACGAGCCCGAGCCCCGGTAGGCGTAGACCTCGATGCGGTAGGTGCCGGCCGAGGCGGAGTAGCTGATCTGCTCGGTGGAGGATGCGGTCTCACCGGCGGCGACGTCGACCCACCCGGAGCCGGAGCGGCGCTGGAGGTAGAGGTCGAAGTCGGCGCTGCTCGGCCCGGTCAGGCACACGTTGATCGTGCCCGAGCCGGCACTGAAGCCCGAGGACGACGGCTGGTAGGACGACGTCCGGCTGCTCACGCTGCCGTTCGCGGTGGTCTCCGAGCAGGTGCCGCCACCGGGCGGTGTGGAGCCGCCGCAGGTGGGCTCGCCGGACTGGGGCCCGACGTTGATGGCCGACCAGGCGTCGCGGACCCGGTTGAACTTCGTGCAGTCGGTGGTGCCGTAGAGGTTGCGCGCGGCGGTGAGGGTCGCGACGCGGGCCTTGGCGTGGTTCCACGACGAGGTCTTGAGCAGGAGCCCGTTGTAGAACACGCGGCCGGCCTCCTGGAGGCCGATCCCGGTCAGGCTTGAGCCGTTGCACGACGTCGAGCCGCTGGTGCCGTTGGACAGCAGGTAGAACCAGTGGTTCAGCGGGCCCGCCGCGGCGTGGACCTCGGTGCTCGGGATGCTGGAGGAGTAGCAGTTGGGGTCGCCGAGAGCGCTCGGGTTCGCCATGTTGCGGATCGGGCCGTCGCCGGCCAGGTTCACCTCTTCGCCGACCAGGAAGTCGCCGGGGTCGTTCGGGTTGTTGGCGTAGAACTCGGTGAGCACCCCGAAGATGTCGCCGGTGGCCTCGTTCATGCCGCCGGTCTCGTTGTTGCCCGACGAGCCGCCCGGAGTGGTGTAGAAGATGCCGTGTCCCTGCTCGTGGGCGACGATGTCGATGGCGGTGAGCTGGCGGGCGTTGTCGGCGCTGTGGCCGAAGTTCACGAAGGAGCCGTTCCAGTAGGCGTTGACGTCGTTGAGCCCGACCCGCGCGGGATAGCTGGTGCCATCGCCCTTGACGCCGTTGCGGCCCAGCCAGGCCGAGAGCATGTCGACCTCCTTGCCGGTGGCGTACATGACGTCGACGCAGGCGGTCTCCAGGTTGCTCGCGCTGCCATTGCCCCACGTGTCGTCGGGACCGGTGTACGCCGAGCCGTTCTGCCCGCCGCAGCGCACGCCGGAACGGGCCGGATCGGTCATCGAGTACGACGAGCCGGAGCCGGAGGTCCCGATCGTCACGTTGCCGTTGTAGTAGCCGTTCCCGCTGCCGTGGGAGACCAGGTCGCTGGCCAGCAGCACCCGTCCGGTGCGCGCATCGCTCCACACGGTCACGATCGAGGGGCTCCCGTCGCGGACGCCGGTCACCTTGGTGCGCCAGGCGAGCCTCGGCGTGCCCACGGCGTAGACGGTCAGTCGCGGCCGGGTGACCGAGCGGACGCGGTCCACCTGGCCCCGTGCGGCTGCTCGGGCCTGGGGTCGGGCGACCTTCGGCGTCGTCGAGCGCACCGAGATCGCGCGCGCCGGGCTGCCGGTGGCGCCGGTGGCGCGCCCCTCGGCGTCTACGGCGACGACGTAGTCGCCGCCGTAGACCGGCAGGCCGCGGAAGGTCCGGCCGTAGCTGACGTAGTAGGTGCCCTTGGTGCCCGCGTGCGCTCCGGTGCGCTCGCTGGTGCCGATCCGGCCGCGCGCGGACGGAGTGTGCTGGCGCACGTACGCCGTGGCCGCGGCCAGGGCCCGGTCGCGACGCTCGGTCTGGGCCTTGCGTCCCTCCGGTGCCGATCGGTCGCTCGCCGTCGGCCGCTCCGCACCGCTCGCGGGGGTGGCGGACGACGGCGTCTGGCCGCTCAGACTGAGGGTGGCGCACAGGGCCGCGACTCCCGCGGCGAGGGCTGCGCGAGGCAGCGGTCTGGTACTCATCTGGTCTCCTGGGGATCGACTCGGACACGGTGCAGCGCTCGCGCTGCGGATGGTGCGCGGCCGGGTCGCGGGGAGGCCTCGGAAGCGGTCGCGAAGGGGAACCTAGGGACCGCGGGGGTGCGCCGGATACGGGGGAAACCCTTGCCTGCGGGGCGTGGACCGACCGGACCGACGAACGGGCTCTCCTACTCCCCCGCGGGCGGCACCAGCAGGGTGGCGAGCTGGGTGCGGGAGCGGATGTCGAGCTTGCGGTAGACCCGGGTCAGGGTCGCCTCGACGGTCTTCACGCTCACGTAGGCCTGCTCGGCGATCTCGCGGTTGCTCGCGCCCGAGGCCACCGCGTGCGCGATGCGGGACTCGGTCTCGGTGAGCCGCTGCAGCAGCGGATCGTCGCTCTCCGGCGCTCGCTCGGGCGCGAGCTCGGCGTGCACCTGCTCGGCCCACGGCGTCGCGTGCAGGGCGAGGAACAGCGCGTGCGCCTCCTCCAGGGCGGCGCGGGAGGCTGCGACGCGACGCCGACGTCGCTCCAGATGCCCGCGGGTGACGAGGATCCGCCCGACGTCGAGGCGCAGGCCGAGGTCGGCGGCGAGCTTGGCCGCGCGGTCGAGGACGTGTTCGGCCGCCTCGAGGTCGCCCTGGGCGATCAGGAGCTCGGCCTCGGCGCGGTCGAGCTGCACCGAGACGCCGTCGGTGCCGGCATAGGCCTCCCGGCGGCGGAGTGCGTAACGGGCGTCGTCGAGGACCTCGCCGGCCTCGTCGTAGCGGCCGAGGGCGGTGAGGGCCGCGACCAGCTCGGCATGCCAGCGGTTGACGGTGGGGTCCCCGAATCCGCCGTCGGCCTCGATCGAGCGGACCCGTTGCAGCGCGACCCGGGCACTCTGGGCATCACCGCTGCGCAGCAACGCCTGGCCCAGGACGATCAGGTGGCGCTGCAGATAGCGGACGTCGCCGCGGTCCTCGGCGGCCTCGACGCCCCGGCTGGCCAGGCTGATGGCGCGGTCGAGGTCGCCGGCCACCAGCTCGGCCTGCGCGGTGATGAACCACCCGGTGTGCGCCTCGAGGTCGAACTCCTCGCCGATCCGCGCGGCCCGGCTCGCGTACTCCGCCGCCTCCCGGGAGCGGCCGGTGCGCGCGGCGATCTCGACCAGGCAGCGCAGCACGTGCACGTGGTCCATGCCGGCGCCGCGCTCGACGCGCGAGAGCATGGCCAGGAACGCTGCCCAGGCCTCGTCGAGCCGGTCGTCGTAGAAGGCGAAGCGCGCCCGCATGTACTCCGGCGAGGTGTGCACGAACCCGGTGGGGGTCGGGCCGGTCAGCTCCACGGCACGCTCGAGCGGGGTCAGGTGATCGGCGCCGAGCCAGCGGCGGGCGACGGCGAGCGTCGTGAGGCCGAGTGCCAGCTCGTCGCGCTCGTCCTGGTCGCCGGCCAGCGCTTCGAGCAGGCCGACCGCCCGCTCGCAGGCCTGGTGCGCGGCGTGCGGGCGTGACTCCATCAGCGCGATCCGCGCGCGTTGGAGAAGGACCTTGGCCACCAGCAGGTCGTCGTCGCCGGCGTCGGCCAGGGCGGCGGTGAGCAGCTCGTCGAGGAGCGGCACCGGGTTCCCGGCCAGCTCGGGGATGGCCAGGCGCACCCGCACGGCCTGCGCCGGCGTCGCGGGTGCCTCCAGGACGTCGGCGAGGGCGCGCTGCACCAGGTCGACGTGATTGCCGGGCGCCGCGGTCTCGATGGCGGCGACCAGCCACTCGACCCGCTCGTCGGCGAGCTCGAGCGTGGCCCGGTCCGCGGCGAGCAGGTAGAGCTCGGCGGCGAGCTCGCGGTCGCCCTGCGCCGCCGACTCACCGGCCGCGCAGCCGAGCCCCTGGGCCAAGGAGGTCTCGGGCCGAGGGTCGGCAAGCGCGACGTGGCGCCACCGCTGGCCTTCGGTGGTGGCGGCCTCGGCGAGGGTGCGGTGCAGCTCGGAGCGCCGGGAGGCCGGATAGGCCTCGACGATCACCTCGCGCAGCGCCGACGGCGTGAACCGGAGCCCGCTGTCGCTCGGCATCACCAGGCCCGCGTCGACGGCTCGGCGCACGTCGTCGACGGCGCCGATCCGGCCGGCCCGCTCGAGCTCGCGCAGCGTGGGGCGGCTGAGCAGCGCGGCGTGCAGGAGGGTCTCGCGGACGTCGTCGGGCTGGGCGGCGAAGCGCTCGCGCAGCACCCGCTCCAGACTGGTCGGCAACGGCGTCGGCATGCCGAGCACGACCGGGCGCTCCCCCACGAGCCCGGCCATCGCCAGCGCGAGCGCGGGGATCCCGCCCGACTCGACGTGCACCCGATGGGCCACGTCCGCGGGGAGGCCGTGACCACAGAGCAGGTCGAGCATGTCGACCACGTCGAGCGGACCGACGTCGAGATGCTGCAGATCGCTCACGTCGACCCCGCCTGCGCCCTGGTCGACCTCTCCCTCGCCCTCGGTCCCGATGATCGTCGCGACCACGCCGACCCGGCCGACCAGACGCCGGCGCGCGTAGCCCACGACGGTCGAGGTGTCGTGGTCGAGCCACTGCACGTCGTCGAGCAGCAGGAGCACCGGCTGCTCCTCGGTCCAACGCTCGAGGACGGCGTGCAGGCACGCGGCGAGGTCGGAGCGCAGCCGATCGGTGGCAGCGACTCCGACCAGACCGGAGTCGACCGCCTCACGCACGCTGGGACAGCCCGTCGACAGCACCTCGTCGAGGATCTCGGCCGGGCACTGGGCGAGCAGGTCGCGCAGCGCGGCGAAGGGGAGCGCGATCTCGTCGACCGCACCCGTGGCGCGCAGCACCTCGGCGTGCTGACGCTGCCGGGCGTCGTCCTCGATCACCTGGAGCAGGGCGCTCTTCCCGGACCCCGACGGGCCGCACAGCACGATCGACTCCCCACGGTCGAGGAGGTCGCGGGCCTCCTCGAGCAGCGCGGTTCGTCCGACAACCCGAGTCATGGCCTTCAGGTTAGGACCGAAAGGGTCGTCGGCGACAGGGCTGGGCGACGGGAAGGTTCCGCACGGTCACTGCGCCGCGCGCAGGAACTCCTCCAGGATCGGCCCGGCGGTACCCGAGCCCGAGGACCCCTCATCGACGAACACGGCCACCGCGAGGTCGCCCTGGGCGGCGATCATCCAGGCGTGGGTCTTGAGCTTGCCGCCGTCCTCGAACTCGGCGGTCCCGGTCTTGGCGATGATGTCTTCGCCCGGGACGTCCTGGAGGAACCGGCCGCTGCCGGAGGTGACGACGCCGCGGAGCAGGTCGCGCAGCTGCGCCGCCTCCTTGCCCGAGACGGGGCTGACGCCGTCGGGCGGGCTCACCTGGAGTCCGTCGATCAGCCTCGGCACGACCAGGGTGCCGCTCTGGATCGAGGCGATCACGGTGGCCATCACCATCGGCGAGGCAAGCACGGTGCCCTGCCCGATCATGTCGGCCGCGGCGCCGGTCTCGGTCTCGGGCGCCGGCACCTGCCCGAAGTAGGCGGGGAAGCCGAGGTCGTGGTCGATGCCCATGCCGAGCGAGGCGGCGGCGTCGGGCAGGTCGCCGTCCTCGAGCCGGTCGCGCTCGGCGATGAACGCGGTGTTGCACGAGTTGGCCAGTGCGGTGCGGAACGGGATGTTGCCCAGCGCGCTGGAGGGGTAGTCGTCGTAGTTCTCGAAGGCGCGGCCGTCGACGGTGACCGTGGCGGTGCAGGGCACCGAGGTGTCGGGCTTGACGCCGCGGCGCAGCAGCGCGAGCGAGCTCACGCTCTTGAACGTGGACCCCGGCGCGTACTGGCCGTAGGTGGCCAGGTTCTGGCCGCCGTTGCCGGGGCCGTTGGCGGCGGCGAGGATCGCGCCGTCGCTCGGCCGGATCGCGACCAGGGCGCTGGCGGGCCCGTTCTCGCCGGTGGCGTTGCGCAGCGCGGCCTCGGCGGCCTCCTGGAGGCGCGGCGCCAGGGTGAGGGTGAGGTCGGTGCCCTGCGAGGCGCCGGTGGTGAAGAGCTCGCGAGCCACCCCGTCGCTGCCCACGGAGTTGACGACGACGCCGCCGGTGCCGCGTAGCTGCTCGTCGTAGCGCGCCTGGAGGCCGGAGAGACCTGCCTCGTCTCCGGGCTGGTAGAGGTCGGGCTGCTCCTTGACCATCTCGGCGGTGACCGGCCCGACGGTGCCGAGGATCTCGGCGGCGAACTCGCGGGTGGGCGCGAGGGGCACCTCGTCGCCGATCAGGCGGGCGCCGGGGATCGCGTCGACGCCGTTCTTCACCGCGCCAGGCAGCTCGTCCTGGCGGTAGACGATGGCCTGGACGAAGGCCTTGTCGCCGGCGGCCTCGACCTGCTTGACGTAGGGGGCGGCGTCGATGTCGACGAGCGCGGCGAGCGACTTCGCGGACTTGGCGGCCTTCGCCGCGGGCACCTGGCTTCGGTCGATGCCTACCCGGAAGACCGGGCGCTCGGTGACGATCGGGGTGCCACCCGCGCCGAGGATCTCGGCACGCTCCGCGGGCACGGAGGTGAGCTCGAGGGTGGAGTTGGCGTTCAGGCTCGGCTCGACGACCTGGTGGCCCCAGTCGACGGTCCACTCGCCGTCGACCCGACTGAGGTCGACGGAGCTGTCGTAGGCCCAGTCGTCCTCGCCGGTGACCGGCCAGGACCAGCTGAGCGTGGCGGTGGCGGAATCGCCGTCCTCGCTGACGTCGCCGGCGGTGACGGTGGGCGTGACGTCGCCCATCGCCTCGACGAGGTCGGCGTGGTCGGACTCGACCTCCTTAACGGTGCTCCCGTCGAAGGCGAGGTCGCCGATCTCGCCTCCGGACAGCCAGGACGCCAGCGCGGTGGCGGTCGCGTCGGCGTCGGCGCCCGGCTGGCCGGAGTCGCCACCGTCGTCGCCGGAGCAGGCGGCCAGACCGGCGGCCAGGACCAGGGCAGTCGCGGCGGCCAGCGGGGCTCGGGAGACACGCAATCGCATGCCCCGGTTGTACCAGCCGCCTCCGACCGGCCGCCTCCGACCGGGCGTCGACTACCGCAGGCGCGCGGCCACCAACGGCGCGTAGCCGGCGGAGTGGCCGGCCCGGTTGGGGTGGTAGCTGTCGGTGACCGGGTTGGACAGCCCGTTGAGCCACTCCACGTCGTCGCAGACGGCGTGGCCGGTGAAGGCGCTGGTGGGGTTGACGAACCGGAAGCCCGCGGCGGACGCCGCAGCGGCCAGTCGCGCGTTCAGCCGGTCGGCGGTCTCGTTGAGCCGGGCCTCCTCGGCCGGGGAGAACCAGGTCGCGGCATTGCAGTCCTCGCCCATGAACAGGTGGGGGTAGCCCACGACCACGACCGTGGCGCGGGGGGCCCGCGATCGGATCGAGGAGTACAAGGAGGAGAGCCGCGCCGGGAGCGTGTTGGCGATGAATGCCTGGGCGCCGTCGATCGCGCGATTGCAGTTCCCGGCCCAGAAGGGCTTCGCGCACTCGGTGAGCACACCGGAGAATCCGGCGTCGTTGCCTCCGGCCGACACCGTGACGAAGCTCGTGCTGCTACTCAGGGCGCCGAGCTGGCTGTTGGCCACCGACGTCGTGGTGGCACCTGAGCAGGCCCGGAAGTCGAGGCTGTAGCCCAGCTGGGAGGCCACCAGGCGCGGGAAGGCGAGGTTCGAGCGCTGGCATCCGGTGCCGTCGTCGAGATAGCTGCGGGTACCGACTCCGGAGGAGTAGGAGTCACCGAGCGCGACGTAGGTGGGAGCGGCGGCCTGGGCGGCCGGGCTGCCGGCAGCGACCAGGGCGAGCGAGGCGGCCAGGACGGCCAGAGCGGTCACGATGACGGTGAGCAGACGACGGGTTCTGGCGAGCACGGGCGACCTCCGAGATGAGTGATCCTGTGCCCAGCCGATCACCTCCGGCCTCCCGGCGCTAGCGGGCAATCCCCCGTCGGCAAGCACAGCCTTTCCTGGGTGTCCAGCATCACGAACATCGGTCGGCCGCAACTCCGTGCTAAATCCGCATTCGCCGGCCGCCGCTGAAATGATCGACCTGGGAGGTCATCGTGGGGCGAATCTCAGGGATCGATCGGACCTATGCGCGCAACGACCTGGTGCGCAACAAGGTCGTCAACATCGCACTCGGTGTGGTGCTCGTGCTCAGCGCCTTCCTCATGGCCACCGGCGCGATGGTCACCGAGCGGCTCACCGGCTCGGTCGGGGAGCTGTTCGCATCGGCCAAGCCCCCGCACTATCTCCAGATGCACAAGGGCGACTACGACACCGCGGCACTGGAGCGGTTCGCCGCCGAGCACCCCGAGATCCAGTCGTGGTTCGTCGAGGAGATGGTCGGCATCGACGGCTCCCAGCTGCGGTGGGAGCGTCCCGGAAGTGCCGAGGAAGGCGACTTCTCCTCGAGCCTGATCGACAACCTCTTCGTGACCCAGAGCCCCGACTTCGACCTGCTGCTGGCCGAGGACGGCACCGCCCCGCGACCCGATGCGGGGCAGGTCTGGGTGCCGGTCGCCTACGAGCAGGAGTTCGATCTCCAGCGCGGCGACGAACTGCAGCTTCCGCTCGGCGAGGGCCACCTCAGCCTCACCATCGAGGGATTCGTCCGTGATGCGCAGATGGCCTCCTCGCTGTCGTCGGCGACCAGGTTCGTGATCTCCGAGGCCGACTTCGCGGCCCTGGAGGAGTCCGGGACGGGCGAGCCGGAGGTGATCGTGGAGTACCGCCTCGAACCCGACGCCGACACCAGCGCCTTCCAGCGCGCCTACGAGCGGGACGACTCGCTGCCGCGCAACGGACAGGCCGTCACCTACACGATGATCCGGCTGATCAACATCTTCAGCGACGGGCTCGTCGCCGGCGCCCTCATCTTCGTCAGCGCGCTGCTCATCCTCATCGCGCTGTTCAACCTGCGCTTCGTGATCCGCGGGAGCCTGGAGGACGACGTCCGCGAGATCGGCGCGCTCAAGGCCCTCGGCATCCCCGATCGTGAGATCTCCGCGCTGTACCTGAACCGGTATCGATGGATGACGCTGGCCGCGTGCGTCGTGGGGGGTTTGCTCGCACTCGGCGCGACCAGCCTGCTGACCCGGAGCATCTCCACGAACTACGCGACCGCCGGGACCGGGGTCTGGCGCTTCGTCGTCCCGTTGGCGGCACTCGCGCTGGTCTACCTGGTCGTCGTGGGGAGCTGCCGGGGGATCCTGCGCCGGATCCGGAAGATCGAGGTGGTCGCCGCCCTGGTCCAGGGCAGCGTGCTGGACCAGAAGCAGACCCGCAAGCGCGCGCTGCGCCAGGCCAAGCGGGCGCGACGCTCCCAGCTGAAGGGGGGCACCCGCCTCAACGCCCGGCTCGCGGCGGCTGACCTCCGTTCCGAGCGCGGACAGTGGGTGCTGGTCCCGATCGTCTTCGCCCTGGCCGCCATCGTCATGACGATCCCGCTGAACCTGCTCAGCACCTTCTCGAGCCCGAAGTTCGTCACCTATCTCGGGGCGCCACAGGCCGACCTGCGCACCGACGTCCAGTGGTCTCCGGAGCTCGACTCCGTCTATCAGGGTGTGCTGGCGGCGATGCGCGCAGACGACCGGATCAGCGACGTCAGGCCCTTCGCGAACGAGGTGTACGAGATCGAGGGCGAGGAGGGCTGGGAGGCCCTGCGCGTCCAGGTCGGCTCGCACGAGGCCGGCGACATCGAGTTCGTCTCCGGGGGCAGCCCGGAGGCCGGCGAGATCGCCGTCTCGGTGCTCAACGCCGACAAGTACGACCTGTCGGTCGGCGACACCGTGACCCTGCGCGACGGCGATCGGTCGAGTCCGCACCGGGTGTCGGGCACCTACGCCGACGTCACCAGCGGCGGCTACACCGCGAAGATGCAGGGTGAGCCGGCCGCTGGGGCCGCGAGCTACGTCATCTATGCCGACACCGCGGACGGCGAGACGCCGGCCACCGTGGCTGCCGAGTACGACGAGAGCCACCCCGGATCGAGCACGCTGCCGATGGCGGAGTACGTGTCGCAGACGCTCGGCTATGTCACGAGCGCGTTCAAGAACGCGGCCATCATCTCGTTCGTGTTCGCGCTGGGCGTCGCTCTCCTGGTGTGCACGCTGTTCTTGAAGCTGCGGCTGACCCGAGACCGCAAGAAGATGGCCATTCTCTACGCCGTCGGCTTCTCGAGCCGGGAGATCGGGCGTCAGGTGCTGGCGAAGACCGTGTGCTGTGCCCTGGTCGGCACCGCGGTGGGGGTGGTGCTGACCGCGACCGTCGGCGAGCGACTCGTGGGGGCACTGCTGGCGGCCACCGGGCTCGGGCTCGACAGCATCTCGTTCCTCAGCAATCCCTTCCTGGTCTACCTGTTGTACCCCCTGTGCCTGGTGGCCGCCGGCTGCCTCGGCGCCGTCGTGCTGGTCCGGCGGCTGAGCCGGGCCGACAAGAGTGGCTGGTTGAGAGAGGACTGAACCCCGTGAACGAGACCATCGACACCCCCGGGACCCCAGCGCTGGAGGCCACCGGGATCACCAAGACCTTCTTCACCACCGATCCTCCGGCGCAGGTGCTCAACGGCATCGACCTCGCGGTCGGCGTCGGCGAGTTCGTCGCGATCATGGGTGCCTCCGGGTCGGGCAAGTCCACGTTGCTCTACGCGATCAGCGGGATGGACCGTCCGACCGAGGGCACGGTGCTGATCGACGGCGTCGAGCTGACGTCGCTCAGCGACGTCGAGATGGCCAAGGTGCGGCTGCACACGATGGGCTTCATCTTCCAGCAGGCGCACCTGCTCGCGAACCTCAACATCGGCGACAACGTGCTGCTGCCGGCGCTCAAGGCCGATCCCGACAACGCCGAGGCCGCGCACAAGCGGGTCCGCGGGCTCCTGGAGCGCTTCGCGATCGACCACGTCGCCCACCACGCCACGACCGAGGTGTCCGGCGGCCAGCTGCAACGCGCCGCGATCTGCCGCGCGATGGCGGCCGAGCCGAGCATCATCTTCGCCGACGAGCCGACCGGCGCCCTGAACTCCGCGATGAGTGCGGAGGTGATGGACTCCCTGACCGAGCTCAACCGCGACGGCACCTCACTGGTCATGGTCACCCACTCCGGCGCCTGCGCCTCGCGCGCCGACCGGGTGATCTACCTGCGCGACGGGCTGGTCGTCGACGAGATCGCACTGGGCAAGTGGACTCCGGAGGCCGCACAGGACAGGGAGCTGACCATCAGCTCCTGGCTGGCCGGCCAGGGCTTCTGAGTCAGCCCTGGGGGTCGGTGAAGGAGACCGGCGTGCCCCCGGCGCGCGCATAGGCGATCTCCCGGCTCGTCGACTCACCGACGTACCCGCCCGGGTTGACGACGACCACCCGGTCAGCCAGGTCGATCTTGCGCAGATGCAGCTCACCGAGCGCTGCCTTCTGCTCATCGCTCATCGGCTCTCCGGGTTCGTCCGCGCCAGGGAGCGGGAGGACGCCGGGCGCGACGACGATCGCTCCACCAAGGGTCAGCTCGCGGTTGGCCGCATGCAGCTCCTCCACGAACCGGGCGGATCCGCACAGGCAGACGATCTCGGGTCGGTCAGGCACGGCGCGGTCCTCAGGATGAACGGGGTCGGTCTGGCGGCGAGTCTAGGCAGCGACCTAGTGATGCTAGGTCCGCATCGGGTGGGCTTGTCCGGTGGCGTGGAGTTGGTGATGGTGGAAGGGGCAGTGGAGTCGGGCGTCTTTGGTGTTGGTGTCGCCGCCGTCTTGCCACGAGTGGGCGTGGTGGACGTGGCAGTAGGCGGCGGGGGTGTCGCAGCCGGGGGTTTGGCAGTGCTGTTGTTCGAGGCCGATCGCGTGGCGTTGGGCTGGGGTGTGGAAGCGGCGGGTGCGGCCGAGGTCGAGGACCTCGCTGTTGGTGCCGAGGACGGCGGGGATGATCCCTGCCTCGCAGGCGAGCCGTCGTGCTTGGCCGGGTGAGATGGCCGTGCCGGTGTCGAGGTGCGCTGCCTTCAGGCTGCCGAGCAGGGTCTCCAGGTGCATGGTCACGATCACGGTGGCGTTGAGTCCGCCGGTCTTGGGGAGTCTGTCGGTGGGGAACCGTTCGACGTACTCGGCGAACGCCAGGCCGAGCCTCTCGGGGGTCGGTCGCTCATAGTCATACGAGCCGGCGCCGTCGGTGGCGCGGACGTGTTTGGGTGCGGCGAGGGCGGTGAGGGCTTTGCGGAGCATCGAGCCCTGCGCGATCGGCAGGGTGAACCGGCCGTGGGTGAGGCCTTGGTCGTCGTCGTACATCGCGAACGACGTCTGCTTCCGAGCGCGTGCTTCCTCGGCCTCCAACAGGCGGGCTTCGTGTTCATCGGCCCGAGCGGGGTCGATGACCTCCAGGATGCGGCGACCGAGGATCTTCAACGCTCTCGCGTCGTGATGGGCGGCTTCTGCGATGAGGTGCTTCTCGGCCAGGTCGCGATGGGTGGGGTCGAGCTCGTCGACCGCCGCGACGATCACCTGCGCCTGGTCCGGAAGCACCCGTCCTGTGGCCGCCGCGACCCTGGTTTGTTCGTGGGTCGCCAGCTCCTGGACCAACCGTGTGGTGCGGTGTGCGTGTCCGGGGGTGATCGGGACCAGCCGCCGCAGCCAGGCACTGACCGACCGGGCGCCGATCGAGCCCGGCAGATCCAACGCTTCGGCCTGGGTCACCGCTCGGGCCTCGAGCTCGGCGAGGCTGGCGGTGACCTCGGCCAGGTCGACCAACAGTCCGGTGGTGTCGTCGGCGTCCAGGCTCCACAGCGGGGTGCCGACGTGGCCGGCGAGGTCCTTCTTGAACCGCGCCACCAACACGGCGAGCGGGTGCCCGGTTCCGGTGTCGGTGGTGGCGGCCATGTCTGATTCTACCTCGGTTGACGCGGATTCGCTAGTGTGTTCTAGCCGGTCCTCGCGAGAAGTTTGTCAGTGAGGGTTGCCGGGGTTTCGTCAGCGCTCGCTTGCGCTCGCTTGCTCAACCTCCGGCGGAGGCGATTCTTCGGAGGTTGAGCAAGCGGGGCGCGTGAGGAACGAGCGCGGACCGCGCCGACGAAACCTCCCGACCGGCCTCGGAAACGCGAGCCGGGCGAGCCGGCATACCCGGAGCGGGCAGGGGTGGCCGCGCAGGCGGCGGCGCGGGCGAAGCCCGTGCCGGCAGCGCGCCGGATGAGTCGACCGACCGGGACCCGCAGTCAAGGACGGACGAAGTCCGCCGCGAAGCGGGCGCCGAAGGCGATCCTTGACGGCGGGTGTCGGTCGACTACGCGCGCGGCCACCCCACCACCCGGCCGAGTCGGCACCCATGCGCGCCGACCCACCGACCACAGTCACGCAGTCGCCTCAGAGGTTTCGTCGGCGCTCGCTGGCGCTCGCTTGCTCAACGGCAGCGCGACGCCGCTTGCTCATCCTCCGCGAGGCGCGACCTCAGTCGCGGTTCTTCTTGTGCCGCGGCTTGCGCTCCTTGACCGGAGCCGAGTCGGAACGGTCGGTCGAGGGGCGGGCGCGGGACGGGCCACGGTCCTCGGAGAGCTCGATCAGCTTGCCGCTGATCCTGGTGTTCTCGAGCTTCTTCCAGACCTCGGCGGGCAGCTCGGCGGGGAGCTCGACCAGGGAGAAGTCGGGGCGGATCTGGATCCGGCCGAAGTCGCCGCGGGAGAGGCCGCCCTCGTTGGCGAGGGCGCCGACGATCTGGCGCGGCTCGACGCGGTGCCGCTTGCCGACCTGGATCTTGTACATCTTCATCGGCTGGTCGTTGCCGTGGCGGGAGCGGCGCGGGCCACTGCCGGCGGAGTCGCGGGCGCCGCGCGAGTCCGAACGCTCCGGGCGATCGCGACGCGCGACGCGCTCGGCGTCGGCGTCGAGGAGCAGCGGGGTGTCGCCCTGCGCGACGACGGCGAGAGCGGCCGCGACGTCGGCCTCCGGCACGTCGTGGTTGCGGACGTAGTGGCCGATGATGTCGCGGAACTTCTCCACCCGGTCGGTCTGGCCGAGCGCCGCGGTGATGGCGTCGTCGAAGCGGGCGAGCCGGGTGGAGTTGACGTCCTCGACCGAGGGGAGCGACATCTCGGTGAGGGGCTGCCGGGTGGCCTTCTCGATGTGCTTGAGCAGGTAGCGCTCGCGCGGGGTGACGAAGGAGATCGCGTCGCCGGAGCGCCCGGCGCGACCGGTGCGCCCGATGCGGTGCACGTAGGACTCGGTGTCGGTGGGGATGTCGTAGTTGACGACGTGGCTGATCCGGTCGACGTCGAGACCGCGCGCGGCGACGTCGGTGGCGACCAGGATGTCGAGCTTGCCGGCCTTGAGCTGGTTCACGGTGCGTTCTCGCTGGGCCTGCGCGATGTCGCCGTTGATCGCGGCGGCCGAGAACCCGCGGGCGCGCAGCTTCTCCGCCAGCGTCTCGGTCTCGCTCTTGGTGCGGACGAAGACGATCATCCCCTCGAAGTTCTCGACCTCCAGGATGCGGGTGAGAGCGTCGACCTTCTGCGGGTAGCTGACGATCAGGTAGCGCTGGGTGATGTTCGCCGCGGTCGCGGTCTTGCCCTTGACCGAGATCTCGACCGGGTCGGTGAGGTACTGCTTGGACAGCCGCCGGATCTGCGCGGGCATGGTGGCGCTGAAGAGCGCGACCTGCTTGTCGTCGGGGGTCTCGGCGAGGATCGTCTCGACGTCCTCGGCGAAGCCCATGTTGAGCATCTCGTCGGCCTCGTCGAGCACGAGGAAGCGCAGCTGCGAGAGGTCGAGGGTGCCCTTGTCGAGGTGGTCCATGATCCGGCCCGGCGTGCCGACCACGACGTGGACGCCGCGCCGCAGCGCGCTGAGCTGGACGCCGTAGCCCTGGCCACCGTAGACCGGCAGCACGTGCACGCCGCGGGTGTCGGCGGCGTACTTCTCGAACGCCTCGCACACCTGGAGGGCGAGCTCGCGGGTCGGCGCGAGGACCAGCGCCTGCGGCGTCTTCTGCTTCACGTCGAGCCGGTCGAGGATCGGCAGAGCGAAGGCCGCGGTCTTGCCGGTGCCCGTCTGGGCGAGGCCGACGACGTCGCGACCCTCCATCAGCGGCGGGATCGTCTCGGCCTGGATGGCCGAGGGGCTCTCGTATCCGACGGCGGCGATGCTCTTGCGGACGGCGTCGCCGAGGCCGAGGTCGGCGAAGGTGACGATCGGCTCCACGGACTCTTCAGTGCTCACCCGGCCACGGTAGTGGCTGGGCGGCGCAATCACCTGATCCGGCGTGGCTCCAGGTCAGGGGGCCGGGGAGAATGACGGCGTGCGCACCATCCTCAACATCCTCTGGCTCGTGCTGTGCGGCTTCTGGATGGCGATCGGGTACGTCGTGGCCGGCGTCATCTGCTGCATCCTGATCATCACCATCCCGTTCGGGCTGGCATCGTTCCGGATCGCCAACTACGCGCTGTGGCCGTTCGGCCGCGACGTCGTCGAGCGCCGTGACGCCGGCGCCCCCTCGGCCATCGGCAACATCATCTGGTTCGTCTTCGCGGGCTGGTGGCTTGCGATCGGCCACATCGTGACCGGGATCAGCCTGTGCATCACGATCATCGGCATCCCGCTCGGGATCGCCAGCTTCAAGATGGTCCCGATCTCGCTCCTGCCGCTCGGGCGCGAGATCGTGCCGGCCCGCTGACCGAGCCGGGTCACCTCAGTCCCGCAGGACCTTCTCCATCGCCTTGCCCTTCGCGAGCTCGTCGACCAGCTTGTCGAGGTAGCGGATCTGCTGCATCAGCGGGTCCTCGATGTCCTGCACCTTGTATCCGCAGATCGAGCCGGTGATCTTCGAAGCGGCCGGGTTGAGCCGCGCGCCGGCGAAGAAGTCGGCGAAGGTGGTCTCCGACTCCAGGTGCCTGGTGAGAGCGGCGTCGTCGTAGCCGGTGAGCCAGGTGATCACCTCGCGCACCTCGGCCTCGGTGCGGCCCTTCTTCTCGGCCTTGGCGACGTAGTGGGGGTAGACCGAAGCGACGCTGGTGGTGAAGATCCGGCTCATGGCGGCGAGCCTACGAGGCCGAGCTACTCGGGCTCGGCCATCCGGCCGATCTCGCCCACCGTGGCCGGCCTGATCGGGAACTGTGCGTTCAGCGGACCGACCTGCTCCATCGACATGTCCCTACCCCGCGCGAGGAGCCCCGCGGTCGTCAGCTCGCAGTAGCGGCCCTGGCACGGACCCATCCCGGTGCGGCACTCGAGCTTGAGGGCATTGGTGCTCGACAGGAACGGATTCGCCTCGATCGCGACCTCGACGTCGTCGCGGGTGACGGCCTCGCATCGGCACACCGTCGTGTCGCCCCGGGCGAGGTCGGTGAGCGTCTCTCGCGGGGGTTCGAACAGGCGCTGGACCACCGAGGCGAAGCGCCTGGCCCGGCGCACGTCGCGGCGTGCGCTCTCGACGTCGTTATCCGCGACGCCGTCGTCACCGCGCACCGACGCGGCCACCATCAGCGCCGCGAGCCGCCCCTCGGCGCGGGCCTGGTCTGCGCCCGCGACGCCCGCGGGCTCGCCGGCGACGAAGATGTTCGGGACCGTGGTGCGGAGATCATCGTCATGGGCGATCACCCAGCCCCCGGCCGGCGAGTCCCAGCGCAGACCGCAGCCGGCCTGTCGCGCCAGGTCGGTGGCCGGCTGGAAGCCGTAGCCCAGGACGACGCCGTCGGCCGGCACGGTTCGGGGCGCCTGCTCCGGGTCGATGGTGTTGTCGGCGCGCAGGGCGGCGACGTCGACCTCCTCCACGCGGCCGTCGCCGCGCGCCGCGGTCACGATCGCGCCGCGACGGACCGGCACTCGGGAGCGGGCCAGCTTCGCCGCCGTCGCGGCCGCGTTGGCGAGCACGCCGAGGTGCCCGGGCAGGGCGCCCACGGCCCGCGGCAGATCACGCAGGCTCGCCCGGCTGCGCGGCAGCGCGATCTCGGCGATGTCGCCCCCTGCATCGAGGATGAGGCCGGCCACCAGGAGCAGGAGGGGGTGCCCACCGGTCAGCACGACGTTGCGGGCCATCAGCACCTGTTGGGCCTTCAGCATGGTCTGCATGCCGCCCGCGGTCACCACGCCTGGCAGCGTCCAGCCCGGGAAGGCGACCGGGAGATCCATGGCCCCGGTTGCGACGAGCAGCCGGCGGACGCCCACCCGCTCGGTGCGTGCCGCCTGACGCACGATCAACTCGAGTCCCGCGTCGTCCTCCAGCACCCCCAGCGCCGTCGCGCCGAGACACCACCGGATGCCGTCGCGTCCCGACGACGCCTCGGCGTCGGCGACCAGGGACTGTCCCCACGGGTATCCGGCCACGCCCTTCGGGATCGGCGACCGGCTGGCCGGCGGCTGCCGGAAGATCTGGCCGCCGGGACGCTGCTGCTCGTCGACGACGACGACGGAGAGTCCGAGCGCGAGCGCGGTCAGCGCAGCGGTCATGCCGGCGGGACCCGCACCCACGATGCCGAGGTCGTAAGTGCTCATCGGGCGCTCTCCGTGGTGACGACCATGCCCGGGCGCGCCGCGATGAGACAGGCGCGCTGCAGGGGGACCTCGTCGACGGTGACGGTGCACTCGAAGCAGGTGCCCATATTGCACAGCACCATTCGCGGCGAGTCGTCGACACCGCTGTGGAACCGGGTGATGCCGGCGGCGACCATCGCGGCCGCCAGGGTGTCGCCGTCGTAGGCGGCGGCCGGCTGCCCGTCCACGGCGATCTCGAAGCGGTCGCCGCCCGGCCGAGCGACGCGGCTGCTATCCGGCATCTCGCACCGCCTCGTCCCGGTCGAACCGGTCGACCCGATAGGGCCGCAGGTCCAGGCGCGGTGTGCGACCCTGCACGAGCTCGCTGAGGAGGACGGCGAAGGCCGGGCCGAGGGTGAACACCGACCCGCCCGTCGCGACGAAGGCTCCCGGGGCACCCGGAAGCGGGCCCACCACCGGCAGTTGGTCGGGGGCCAGGGTGGTCGTTCCGACCCAGGTGCGCAGCACCGGCAGGCTGGTAACCGAGGGCACGGCCGCGATCGCTGCGGCGGCGTTGCCGGCCAGCGACGTCGAGACGATCTCTCCTCGCCCGCGCAGGTCGACGGTTCCGTCGGCATGACTCGCCAAGCGCGCCGGCCAGCCACCACCGATGAGGACGTTGCCCTCTGCGGTCTGCTTGAGGGAGAGCCGCGCTCCGGCGTGCTGGATCAGATAGGGGGTGAACGGCGCCGTGCGCGCGGTCACCGACATGGTCAGCGCCACCGGCTCGACCGGCACGGCCGAGCCCATCATGGCGGCCAGCTCGTCGCACCACACGCCGGCGGCCAGGATCA
Organism: Nocardioides epinepheli; assembly: GCF_037936805.1. Classification (NCBI taxonomy): domain Bacteria; kingdom Bacillati; phylum Actinomycetota; class Actinomycetes; order Propionibacteriales; family Nocardioidaceae; genus Nocardioides; species Nocardioides epinepheli. Next base: position 111,939 of record NZ_JBBMMC010000007.1, on the reverse strand, counting down.
CGATGTCGGCCTCGAAGGTCATCGGCACCGAGTTCTGCTCGGCGCGGATCTTCCATCGGGAGCCCTCACGCTCCAGGCCGGTGACCCCGACTCGAGTGAGCACGTCGGCGCCGAGCCCGACCGCCGCCCGACACAGCGCAGGCGCCGCCGTGCGGGCATTCGCCTTGCCCTCGTCGGGGCAGTAGGAGGCGGCGAGCACGGTATCGGCGAGGTAGGGGGCGAGCCGATGGGTCTCGGTCCGGTCCAGCACCGATACCTCGAGTCCCCAGCTCCGTTCGAGCTCGGCCTTCGCCTCGAGCCGCCTGGCGCCCTCGGCGTCGGTGGCGAGCATCAGGCCGCCGCGCTGAGCGACGCCGAGCGCCGGGCCTATCTCGGCACCGAGTTCCTGCCATAGCCGGGCGGACTCGAGGTGGAGCGGGATCGCCTCGGCAGCGCGGCGAGCGGCGTCGAGGCCCCGCTCGATCATGCGGTACTCGAGTTGGAAGTGGAGGCTCCCAGCATTGCGCCCGGACGCGTGCTGGTTGATCTGGTCCCGCTCCAGGAGCAGCACGTCGACCCCGTCGGAGGCGAGCTCGCGGGCGAGCGCAGCACCGAGGAGCCCGCCGCCGACGACCGCGACGTCGTAGCGCGCGCTCATCTCAGCGCGACCGTCTCGATGTCCAGGTCATGGAGTGTGTCTTCTACCCGGGCGACCTCGTCGGGGGTGAGCTCGAGCAGCGGTCGGCGCACGTATCCGGCCGGGACGCCGCGCAGACGCAGTGCGGTCTTCATGATCGCCTGCTGGTTGCCGAACTGTGCGCCATAGTCGGGCTTGAACCACCGCTCCATCACCACCCGGTCGCGCTGACCGAGCGCGAGGGCGCGATCGCGGTCCCCGGCGGCCAGGGCGCGCCAGAACTCGGGGTGGTCGGAGCCGAGGACTCCGCCGGAGCCCATCAGGCCATCGCCACGTCCCAGGGTCACCAGGTCGGCGCCCAGCGCGCTGGTCGGGATGCCGAAGTAGCGGACGCGGTCGCTGAGCCGGTAGAGACCTGCGAGGAATCCGGCGAAGTCGCCGGTCGAGTTCTTGATCGCGACGACCCCGTCGAGCTCGCTGAGCTCCTCGAGCAGGTCGACGTCCATGTCGACCACACAGCCGCGCGGCCAGTTGTAGACGCAGATGGGCATGTCGGTGGCGGCGTCGAGGTCGGAATAGAAGCCGACGATCTCGCGGCGGTTGGGCACCAGGTACGGCGGCGGGGTGGCGAGCACGCCGTCGAGCCCGGCGGCCTCCGCGGCCCGTGCATGTCGAGCGGCCTCCTGCGCGGTGAAGGCGTTGCAGCCGCCGATCACCCACGCGCGCCCGGCCACCACCTTCGCCGCGACCGAGAACAACGTGGCGCGCTCCTGCTCCGACATCGAGAACCACTCGCCACTGGTGCCAGCGAGGATCACTCCGTGCATGCCCTGCGCGACGAGCCAGTCCAGTTGCGCCTCCAAGGCCCCCAGGTCGAGTGCGCCGTCGGCGTCGAACGGGGTGGTGATCGCCGGGATGTACCCGGTCCACTCGATGTCGTTCCTGTCCACGTCTGCTCCTTCGCCGAAGCGGCTGAGCCAGCGGCCGTGGCAGGGCCACGGCGGCCGGCGAGTGATTGCTGGTTCTGACGGCTGATCTAGGGCGTCGGTGGCGTGACCGACAAGATGAACTCCACGCGCTCGGAACCGTGGTTGAGGTAGCGGTGGGGTTGGTTGGAGTCGAAGCTGATGGCTTCCGCGGGCTCGACCTCGAACCTCGCTCCAGCGACCTCGACGGTCAACGTCCCGGTGAGCACGTAGGCGCACTCGACGGCATCGTGTCCCCACGGCTCGTCGCTGGAGGTCTCCCCCGCCTCGAGGACGCCCTTGAGCACCTCGAGCATGCCGCGCCCCTGCGCCAGCCGTTCGTACTGGATGTGACCGGTCGAGGAGATGATCCGCGAGCGCTCGCCCGGCCGGCTGATGTGGGCGCCGAGCTCGTGATCGTCGTCGAACAAGGTGGCCACCGAGGTGCCGAAGAACTCGGCCAGCCTGCGCAGGGTCCGCAGGCTCGGCTCGGCGACCTCGCGCTCGACCTGGCTGATCAGCGTGGGCGAGAGCCCGGTCTCCTCCGCCAGAGCCCGAAGGCTCAGGCCTTGGGCCGTCCGCAGCGCCTTGAGTCGATCACCGATCACCCCGCCAGTATGCGATACGACTGCACACGCCGTCCAGTTGCACTGCACAACGACGCCGCAGTGCTCCCCAGACCACTGCGTGCAGTCCTGCATCGGGAGATTTTACGTGCTGTGTCATTGCACACGCCCGAGTGACTGTGCATACTCATCGCACCCCCACGGTCCGACGGCGAGACCTGATCTCGCTGGTCGACCTCCCCCGAAAGGAACCGAGAATGGCGTCATCAGCCGCGGATGGAACAAGGCAGTCCGGGAGCGAGGCCCCCGCTCGACTGGAGATGCGAGGGACGTGGCTGTTCGCGTTCGTCCCGATCGTGGTCTTCATCGTGTGCTGCGTAGCGCTCTTCGCGCACTACAAGGCCTTCGACATGCTCGGGCTGGCCGCAGGCGGCGTCATCGCGCTACTGATCGGGGCCCTGTTCGCCAAGGACTACCAGGGCTTCTGGGACGCCGTGATGCGCGGCATTGCCAGCCCCACCTCGGTCGCGATCATCGTGATCCTGTTCGTGATCGGCATCTTCTCCGAGCTCATCAAGGTCACCGGCCTCTCCGACGGCTTCGTGTGGATCGGCGGCGAGCTCGGCCTGAGCGGCTCCTCGATCGCCGTCTTCACCTTCATCGCCGTCGGGCTGATGGCGATGGCCACAGGCTCTTCGATCGGGACGATGTTCACCGCCTTCCCGATCTTCTTCCCCGCCGGCGTCGCCCTCGGCGCCGATCCGGCGCTGCTCGCCGGGGCGATCATCTCCGGCGGCATCCTCGGCGACAACGTCGCGCCGATCTCCGACACCACGATCATCTCCGCCTCCACCCAGCGTTTCCGTCACCGCGAGGGCGCTGCCGACATCGCCGGCGTGGTGAGCTCGCGAGCCCGCTATGCCCTGGCCGCCGCGGCCATCTCGGTGGTCGGGTTCCTCGTCCTCGGCTTCGTCGCCGGCGACGGCTCCTCGTCCTCGACGCTCGCCGGGGCCGGGAGCGCCAAGCCGCTGATCATGCTGGTCCCGGTCGCCCTGCTGATGGTGACCGCATTCGTCACCCGTGACATCTTCAAGGCGATCACCGTCGGCCTGATCACCGGCACCGCGACGGCGCTGGCATTCGGACTGATCGGCACCAGGGATGTCGTCAGCGTCACCGACGGCGCGCTTACCGGCTACATCGCTGCCGGCATGCACGGAATCATCGGAACTGTGGCGCTGGTGATCACCGTGTTCGGGATCATGGGCGTGCTCAACGCGGCAGGCGTGCTCGACCGAGTCGTCGAGGGGCTGCTGGCCAGCCGCTTCGTCCACACACCGCGTGGGGCCGAGGCCTCCATCGGCCTCGGCATCACCGCGACCACCGTGATGTTCGGCGGGGTCAACTCGGCCTCGATGATGACCTTCGGGCCGGTCGCCGACGAGATCGGCTCCCGAGTCGGCCTGCACCCGTACCGGCGGTGCAACGTGATGGACTGCTTCGCCATGGGCGTCTCGTGCGTGGTCCCCTTCGTCAGCGCGTTCTTGTTCATCGGAGCGCTGCTCACCTCGGGCTACGACACGATCGAGCCACAGTCGGCGCTGGACCTGTTCCCCGCCGTCCTCTACCCACTCGCACTGACCGTGGTGATGATCGTGGCCGTGCTGACCGGGTGGGGACGCACCTACGAGGGTGCCGACGGGCAACCGGTCCGCGACCAGGCGCAGGCGCTCATCCCGGCTCCGGCGACGCACCTGGCCTGACCGACCGTCGAACAGTCCAACCTAGGAGAACCTCATGTCCCGCACCCTGAAGAATCCCGAGAAGCTGCATCCCGCCCCAGGCTTCAGCCATATCGCCATCGCCTCGGGCTCGACCTGGGTCCATTTCGCCGGCCAGGTCGCACTCGCCCCGGACTTCAGCGTCATCGGAGAGGGGGATCTCTTCGTCCAGACGCAGGCTGCGATGCGCAATCTCCAGGTGGCGATGGAGGAGGCCGGCGTCAGCTGGTCCGACATCGTCCGCAGGACCGTCTACACGACGCTGCCGACCGAGTTCGTGGTGATCACCGAGGCGATCCACTCCGTCACCGACGGCGCGGAGGACCCCGCCCAGACGATCATCGGCGTCACCGGGCTCGCCGTCCCCGGCCTGCTCATCGAGATCGAGTGCACGGCGGTGCTCGAGTGACGGCCGCAGCGGCCGAGGGCGTCCCGGCCAAGGGAACCGGGCCGCGGTGGCCGCGCTGGTTGGAGGACCTCTACCAGTCGGCCGACGCCTTGGACGCCGCCGGCTTCGCGTCCCCCTTCGGCCCCTCGGGCACCATGCGTTTCGGGAACGGCCCGACCCTCACCGGCAGCGCGGAGATCGAGGCCTCCCTGCGCGAGTTCTTCGCGGCGGTCCCCTCGATGCAGCATCAGGTGCTTCGGGTGTGGGACGACGGCGCCGGCGTCATCTTCGAGGCGGTCGTGACCTACGGCCGTCCCGACGGACGCAGCGTGGACATCCCAGCGGTGAGTGCGTACACGCGCTCAGCCGACGACGCCCTGCAGTGCCGGATCTACTGCGACATGGCGCCCGTCTTCGCCGAGTAGCCGCTGCAGTCACTCCACGGTCACCGACTTGGCCAGGTTGCGCGGCTTGTCGACGTCGAGCCCGAGGGTCGTGGCGGCGTGGAGGGCGAGCAGCTGGAGCGCGATCGCCATCAGGATCGGGTCGAGCTCGCGCTCGGAACGCGGTAGGTCGATCCGCTCGCACTCGACGTCGCCGAGGTCGACGCCGGCGTGGGTGAGGACGACGAGCGGACCGCCGCGGGCCTGGATCTCGTGCAGGGCGGCCACATTGCGGTCGGTCAGCTCGTCGTCGGGCACCAGGGCGACGGTGGGCACGTCGGCGGAGATGAGGGCGAGCGGGCCGTGCTTGAGCTCGGAGGTCTGGTACGCCTCGGCGTGCCGGTAGGTGATCTCCTTGAACTTCTGCGCACCCTCGCGGGCCACGGGATAGCCGCGGACCCGGCCGATGAAGAAGAGCGAGTCGGCCTCGGCGAGCCTGGTGGCGATCGTGGCGAGCCGCTCGTCCAGGGTGAGCACCTCCTCGATCTGGCCGGGCAGGGCCTGGAGTCCGGCGATGAGGCGCTTGCCGTCCGCGATCGAGAGGTCGCGGGTACGGCCGAGCTGGAGGGCGAGCAGGGCGAAGCCGAGGTACATGGTGGTGAGCGCCTTCGTGGAGGCCACGGCGACCTCGGGCCCGGCGTGGAGATAGATCCCCCCGTCGCAGGCGCGCGCGATGGCGCTGCCGACGACGTTGACCAGACCGATCACCCGGCCGCCCTTGCGGCGGATCTCCTGGACGGCGAGCAGGGTGTCGATGGTCTCGCCGGACTGACTGACCGCGACGTACAGGGTGTCGTGCTCGATCACGGGATCGCGGTAGCGGAACTCGCTGGCGGCCTCGGCGTCGGCGGGGATGCGGGCCAGCTCCTCGATGAGGGAGGCGCCCATCTGTCCGACGTAGTAGGCCGAGCCGCAGCCGAGGATCTTGACCCGGCGGATCGCGCGGGTCTCCCGGGCGTCCATGTTGAGGCCGCCGAGGTGGGCGGTGCCGAACCGCTCGTCGAGCCGACCGCGCAGCACCCGCTCGGCAGCGGCCGGCTGGTCGAGGATCTCGCGCTGCATGTAGCCGCCCTCCTCCCCGACCGGGTCGTAGGCGCTCAGGTCGAGGTCGAGGGATGTCGTGGGCCGATCGGTGTGGCTCAGGTCGCTGCGATAGGTGGTGAAGCCGCCGGCGGTGACGGTGGCGATCTCGCCGTCCTCGAGGTGGGCCACGGTGGTGGTGTAGCGCACGAGGGCCGCGAGATCGGAGGCGATGTGCATCTCCTTGTCGCCCACGCCGATGATCAGTGGGCTGCCATTGCGCGCCACCACGATCCGGTCGGGGAAGTCGGCGTGCATGACCGCCAGGCCGTAGGTTCCCTCGACGAACGCGAGCGCCTCGCTCACCCGGCCCTCGAGCGTGTCGGCGCTCGACAGTGCGACCAGGTGCGCGAGCACCTCGGTGTCGGTGTCGGAGACGAGGTCGACACCCTCCCGCGCCAGCCGGTGCCGCAGCGCCGCGGCGTTGTCGATGATCCCGTTGTGCACGACCGCGACGTCCCCCTTGGCGTCGGTGTGCGGATGGGCGTTGACGTCGTTGGCCGGGCCGTGGGTGGCCCACCGGGTGTGGCCGATGCCGACCTTCCCGGAGAAGCGCTTCGGCAGCCCCTCGCGCAGGTCGCGGACCCGGCCGGCCTTCTTCACCGTGCGCAGCGCCGGGTTCGCGCCCGGCCCGAGGACCGCGAGCCCGGCGGAGTCGTAGCCGCGATGCTCGAGCCGGCCGAGGCCTTCGAGCAGGACGGGACCGGCCTGCTGGGTGCCGATGTATCCGACGATGCCGCACATGTGATCGCTCCTTGATGATCTTGAGTCAGGGGTTCGGGCAGGGGTGGTTCGTGAGTGGTCCGAGACGGTCGCTCAGCCGTAGACGAGTCGACGCAGCTGCCGTTCGCTGAGCCGGGGCGCCGCGACGACGCGCCGGGGCAGCTCCTCGGCGATCCGGGCGAAGATCTCGGGATTCTTCGCGCCATAGGTCTTCATCTCGTGATGCCGGCGACGCACGTACGCCTCGACCGGTTCGGCGTGGAAGTCAAGGACGTCCTCGACCACGCGCACCGCCTCGGCGCTGCTCAGCCCCGTGCTCGCGACCAGGTGCGCGATGAGCTCGGGATCGACAGTCACGCAGAGGAGCGTGCGCCGATGTGCCCTCAATGGCAACTTCCTGCCCGAAATCGGGCAGGAACTCTCGTCTGCGCGGCAGCAGTGTCACCGCACCAAGCTCGGCGAGATCCGCCAGCCCGACCGGGCGCCTTGGTAGACGGGGCGCATGTGACTGATGTGACGCGACCGACCAGATTCACGATCTCGGCCGACCTCAGGAGGTGGAGCGTGGGTACGGACCAGTCGCCCCTGCGGGCATCGCAGTGGGGCGCGACCACCGATTTCTGGGATTCATTGCCGGTCTGAGTGGAGATGGGCTACTCTAGGTGAACAGCAGGTGAACAGGAGATGACTCATGAACGACGACCGCCGCACACACCTTGAGATGCGCTGGACCCAGGTGACCGACGAGCGCGGCCGTACCCGGATGGAGGCGGTGTGGATCGACCCGACGGTCGCCACCGCCGCAACCCCCGCTGCCGCCGCCTGAGCAGTCCCACCCGCCACTCTCGGTCGAACGCCGCCACGTCCACGTGGCGGCGTTCGCCATTTCCCCCATTCGGGATCCCTGGCAGATTTCTCGGCGAACGGGGAATGGACCGGGATCCTCGTCAGTTGGGATGGTTGACTGTTCAACCACATTGGCCGTTCCGGCTCATCACTTCCTAGGGAGACACCCATGTCCGACTTCGACGCCTCCACCCACATCCTCGAGAGCCTGACCGGCGACTACGTGCTCGACCCCTCGCACACCCGGATCGGCTTCGTCGCCCGGCACGCGATGGTCACGAAGGTCCGCGGCCAGTTCCTCGAGTACGAGGGCACCGCGCACATCGACGCCGAGAACCCCTCCGCCTCGAACGTCCAGGTGAGCATCACCGCGTCCAGCGTGGCCACCGGGAGCGCCGACCGCGACGCGCACCTGCGCACCAACGACTTCTTCGGCGCCGAGGAGAACCCGCAGATCACCTTCGCCTCGACCAACGTCGAGCGTGACGGCTCCACCTGGAACGTCACCGGCGACCTCACCATCAAGGGCACCTCGCACCCGGTGACCATCCCCTTCGAGGAGGTCGGCTCCGCGCAGGACCCGTTCGGCAACACCCGGGTCGGCTTCGAGGGCGAGGTCACCGTCAAGCGCAGCGACTGGGGCCTGAACTTCAACGCCGCGCTCGAGACCGGCGGCGTCCTGGTCTCGGAGAAGGTCAAGCTCGAGTTCGACATCTCGGCCATCAAGCAGGCCTGAGCAACTCGCCGCGCCGTTCGCCGAGGGCCGCGACTCCCAAAATGGGGTCGCGGCCCTCGCGCGTGTGCTGCTCCACTACTCCGGTGACCTCCCTGCCCGACGGGCTGACCCAGCGCCCACTCGTACCCGCCGACGCGGCCGCGGTCTTCGAGACGATGGCCGAGGAGCAGCTCCACGACCTCGGGACGGTCGAGATCGAGCTCGCCGACATCGTCGGCGACTGGCAGCGGCCGAGCTTCGACATCACCAGCCGCACCGTCGGCGTCTTCGACGGCGAGCGCTTGGTCGGCTACGCCGAGGTCAGCGGGCGCGACCGGGGCGAGGCCGCCGTGCGCCCGGCCCAGCGTGGACGGGGAATCGGCACCTGGCTGGCGTCGTGGATGCAGGACTGCGCGCGCACCCACGGTGCCGACGTCGTCGGCATGCCGGTGCCGCAGGGCTCGCCGGGCGACCGACTGCTCGAGTCCTTGGGCTATCACGTCCGGTGGACCAGCTGGGTGCTCCAACTGCCGGCCGGAACGGCCATCGCCGACCGGGAGCTGCCCGCCGGATACACCGTCGGGGCGGCGTCCCCCGACCAGTACGTCGCGGCGCACGACGTCCTCGAGGACGCCTTCCTCGAGTGGTCCGAGCGCGACCGCGAGCCGTACGGCGACTTCGAGGCCGGCGTCCTGCACCGTCCGGGCTTCGCGCCGTGGCAGTTGCGCGTCGTCACCGACGAGGCGGGAGCGGTGGCGGCGGTGGCCGTGGTGATGTTGGTGCCCGAGGGCGTGGGCGGTCAGCCCGAGGCCTACATCGACCGGCTCGCCACCCGGCGCGACCAGCGTGGGCGTGGTCTCGCGCAGGCGCTCATGGTCGACTCCTTCGCACGCGCCCGCGAGCACGGCGCGGCGACGTCGAGCCTCTCGACCGACAGCCGGACCGGTGCGCTCGGGCTCTACGAGCGGGTCGGCATGCAGGTCACATCGGTGTGGGTGAACCGGGCGATCTCCCTCTGAGGGGAATGCGCGGCTACCGTCTGCGCCATGGGCGAGGTGTTCGCGGGCCGCTACGAGCTGCTCGACCCCGTGGCAGACGGAGGGATGGGAGCGATCTGGCGCGCCCTGGACCGCACCACCGGGCAGGTGCTGGCGGCCAAGGTCCTGCGCCAGTCCGACGCCGGGTCCCTGCTGCGGTTCGTGCGCGAGCAGTCCATGCGGATCGACCACGCCCACGTCGTCACCCCGCTGTCGTGGGCCGGCCTCGATGACCGGGTGCTGCTCACGATGCCGTTGGTGCGCGGTGGCTCGGTGGCCGATCTGCTCCGCGGGCGGGGTGCCCTCTCGGCGTACTGGACCGCCGTGCTCATCGACCAGCTGCTCGCCGCGCTCGAGGCGGTGCACGGCGCCGGGATCATCCACCGCGACGTGAAGCCGGGCAACCTGCTCCTCGATCCCTTCCCCACCCCGGGCCTCGATCGCCCCCATCTGCGGCTGACGGACTTCGGGATCGCGGCGCCGATCGACCAGCCCCGGATGACCCGAGCGGCCACCGCGATCGGAACCCCCGGCTACATGCCCCCCGAGCAGTGGATCGGCGCCGACCCCGAGCCGAGCGCCGACCTGTACGCCGTGGGCTGGGTCGCCCTGGAGATGCTGACCGGGCAGCGCCCACCCGCCGTCCAGGAGCCGGTCACCCCCGCCGACGACCTCTCGCCGCTGCGCACCGGAGAGACGTCCAGGGATCGCCTCATCGACGTGATCGAGCGGGCCATCGCGGCCGACCCGGGCGCGCGACCGGCCTCCGCGACCCGGATGCGGGCCGAGCTGGCCGCGACCGGCGTCCTCGACGTGCCCGCCGGTGACGCCGATCCGCTGGTCGTGCCGGACCGGTTCGACGGGATCGAGCTCTCCACGCTCGCCGACGTCCCGAGCGGTCCGACGATGGCCCCCGGCGGCACCGCGATCGCGGGCCGGGCACCGACGATGGCGTTCACCCCGACTCCCGTCCCGGCCCCGACGCCGACCGCTCCACAGGGGCGTCGATCCGCGACGCCGGGGCTGATCCTGGTCCTGCTCGGCCTGGCGGGCCTCGCGCTCGCTATCTGGCTGCTGGTGGGCTGAGCCGGCGGCGCAGCAGGAGCACGATGCCCGCCAGCAGCATCGCCCCGCTGATCGCGGCCAGCACCAGACCGGCGGTGCGGCGGGTGTCGGCGTCGCCCTCCTGGGCGGTGCCGCCGGCATCGGTGCTGCCAGGGGGCTGTCGAGGCGACTGCGAGACCTCGGCGGCGAAGACGCCGTCGTCGATCAGGAACGGCGTGGCGGCCGAGTAGCCCTCCGGGGTCGCGGTGCCGCCCGGGCCGCTGACGACCTCGGGGAAGCGCGGAGCGCCGTCACCGCCGGCGTCGCCGCTGACCTCGATGGTGAGCGTGATCGGCACGTCGATCGGCTCGCTTCCCTCCTCGTTCGCGCCGACCGGTGAGACCGACACCGCCACCCAGTAGTCGCCGGGCACCGAGGCCGGCTGGCCGTCGAAACGGTTGAGGTAGGCCACGGGCGGGGTGGCATTGAAAAGTTGCGCGGCCTCGACGTCGTAGCTGTCGCCCGGCACCGCCTCATCGACGCCGCTCCCCAGGTTGTCGCGCAGCGGGTCGTAGAGCGCCAAGCCGACGTTCGGTGCGACGTCGACCTCCCCTTCGCGGGCGGGTAGATCGACCCGCGCCGCCAGCTGCTGGCCCCAGCCCAATGGGACCCGGAACAGTCGGGTCTCGCCCTCGGCGATCTCTGCGGCATAGGTGCCGGTGCCGGCCTGCGGTGCGTCGTCGAACGACTCGGCGCCGGCCAGCTCGGTGGGATCGCCCGGGGTGGGAACCGATGCGGTCGCGATGTCCGGCGGCTGCAGCAGGTCGACCTCGGGGGTCGCCGTCCGCACCTGCTCCACGATCCGGATCACCACCGGCAGCTCGGAGGTGAGCGTCGAGGTGCCACGACTCACCGCGAAGTCGAGGGACTGCGCGCGAAGGCAGTCGGACTCGGCGTCCTCGAAGTACTCCGGGCCGATGATCACCGCGACGCCGTACGGCGCCTGGGGGGTCCCGTACTCGGACGACGCGGTCTGGTCGCCGCAGTCGGTGCCCTCCGGAGTGGTCACCGAGATGCCGATGCTGTCGCCGTCGAGCTCCGGCGATGCGGCGGTGAGGCCGATGAGCACCGTGCTCTGGTCCATGGTGCGGTCGTAGCGGAAGCGGTGCGTCTGGGCCGGGCTCGCTCCGGGGCCCGTCAGGACGTCGGACCACACGCCCGCCATGAGCTGCGTCGGGTTGGCGGCGTCGGTGCTGACTGCGACCGGGGTCCCGCCCAGGTCGACGTCGGCGCCGGCCGGGGCGAGGGTCGCCAGCGCGAGCCCGAGCAGCAGCCCCAGCGCGAGGCCGGCCCTGGCCAAGACGGACGCGATCACGTCGGGACCCTACCCAGGCTCGAGGCGGGACGGCACGACCGACGGTGACGATCTGGAAACAGTTGCCCGTCGGAGGCAACCGATGCGCTGTGACGTGCGTCTCTCTCATGGAGACGACTGTCGTCTCACCCTGACCAGAGAGAAGATCGCCCGTGATCCGACACCGTCGCCTGGCCGTACTCACCACGGCCGCCTTGATCAGTCCGTTGGCCGCCGTCATCGGGCTCACCGGTTCCGCCGGCCCCTCGGCCGGTCTCAGCGCGCAGGCACCCGCCGCGCCCGCGATCTCGCCCAAGCTGTGGGCCCCCGCCAAGACCCAGGCCATCGCGTGGGGCAAGCGCAAGGTCGCCGCGGTCGACCTCGGCGTCCGCCTGGTCGCGGGATCCGAGCCGATCGAGCTGTGGTCGACGCGCTCGTCCTACGACCAGCCCATCCAGACCGTGCTCCGCACGTCTGCGGGGGACGTCGCGCTGCCGGCGGGCTCGATGTCGACGTTCAACGGCCTCGACGACTTCGTGCAGATCAAGGTCGTGAACGCCAGGACCGGGAAGCCGGTGATGTTCCGCAAGAAGGACGCCTGCCTCAACAGCGAGGGCACACGGGTCCGCCCCGACGCCGACGCGTACTCGCCGTACCCGACCTACTGCTTCGCCAACCCCTACAGCCTCGGCAGCGTGCAGGGCATCCAGGCCGGGTGGTCGAACTCGCTGTTCGGTGACGGCGGCAGCGCCATCCGGCTGCCCCTGGGCCGGTACGTCGTGACGACCACCGTGCTGCCGAAGTGGGCCAAGGCGCTGGGCCTGGCCGCCGGGGATGCGAGGCGGACCACGAAGGTCGTCGTCACTCGGGAGACCGACGACGGTCACGACCACGATCACGGCAGCGGACACGACGGCGCGCAGCCGCCGCACCGGGGCACCGCCGAGCCCTCCGGCACGACCGGGCCGACCGGCCGGGTGCTCAGCGATGCCCGCGCGGCGTCCGGTCCCACCCCGAACCTGCGCTCGCTCCCGGCCTGGGGCATCTCGGTCGCGGGCAATGGCAACTTCCTGCGTTTCGCCGCCACCGTCTGGAACGCCGGCGACAGCCCGCTGGTCGTCGACGGCTTCGCCGATGACAAGAAGCAGGGCCTGATGCACGCCTACCAGTACTTCTTCAACGCCGACGGCGAGCAGACCGGCTACCAGCCGGTGGGCACGTTCGAGTTCGACACCAAGGCCAGCCACCAGCACTGGCACTTCCGCGACTTCGCCCGCTACACGCTGCTGCGCGCCGACAAGACCACCGCGGTCACCTCGCGCAAGGAGGCCTTCTGCCTGGCCAACACCGACGCCGTCGACCTCACCGTCCCCGACGCCGACTGGAACCCGACCAACACCGACCTCTCCACCGACTGCGGTGCGCCCGACTCGCTGTCGCTGCGCGAGGTCCTCGCGGCCGGGTGGGGCGACACCTACGCCCAGTTCCGCGCCGGCCAGTCGTTCAACCTCAAGGGCCTGCCCAATGGCACCTACTACATCGCCACGATCGCCAACCCCCGCGGCCGCCTGATCGAGTCGACGCAGGACGACAACGTCTCGCTCCGCAAGGTGATCCTGGGCGGCAAGCCCGGTGCCCGCACCGTCCGCGTGCCCAAGATCGGCCTGATCGACGAGCCCGCCGAGCAGTGGTGACCCCCACCTGACTCACCAATCTTCGCTGACCCGTCCGCTATAGCGGACGGGTCAGCGTTCTAGTGGGTCGCGCCGGGTTCGATGGGGCGGCCCAGGGAGCGGCTGCGGCCACGGAACTCGATCACGGGCGTCGGCTCGCGATCAGGAGCGTCGGCGCGGCGGGCGATGGTGACGTCGTAGACGCCGGAGCGGCCGGACCGGCTGCGCAGACGGGCGGTGGCGACCAGGTCGTCGCCCTCGCGCACCGGCGCGAGGAAGGTGACGTCGAATCCGGCCGCCACGGTGACCTCGCCGAACGAGTTGCAGGCGACGGCGAAGGCGGTGTCGCCCAGCGCGGACATGAGCCCGCCGTGGGCGGCACCCCAGCCGTTGACCATGTCGGGTCGCACCGTCATCGAGACCACGGCATAGCCGGGGCCGACGTCGTCGAGCACCATGCCCATCGCGGCGGTGGCACGGTCGCCGGCGAGCATCACCTGCGCGCTGCGCTCGGCGACCTGCTGGGGGGTCTCCTCCACAGGCTCCGCCGGCTCAGGCATCGAAGTCCACCGTGACGGCGTCGCCGGTGGGGAACGACTGGCAGGTGAGCACGAAGCCGGCCTCGACCTCGGCCGGCTCCAGGGCGTAGTTGCGACGCATGTCGGCCGCCCCGGAGGTGACCTTGGCTCGGCAGGTGCCGCACACGCCGCCCTTGCAGGCGAAGGGCAGGTCCGAGCGCATCGCCGCGGCGCCGTCGAGGATGGTCTGGTCGGCCGGGAGCGGCGCGGTGGTGGTGAGCCCGTCGAGGACGACGGTGACCTCGACCGTCTCGCCGCTCACCTCGGCGTCGGGGCGGTGCAGCTCGGGCGGCGGGGCGTCGACGTAGAAGAGCTCGAAGTGCACCCGTTCAGCAGCGACCCCGAGGTCACCGAGGACGCCGCGGGCGTCTTCGATCATCGCGTGCGGCCCGCACAGCCACACGTGGTCGAACGTCGCCGCAGGCGCCACCAGCGTGAGCAGCCGGCCGAGCCGCTCGGCGTCCAGGCGCCCGCTGAAGAGCTCGACGTCGCGCGGCTCGCGACTGAGCACGTGCACCAGCTGCAGCTGCGGGCCGTAGCGGTTCTTCAGGTCGGCGAGCTCCTCGGCGAACATCACCGAGGAGCTGGTGCGGTTGCCGTAGAGCAGCGTGACGTCGCCGCCGGAGGCCAGCACGCTGGAGGCCACCGAGAGCATCGGGGTGATGCCGGAGCCGGCCGCGATGCACAGATGACGCCCGCTCTCCAGCATCGCCGGGTCGGGGCAGAACCGGCCGCCGGGGGCCTGCACCTCGATCTCGTCGCCGGCGCGGACCTCGCGCACCAGCCAGCGGCTGAACATCCCGTCGGGGATCTCGCGGACGCCGACGCGCGGCGCCGCCCCCGCCGGGGCGCTGATGGAGTACTGCCGCCGGTGCTCGACGCCGTCGACGACCCGGCGCAGCGTCAGCGACTGCCCGGGCACGAACTCGAACTCCGCGGCCAGGTCGGCCGGCACCTCGAAGGTGACCGCGGCGGCGTCGTCGGTGAGGCTCTCGACCTCGCGGACCCGCAACGGGTGGAAGGCCACCATCTAGATCTCCTTCACGTGCTCGAAGGGCTCGAGGCAGGCGGTGCAGCGGTAGAGCGCCTTGCAGGCGGTGGCACCGAACTCGGAGGTGAGCTCGACCTCGGCGGAGCCGCAGCGCGGGCAGTGCAGCCCTCGACGGGTCGGCAGGAGGGTGAGCGCGATCGGGCCGCTCGCCGCGGCCGGCGCCGGTCCGGGGGCGGAGAGACCGTGCTCGCGAAGCGCCGCCCGGCCGCGCTCGGTGATGTCGTCGCTGGACCACGCGGGCGAGAGCGCGATCTCGACGCGCGCGTCGTAGCCGGCCTCGCCGAGACGTCGGACGAGGTCGTCGCGCATCGTGGCCAGCGCGGGGCAGCCGGAGTAGGTGGGCGTGATGGTGACGACCACCTCGTCGCCGCTGTCGCCCACCTCGCGGACCTCGCGCAGGACGCCGAGGTCCTCCAGGGTGAGCATCGGCATCTCGGGGTCGGTGACCTGGGCGGCGATCCGCCAGGCCAGCGACGGCGCGACCTCGGGTGCCATGGCCGGGCTCACCACTGACCCTCGGGGTGGGCGCGCGCGACGACCTGCATCTCGGCCAGCAGCCGCGAGAGCGCCTCGGTGTGCATGCCGTCGCGGCCGGTGCGGCCGCGGACGCCGGCCAGGGCACCGCGCTCGGGACGCTCGACGCCGCTGACGGCGAGGACCTGGTCGAGCACGGCGTCGACCTCCCCAGCGGTGCCGGACGGGTCGACGCCCACTCCCGACGCGGCGACCTCGGCCTCGACCGGGTGGGTGGCGAGCAGCTCGGGGTAGAGCGGCCAGAGCTCCTCGAGGGCGGCGACCAGCCGTCGTCGGGACTCCTCGGTGCCGCGCGCCAGGGTGAGGAACCAGCGCCCGGCGTAGTCGCGGTGGTAGGTAAGCTCCTTGATGCCCTTGGCGGCGGTCGCGGCGAGCACCGGGTCGCGGCTCTCGGTGAGCCGCTGCAGCACCGCCAGCCGGGCGGTGGAGAACACCAGCAGCCGGACGACGACATGGGCGAAGTCGCCGTGCGGCACCTCGACCAGGCGCACGTTGCGGAAGCCGTCGGGGTCGCGGAAGAAGGCCAGCGCGTCCTCGGCCGGCACCGGCGAGGCCTCCGGGAGCTCCGGGACGACGGCCGGGTCGGCCGCGGCGGCCCGGGCGAGCAGCAGCCGGGCCTGGCCGAGCAGGTCGAGCGCGGCATTGGCCAGCGCGATGTCCTCCTCCAGGTCGGGCGCATTGCTGCACCACTCGCTGAGGCGGTGCGACATGATCAGCGCGTCGTCGCCGAGCATCAGGCAGTACGCGGCGAGCGCGGCGGGGTCGACGCCGTCGGGGACGGTGGTGTCGACGCCGGCCAGCGGGTCCTCGAAGTCGGTGCCGAAGGCCCACTGGGACGCGTCGCCTCCCATGCCGACGACGTCGTGGTGCTCCATCAGTCCGTCGTAGACGCTGCCGGTCTCGGCGTTGGGGTCGGGAGTGGAGTGCGACATCTCGGTCACCGGCTCACATGTGGGGAACGTCGTCGGGGATGGCGTAGAAGGTCGGGTGCCGGTAGACCTTGTCGCCGCTGGGCGCGAAGAGCGGGTCCTTCTCGTCGGGGCTGGAGGCGGTGATCGCGTCGGCGCGCACCACCCAGATCGACACGCCCTCGTTGCGCCGGGTGTAGACGTCGCGGGCGTGGCGCAGCGCCATCTCGTCGTCGGGGGCGTGCAGGGAGCCGACGTGGACGTGGTTCAGGCCGCGCTTGCCGCGCACGAACACCTCGTACAGGGGCCACTCGCGCTCGCGTCCTGGGCCGGTCATGACGCCGCCTCCCCCGCCTGCGCATCGGCGAAGGCGGTGGCCGCCTCGCGCACCCAGGCGCCGTCGTCGTGGGCGCGACGCCGATGCGCGATCCGCTGGGCGTTGCAGGGCCCGTTGCCCTTGACCACCTGCATGAACTCCTCCCAGTCGGGCTCGCCGAAGTCGTAGTGGCCGCGCTCCTCGTTCCACGCGAGCTCGGGGTCGGGGAAGGTGACGCCGAGCGCCTCGGCCTGCGGGACGCTCATGTCGACGAAGCGCTGACGCAGGTCGTCGTTGGTGTTGCGCTTGATGCCCCAGGCCATCGACTGCGCGGTGTTCGGGGAGTCGGCGTCGGGCGGGCCGAACATCATCAGAGCCGGCCACCAGAACCGGTCGACCGACTCCTGCACCATGGCCCGTTGCTCGTCGGTGCCGCGCATCATCGTCATCAGCAGCTCGTAGCCCTGCCGCTGGTGGAAGGACTCCTCCTTGCAGATCCGGATCATCGCGCGGCCGTAGGGGCCGTAGGAGGTGCGGCACAGCGGCACCTGGTTGCAGATCGCCGCGCCGTCGACAAGCCAGCCGATGGCGCCGACGTCGGCGTAGGAGAGGGTGGGGTAGTTGAAGATCGAGGAGTACTTCTGCCGTCCCTCGATGAGCATCTCGGTGAGCTCTTGGCGCGAGACGCCGAGGGTCTCGGCGGCGGAGTAGAGGTAGAGGCCGTGGCCCGCCTCGTCCTGCACCTTGGCCAGCAGGATCGCCTTGCGCCGCAGGGACGGCGCCCGGGTGATCCAGTTGCCCTCGGGCTGCATCCCGATGATCTCCGAGTGCGCGTGCTGGGCCACCTGCCGCACGACGGTCTTGCGGTAGCCCTCGGGCATCCAGTCGCGCGGCTCGATCCGGTCGCCGCGCTCGATCGTGGCCTCGAACTGCGCCTGCAGCTCGTCGTCCGGCAGGTGTGTGGGGGTCTCGGAACTGGTCGTCGCCACGGCGTCCTCCCTTGCCTGAGCGGCCTTTACTGACCGAGCGGTCTGTAATACCTTGGCATGCACCGGCCGGGCACGCAAGCGCCCGCCACTGCCCGACCATCGATCGACGGGAGTCCCACCGTGACCGAACTGCTCGAGAGCTACGCCGGCGGACGCTGGTATCGCGCACCCGACGACGGCCGGCCGGTGCTCGACGCCGTCACCGGCGAGGAGGTGGCCCGAGTCAGCTCCACCGGACTCGACCTGGCCGCCATGGTCGCCTACGCCAAGGACGTCGGCGGCCCCGCGCTCGCGGGGCTCACGTTCCACGAGCGGGCCTCGTTGCTCAAGGCGATGGCCAAGGACCTGATGTCGGTCAAGGAGGAGTTCTACGAGCTCTCCTTCCGCACCGGCGCCACGCGAGGCGACTCCGCGGTCGACATCGACGGCGGCATCGGCACCGTGTTCTCCATCGCGAGCAAGGGCACCCGCGAGATGCCCAACTCCACCGTCTACCTCGACGGCGGCCTCGAGCACCTCGGCCGCGGCGGCACCTTCCTCGGGCAGCACATCTTCACCAGCCGCCCCGGCGTGGCCGTCCAGATCAACGCCTTCAACTTCCCCGTGTGGGGCTTCTTGGAGAAGCTGGCCCCCACGTTCATCGCCGGGATGCCGACGATCGTGAAGCCGGCCGCCCAGACCGCCTACCTCACCGCGGCGGTCGTCCGGCGCATCGTCGAGTCGGGCCTGCTCCCCGAGGGCACGGTGCAGCTCCTCGCCGGCAGCCCCGAGGGCCTGCTCGACGAGCTCACCGTCCAGGACCAGGTCGGCTTCACCGGCTCGGCCCACACCGCCGGGCTGCTGCGCAACCACCCCAGCGTCCTGCACGACGGCGTCGAGCTGACCGTCGAGGCCGACTCCCTCAACTGCTCGGTGCTCGGCCCCGACGTCGCCACCGGCGACCCCGAGTTCGACCTGTTCGTCAAGGGCGTCGTCACCGAGATGACCGTCAAGGCCGGGCAGAAGTGCACCGCCATCCGGCGCGCGATCGTGCCGCGGGCGCTGCTCGACGACGTCGCCGATGCGATCTCCGCGCGCCTTTCCGGCATCGCCGTGGGCGATCCGCGGGCCGACGGCGTGCGGATGGGCGCGCTGGTCTCGCTCGAGCAGCGCGAGGAGGTCCGCAAGGCGATCCAGTCGCTGCGGGCCTCGTCCGACCTGGTCTTCGGCGACCCCGACCACGTCACCCTCGTCGACGCCGACGCCGAGCGCGGCGCGTTCCTCTCCCCCGTGCTGCTGCGCGCCCACGACGGCGCGGTCGAGCCGCACGACGTGGAGCCCTTCGGCCCGGTGAGCACGCTCATCGGCTACGACGACGTGGCCGAGGCGGTCCGGCTGGCCGGGCGCGGCAAGGGCTCGCTGGCGGCGTCGGTGGTCACCCACGACGGCGACGTCGCCCGCGACCTCGTGCTCGGACTCGCACCCTGGCACGGCCGGATCCTGGTGCTCGACCGCGACGACGCCAAGGAGGCGGCGGCCGCGGGCGGCCACGGCTCGCCGCTGCCGGTGCTGGTGCACGGCGGACCGGGCCGCGCGGGCGGCGGGGAGGAGCTCGGCGGCGTCCGCGGGATCCTGCACCACATGCAGCGCACGGCACTGGAGGGCTCCCCCGACATGCTCACCGCGATCACCGGCCGGTGGACCACCGGCTCGCGCCGTTCCGACGACGGCACCCACCCGTTCCGCAAGTCGCTGGCGCAGCTGCGCGTCGGCGACACCATCGCCAGCGCCCCGCGCCAGGTCACCCGCGCCGACATCGACCACTTCGCGGAGTTCACCGGCGACACGTTCTACGCGCACACCGACGAGGAGGCCGCGGCGCGCAACCCGCTCTTCGGCGGCATCGTCGCCCACGGCTACCTCGTGGTGTCGCTGGCCGCAGGGCTGTTCGTCGACCCCGACCCGGGACCGGTCCTGGCGAACTTCGGCGTCGACAACCTGCGCTTCCTCACCCCGGTCAAGGCCGACGACACGATCGCGGTCACCCTCACGGTCAAGCAGATCACCCCACGCACCTCCGCCGACTACGGCGAGGTCCGCTGGGACGCGGTGGTCACCAACGAGGCCGGGGAGCCGGTCGCCACCTACGACGTCCTTACCCTCGTCGCGAAGGAGCTCGATTCCTGATGCACAAGCTGACCGTCCAGTACTTCGAGCCGGCCGACGGCGAGGCCTTCCTCGCCGACTACCGCGAGCGCCACGTGCCGCTGGTGCACGCAGTGCCCGGCGTGCAGCGATTCACCCTGATGCGCCCCCGTGGCGAGGGCGCCCCCTACCTGGTGGCCGAGCTCTGGTTCGTCGATGGCGACGCCATGAAGCAGGGCCTCTCCTCCCCCGAGATGGCCGCGGCCGCCGCCGACGCCGAGACCTACGACGTCGCCCGCCGCGCCATGTTCACCGGCGAGGTCGAAGCGCTTTGACCTCCGCCTTGGCCGAAATGAACGCCGAGTCGGCACTTCTGCTTAGCAGAAACGCCGACTCGGCGTTCTGGAAGGTGCAGCCGTGAGCACACCGGCGGCGCCGGCGCGGCGCGGGCGGCCGGGCCATGACCAGGCGGCGGTGCTCGCGGCAGCGATCGACCTGTTCAACCGCAAAGGGTTCGATGCCACCAGCGTCGGCGACATCGCCGGAGCGCTCGGGGTCACGAAGTCGGCGGTCTACCACCACATCGACAGCAAGGACCAGCTGCTCGCCGCTGCGCTCGACGAGGCGCTCACCGAGCTGGAGGCGACCGTGGCCCAGGCCCGGACGGCGTCCGGCACGGCCTACGAACGGCTGCGCGACGTCGTCCGGCGCAGCGTCGAGGTGCTGGTGGCCCACCAGCCGGCGGTCACCCTGCTGCTGCGGGTGCACGGCAACTCCGAGACCGAGCGCGAGGCCCTGCGCCGGCGGCGGGCGATCGACCGGCGGCTCGCGGCGCTCGTGCGCGACGCGATCGATGCCGGCGACCTGCGCTCCGATCTCGAGCCCGACCTGGTCAGCCGGCTGCTGTTCGGCATGGTCAACTCGCTGGTCGAGTGGTATCGCCTCGGTGGTCCGGTGAGCGTCGAGCAGGTCGCGGACACCCTCACGGTCACCGCGTTCGAGGGTCTGACGCCGCGTTAGCGAAGCTAGCGAACCCGACGCCGGTCGACGATGCGGCGCATCTTGCCCAGCGACCGCTCGACGCTGTCGGGGGCTACGACGTCGATGCTCACCGTGACGCCGATCGAGTTCTTCACCAGCCCTTGGAGGACGACGCCGGCCTCGGCCGCCGACTCCGGGGGCACGCCCTCGCGGCGCTCGACCAGCACGGTCATCGAGTCGAGGCTGCCCGTGCGCTCCAGCACGCACTGGAAGTGCGGCGAGAGCTCGGGGGTGCGCAGGATCAGCTCCTCGATCTGGGTGGGGAACAGGTTCACGCCGCGCAGGATGATCATGTCGTCGGTGCGACCGGTGATCTTCTCGATCCGCCGCATCGTGCGTGCGGTGCCGGGCAGCAGGCGGGTGAGGTCGCGGGTGCGGTAGCGGATGATCGGCATCGCCTGCTTGGTCAGCGAGGTGAGGACGAGCTCGCCCTCCTCGCCGTCGGGCAGCACCTCGCCGGTGACGGGGTCGATGATCTCGGGATAGAAGTGGTCCTCCCAGACCGTCAGGCCGTCCTTGGTCTCGACGCACTCGCTGGCCACGCCGGGGCCCATCACCTCCGAGAGGCCGTAGATGTCGACGGCGTGCATGTCGAGCCGCTCCTCCATCTCGCGGCGCATGTCGTTGGTCCACGGCTCGGCACCGAAGATCCCGACCTTGAGCGACGTCGCGCGCGGGTCGAGGCCCTGGCGCTCCATCTCGTCGATGATCGCGAGCATGTAGGTCGGGGTGACGGTGATGATGTCGGGGCGGAAGTCGGCGATGAGCTGCACCTGCCGCTCGGTCATGCCGCCGGAGACGGGGACGACGGTGCAGCCGAGCCGTTCGGCGCCGGCGTGGGCGCCGAGTCCGCCGGTGAACAGGCCGTAGCCGTAGGCGTTGTGCAGCAGGTCGCCGGCGCGGCCGCCGGCGGCGCGGATGCTGCGGGCGACCAGGTCGGCCCAGACGTCGAGGTCGTCACGGGTGTAGCCGACCACCGTCGGCTTTCCGGTGGTGCCGGACGAGGCGTGGATGCGGGCGACCTCCTCGCGCGGCACCGCGAACATCGCGAACGGGTAGTTCTCGCGCAGGTCGGCCTTGGTGGTGAACGGCAGCTTGGCGAGATCGGCGAGCTCGACGATGTCGCCGGGGCTCACTCCGGCGGCGTCGAAGGTCGCGCGGTAGTGCGGCACGTGCTCGTAGGCGTGCCGCATCGTCCAGCGCAGCCGCTCGGTCTGGAGCGCTCGCAGCTCGTCGGTCGAGGCGGTCTCGATCGGCTCGAGGTCGCCGGGCTGCGGGCTGAGGTCGCGCATGCCACCATCATGGCCCGAGCGGCGGGGTGGCGCTCGGATCAGCGGCGGACGGCGTCGATCTCGAGGCGGACGTAGTCGATCACCGGCGCCTCGAAGCCGTCGGCGACCGCGCTCACGAAGTCGCGATGCTGGTCCTCGGGCAGGTCGCGGAGATAGCCGCTGAGGCACACCGAGGCGAGGTAGGCCTCGAACGTCGCCCGATCCTCGATGCGGAAGGGGTGCTCGCGCAGCCGCACGTCCTCGACGTCGAAGCCGGCTCGCTCCAGGCGCTCGCGGGTGTCGTCGACGCCGGCGAACTCCCACACCTCGGGCGGCTCGGGGAGGGCGGCGGCGATCGCGGCGTCCAGGTTGCGCACGTTGCCGCGTCCACCGCAGTCGGAGGTCAGCCGAGCTCCGGGACGCATCACCGCGGCGAGGTGGGCGAACAGGAGGTCGTGGTCGCGCACCCAGTGGAAGGCCGCGACGCTCATCACCGCGTCCACGGGCTCGGCCGGGTCGAGCGGGAGTGGCTCGGTCAGGTCGGCGTGCACCAGCTCGACGCCGTCGCCGAGACGCTCGCGGGCGACGTCGAGCATCTGTGAGGAGCCGTCGAGCGCCACCAGCCGGACGCCGGGCCAGCGGGCGAGCAGCGCCTCGGCGTCACGCCCGGTGCCGCACCCGGCGTCGAGGACCCGTTCGTCGCCGGCGAGTCGCAGCCGGTCCAGGACGCGGCGTCCCCACTCCTCGTGCGGGAGCTCGAGGGAGTCGTAGGTGGTCGCGTCCCATTCGTGAGCCATGGACCTATTCAAACGGCTCGGTCGGCGCTCCCAGCCGGGCCAGGTGCACGGTGAGATCGGCGCTCAGCTCGACCTGGCCGGGCAGCGCCTCCCCCATCGCCGCGAACGCCGCCGTCCGGATCGCCGGGGCCAGCTGGAGGTAGGCCGAGATGGTCGCCAGGTGGGCCAGGTAGTCGTCGGCCGAGAGGGTGAGCCGGCGTGCGAGATGCTCCTGCCGGACGTCGGTGAAGAGCGGGCTCGCCTCCAGCTCGGAGCCGGGCCAGCGCATCGGGCTCGTCTCATCGGTGCCGTCGGGCGCCGGGATGTCGTCGTCGATGACGTAGCGCGCGCGGGCCTGCTCGACCCGCTCCCGCAGCCGGGCGTCGGCGATCTCCACCGGCCCTCCGAACGAGGCGAACGTCCCGCCGGGCGCCAGCAGCGCGGCCACGCGCTCCCAGCGGCCCTCGGGCGACGTCCAGTGCAAAGCGGCGGCCGCGAACACCAGGTCGAAGCGGCGCATCACGGCGACGTCCTCGAACGGCGCGTGGATCGTCTCGACCTCGGGCACCTGACGGCGCAGCTCGGCGAGCATCGCGGCGTCCGGCTCGGTCGCGGTGACCACGACGCCGGCCCCGGCGAAGGCACGCGTGGCCTTGCCGGTGCCCGCGCCGATCTCGAGTGCCGTCCGGATCTCCCGGCGCTCGCGTCCGTAGGCGAGCACCAGGTCGACCAACTCCTGCGGATAGCCGGGCCGGTGCTGTTCGTAGGCCGACGCCGCGGCACCGAAGCTGAGCCCTCGGGAGGTCACGGCCTCATCGTCGCGCCGGTGCACGCCTGGTGTCGACCGCGTTACTCGTCGGAGTCGCGCTCCTCGGCGTGTCCCTCGGGTCCGTCGGCCAGGACGCCGTAGAGGGCACGCCGCGTGTCGGCGAGGATCTGCACGGCGGCGCGGCGCTGGGCGTCGGAGCCGCTGGTGACCAGCTGCCACACCGCGCTCATGACCTGGCCGATCTCGGACTTCAGGTCGATGTTCTCCCCGACGGCGGTCTCCTTGGTGGCGGACCGCTCGAAGGGGGCCCACACCGCGGCGAGCTCGTCGGCGTTGTCCTCGACGTAGGCCAGCCCCGCCTCGCTGAGCCGCAGCGTGCGGCGTCCGCGCTCGTCGTCGGCCTCCACAAGGCCTTCGTCCTGGAGCTGCTGGATGGTCGGGTAGACCGAGCCGGGGCTCGGCCTCCAGTGCCCCTCACTGCGCTCGGCGATCTGCTGGATCACCTGGTAGCCGTTGATCGGCTCCTCGGCCCGTGCCGCGGTGGCCAGCACGTCGAGGATCGCGCTGCGTACGTCCCCGCGCCGGACCCGCGGCCCGCGGCCGCGCTCGGGCTGGCCCATGCCGAACAGGCCGGCGAGCCAGGGCGGCGGCCCTCCGTGGGCGCCGGTCGGGCGACCACTCGGAGCGCCCCAGCCGCCGCTCCATCCACCGCCCCAGCCCCAGGGACCGTCGTCGCGACGTCCGTGCTCGCCCCGTCCGCCGTGCTGGCGCCAGGGATTGCTGTCGGGCCCTCCGGCCCAGTGTCGGTTCGTTCCTCGGTGTCCCATCGCGGGACCCCCTTTCGAGTTCGTGGTATCGCGATTCTTCTGAGTTAGGTCGCGATATATCGCTAGCGTAGATCGTTGCGCGGCTCGGTTCAAGGGGAGCTGGTTTCAACCGTTCACCCCTGGGGAGGGGGACCGGGTAGCGACCGCTACGGATTCGACATCTCGGGGAGAATCTGATGGACATCGATGCACTGAAGCAGGCGGCGATCGACGCCTACATGCGATCTAACGGATGGTCAGTCGACAGCAGCTACACGATGATCGGCGTCGGATACAGCGCGCGAGTCGAGAAGGACGGCACAGGACAGGAATCCGACAGCAACGGTTGGCTCACCGAGATCGACCTCACCGACGAGTTCGCGCAGATACGCACTCGCGTCGACGATGCCTTGAAGCCGTGGCAGGAGGATCGTATGCCCGATCCTGCCGAACTGAACGGCGGCATGGTGAAGGCTCAGGAGGCGCTCACAGCGCTCAACATCGGCGATGGCACGTCTCTTGCCGGCGCTCTCGGCGGATACTTCGAGACTGTCAGGAACAACGCCAAGGACTTCCACGGCGCCGCGATGGACGCGTTCAACAACAGTTTCGTGAGCCAACTTCCAGCGGTGATCAACAATCACGGCTGTCTCGCCGCGATCGTCACCGAGGCATGGGCGGCCGAGAAGCAGATCTGGACCGATGCCCGCACCGATCGAGACAAGGTCGTTGAAGACTCGACGACCGCACTCCACGACTACTCGAGGACGTCGAGCAGTGCCGGCCTCGACTTCGTCCTCGCCCTCGCGGGCGCGGCCATCTCTGGCGCCAGCGCCGTCGCAAGCGCAGGCGTCACCCTCCCGTACTCGATCGCCAGCGCGACGATCACCGCGATCTCAGCGACCACCGACCTCGCCGAAGCATTCGAGGTCGAACGGCAGGGCGACAGCTACGACAAGCTGATGGAAGCCTTCGAGGGCGGCCTCGACGACATCGACGCTGCCATCACCAAGCAAGAGACCCTAGTGATGGAAGCGCTCAATACGGCGTGGAAGGTCTTCGAGGACAACCGACCCCTGTTCGACCTCACCCCGCGGGTCAGCGACAACGGGGACGGGGTCTTCGACGACTCTGACGCCAGCCTGTTCGACGTGGCGGATGCGAGTGGCCTAGAGATTGTCCTGCCGGGTCAGCCAGTCATCGACTCGCTCAGCAGCGGCCTGATCAATCTCGCCAGCGGACTGGATCAAGCCGATCCGAAGATCACAGCCGGAGCCGACGACGGCGGGTTGCTCTCGTCCTCAGCACGCGAGGTCGGACTCCGCTCCGGCGGCGTGACAACGTTCATGGGCATCCTCGGCTACAACAACTCCATCTCGATCCGCGACCTGGCCTGGGATGTCCGGCAAGGGAACGCGATGCTCCTGGCAGTCATCCAGGACTTCCAGAACGCCGATGCCGACAGCCAAGCCGCACTCGATCAGCTTCGCGGCGCCCTGGTCGGAGGCAGCGGCGAGGACGCGTGGTGAGGACGATCGAGCTCGAGCCTCAGCTCGCCAGCCACTCCGCGTAGGCGTCGAAGGTGTAGGGGCGGCCGAGGAAGTCGGCGACCAGGTCGGCGGCGTCGGCGGAGCCGCCGGGAGCCAGCACCTTGTCGCGGTAGCGACGCGCGACCTCGGGGGCGAACAGGTCGGCGGAGTCGAAGGCGCTGAAGAGGTCCTTGGCGATCACCAGCGACCACATGTAGGTGTAGTAGGCCGAGCTGTAGCCGCCCAGGTGCCCGAAGGCGGCGAACATGTGGGTGCCGTCGCGGTAGGGCCATGGGGAGTAGCGCTTCTGGAGCTCGACCATCGTGGCGGTGAGGTCGGCAGGGCGGTCGACGTGGAACCAGTACGACATGGAGGCGTAGAACATCTGCACCCGCGCCAGGTAGCCCTTGCCGAAGTCGTCGCTGCGGCGCATCGCCTCCACGAGCTCGGTGGGGATCGGCTCGCCGGACTCGTCGGTGGCGAAGCTGCGCAGGATCTCGGGGTCCCAGGCCCACTCCTCGAGCATCTGGCTCGGCGCCTCCACGAAGTCCCACTCGGTGGCGACCCCGGCGAAGCGGGCCCAGTCGCCGTGTCCGGCGAGCACATGGTGCACGAGGTGGCCGAACTCGTGGAACAAGGTGACGACGTGGTCGTGCTCCATGAGGCCGCGCGAGAAGTTGCAGGTCAAGACGCCCTCGGGCAGCTGCTGCCCGGCGACGCCGTCGGTGAGGGTGAACTGCGCGGCGTGCTTGTACTTGCCCTCGCGCGGGTGCAGGTCGAGATAGATCCGGCCGAGCCCGGCGCCGGACTCGACGTCGACGACGTCGTAGACCGTCACGTCGTCGTGCCAGGCCTGCGCGTCGACGACCTCGTCGTAGCGCAGCCCGAACAGCCGACCGGTGACCTCGAGCAGGCCGGCACGGACCTTGTCGAAGGCGAAGTAGGTGCGCACCTTCTGCGAGTCGACCTCGAGCTGCTCCTTGCGGACCAGCTCCTCGTAGTAGGGGACGTCGGCGCTGGGCACCTCCTCGGCGTCGGGGTGGTCCTGCCGGTAGCGGGCGAGGACGACGGCGACGTCGCGCTCCATCGGCGCCTGCGCCGAGGTGGCGATCCGCTCGATGAACTCCGGGATCGCGGCGCCCTCGCCGATCATCTTGACCTGCGCGTCGTAGGCGGCCCAGTCGGAGAAGCCGACCAGACCGGCGAGCTCGTGGCGCAGGTCGAAGAGCTCGCGCAGGATCGGGTCGCTCTCGGGCCAGCCCCGGTTCAGATAGGCATCGAGCATGTCGGCCCGCACGCCGGCGTCGTGGGCGAACATCCGGGTCGGGATGGCGTCGGGATAGTCGGTGGTGACGGTGACCAGCCCGTCGTCGGCGACCGGATGCGCCTCCAGCCAGTCGGCGGGCAGGCCGTCGAGCCGCTCCGGGGCGACCCGGATGGTGCGGACGTCGTCACGGATGACCTTGCTGAACTCCTGGTCGAGCTCGGTGAGCCGCTCGTTGATCGCGGCGATCCGCGCTCGGGTGGCGTCGTCGCGGTCGACGCCGGAGCGGGTGAAGTCGCGCCGGACCCGCTCGAGCAGACGGGTGGCCTGAGCGTCGAGTCCCTCCGAGGGGAGTGCGTCGAAGAGCTCGAAGAGGTCACGGTCGAGGCTCAGCGCGGTGACCACGCGGCTGACGTCCTGTTCGGCCTTCTCCGCGGTGGTGCGCACCTGCTCGTCGGGGTGGACGTTGCCGATCAGCGAGCCCATCGCAGCGACATTGCCGAGCTCGAGGGTCGCGGCGTCCCACTGCCTCAGCACCTCGAGGGCGCTCTGCGGCGGCGCGGACCGCAGGCCGTCGACGAGCTCCGCGGCGCGGGCGAGGCCCGACTCGGCGCGGTCGCCCACCCACGCGGTCCAGGTGGCGGCGTCGGCATCGGAGGCGGGCATGGTCAACGGAGCGAGGTCGGTCACGGCGCCCACTGTAGGACTCACCGCCGACGGTTCGCTCAGCCGCGCAGCTGGTCGCGGCGCCGGGTCAGGTAGGCCGACTCGGCGGGGTTGTCGATGAGACCGAGCGCGACGTCGTAGGCGGCACGCGCCTCGGCCGAACGACCGAGCCGGCGCAGCAGCTCGGCCCTGGTGACGTGGAAGGGGTGGTAGCCCTCGAGGGCCTCGCCGAGCCGGTCGACGTCGGCGAGCGCCACGGCCGGGCCGTCGAGCTCGGCGGTCGCGACCGCCCGGTTCAGCGCGACGATCGGGCTGGGATCCAGGCGCGCCAGCTGCGCGTAGAGCGTGGCGATCTGGCTCCAGTCGGTGCCGGCGGCGTCCGGCGCGTCGGTGTGGACGGCGTTGATCGCCGCCAGCAGCTGATAGCGGCCGGGCCGGTTGACCCTCAGGCACTCGCGCACCAGCGCGTGCCCTTCGGCGATGAGCGGCCGCGACCAGGCGCCGCGGTCCTGCTCGGGCAGCGGCACCAGCTCGTCACCGGCGATCCGCGCGTCGCGGCGAGCCTCGGTCAGCAGCATGAGCGCCAGCAGACCGGTGACCTCGGGCTCGTCGGGCAGCAGGCTGTGCAGGATGCGCCCCAGGCGGATCGCCTCGGTGGTGAGGTCGTCGCGCACCGACGTCCCGGCCGTCGAGAGATAGCCCTCGTTGAAGACCAGGTAGAGGACGGCGAGCACGCCGGCGACGCGCTCGGGAAGGTCGGCCGCCTCCGGCACGCGGTACGGGATCGCGGCGCCCGCGATCTTCTTCTTCGCGCGGGTGATCCGCTGCGCCATCGTGGTCTCCGGCACGAGGAACGCCTGCGCGATCTCGGCCACGGTGAGCCCGCCGAGCAGGCGGAGGGTCAGCGCGACCCTCGCCTCGGGGGCGAGCGCCGGGTGGCAGCAGGTGAAGATCAGGCGCAGCCGGTCGTCCTCGACGACGCCGGTCGGCTCGTGCGGAGTGTCGTCCTCGATCATCTGGGCCGCCTGGTGCTTGGCGTCGCGGTGCGACTCGCGACGGATGCGATCGAGCGCCTTGCGGGCGGCCGTCGTGGTGAGCCAGCCCCCCGGGTTGGGCGGGACGCCGTCGTCCGGCCACTTCTCCAGGGCCACGACGAGGGCCTCCGCGGCGGCGTCCTCGGCGAGGTCGAGGTCACCGAAGCGCCGCATGAGCGAGGCGACGATGCGCCCGTACTCCTCGCGGTAGACCCGCTCGATCGCCTCCATCGGGTCCCGCTCACCCCTCCTGGAAGGGACGCACCTCGACCGGACCCTGACAGGCCTTCGAGCCGCGCTTGGCCCACTCGAGGGCGGCGTCGAGGTCGGCGGCCTCGATGATCCAGAACCCGCCGAGGTACTCCTTGGACTCCGAGAACGGGCCATCGGTGACGACGGCGGTCTCGCCGGAGTTGTCGACGACGGTGGATGCGTCGGGGGTCTGGAGGCCGCCGGCGAACAGCCAGGCGCCCTCGGCCTGGAGCTGCTCGTTGAAGGCGCCGACCGCCTCGAACATCGGCTGCATGTCCTCGGGGGTCATCTCGGCCATCGCGGCGATGCTCTTCTCGTCGTGGTTGACGGCCAGGAAGTACTGCGGCATGACGTGCTCCTCGGGTATTTGATTCGTCGGGTGGCGCCCGCGGTGGGCGCCGGACACCTGGTCCACGAGCGGGGGTCGGGGAATACGACACCCTCTGGGGAACTTTTTCGAAGAGTTTTCTACCCGAGCCCTGGAGGACGACGCGGAGTGAGTCGGCTGCGTGGCCTGGTGGCAGACACCCGGCCTCTGGAGAACGTGCACTTCCGGCGGCTGTGGCTGGCCAACATCGTCACGGTCATCGGCGCGCAGCTGACGGTCGTCGCCGTACCCGCGCAGATCTACGCCGACACCGGCTCGTCGGCCTACGTAGGCCTGACCGGGGTGTTCGGACTCGTGCCGCTGATCGTCTTCGGGCTCTGGGGTGGCGCGCTCGCCGACGTCTTCGACCGCCGCACCATCCTGGTCTGCACGACCCTCGGACTGATCGTGACCAGCGCACTGTTCTGGCTCCAGGCGGCGCTCGGCAACACCGATGTGTGGCTGCTGCTGATCCTCTTCGCCGTGCAGCAGGCGTTCTTCGGGGTCAACCAGCCGACGCGCAGCGCGATCCTGCCGAGGATCGTGCCGGCCGAGCAGCTCACCGCCGCCAACGCCCTCAACTCGACGGTATTCATGGCCGGCGGCATCGCCGGCCCGCTGGTGGCGGGCGCGCTCATCCCGGTGCTCGGGCTGGAGGGGCTGTATCTGATCGACACGGTCACCTTGTTCGCGACGCTCTCGGCCGTCGTCCGGCTCCCGTCGATGGCGATCGACGCGGTCGTGACCAGGACGCCGGGGCTGCGCTCGGTGATCGAGGGCTTCGGCTACCTGCGCGGCCACCCCGTGCTGCTGATGTCGTTCCTCGTCGACCTGATCGCGATGATCTTCGGGATGCCTCGCGCGCTCTTCCCCGAGATCGCCCACGAGAGCTTCCACGGTCCCGACGAGGGCGGCCTCGCGTTCGCGCTCCTGTTCGCCGCGATCCCCGCCGGGGCCGTGCTCGGCGGCGTGTTCTCCGGATGGGTCTCGCGCATCCGTGCGCAGGGCAAGGCGGTCGTGTGGTGCATCCTCGTCTGGGGTGCGGCGATGACGGGCTTCGGAATCGCCGTCGCGATCGCCGCCGCCTCCGACCGCCTCCGCACGACCTTCCTCGTCGTCGCGGTCGCGATGCTCGTCATCGGCGGCGCCGCCGACATGGCGTCCTCGGCCTTCCGCCAGGCGATCCTGCTGACCTCCGCCACCGACGAGGTCCGCGGCCGGCTCCAAGGCATCTTCATCGTCGTCGTCGCCGGCGGCCCGCGCATCGCCGACGTCGCTCACGGCGCGGCCGCCGCCGCGATCGGGACCTCGGTCGCGGCAGCCGGCGGCGGGGTGCTGGTGATGGTGTTCACCGTCGTCGCGGCGGTCGCGGTGCCGTCGTTCGTGCGGTACCGGCTCACGACCGAGCGGGACTGACGCCCGCGGCGGTGTCGGTGCGCGCGCACCCTCGTAGAATCCCGGCGTGATCGACCCGGACGACCTCGCGGCCACCCTGCGCGTGCTGGGCGCGCTGCACACGGTGCCGGAGGACGACCCCGACCACATCGCGGTCAAGCGGGCGGCGTCGCACATGTACAAGGCGCTCAAGCGGGAGCGGCGGGCGGCCAAGCGGGAGGCCGAGCTCGCGCACGATCGCGCGGTCACCGAGGCGACGGCCACCGGGAGCCCACTGCGCATCGACGACGAGACCGAGGGGCTGCTGCTCACCTCGGTGGCGGCCACCGACGGGCGGTCCTTCGCCGGCGAGCTGATCAACCCGCGCGGTTGTTACATCTGCAAGCAGGACTACACCCTGGTCGATGCGTTCTACCACTGGCTGTGCCCGTCGTGCGCCGAGAGGTCGCACGCCAAGCGTGACCAGGGCACCGACCTCTCCGGGCGGAGAGCACTGCTCACCGGCGGCCGGGCCAAGATCGGGATGTACATCGCGTTGCGGCTGCTGCGCGACGGCGCCCACCTCACGATCACCACGCGATTCCCCCACGACGCCGCGCGCCGGTTCTCCTCGCTCGAGGACAGCGGCGACTGGCTGCACCGGCTCAAGGTCGTCGGCATCGACCTGCGCGACCCGACGCAGGTCGTCGCACTGGCCGACGACGTCGCCGCGGCGGGTCCGCTCGACGTGCTGATCAACAACGCCTGCCAGACCGTGCGCCGCTCGCCGGGCGCCTATGCGCCGCTGGTCGACGCCGAACGCGAGCCGCTGCCCGAGGGGATCGAGCTTCCCGAGCTGGTGACCTTCGACCGGATCTCGGAGCTCCACCCGGCCGCGATCTCCGGCGCGCTCGACCAGGCGCCGGTGGCCCACCACGACGGTGAGTCGATCGAGCACGCGCGGGCCGCCCACACGGCTGCCTCGCTCACCGCGCTGGCACTGCGCGGCGGCAATGCCTCGCTGGACGCGCACCTCGCCGGAACGGCCGTCGACGCCGGGGGGCTCCTCCCCGACGTCGTCATGTCGAACTCATGGACCCAGACCGTCGACCAGGTCGACCCGCTGGAGCTGCTCGAGGTCCAGCTGTGCAACTCGGTGGCACCGTTCCTGCTGGTCTCCCGGCTGCGTCCGGCGCTGGCCGCGGCCGCCGCCGCTGCCCCCTCGGGCCGAGCGCACGTGGTGAACGTGTCCGCGATGGAGGGCCAGTTCGGACGCCGCTACAAGGGCGCCGGGCACCCGCACACGAACATGGCCAAGGCGGCGCTCAACATGCTCACCCGCACCTCGGCGGGCGAGATGTTCGAGACCAACCGGATCCTGATGAACGCCGTCGACACCGGCTGGATCACCGACGAGCGTCCGCACCACGACAAGCTGCGGATCGCGGCCGAGGGCTGGCACGCTCCGCTCGATCTCGTCGACGGGGCGGCGCGGGTCTACGACCCCGTCGTGCGCGGGGAGGCCGGCGAGGACCTGCACGGGCACTTCCTCAAGGACTACGAGCCCAGCCCCTGGTGACCGCTCGCGTCACCGCCCGAGGAGCCCCCGCACGTACGCCGCCTGGCCGACGTGCTGAGTGCCGTCGTTGATCAGGCTCACCAACCGGACGCCGAGGGTCACCGGCGGGTCCCAGCGGGTGTCGACGACCCGGTCGAGGTCGTCGGGGGTCACGGTCGACAGGTAGCGGACGCTCCGCTCGTGGACGGCGTCGAGGTACTCCCCCAGGAGCGACGCGTCCCAGGTGCCGGCACCCACCTCTGCGCTGCTCTGGCCGTATCCGGTCGCCTGCTCGGCGTAGGGGAGTCCGAACCGGGCCGCGAAGGCCGGGTAGACCTGAGGCTCGCCGGCGACGTCGGCGATGTGATCGTCCTGGACCCGGGCCAGGTGCCAGACGAGCCAGCCGATCGGGTTGGCATCCGGCGTCGGACGAAAGGCGAGCTGGTCGGGCGTGAGGCCGTCGAGCACGGCCGAGCCGCTCTCGCGGACCCGGCCCAGGGCGTCGAGGAGCACGTCGGCGGGGGTCATGAGTGCCACGCTGCCACGAACGCGAGGTGGTCCACTACTGTGACGGCCCATGTCCTACCCGGAGCCCCCCACGCCGCCCTCCACCCCGCCCGCACGATCGACCGATCGCGGGCTCACCATCGGCCTGATCGCGATGGTCGGGATCGTCGTCCTGTGCTGCGGCGGACCGGTGGGCGTTGCGCTCACCTTCATCGACACCTCCGACGGCCCCGACGGGCGATCGGGCGGGCAGATCGCCGCGATCGTGGCGATGTACGTGGTGGTCGTCGTGGTCGCGGCGGCCGGGATCATGGCCACCCTCAGCCGCCTGCGAGCCGGGCGCCCCGGCTGGCCGATCGCCGCGGCGACACTGCTCGCGGTGGTGGTGACCTTCTCGCTCGGACTCGGGCTCTTCTTCGTGCTCTGAGCTCAGCCTGGATTCACCGATCTGAGGCTCAGCCGCGCATCCGCTCCAGTCGCTGGGCGAGCAGCGGACGACGGTGCGCGTTGCCGTGCAGCCCGAGATAGCGATCACCGAAGGCCCACAGCAGCGCGTCGTCGAGACGCCGGACCGCACCGGGCGGGTGCCGGTAGTCCATGCGCGCGGCGATCGCCGGCTCGTCGACCCGGCGAAGGACCTCGCTCAGCTCGTCGAACGAGGTGACGCCGAGCTCCAGCAGGAGCCCGGTGATCCAGGCGTAGTGGTCGGTACGCGACCAGCCGGCGTCGGAGAACTGTCCGGCCAGGTAGACCGCGAGCTCGCGGGGGTCCAGGCGGGGGTCGTCGGGGTCGCTCGTGGGCTGGGGCGGCTCGGTGGCCGAGGCGGCGCGGAGCCGGTCGCGGATCTCGGAGAACTCGCGGTCGGCGAGCTCCAGAAGTCCCGCGGCCAGGGTGAAGCGCCGGTCGAACTCGCCGACGTGGGCCTCGGGCACGGTGCCCTTGTACCGGATGTCGTGCTCGAACTCCGCCCAGGCGTGCTGGAGGATCGTGCGGACCTGGACCTGCACGCGCTGGCCGTCGAGGTCGAGCAGCAGGTGTCGGCTCGCATATCCGAACCGTCCCTCGCTGGCGGTCTCCTCGCCGAGGTCGCGATCGTCGACCACGGTGGTCTCCTCGGCCAGGACGTCGGCGACGGCCTCGACGTCGTCGCGCAGGTAGGTGAGCACCCGGACGCCGACCTGGTCGGTGATCTGGTCGAGCGGGTCGTCGTAGAGGACGCGACCGTCGACCTCGCGCTCGGCCTTCTCGGCGAAGGAGGCGACGGTCTTGGTGCGGCCGGTGACGGCGAGGTAGTTGATGCCCGCCTCGTCGAGCATCGCGCGCACCTGCTCCACGGCGTGCTCGCCGGCACGCACCAGCTCGGGGTGACCCTCGGCGTACTCACGGACCGCCTGCCGCACGGTCTCGGCCCGGCTCGGCAGATTCGTCACGGGGGCTCCTCCGAGGGTCGGGGTGAGGATGTAGCCGGAGTCGAGGTCACCGTAGACCGTGACCGCGTCGGGCCGATGGTCGGCGAACCAGGCGACATAGGCGCAGACCGCCGCGTCGACCTGGTCCTCCACGCGGCGCAGCTGGGCCTTCTGGGTGGCCGTCTCCACCTGGTCGCGCAGGACCGCCCACGCGTCGTCGGTACCCACCACGGACTCGACCAGGCTCATCAGGGTCAGCAGCTCCGAGCGCAGCAGCGCGAGATCGCGCCCGGGCTTGGCCTTGTAGCGCAGGACCGTCGGCAGTCCGAACAGCACGATCGTGGCCGCGTGGGGGTAGACCTCCACGCCACGGCGACGGCGTCCGGACCGGGGGTCGATGTCGAGCCCGAGCCGCTTGGCGACCCGCGCGCCCCGGGTGCCCCCGGCGAACTCCGGCTTGCCGGTGTTGGAGGGGTGGGTCCCGGCATGGAAGCGCCGGAAGTCCGCGCTCAGGGCCTGCTCTGCCGGACGCGACCCGGTGGCGTTCTTGACGATCAGGGGGGCGTCGATCCCGGCCAGGCAGTCGCCGTCGTAGGCGGCCAGGGTCCCGGCGATCTCGTCGTCGGTGAGCACCGCGCTCACGTGAAGCAGGCGGGCGTCGACATCGAGAACGGCCAGGCCGGTGGGCCGCCTCTCCCCCCACGCGAGGTCGATGCCGAGGTAGTGCACGCCCTCACCCTGCCGTATCGCCCCCGGATCCGGGTTTCTTCGTTCGGGCACGGCCGGGGATACTTTGAGGCGTTATCAACCTCCGAAGGGTCTCCCAAGGTTGATTACGCCTCAAAGTATCCCCAACCGAATGCCCGTTCGTGCCCGAATGGACCCGAGTCGGCTGGCAGCGGGAGGGGGCCGTCAGCGATCCGCGGCGGCGTGGGCGACCGCGATCGCCGAGCCGAGTCGGGCGTTGTGGCGCACGAGGGCGATGTTGGCGGTCAGGCTGGCGCCGTCGGTGAGCTCGACGATGCGGCCCAGGAGGTACGGCGTCACGTCCTTGCCGCTGATCCCGCGCTCGTCGAGGTCGTTCAGCGCCCGGGCGATCACGGCGTCGATCTCCGCGGCCGGGATCTCGTCCTCGACCGGGATCGGGTTCGCGACCACGAGCCCGCTGGAGAGGCCGAGGCGGCGAGCGGCGGCCATGGCGGTGGCCACCTCGTCGGCCGACTCCACCCGCGAGGGAGCCGAGAAGCCGCTCTCGCGGGAGTAGAAGGCCGGGAAGTCGTAGCTGCCCATCACCATGACCGGCACGCCATTGGTCTCGAGCACCTCCAGCGTGAGGCCGATGTCGAGGATCGACTTCACACCGGCACAGACGACGGTGACCGGCGTGGCAGCCAGCTCGGTGAGGTCGGCGGAGATGTCGAAGGACTCCGAGGCGCCCTGGTGGACGCCGCCGAGCCCGCCGGTGACGAACACGTCGATGCCGGCGAGCGCGGCCAGGCGCATGGTCGCGGCCACGGTGGTCGCGCCGTGGGCCTCCTGCGCGATCGCCAGCGGCAGGTCGCGCACGCTCACCTTGCCGACGGTCGGGTCGCTGGCGAGGAGCTCGAGGTCCTCGGCGGTGAGTCCGGCCCGAGGGACGCCGTGCAGCACCGCGATCGTCGCCGGCACGGCGCCGTTCTCGCGCACGATCCCCTCGACCTCCAACGCCATCGCCACGTTGTCCGGGTAGGGCATCCCGTGGCTGATGATCGTGCTCTCCAACGCGACGACCGGACGGCCCTCCGCGAGTGCGGTGGCGACCTCCTCGGTCAGGCGGATCGGCCCGCCGGGCGTACTCACAGCTGTCTCCTCACAAGCTCGTCGGTCAGGTCGGGTCGGACAGGGTGCGGGCTGGCGACGGTGAGCGCGGCCACGACGTGGGCGTAGCGGGCGGCCTCGGGCGCGGTGGCGCCGCCGAGCCAGGCATGGCAGAAGGCCGCGAGCATCGCGTCGCCGGCGCCGGTGACGTCGACGATGTCGTCGACGGGATGGGGAGCGAACCGGTGGACGCCGTCCGGCGTCACCAGCGTGGAGCCGTCGGGCCCCCGCCGCTCCCAGGTGAGATCGGCGATCACCGGGCCCCCGGCCGAGAGGGCGGCGTACTCCGACGTGCCGGCGGAGAGCAGGAACAGACGTCGCCCGGCGGCGATGGGTGCCAGCCGGACCGCCTTCGGCACGCTCACGGGGTCGAGGGCCACCGGTCCGCTGGCGGCGTCCCAGGCGGCGATCAGGGTGTCTGGGGCGAGGTTGCCGTCGAGGACGACGAGATCGGCGGCGGCGATCAGCTCGCGGTCGAGATGCTCGGGCTCGAGGACCGCGGGCATGTCGGAGACGCCGCCGAGCAGCTCCCCGGAGTCGTCGAGGAGGGCGAGGTAGGTGCCGGTCGCGGCGTCGACCCGCCGGACTCCCGACACCTCGATGCCGGCGGCCCGGCTGGCGGCCAGCACGAGGTCGCCGTGGGGGTCCTCCCCCACGACGGCGATCAGATGCGTCTCGGTGCCGAGCCGGGCGAGGTTCTCCGCGATATTGCGGCCCACTCCTCCGGCGGTGATGGTCACCCGGCCGGGATTGCTGGTGGCGCCCAAGGGCGGGTCGGCGGGACGACCCATGAGGTCGACGTTCGCTCCGCCGACCACCACCACGAACCCCACGCGCAGCAGCCTCGCAGATCCTCCTGCTCGACCGATGAGTCGGGGTGTCGGCGGTGGTCGCTACTGTCGCGGCACGCCACGCAACCTGCAGCCGACGGCGCCGCGTGAGGAGACTCGAGACGATGGCAGACATGATCCGGGCGCGAGGCCTGGTCAAGCGCTACAAGGAGGTCGAGGCACTTCGCGGCCTCGACCTCGACGTACCCGAGGGCACCGTCCTGGCGCTGCTCGGGCCCAACGGCGCGGGCAAGACCACCGCGGTGCGCTGCCTGACCACGCTGCTGGTGCCCGACGAGGGGACCGCCGAGATCGCGGGTGTCGACGTGCTCGCCGACCCGCAGGGGGTGCGCCGCCGCATCGGCCTCTCGGGCCAGTACGCCGCCGTCGACGAGCACCTGACCGGATTCGAGAACCTCACCATGGTCGGACGGCTCTACGGCCTCGACAAGCGCCGCGCTCGCGAGCGCGGCCGCGAGCTGCTGGCGCGGTTCGATCTCTCCGACGCCGGCGACCGACCCTCCAAGACCTACTCCGGCGGCATGCGCCGCCGCCTCGACCTGGCCGGTGCGCTCGTGGCCGAGCCCCCGGTGCTCGTGCTCGACGAGCCGACCACCGGCCTGGACGTCCGGGCCCGTCAGCAGATGTGGGACGTCATCCGCGAGCTCGTCGCCAGCGGCGCCACCTTGCTGCTCACCACCCAGTACCTCGAGGAGGCCGACCGGCTCGCCGACGACATCGTCGTGATCGACCACGGCCAGGCCATCGCCCACGGCACTGCCGACGAGCTGAAGGCGCAGACCGGTGGCGAGCGGATCGAGGTAGTCATCGGCGACCGCAGCCAGGTCGACACCGCGGTCCGCCTGCTTCGCGAGGTGACGGTCGGCGAGGTCCAGATCGACGAGCGCACCCTGGTCGGCGCGGTCGCCGACGGGCCACGGTCGTTGCGCCGCCTGCTCGACGGGCTCGAGCGCGAGGGGGTCGGCGTCCTCGACATCGGACTGCGCCGCCCCACTCTCGACGACGTCTTCCTCACCCTCACCGGTCACGTCGCCGACGCCGGCGACCGGTCGGGCGAGATCACCGAGACCGATCACCCGGGTTCCGCGCTGCACCTCGAGAAGGAGTCCCAGGCATGAGCACCCCGACCAGCACGCCCGCGGGCACGACCGCCTCCTCCGGAGGCCTGGCCCAGGCGCTCTCCGACGGCTGGGTCGTCGCCCAGCGCAACCTGATCAAGATCAAGCGCGTACCCGAGGTGCTGGTCTTCGTCCTGATCAGCCCGATCATGTTCGTGCTGCTGTTCGCCTATGTATTCGGCGGAGCGATCACCCCGCCCGGCGCGGTGGGCTACAAGGAGTTCCTGATCGCCGGGATCTTCTCCCAGACGGTCGTCTTCGGCGCCACCTTCACCGGCGCCGGGCTCGCCGAGGACATGCAGAAGGGCATCATCGACCGATTCCGGTCGCTGCCGATGTCCCGCTCGGCGGTGCTGATCGGGCGCACGACGTCCGACGTGGTCTACAACGTGCTCTCGCTGGTCATCATGGCGCTCACAGGCCTGTTGGTGGGCTGGCGGATCCGCGAGGGCGCCGTCGACGCCGCGCTCGGCTTCCTCCTGCTGCTGCTCTTCGCCTACGCGATCAGCTGGGTGATGGCCTTCATCGGCCTGATCGTGCCGAGCGTGGAGGTCATCAACAACGCCTCGTTCATCGTGATCATGCCGCTCACGTTCGTCTCGAACGCATTCGTGCCGACCGAGCAGTTCGACGGGGTGCTGCGCCACTTCGTGGAGTGGAACCCGGTCTCCACGCTCACCCAGGCGTGCCGCGAGCTCTTCGGCAACACCGGCGGGCAGGTCCCCAGTGATGCCTGGCCGATGCAGAACCCGGCGGTCTACACGCTGATCTGGGTCGCGCTGATCCTGGTCGTCTTCATGCCGCTCTCGGTGCGCCAGTACCGGCGGGCCAGCTCGAAATAGGCAACTAACTGGACTCGGCTCAGCCCTGGACGGCCTTCGCCCAGGTCCAGGGGTACTCGCCGTCCTCGACGGCGAGACCGCCCTCGCCCAGGTCGAGCGGGGCGAAGGTGTCGACCATGACCGCCGACTCCTCGAAGTACTCCGCACCGAGCGATCCCTCGATCGCAGAGGGCTGCGGACCGTGGGCGTGGCCGCCGGGGTGCAACGAGATGGAGCCCAGCCCGATGCCGGAGCCCTTGCGTGCCTCGTAGTCGCCGGCGACGTAGAACATCACCTCGTCGGAGTCGACGTTGGAGTGGTAGTAGGGCACCGGGACCGCGAGCTCGTGGTAGTCGACCTTGCGCGGCAGGAAGTTGCAGATCACGAAGTTGTGCCCCTCGAAGACCTGGTGCACCGGCGGCGGCTGGTGGATCTTGCCGGTGATCGGCATGTAGTCGTCGATGTTGAACGTGTAGGGGTACAGGCAGCCGTCCCAGCCGACGACGTCGAACGGATGGGTCGCATAGGTGTAGCGAGTGCCGACGATCTGGCCGTTCACCCGGTGCTTGACCAGGACCTCGACGTCGGTGTCGCCGGACTCGTCGAGCAGTGGACCGCCGGCCGGGCCGTGCAGGTCGCGCTCGCAGAACGGCGCGTGCTCGAGCAGCTGGCCGTAGCGCGAGAGATTGCGCTTGGGCGGGGCGATGTGGCTGTTGGCCTCGATGGCGTAGAGCCGCGAGGGCTCGGCGGGCACCCAGCGGTGGGTCGTCGCGCGCGGGACGACCACATAGTCGCCGGCGCGATAGGGCAGCACCCCGAACACCGTCTCGACGGTGCCGGCGCCGGCCTCGACGAACACGCACTCGTCGCCGATCGCATTGCGGCACAGCGGCGAGGGCCCGCTCTCGGCGCCGCCGGTGACGACATAGGAGATCCGGACGTCGGCATTGCCGAGCACCAGCCGGCGATCGGTGACGGCGTCCGTGCCGGTCTGGAGGTCGTGGAGCCGCAGGTGCCGTGGGATCAGCGGGTGATTGGGCGTGCGGGTCTGGTCGGGAAGCTCCCACACGGTGGCCGAGGAGATCGCCGAGGGAACGCCGCGGTGGTAGAGCAGCGAGGAGTCGGAGAAGAAGCCCTCCTCGCCCATCAGCTCCTCGTAGTAGAGGTTGCCGTTGGGGTCACGGAACTGGGTGTGCCGCTTCTGCGGGACCTCACCGACCTGCCGGTAGTACGCCATCGCTCCGCCCTCTCCGTGACGCGTTCGATAATAGAACACTTGATGTTCTCATTTCGGACGATAGTCGCTAGGGTGAGTGCGTGTCCATCCCCGAACCGATTCCCCGGCCCTTCCGACACCTGGTCGACGACGCCGCGATCTTCCCGCCCGGACTGGCCCCGCTGCCCGACTCGGTGACCGCTCACCTCGAGCGCCGACCCGGGTCGCTGGGCGGGCTCGTCGGCCCCTACATCGTCGACGTCGGCCGTCTGGGTGCGCTCGCCGAGCTCGACGGCATCACCGGACTCGACGTCAGCGTGGTGATCACCCTGGTCCCCGAGATCGCCCTGGCTACCGCCCTTTGCGACGCCGCCGGCCCCTCCCTTCGCAGCCTCGAGCTGCGGCTCCTGCCCGACGCCGAACCGGAGACGGCACTGCCCACCGCGGCGCAGTTGACCCCGAGCGGCGCGGAGACCTACGTCGAGGCGCCGCGCCCCGGCTCGCCGGGGTGGACGACGACGCGGGACCAGGCGGCGACGCACGGCCTACGGCTGAAGTTCCGCACCGGCGGCACCGAGAGCGCCGCGTTCCCCACCGAGGCCGAGGTGGCGCAGTGGATCGCCGACGCCGTCGAGCGCGACGTGCCGTTCAAGTGCACCGCCGGGCTCCACCACGCCCTGCGCCACACCGCCGCGGACACCGGCTTCGAGCACCACGGCTTCCTCAACGTCCTGCTTGCCACGGTGCGGGCCGCTGGCGGAGCCGACCGCGAGGAGGTCATCGCCACGCTCGCCGACCGCGATCCCGAGAGCGTGACCACCGCCGTCCGCGCCGCCCGGGCCGTCGGCGAGCTGGCCGCGGCCAGGGAGCGCTTCGTGTCCTTCGGCTCGTGCAGCATCGCCGAGCCCTATGCCGACCTGGCCTCGCTCGGCCTGCTCGATCCCGCCTAACCCTGGATTCACCGATTCTCGCCGGCTGCGCGCCACCATATGGGCACGCTGGCGGCGTTGCGGCCGCTCGATGGTCAACCAGAACGCCTTCGCGACCGCGCCTTGCCATCGCACCCATCTGGTGACGCTCGCCAAGCCGACAATCGGTGAATCCAGGCTAACTCACCCGAGGAGAACCTTCATGACCGAGACCACCTGGGTCGACGGCGCCGCCGGCAGCCTCTACGACCTCGACAACCTGCCCTACGCGGTGTTCAGCGACGCCACGCAGGACGAGCCGCGGCTCGGCGTCCGGATCGGCGACCACGTGCTCGACCTCGGCGCCGCCGCGCGCGAGCTGCGCCCCGAGTGGGCGCCGCTGCTCGACGTGGCCGCACTGAACCCCCTGATGGCCGCCGGCCCCGAGACCTGGGCGGCGGTGCGCTCCTGGGTGAACGACCTGCTCTCCGACGAGAGCAACCGCGAGCGGGTCACCCTGCATCCGATCGCGGACGTCGTCACGCACCTGCCCTTCGAGGTCGCCGACTACGTCGACTACTACGCCTCGGAGCACCACGCCACCAACGTCGGCCGGATCTTCCGCCCCGACGGCGACGCGCTGCTGCCCAACTGGAAGCACCTGCCGGTCGGCTACCACGGCCGCGCCGGCTCCATCGTCGTCTCCGGCACCGACATCCACCGGCCGGCCGGTCAGCGCAAGGCGCCGAGCGACGACGGCCCGACCTACGGCCCATCCCAACGCCTCGACATCGAGGCCGAGCTCGGGTTCATGGTGGGCCGCTCGGTGCCGCTCGGACAGCGGGTCGGCACCGGGGAGTTCGCCGAGACGGTCTTCGGCGTCACCGGCGTCAACGACTGGTCGGCGCGCGACATCCAGGCCTGGGAGTACGTGCCGCTCGGCCCCAACCTCGCCAAGTCCTTCGCCACCTCCGTCTCCGCCTGGGTCACCCCGCTGGCCGCGCTCGACGCGGCCCGGATCGACCTCCCCGAGCAGGAGGTGCCCGTCCTGCCGTACCTGGAGGAGAGCAACGCCACGACCTACGACATCGACGTCGAGGTCGAGCTCAACGGCGTCGTCGTGGCCCGGCCGCCCTATCGCACGATGTACTGGTCGCCGGCCCAGATGCTGGCCCACCTCACCGTCAACGGCGCCTCCCTGCGGGTCGGCGACTTCTACGCCTCGGGCACGATCAGCGGATCGGAGAAGGACCAGCGCGGCTCGTTCCTCGAGCTGTCGTGGGGCGGCAAGGAGCCGTTCGTGCTCGACGGCGAGGAGCGCTCCTTCCTCCAGGACGGCGACGAGGTGGTGCTCCGCTACAGCGCGCCGGGTGCGCGCGGCGGCCGGATCGGGTTGGGTGAGGTCCGTGGCCGCATCCTCCCGACCCTCTGACACCGAGGGCGGCTCACAGACCCTGGAGCGCGGGCTCGCCGTGCTCGTCGAGCTCGGCGCCGGTCCGCGCGGACTCACCACCGCCGAGGTGGCGGCGGCGTGCGGGCTGCACCGCTCGATCACGCATCGGCTGCTGGTCTCGCTGACCCGCAGCGGCTTCGCGGTGCGCGACGCCGAGGGGCGATTCACCGTGGGACCCGCCGCCCTCGACCTCGCCGAGCGCGCCGGACGCGGCCTCCCCCGGCTGCGCGATGTCGCCGAGCCGGTACTGCACCGGCTCGCCGTCGAGATCGACGCGACGGCGTCCCTCGTCGAGGTGGTCGGTGATGCCGCGGTGACCACCCTGGTCGCCGAGCCGCCGACCCATGGACCGCGGTTCTCCTACCGGCTGGGCAACCGCGACCCGCTCGACCGCGGTGCCGGCGGCCTCGCGGCGCTCGCCTCGGGTCCGGAGCGCGCCGGGGAGCCGGCGCGGGTGGCCGCCGTCCGCGAGACCGGACACATCACCACCTGCGCCGAGCTCAACCCGGGCGCCTACGCCGTCGCCGCGCCGCTGCCCGGATGGCCGGTGCGCGCCGCCGTCAACGTGGTCGCCTCGCACGAGGAGGTTCTGAGCACCGCGCTCGAGCCGGTGCTGCGCGCGGCCCGCGAGATCACCGCCGCGCTCTCCTGAACGAGTCGACTCCGCCCCCACCGGCATCGGTAGGGGCGGAGTCCTTCAGACGAGAAGGATCACAGTGTCTCGGTGACCGCCGCGAGCGTGCCCTTGGCGGGCTTGACCCAGATCAGCAGGACGATCGCCAGCGCCATGCAGGCGGCCGGGAAGGCCATGCTGAAGATGACGCCGTCGGCCGCGGCCGTCTTGCCGATGACATAGGGCCCGAAGAACCCGCCGGCGGCGGCGATGGCGTTGATCGTGGCGAGCCCGACCGCGGTCTGCGACCGGCTGAGCGCCTCGGAGGCCAGCGCCCAGAACGGGCCGAGGTAGGAGAAGACGCCGATGGCCAGCAGGCACAGTCCGATCATGCCGAGGGACGGGGTCTCCTTGAAGACCATCGTGACGACCAGGCCGAGCACGGCGACGGCGAGCGTGCCCATCACGATCGGCTTGCGGTTGCCCAGCAGGTCGGAGTAGCGCGCGACGAGGAGCATCGCGATCGCCCCGCAGATGTAGGGGATCGAGCCGACCAGGCCGATGTTGGTCGCGGAGTAGCCGGGGTTGAGCTGGGCGACGATCTGCGGCAGGAAGAAGGTCATGCCGTACAGGCCGACGGCGTAGAGCAGGTTGAT
Organism: Nocardioides epinepheli; assembly: GCF_037936805.1. Classification (NCBI taxonomy): domain Bacteria; kingdom Bacillati; phylum Actinomycetota; class Actinomycetes; order Propionibacteriales; family Nocardioidaceae; genus Nocardioides; species Nocardioides epinepheli. The sequence goes on along the minus strand of NZ_JBBMMC010000007.1, from coordinate 68,092 downwards.
GAAGGCCAGGTAGAGGATCTTGGGGTCCTTGACGGCGTCGAGCGAGATCTCCATGTGGCCGTCGTCCTCGGCGTCGTACTCCTTGCTGATCTCGCCCTCGAGCCAGGTCGACTGCTCCGTGGTGAGCCGGCGCGCCTTGCTCGGCCGGTCGGCCAGGTAGAACAGCACCCACACGCCGAGGATCACCGATCCGGGCCAGCCAGATCCGCGCACCGACCTTCTTCATGATGATGTTGCTGGGCACCTCGAGGACCGTGTAGGCCACGAAGAAGATGGCGGCGACGGTGCCGTAGGTCGCCAGGCTGATGCCGAGGTCGGTCGACATCTGCAGGTGGGCGTAGCCGATCGCCGCGCGGTCCATGTAGTTGAACATGTAGAGGAGGAACGCCGCGAGCAGGACGTAGCGCTGAACCTTCCTCAGGACGACGGCGCCATTGGCCGAGACGTCCGAGCGGCTCGCGGGGGTGCTGGTGGACATGAGGACTCCAGGGTGCGGGAAGGGACGTGGTGCAGGGATGCTGCGGGAGCGGAAGGCGACTAGCGGGAGAACGCCGCGGCGTTCTGTCCGGCGAGGCGGCCCATGGTGAGGGCGTTGGCGACGGCGTTGCCGCCGCCGACATAGCGGTTGCCGAGGACGCCGCCCCCGGCCTCGCCGGCGGCGTAGAGCCCCGGGATCGGCCGGTCGTGCTGGTCGAGGACGGCGGCGCTGCCGTCGATCTCGAGTCCGGCGTGGGTGCACACCAGCTCGGCCGGGAGCACCCGGGTCGCGTAGAAGGGTGCGGTGGCGATGGGGACCGGCGCAGCGGTGACCCCCTTTGCCGCCAGCGTCTGGTCACGCTGGAAGTCGACGTCGGTGCCGAGCGGCAGCTGGTCGTTCCAGCGCTCGACGGTGGCGGCGAGGCGGTCGGCGGGGACGCCGATCCGTCCGGCGAGTTCGGTCAGGTCGTCGGCGGTGACGACGTGGCCGGAGCCGACGAGCTCGGTGACCCGTTCGGGCGTCCAGTCGGCGTAGCCGTCGGGCAGCGCGGTGCGCGCCGCCTCGTCGAACACCATCCAGGCGACGCCGCCCTGGGCGTCGATCAGCCCACCGGACACGGCGTAGGAGGCGTCCTCGTCCATGAACCGGCGACCCTCGCCGTTGACGTGCACGCGTGAGGTGGGCGGGAAGCCCGCCTGCCAGTGGTGGTAACGCACGAACTCCGCGGTGGGCAGCAGCAGGCCCCATCCGTCGCCGGCGACCGAGGCGCCGACCTGCTCGCCGAAGGAGAGGTGGTCGCCCCGGGAGCCGGGAGCGGCCACGACGAACATCGACTCGCCCGCGCGCAGGGCATCGGGGAACCAGCGCTCGACGAGCGCCGGGTCCTGGGCGAGGCCTCCCGAGGCGACCACTACCGCGCCGGCCCGCAGCTCGACGCCGTCGGCGACGACGCCGGTGACGCGGCCGTCCTCGCTCAGCAGGCCCTCGACCCGGGCGTGCAGCACGGCGTCGACGTCGTGGGACTTCCGGGCGCGGTCGAGCACCTGCACGAGCCCGTAGCCCTGGTCCTTGGGTACGTGGGCCCGCCACACGTCCTCGACGCCGGCTCGGGTAAGGCCCGGCATGTGGGCGTTGGTCGAGACCTGGGCGGGCACCTCGACACCGAGCTCGAGCAGCCACTCCAGAGTGGGGGCGGTCAGCTCGCAGAACCGGCGGATGAGGCCGGGCTTGAGGAGCCACTGGTTGAGGTCCATGTAGTGCTGGAAGAAGCGCTCGACGGTGTCATCGATGCCGAGCGCCTTCTGCACGCTAGTGCCCGCGGCGGTGAACATGCCGGCCGAGAGCTGGGTCGATCCGCCCAGCTCGCCCTCGGACTCGACGAAGCCGTCCGCACCGGCGAGGAGAGGGGTCTCGACCAGGCCGGGATGCACCGAGTTGACCCGGATGCCCCACCCGGCGAGCTCGCCGGCGGCGGACTTGGTCAGCCCGCGCAGCGCCCACTTCGACGTCGAGTACGACGGCGAGAAGTAGCCGATCTGACCGGCGATCGAGGAGATGTTGACGATCGAGCCCCCGCCGGAGTCGCGCATGAGCGGCGCGCACGCCTGGATCCCGAAGAACGGGCCGTCGAGGTTGATGGCGAGCACCTGCCGCCAGACCTCGTGCGAGGTGTCCATGAAGCGAAGGCGCCGCGAGATGCCGGCGTTGTTCACCAGACCGTGGAGCGCGCCGTGGGTGGCGCGCAGCTCCTCGACCAGGGCCGTCCACTGGTCGGCGTCGGTGACGTCGAGGGCATGCCCCGAGGCCGATCCGCCGTCGGCGCGGATCTTCTCCACCACCGGTGCACAGTCGGCGACGTCGGCGAGGACCACCTGCCAGCCGTCGGCGGCCAGCGCCGGTGGCATGACCCGCGCCCATGCCACCGGCGGCACCGGTGATCAGCACGACTCGGCCGGCAGCCTCAGACATGCCGGGAGCCGCCGTCGACGGCGAGGACGTGGCCGGTCACGTAGCGCGCGCTGTCGGAGAGCAGGAACAGCATCGGGCCGACGATCTCCTCGGGCGAGCCGAGCCGGTGCAGCGGGATGCTGTCGAGCGCCTTCGCCAGGGCCGGCGGGTCGTCATGCACCCACCTGGTCATCTCGGTGTCGACGAAGCCGGGGGCGATCGCGTTGACGCGCAGGCCGATGTCGCCGTACTCGACCGCCAGGCACTCGGTGAGGTGCGCGACAGCGGCCTTGGAGGAGCAGTAGGCGGCGCGACCGCGACGCACCCGGGCGGCGGCGACCGAGGCCATGTTGACGATCGACCCGCCCGGCTCCATCACCGAGGCGGCGGCCTGGGCCCCGTACAGCACGCCCTCGACGTTGATGGCGAGGGTCGACTGGATCTGGCTCACGGGGATGTCGAGGGCCGGCGTCTCCGGGAAGACCCCGGCGTTGTTGATCCAGAGATCGACCTTCCCGAAGCGCTCGCGCGCCAGCTCGGCGATGCACTGCTGGGCGTCGCGGTCTCGGACGTCGACGCCGGTGGCGAGCACCTCGCCGGCGTCGGCGACGTCGGCGTGCTCGAGGTCGATCGCCGCAGCGGTGCCGGCCATCAGCTGCTCGTCGAGGTCCGCGCCGACGACCTGGACACCGCGGCGCGCGAGGGCGGCGGCGAACCGGGCGCCCATGCCGCGGCCGGCGCCGGTGATGACGGCGACCTTGCCGCGCAGGTCGGGGTGGTCGACCTGCATCAGGTCGCCCTGGACCCGACCGGGGTGGTCGCTGGCCGGGGTGTCTGGCGCGTCGAGCAGGGTCATCGGTGGGCTCCTTGGTCGGGGTCTTCTCGGGGACGGGGATGGGAGTGGGAGCGACGTCGTCGCGCTGGACCTGGCGATGCGCGATCCGCCACGAGCCGTCGTCGAGGACGAGCCGGTCGGCGAGAGTGGTCAGCCGCACCAGGCGGCTGTCCTGTCCCTCGGGGGTCGCCACGATCTGGAGGTAGGCGTGCACGAGCAGGCCGGCGGGGCCGGTCGTCTCGATGTCGACGTTCGTGACGACGTGCCGCCGGTGGGTCCGATCGGCGACGCAGGAGTCGTGGAACCCGCGCGCGAAGGCGGCGAGATCGGCGGTCCCTTGGACGGGCTGCGGGTAGGAGGGGGAGTCGAAGACGCCGTCCGCGGTGAAGGTCGCGGCCCACCCGGCCGCGTCGCCGGTGTCGATGAGCCGCGACTGGCGCGCGTACAGCCCGAGAACCTTCGTCGTGTCGCTGTCGTGCATGGTGCCTTCCGAGGTAACGTGCGATATTCGCACGCAACGTGCTATAACTGCACGGAAGGCTAAGCAGGTCACACACGGTCGGTCAAGCCCTTCGCGCGACCCAGCACACGTCGAGCAGGAGGAGACCGCCATGATGTGGCTCATGGGGGAGGTGGAGGACGTGGTCGTCGACTCGGGGATGTCGAAGACGCTGCACTCGGGCCTGCGCGTCCTGGAGGTGCTCTCCTCGCACAGTGAGGGAATGACGATCACCGAGGTCGCCGCGGCGGTCGGCGTCCACCGCACCGTCGCCCACCGATTCCTGCGCACGCTCGAGGCCCACCGGCTCGTGCGCCGCGACCGCGCCAAGCGCTACCACCCCGGCGCCGGACTGGTGCCCCTGGCCGAACCGATCGAACGCGACCTGCGCACCGCCGCGCTGCCCATGCTCGAGGAGCTCGCCGACACGGTCGGTGCGACGGCACACCTGGTGGCCCAGGAGGATGCCGAGCGGGTCCGCGCGCTCATGGTGGTCGAGCCGCGCCGCGCCTCGGTGCACGTCGCCTTCCGACCCGGGCAGCTGGACCTGATCGACCGCGGATCGGCGGGGCTGGCCATCCTCTCCGCGCAACCGGCACGCCCGGGGGAGCGCGAGGAGGTCACCACGGCGCGCGAACGCGGCTACGCGGTCAGCTTCTCCGAGGTGATTCCCTCGGTGCACGGCATCTCGGCTCCGGTGCGGGTGCACCGCGACGGCGCCCCCCTGAGCGTCGGCGTCTCGGTCTTCGACCTCGGGGACGTCGCGAGCACGGGGGCGGCCGTCGTCGCCACCGCGACCCAGTTGGCCCGGGTCGCCGGCTGAGCTCTCGCCTCAGCTCAGGACGCGGCGATCACGTCCGGGTTCGCAGTGCCCCGGGCGCCGCGAGCGGTCGCGACCCCGAGCAGGACCAGGCCGGCACCCAGGACCGCCCCATGCGCGATGCGTAGGCCGGCGGGGGCGAAGAACTGCGGCAGGTAGGTGAGCAGAGCGCTCCCGGCCAGGAGGCCGGCGAGGCGCTCCAGGCCGCCAGCAGGCCACAGCCCGAGGATCAGCCGCGCGCCGACGAACGCGAGCAGAAGCAGGCCCAGGCCGAACGTCGCCATCTCGAACGGCGCGTACCGGAACCGCTCGGCGATGTCGAGCACGCCGGTATCGCCGGTCCGGACGGCGTACCCGCCAAGGGCATTGAGGCCATATGCCTCCGCTCCGTAGTAGGGCAGCAGGAGCACGACCGCCACCCACATCCGAGTCTCCGCCTTGCGGATCGGTTGACCGTTCCATCGCCACAGCGCGAGCCCCTCCTCGCTGGACGCCGACCGGAGGACGAATGCCAGAGTCACAAAGCCGACCATGCCGAGGACGTGAGCGATCAGCCACGCCGCGGAGCCGAAGTCGGCGGCACCTTCCGCGCCCGACTCGGGTCCGTAGGGACGCAAGGCGGGGTAGGCGGCGAAGGCCAGGCCGGCGATCGCGAGTCCGGCGGCGGTGAATCTGCGGTTCATCCTGTCTCCTATTGTGAGCTCTGCTCTCTCACTGCCCAACCATGCACTCGATCGCGTGGCATTTCAAGAGCAGTGCTCACATTTGTCTGACCCGCTCACACATGTGCCAGACTGGATCCATGTCGAACGGACTCACTCCGCGCCAGCAGGCCCGCGCCGAGAACCTGGCCCGCATCAAGGACCTCGCCCTCGCCCAGCTCGCCTCGGGCGGCGCCGCCGAGCTGTCCCTACGGGCGATCGCCCGCGAGCTGAACATCGTGTCCAGCGCGATCTACCGCTACTACCCGGGACGCGACGAGCTCATCACCGACCTCGTGATCGACGCCTACGACGACCTGGCCGAGCACCTGCTGGCCGCGCTCGAGACTCGCCGGGGCCCGCGACGTCACTGGATCGACGCTTGCCTGGCGATGCGCGAGTGGGCCATCGACCAGCCGCATCGCTTCGCGCTCATCTACGGCTCGGCCATCCCCGGCTACTTCGCTCCGGAGGAGACCATCGAATCGGCCGCGCGCGTGCCGGCCTGCTTCTTCGCGGCGGCGCCGGATGCCCAGGCGCCGGCGCAGTCGCATCCGATCGGTCGAGAGCTACGGCGCCAGCTCGGCGTCACGGCGGCCGCCTTCGACTCCGATGCGGACGCCGCAACGGTGCTGGCTCAGGTGACGGCGTTCGCCCAGATCGTCGGCATGCTCACCCTCGAGCTGAACGGGCACTTCGTCGGCGGCTTCGAGCCCGCCGACGACCTCTACGCCGCCGTCATCGAGCGCGAGGCCGACGCGCTCGGGCTCTGACCCGAGCCGGACCGGGCCACGACTGGATCAGACGGCTGCGGCGCGTCGGGCGCCGTACAGGTCGACCGGCAGCTCCTCGACGCCGTAGACGGCAGAGAGCTTGCGGAAGTCGAGGTCATCGCGGCGGGCGGTAACCTGAAGGTCGGGGAACCGCTCGGCCAGTGCTCGCAACGCGATCCGGAGCTCCATGCGAGCAAGCTCCGCACCGACACAACGGTGCATGCCGTGGCCGAATGCGAGGTGCCGCGTCGGCTCGCGGTGGGGGTCGAAGGTATCGGGGTCGGCGCCGGCCATCTCCGGGTCGCGGTTGGCGCCCAGCAGCGAGATCGCGACCGGGTCGCCCTCCTTGATCTGCTTGCCGCCGAGCTCGAGGTCGCGCTTGGCGAATCGCAGGAACGCCAGCTGCACGACGGTCAGGTGGCGCAGCAGCTCCTCCACGATCCGGTCGACCGGCTCGCGGTCGGCCGGATCGCCGCGGAGGAGCTCCATGGCCTCGGGGTTCTCGGCCAGCAGATAGGCGCCGAGCGCGAGCATCGAGGCGGAAGTCTCGTACCCGCCGAGGAAGACGCCGTCGGCGATGCCGCCGAGGGTGAGGTCGTCGAGGGTGTCGCCGTGCTCCTTGATCAGGCCGCCGATCAGCCCGTCGCCCGGGTTGTCGCGTTGGGCGGCCACGGCCTTGATAAGGAACTCACGCGTGTGGGCCGCGGCCCCGAAGGCCCCGCTTCCGCCCTGGGTGAGGTCGAACCGGGCGACGCCGAGGGCGAAGAAGCGCTCGCGATCCTCGACCGGCAGCCCGAGTAGCTCGCAGATGACCTGGAACGGGACGGGGAAGGCGAACTCCTTAACGAGGTCGACGTCGGGTCCGGCTGCCTCCATGGCATCGAGACGCTCGTGGACCACGCGCTCGATCTCCGGTTCGAGCCGAGCGAGACGGCGCATCGTGAACTCGGGCGTGAGGTAGCGACGCAGCGCGGTGTGGAGCGGCGGATCGGTCATCCCGAGCCCGCCGATCTGCTCCTCGTCGCTGCGCCCGTCCTGCGACACGAACTGACCGATGTCGTTGGAGTAGGCGTCGCGGTCGGCGAGGGCCTCGCGCGCCTCGGAGTAGCCGCTGACCAGCCAGATGTTCTTGCCGAACAAGGTGGCGAGCTTGGTGACCGGCTCGTCGGCGCGCACCTTGGCCATCTCGGGAAGGGGGTCGAGGCCGTCGCGCTTGAGCGGCATCGTCACGTTGTCGGGAAGGAAGCGCATCTTGCGCAGGTCGATCCCGTCACGCATCGTGCGTTCGAGGAGGAACTTCCCCACGCGCTGCTTGATCGCGTCCACAACCTTCATGGGGATATTGGATCAGAGAACCGCGCCAGATCCCGCCTCGGCGCGACCCTGGAATGTCCCTGAAACCCGCCCCGTGAGCGGCCCGAGCCCAGGCTCAGCCTCGCTCAGCCGGCGTCGGATCCGAGCTGGGCCAGCTCGAGGGGCACCGAGGAGCGGGCCCCGAGGTCGGGCACCGAGGGTCGCGCGCCGTCGCGCACGAGCAGGTCGCCGATCGCGGCGATCATCGCGCCGTTGTCGGTGCACAGGCGCATCGGCGGCACCCGGAGCTCGATCCCGGCCTCAGCGCACCGCTCCTCGGCCAGCGACCGCACCCGCGAGTTGGCGGCGACGCCGCCCACGATCACCAGCGTGTCGACACCCTCCTGGCGACAGGCGCGGATGGCCTTGGTGACGACGGTGTCGGCCACGCACTCCTGGAAGGAGGCGGCGATGTCGGCCACCGAGATGCCGGGGTCACGAGGCGCGGCGACGTAGCGCGCCACGGCCGACTTGAGCCCGGAGAACGAGAAGCCGAGGGCGGGGTCGCGCTGCCCCATCAGCGGGCGGGTGAACCGGACGGCGCGCGGATCCCCGTCGCGCGACACCCGGTCGATCGACGGTCCGCCCGGATAGGGCAGCCCGAGCAGCCGGGCGACCTTGTCGAAGGCCTCACCCGCGGCGTCGTCGAGGGTGTCGGACAGGTGGACGATCGGCGTGCGGACCAGGTCGTCGACCGCGAGCAGGCTGGTGTGCCCGCCGCTGACGATCAGCACGATGCTGCGCTCGGGCAGCGGCCCGTGGACCAGCGTGTCGGCCGCGGCGTGTCCGGCGAGGTGGTGCACGCCGTAGAGCGGGACGCCGAGCGCGAGCGCCGAAGCCTTGGCGGCCGCGACCCCGACGTGCAGCGCCGTCGCGAGGCCCGGACCGGCCGTCACCGCCACCGCGCCGATGTCGGACCAGTCGAGCTCGGCGTCCGCCAGCGCCGCGCGCATCGTGGGCACCATCGCCTGGACGTGGGCCCGGGCGGCGATCTCGGGGACGACGCCGCCGAAGCGGACGTGCTCGTCGATGCTCGAAGCGAGCGCGTCACCGAGCAGGACGCCGTCGCGGACGAAGCCGACGCCGGTCTCGTCGCAGGACGTCTCGATGCCCATCACGATCGTCACTCGGGTCAGTCTCCCAGCATGGCGCGCAACGCGGCGCGGTGGGCGCGGTAGGCCTCCTCGCCCGCCTTGGTGAGCGAGTATGTGGTGGTGGCACCTTTCCCGCGCCCGGCCTTGACGGTCTTCACGTATCCCGCCGCCTCGAGGGCCGACATCTGCTTGGAGAGGTCGGAGTCGCTCAGGTCCAGGTGCTCCTTGAGGAACCGGAACGTGACCGTGGGGGCGTTCGCCAAGATGGCGGTGGCAGCGAGGCGCTTCGGCGCGTGGATGACCGGATCGAGCCCCGCGATCACGAGAGTCGCGCCCTGACCTGCGCGACCGCGGTCGCGTGCACCCGCTCGTAGGCGAGGATCCCCACGAGCGCCAGGACCGCGGTGACGAGGGCGGCGATCGGGATCGGGATCAGCAGGCACAGCGTGATCGCCACGATCACCACGACGGCCAAGCCGATGAGGTAGTGCCGGTAGGACCGCGCGATCTCCGGCGGCGGGTTGCCGTGACCGATGCGCGGCATCGCGCCGTGGCGGCGGCCCACGACCTTCACGCTCAGCCCCGCGAGGGCGAGCAGCCCGATCGTGACGAGGCAGAAGAGAAGCTGGTGGGTCTCGAACCAGGCGAAGTTCGCGACGTACGCGCCCGCCCAGACCGGGGCGCCGACGAGGTACCACCACGGCGTCTTCGGGGTGTCGAGGTAGGGCGCGGCCTCAGCGCGCTCCACGGTGGACAGCTGGTCTCCGAGGTCGTTGCTTTCCATAGTGGAAACCCAACTCTTGCTTTCCACTTCGGCAAGTGGAAAGTCGGGTGCGACTCCCAGTCCTGGGTGGTAGGACTGCCACATGCTGCCGGAGACCGCACCGCTTCCTTCGTGGACGGTCGAGGTGCCCGCGCTCGAGTCCGACGGCGTCCGACTGCGGGCCTGGCGCGACGACGACGGGCCGCGCCTGGTCGAGACCGCCCTCGACGACGAGTTCCGCGCCGGGATCCCGCACTCGCCGCTGCCGACCACGCTCGACGACGTCCCGGAGTATCTGGCGCGGGTGCGCGAGGGAACGGCCGCGGGGAGTCGACTGCCGTGGTGCGTGGCAGACGCCGAGACGGACCTCGCGCTCGGGAACGTCGCGCTCTTCGACTTCGACGACCAGCCACGGGGCGAGCAGACCGCCGAGCTCGGCTACTGGGCGCACCCGGCAGCGCGCGGTCGCGGCGTGATGACGACCGCGCTCCGGCTCGTGGTGCGGCACGCGTTCGACCCCGACGGCCTGGCATTGCGACGCCTGTACGTGCTGACCCCGCTCGACAGTCTCGCGTCGCGCCGCCTCGTGGAGCGGATCGGCTTCGTTCAGGTCGGAGCCGAGCGCGCCTCGAGCCCGGTGCTCGGCGGAGGATGGCGCGACACGGCGCTCTACGACCTGCTTCGCGAGGAGTCCGGCACGTAGCGGATCGCGTTCGTGGCGGATCCCGTACGTGGCCGATCCCCTACGTGGCGGATCCCCTACGTGGCGGATCCCCTACGTGGCCGATCCCGTTCGTGACCGATCCCGTACGTAGCAGATCCGGCTCAGCGCAGCGGTGGCGCGGAGTAGGTGCGGCGCGCGCCCGCGCCGCCGACCTTCGAGGGACCGTTGTCGGTGACGATCGCCAGATTGACGAAGATCCGCTCCATGTCGGCCAGGAAGGCAGCCTGAGCGCCGGTGGCGGCGGCCTTGTCGCCGTCGATCGAGAATCCGAACTCCTTGCGGAACTCGTCGGTGACCCGGCCGCGCGAGGACCACTCGGTCGCGACCTGGACGGTGTCTCGCCCGGTGCCGTCGACGATGTAGGTGCCGTAGTCCTGGATCGACCGGGCGAGGATCTGGGCCGGCTCGGTCGTGAGTGCGGAGACGTTGAACGTGTTGGGGAGGGTCAGCAGCGCGCCCATCACTGCGTGCGGGGAGCGCGGCGTGGGCGCCGCTGCGCCGTAGCCGTAGGCCCAGCCGGCGTCCGCCGCCAGCGCCGGCCAGCGATAGCCCTTGAAGAGCGCGGTGTCGCGGGTGAGCCACATCCGGGAGAAGATCTCGATCTTGGTGGCGTGCGGGATGTTCCCGCCGCGCACCCACTCCCCGAGCCGGATCGTGCCACCGAACGCCGTCATGAAGCTGCCGCCGTGCGAACCGCCGCCGGAGGTGTTGGCGGCATTGGGTCCCATGCCGCCGGTCAGCAACGAGTCGCCCTGCCACTTCCCGGAGGCGTACTGGCTGGCGAAGCCGTCCTTGCACTCGGTCAGCGGCTGGGTCTCGCGCAGCGTGTAGTCAGGCATCACGATCGCCGCGGAGTGGTTCGGGACGATGCCGAACTGATCGCCGTCTGACAGCGGACGCAGCGGGAAAGCGTCTGTGGTGCCCAGCGGGACCGTGTTGTTCCAGTTCGCGTCGCAGCGGTCGCCGTTGAGCTTCCATCCGGCGCTGTGCGGCGCGATCGAGGTCCACTGCGAGGTCGGCAGGGTCGGGTCCATGAACAGGAGGTCGTCCTCGACGCGCAGCGTCTTCTCGGCCGGCGCCTTCATCCCGAAGGGGACGAGGGTGGCCGAGGTGCCGCGGGGGGTGTTCCAGAACGAGTTGCTCGGGTAGGGCCAGCGGAGCGGGTCGCGGCCGGTCACGTTGAAGCGGACGGCGACAGTCCGGTCGAGCTTGCGCCGACCGCGGTCGGAGCGAGCCTGGATGGAGTAGCGGCCCGGCGGAAGCACGACCTCGAACGACCAACGACCGGTGCCCTGGGCATGGCGGAAGTCGCGGCGCGCGGAGAAGGTGCCGTTGTCCTGGCGCCAGTGGCCGGTGCCCAGGTTGCGGATGGAGATGCGGACCCGCTTGGCCTTGACCTTGCCCCAGCTACGACCTGAGATTCGCAGCTGCGCGCGATTGGTCGGGGTGAAGGTGGAACCCGTCACGGGCGAGTCGATGACCGTGGTGCCCCACTTGCGCTTGCGCTTCTTGGCGCCCTCGATGCCCTCGGCGCCCTCGGCGCCCTCGGCGCCCCCGACGCCCTCGGCGCCCTCGGCCGGCGCCTGGGTGGCGGAGGGCCGGTCTGCGGCGTCGGCGCGGCCGGATCGCTCGGCCGCGCTCGCGGCGCCGGAGGTGGGCAGCAGCGCGCTGAGCACAGCGACAACGACCGCGACGACGACCGCGTAGACACCGGGGTGCGGGCGCCGGGCCGAGCGCGCCGACCGCAGTCGCTCGGCGACGCGACCGCGGCGCGGAGCGCGGTCCGATGACTCGAGATTCATGTCTGGTTCTTCGGTTCGAGAGGTGTGGCGCCTTGACCCCGGCCCAGGTCGAATCGGTGTGATCTCGACGCCGATCGGCATCGAGGATCCGCATCGAGCCCTGGGCCGGGAGCGCGCTCGTGGGGGGTCGAGCGAGTGGAGCCTAGACCGGACTAGCCCACCCTGGGGCAAGAATCGGCAAATCTTTGCCAGCCGGTGGTGGCACCCGAGACCGGTCTTCTCGGCCGGGGCTTGACTAGATACCCCATAGGGGTATGGTAGCCTCAGCATCAGATACCACTAGGGGGTACCTTGGAAGTGTGACCCCCGATCCGAAGGACAGCACCGTGGCGCATTCCGACACCGACGAACCCGAGCCGGCCGCTCCGCCGAGCTACCTGGTCCACAAGACCAAGGACGACTACCTCAAGCGGCTGCGCCGCATCGAGGGACAGGCGCGCGGCCTGCAGCGGATGGTCGAGGAGGACAAGTACTGCATCGACATCCTCACCCAGGTCTCGGCCATGACCAAGGCGCTCGAGGCGGTGGCCCTCGGCCTGCTCGACGAGCACCTCGCGCACTGCGTGGTGAACGCCGTCGCCGCGGGCGGGGAGGAAGCAGAGCTCAAGCTCAAAGAGGCGTCCTCGGCCATCGCGCGCCTCGTCCGGTCCTGAACCACCGCGGTCCTGAGACCGACCCACACAGAGGAGAACACCCCATGAGCCAGACCAGCACCCACACCGTCACCGGCATGACCTGCGGCCACTGCGTCTCCTCGGTCACCGAGGAGGTCCAGGAGATCCCCGGCGTCGAGAGTGTCGAGGTCGACCTGCCGACGGGCGTGGTGACCATCACCAGCGCCGAGCCTCTCGACGAGTCGGCCGTCCGCGCCGCCGTCGAGGAGGCCGGCTACCAGCTGGCATGAGCACCTCGGCGAAGCTGGCCGGCTTCGCGGCTGCCGTCGCCGCGATCTTCGGGATCGCGATCCTCGTGGGCCGGGTCGTCGGCCCGGTCGACGACACCGACAGCGCACACGACCAGGGCCAGCACGGCTCCGACCAGATGGGCGCCACCCACGGCGGCCACGCTGAGGGCCAGGACGCCGCGGCCGAACTGCCCGGCGGCCTGATGGTCTCCCAGGACGGCTACACCCTGGCGCTCGGCCAGGAGCGCGCCACCGCGGGCGTGGACCGGCCGGTGAGCTTCACGATCACCGGTCCCGACGGCGCCGCCGTGACCGACTACGAGACCGCGCACGACCGCGACCTGCACCTGATCGCCGTCCGCAGGGACCAGACCGGCTTCCAGCACGTGCATCCCACCCTGGACGCCGCCACCGGAGAGTGGAGCGTCGAGCTCGACCTGACGCCGGGCACCTGGCGGCTCTTCGCCGACTTCGTGCCCGAGGGCGGCGATCCCCTGACCCTCGGCACGGACCTCAACGTGGCCGGTGAGTTCGAGCCGGCCTCCCCCGGACCCGAGCGCCGCGTCGCCGACGTCGGCCCCTACCAGGTCAGCATCGACGGTGACCTCGTAGCGGGCGCCGGCGCCGAGCTCACGGTCTCGGTCACCAAGGACGGCCGGCCGGTCACCGACCTCGAGCCTTACCTGGGCGCCTACGGACACCTGGTGGCCCTGCGCGACAGCGACCTCGCCTACCTGCACGTGCACCCCGACGGCGACCCCGACGACGACGCCACCGAGCCCGGCCCCGACGTGGTGTTCCACACCGCCGTGCCGAGCAGCGGGCGCTACTACCTCTACTTCGACTTCCAGCACGGCAACGTCGTGCGCACCGCATCGTTCGCCGTCGACGCCCCAGCGGCCGAGTCCGGCGGATCGCACGGCAGCGCCGGCCATAGCCACTGACCCCACGAGAGGAGGACAGGCAGATGAGCACCCCGACCACGACCACGACCGGCGAGGCCGGCAGCGACGTCGAGCTCGCCATCACCGGGATGACCTGCGCCTCGTGCGCCAACCGGATCGAGCGCAAGCTGAACAAGCTCGACGGCGTCACCGCGACCGTCAACTACGCCACCGAGAAGGCCAAGGTGCACTACGCCGACGGGATCGACCCCGAGACACTCGTCGACGCCGTCGAGCAGGCCGGATACGCCGCGACCCTCCCCCAGCCCGAACCCACGACCGAGGCCGGCGAGGAGGGCGCAGCAGCCGGCGACGCCGCCGACCCCACCCGGGCGCTGCGGCAGCGCCTGATCATCTCGGCCCTGCTCTCGGTGCCGGTGATCGCGATGGCGATGATCCCGGCGCTGCAGTTCACCAACTGGCAGTGGCTCTCGCTGACCCTGGCCGCACCGGTGGTGGTGTGGGGTGCCTGGCCGTTCCACAAGGCAGCCTGGACCAACCTGCGGCACGGCACCTCCACGATGGACACGCTGATCTCGCTGGGGACCCTCGCCGCGCTCGGCTGGTCGGTCTACGCGCTGTTCTGGGGGACCGCGGGCACGCCGGGCATGACCCACCCGTTCGAGTTCACCGTCGAACGCACCGACGGCGCGGGCAACATCTACCTCGAGGCCGCGGCCGGGGTGACGACGTTCATCCTCGCCGGGCGGTACTTCGAGCAGCGATCCAAGCGCCGGGCCGGCGCCGCACTGCGGGCTCTGCTGGAGCTCGGCGCGAAGGACGTCGCGGTCCTGACCGGCGGCTCCCCCGACGACCCCGAGAGCGGCGTCGAGACCCGCATCCCGGTGGGGGATCTCAAGGTCGGCGACCTGTTCGTGGTGCGGCCCGGGGAGAAGATCGCCACCGACGGCACGATCGAGCGCGGCACCTCCGCCATCGACGCCGCGATGCTCACCGGCGAGTCGGTGCCGGTCGAGGTCGGGCCCGGCGACGACGTCGTGGGCGCGACCGTAAACGCCGGCGGACGGCTCGTCGTCCGCGCCACCCGGGTCGGTTCCGACACCCAGCTGGCCCAGATGGCGCGTCTGGTCGAGGACGCCCAGAACGGCAAGGCGCAGGTCCAGCGCCTCGCCGACCGGATCTCGGGGATCTTCGTCCCGATCGTGATCCTGCTCGCGGCCGGCACGCTCGGCTTCTGGATCGGCACCGGCAACGGCCTGTCGATGGCCTTCACCGCAGCGGTCGCGGTGCTCATCATCGCCTGCCCGTGCGCGCTCGGGCTCGCCACGCCCACCGCGCTCATGGTCGGCACGGGGCGAGGCGCCCAGCTCGGCATCCTCATCAAGGGACCGGAGGTCCTGGAGTCCACCCGTCGCGTCGACACCGTCGTGCTCGACAAGACCGGCACCGTCACGACCGGCGAGATGAGCCTGCGCGACGTCGTCGCCGCACCCGGCGAGGACGCCGACCAGGTGCTCCGATTCGCCGGCGCCCTCGAGGACTCCTCCGAGCACCCCATCGCCCGCGCGATCGCCGACGCGGCGCGCGAGCGGGTGGGGCCGCTGCCGCGGGTCGAGGACTTCGCCAACCTCGCGGGCCTCGGCGTCCAGGGCGTCGTGGTCGGGACCGACGACGAGGCGGACGCGAGCCACGCCGTCCTCGTCGGCCGCCCGCAGCTGCTCGCCGAGTGGTCCCAGACCCTGCCGCCCGAGCTGGAGCAGGCCATGGCCGAGGCGCAGGCAGCCGGCGGCACCGCGGTCGCGGTCGGCTGGGACGGCGCGGCGCGCGGCGTGGTCGTCATGGCCGACTCGATCAAGCCGACCTCCGCCGAGGCGATCGCCCGGCTGCGGGACCTCGGTCTCCGCCCGGTCCTGCTCACCGGCGACAACCTGCGTGCCGCGCGCACGGTGGCCGCCGAGGTCGGGATCGCCGAGGCCGACGTGATCGCCGACGTGCTGCCGACCGACAAGGTCGAGGTCGTCACCCGGCTCCAGGACGACGGCAAGGTCGTCGCGATGGTCGGCGACGGCGTCAACGACGCCGCCGCCCTGGCCCAGGCCGATCTCGGCCTCGCGATGGGCACCGGTACCGACGTCGCCATCGAGGCCAGCGACCTGACCCTGGTGCGCGGAGACCTGCTCGTGGCGGTCGACGCGATCCGGCTCTCGCGCCGCACGCTCGCGACGATCAAGGGCAACCTTTTCTGGGCCTTCGCCTACAACGTCGCCGCGCTGCCGCTCGCGGCCGCCGGCCTGCTCAACCCGATGCTGGCGGGCGCGGCGATGGCGTTCTCGTCGGTGTTCGTGGTGTCGAACAGCCTGCGCCTGCGCGGGTTCAAGCCAACCGCCTCGACCACCGGAGGTTGAGCAAGCCGGAAGGGCGAGGAACGAGCCCAACCGGCGCCGACGAAACCTCCCAACCCCGCCTGCCAACGCCGGCACCGCCGGTCGCCGGGGTTTCGTCAGCGCTCGCTGGCGCTCACTTGCTCAACCTCCGGCGAAGGGGCAGCTGGCCGGAACCGTGCTCGAGATCCGGCGGACGCTAACGTCGCGGCGTGAGCAAGCAGACCGCCCTCGACCTCGGCGGAGCCGGGCTGGTGCTGCTCGGCGGGACGATGGGCACGCTTGGCCGTTACGGGGTCTCGCTGGCGTTGCCGACGGCCGACGGCTGGCCGTGGCCCACCCTCGCGGTGAACGTCAGCGGCGCGTTCCTGCTGGCCCTGCTGCTGGAGTGGCTCACGACGCCGGCCCCGGAGTCGAGCGGACGGCGTCGGGTCCGCCTTCTGCTCGGTACCGGCGTCCTCGGGGGCTCCACCACCTACAGCACGCTCGCCGTCGAGACCGAGCGGCTCCTCGCGGCCGGTGATCTCGAGATGGCGGCGGGCTATTGCGCCGCGACCCTGGTCGTGGGCCTGCTCGCCGCGGTCGGCGGCTACCTTCTGGCCGCCCGGCTGCGCGGCGGCCGAGTCGTCCCGGAGTCCGAGGAGGGGGCCGCGTGATCCTCGCGCTCCTGATCGCCGTCGCCGGCGGACTCGGCTCGGCGCTGCGCTACCTGGCCGACCGGGCCGTCGCGGCCGTCCTCGGTCCCGCGTCCTGGGGCATCGTCCTGGTCAACGTCACCGGCTCCTTCGCCCTCGGCGCGCTCACCGGGCTCGCGGCCCGTGGCGCCCTCGCCGAGGACCCGCGCCTGATCCTCGGACTGGGCGTCTGCGGCGGCTACACGACGTTCAGCACCGCGATGGTCGACGTGCTACGGCTCGGCCTGCGCGACCGGCGCGGAGCCGCCGTGGCCTGCCTCCTCGGCACCTTCCTCGGCGCCGTGGGTGCTGCCGCACTGGGGTTCGCGGTCACCGCCTGACGGCGTCCGCGACGGCGTCGCGCACCGTCTGCGCCCAGACCTCCGGATGGGTCGCCCATAAGTCGTGCGGCACGTCCGGCACCACCGAGAACCGCCCGTGGCGGACCAGCCGGGCGAGCTGCTCGGCCGGCCAGGCCGGCCGGATGTCGTCGCCCGCGGCGATCAGGTGGATCGGCACGTCGCAGTCGGCGAGCCGGCGCCACAGGTCCGGGTGCTGGGTCCACTCGGTGAAGGAGTGCGCCAGCGCGGCGTGCACGCCCTCGTCCCACTCGATCTCGACCACCGGCTCGGTGGGGCGCCCTGACTCGTAGGCCTCCGACCAGAGCCGGTCGCGCTGGGGCCCACGCCCGGCGATGCCCACCACGGCGGTGACCGGGCCAGGATGCTCGACGGCGTAGCGGACGGCGAGGTCGGAGCCCCAGGAGTGACCCAGCACGGTCCAGGCGTCGACGCCGACCGCGACCCGGATCGCCTCGAGGTCGGCGATGGCACGCTCGATGGTGTGCGGCCCGCCGCCGGAGCGACCCACGCCGCGCGGCTCGGGATACCAGCAGCGAAAGCCGGGCGGGCCGAGGTCGGCACGTTCGAGGTACTGCACGCAGCCGGGTCCGCCGGTGAGCAGGAGCAGGTCGGGCCCTTGGATCGGCCCCGCCGCACCGACGTGGAGGTCGACGTCGTCGACGCGCACGGTCCTCGATTCAACTACCACACCACAAGCCTATGGAAGCCTCTCCCGACGGTCTCATCGGTGGCCTACGATCCGGTCACCCTTCCCGACCGCACCGCAGACCGAGAGGACGCCGATGAGCGACCAGGTGACGTACACCCTCGAGCCGGACGAGCAGCCCACACACTGGTACAACATCGTCGCCGATCTGCCGACTCCGCCGCCTCCGCCGCTGCACCCCGGCACCCGCGAGCCGGTCGGGCCCGACGACCTGGCGCCGCTGTTCCCACCCGAGCTCATCGCGCAGGAGGTCAGCGGCGAGCGGTACGTCGAGATCCCCGAGGAGGTGCTCGACGTCTACCGGCAGTACCGGCCCTCGCCGCTGTATCGCGCCCGCCGCTGGGAGGAGAAGCTCGGGACGCCGGCGCGGATCTACTTCAAGTACGAGGGCGTGTCACCGGCCGGATCGCACAAGCTCAACACCGCGGTGCCGCAGGTGTACTACAACCGGCTCAACGGCATCACCCGGCTCACCACCGAGACCGGCGCTGGCCAGTGGGGCACGGCGCTGTCCTACGCCGCGGCGCTGTTCGGCGTGGAGTGCGAGGTCTGGCAGGTCGGGGCGTCCTACGACACCAAGCCGCAACGGCGCACGCTCATCGAGGTGTTCGGCGGCAAGGTGCACCGCTCGCCGAGCCGGCTCACCGAGTCCGGCAAGGCGTTCGAGGAGGGTCACCCCGGCTCGCTCGGCATCGCCATCTCGGAGGCGGTGGAGGTGGCCGCGCAGGACCCGGAGGCCAAGTACTCGCTCGGCTCGGTGCTCAACCACGTGCTGCTGCACCAGAGCATCATCGGCGAGGAGGCCCTGCGCCAGCTGGCCAAGGCGGGCGAGTCCGGCGCCGACCTAGTCGTCGGCTGCGCCGGTGGCGGCTCGAACTTCGCCGGCCTGGTGTTCCCGTTCCTGCGCGAGAAGCTTGCCGGCAACCAGAGCCCGCGGATCCTCGCCGTCGAGCCGAGCTCGTGCCCGACGCTGACGCGCGGCGAGTACCGCTACGACTTCGGCGACACCGCCGGGCTCACGCCGTTGATGAAGATGTACACCCTCGGCCACGACTTCGTGCCCTCGCCGATCCACGCGGGCGGGCTGCGCTACCACGGCATGGCGCCGCTGGTCTCGCACGCCGTCGACCAGGGCCACATCGAGGCCACCGCGCTGCACCAGAACGAGTGCTTCGAGGCCGGCGTCGAGTTCGCCCGCACCCAGGGCATCGTCCCGGCCCCGGAGTCCTCGCACGCGCTGGCCCAGGCCCGGCGCGAGGCCCTGGCGGCCAAGGACGCCGGCACCGAGCCGGTCATCGTCATCGGCCTCTCCGGCCACGGCCTCCTCGAGCTCGGCGCCTACGCCAACTTCCTCGACGGCGCCCTCGACGACGACCCGCTCTCCGACGACGCCCTCTCCGACGCCCTCGCGAACGTCCCCGTCATCGACTGACGCCTCCGACTCCCCCATCTACGCTGACCCGTCCGCTATAGCTGACGGGTCAGCGCGGATTTCACGCTGACCCGTCTGCTATGGCTGACGGGTCAGCGTCCATTGCGAGTCGCCACCTGTGGATAAACCGGATGCGGGTGGGAGGTGGGGGTCCGTAGCGTCGGGCGGCGTGACGGACCAGACGCCGCAGGCCAGCACCGAGATCCCCGACCACAGCGACTACTGGGACGCCGAGTCGGCCGAGCGGTACGACGAGGCGTCGGCGTTCATGTTCGAGCCCGACGTGCTCGACCCGGCCGTCGAGCGGCTGGCCGAGCTGGCGGGGGACGGACCGGTGTTGGAGTTGGCGATCGGCACCGGGCGGGTGGCGATCCCGCTGGCCGAACGCGGGATCGAGGTGGCCGGGATCGAGCTCTCGGCACCGATGGTCGAGGTGCTCCACCGCAAGCGCCTCGGCCTGCCGGTGCGCATCGGCGACATGGCGACGGCCGAAGCGCCCGACGACGGCCCGGCGATCGGTGCGTTCTCGCTGGTGTTCGTCGTCTGGAACAGCCTGGGCAACCTCCGCACCCAGGACGCCCAGGTCGCCTGCTTCGCGAACGCCGCCCGCCACCTCGCGCCGGGGGGCCGGTTCGTCGTCGAGCTGTGGATCCCCGGCATCCGGCGCTTCCCGCCGGGCCAGGATGCGGTGCCCTTCCACGTCGGCGAGCAGCACGTCGGGTTCGACACCTACGACATGACCACCCAGCAGGGCACCTCGCATCACTACACCCGGCAGCCGGACGGAACGGTGCGCTACGGCTCGAGCAACTTCCGCTATGCCTGGCCGGGCGAACTCGACCTGATGGCGCGGCTCGCGGGGCTCGACCTGGAGGGCCGCTGGGCCGACTGGCACCGGGCGCCGTTCACCAACGACAGCGAGAGCCAGGTGTCGGTCTGGCGCAAGCCGTCCGGCGCGCGCTGAAGGTCCGGACGCCGAGCGCTCACCGGTCCGGCATCGAGACCGGCACCGGGATGTGCAGGGCGTTCTGGCAGTCGGTGAACACCTCGTAGCGCAGCATTCTGATCGGCTCGAGCGAGCGGACGTCGCTGCTCAGCCGGCCGTCACCGAGCTGGAGCGACACCCCGCGCGGCAGCAGCCGGCCGCCGCCGGCCAGGTTGTTCGTCTGGCTCAGGGTCGCGTTCCAGCCGCCGCCGAGCCGGGTGTAGGAGGTCAGCGTGGAGACGCTGGTGCCGCTCGGGACCCGGGTCTGGGACGGCGTGGGTGCCTCCAGCGCGACGTCGATCCCGCCGGCGTCGTTGAGCACGCGGGCCGAGGTGTGGCGATCGTCGATGTCGACGTCGATCTCGGTCACCCACTTGGGGAAGCCGTAGCCGTCGTGGCCACGCACCTGGGCGATGTCCGTGCTCACCGGCAGCGACAGCACGTAGGCGTGGGTGGCGTCGTTGGCCAGCGTCGAGAGCAGGTCCGCGCTGCCCAACCGGCCGTGGCGCGCCGGGCGGACGGCGATGCCCACCGCGGCCTCGGTGTAGAAGTCGATGTCGCACACGTCGTAGCGGAAGAAGACCACCGAGAACAAGCCGAGCCCGGGTGCGGCGCGGAGCGGTTCCAGCCCACGGGGCAGCCGCGAGCGCAGGGCTGCGATGGGTGCCAGGTAGGTCAGCTGCGCCTTGGACATCGCGTAGTAGAAGTTCGGCGTGCGGGTCGGACCGATCGCGGAGCGCACCTCGGTCCTGGGCAGGGTCCGGAAGAACTCGACGCTCTCGACCCGCGGATCCTTCGCGACCTCGTCGAGGTCGGTGTCCATCCGGTAGCGGTCGTAGAGCCCTCCGGCGGGCACCTCGACGGTGCGGCCGCCGAGCTCGACCTCGACCGGGTCCGGGTTCGTCCTCGCAGCGGGCATGGCAACCTCCAGGTCAATGTATGCGGTGCTCACATTGAGCCTAGGCTACGATGTGAGCACAGTCAACATTGGCCGATCCCAGGGCGATCCGCCCTCGAGAACGGCCGTCCGGAGAGCGCGAAGAGGTCCTAGCCGCAATGCCCGAGGCCGCGAGAGGCAGCTACCACCACGGAGACCTGCGCGCCACGCTCATCGCCACCGCCATGGGGATGCTCGAGCGCGGCGAGGCGTTCTCGATCCGCGCCGTGGCACGCGAGGCCGGCGTCTCGGCGACCGCGCCGTACCGGCACTTCCCCGATCGCGAGGCGTTGGAGTCGGCGTTGGCGGCCGAGGGCCTGCGCGACCTCGCCGCCGACCTGGCCGGCGGCCGCGCCCTGCCGCGCACACCGGAGGAGCTGGCGGAGTTCGGGGTCGCCTACGTGGAGTTCGCGCTGCGCCGCCCGGCGCTGTTCCGCCTGATGTTCGGCAACGAGTGCAATACCGACGACGAGGAACGCGTGCAGGCCGCGGCCGCGGTCCACGAACTGCTCGCCGCGGCGATCACCGGGGTGTTTCCCGACTCCGACCCGCTCGACCTGGCCCTGGGCGGCTGGGGCGTCGTGCACGGCCTGGCCTTCCTCTACCTGGACCGCAAGCTGAGCGCCGCCTCCACCGAGGAGGTCGCCACGCAGGTGCGAGCCTCGGTACGCGCCGTGTTCGCCGCGCGACCGCGGACCTGAGCTGAGCCCGGCCGAGCCCGGATTGACGGCCTCGGGCCGTCGCGCTACGGTCGATGTAAGCAATGCACACATTCCGTGCGCCGCCTCTCGGAGCGTTCGGCGCGGACAGGAGATCGTCATGACCGAGCTGCCACCGCCCCTCACCCCCTACCTCGAGCCCGAGGCCAAGGAGCTGTGCGAGCAGACCGATCCACACCCCCGGATCTACGAGGTGCCGCCGGAGCAGGGCCGCGAGATCCTGGCCGACCTGCAGAGCGGCGAGGGGGTGGATCGGCCCGAGGTCGAGGAGGAGTGGGTCGACGTCGACGCCGGCGAGTGGGGCACGGTGCGCACCCGGATCATTCGTCCCAAGGGCAGCACCGGACCGCTGCCGGTCGTCTTCTACATCCACGGCGCCGGGTGGGTCTTCGGCGACGAGCACACCCACGACCGGCTGTTCCGCGAGCTCGCGGTGGGGGCCGGCGCGGCCGGCGTCTTCCCGGTCTACGACCGCGCTCCCGAGGCGAAGTACCCCACCCAGGTCGAGCAGAACTACGCCGTGGGCCAGTGGGTCCTCGAGCACGGCGCCGAGCACGGCCTGGACGCCTCGCGGATCGCGGTGACCGGCGAGTCCGTGGGCGGGTGCATGTCGACGGTCTTCGCCCTGATGAACAAGGATCGCGGCGGCATCGACCTCAAGGCGCAGGTCCTGCTGTACCCGGTCACCGACGCCGACTTCGACACCGCCTCCTACCTGCAGTTCGCCGAGGGCTACTACCTCACCCGCGAAGGCATGCAGTGGTTCTGGGACGCCTACACCACCGATCCGGCGCAGCGGACCGACAAGTACGCCGCTCCGCTCCAGGCCTCCCTCGAGGACCTCGCCGGGCTGCCGCCGACCCTGGTCATCACCGACGAGGCCGACGTGCTTCGCGACGAGGGCGAGCGGTACGCCGACAGGCTGCGCGAGGCCGGCGTCGAGGTCACCTCGGTCCGGGTGCAGGGCATGGTCCACGACTTCCTGCTCCTCGACAGCCTGCGCGACACCAAGGCCGCGAACGTCGCTCGCCACCTCGCGATCGACGCGCTCCGGACCGCCCTCCAGTAGTCGGCGCCCGCAGGAAGAGAGACCAGGCATGGCCAAGCGCATCCTCAACGTCGTGACCAATGTCGGCCACTACGTCGACTCCGAAGACCCCACCGGCCACCCCACGGGTCTGTGGCTCTCCGAGCTGACCCACGCCTGGGACATCTTCGCCGAAGCCGGCTACGAGCAGACCCTGGTGAGTCCCGCCGGCGGCGCCGTCCCCCTCGAGCCGCGTGCCCTGAAGTTCCCCAACTACGACAAGACCGCGAAGGCCTGGCGCGCCGACGCGGCCAAGATGGCGCTGCTGGAGAACACCCTCGACCCCGCGCAGGTCGACGCCGCGGACTACGACGCGATCTACTTCACCGGCGGCCACGCGGTCATGTACGACTTCCCCGACAGCCCGGGTCTGCAGCAGATCACCCGCGAGATCTACGAGCGGGGCGGCGTCGTCTCGTCGGTGTGCCACGGCTACTGCGGCCTGCTCGACACTCGCCTCTCCGACGGCACCTACCTCATCGCCGGCAAGCGGATGACCGGCTTCGCCTGGACCGAGGAGGTGCTCGCCCGCGTCGACAAGCTCGTCCCTTACAACGCCGAGGAGCGGGCCAAGGAGCGCGGCGCGCTCTACGAGAAGGCCAAGCTTCCCTTCGTCTCCTACGTCGTCACCGACGGCAACCTCGTCACCGGCCAGAATCCCGGGTCCGCCAAGGAGACCGCTACCAAGGTCGTCGCCGCGCTCGGCGACTAGGGCGGCTCTGGCACGATGCCGCGGATGGAGCAGCGAGCACAAGCGCACCTCGACGACCGCATCCAGGCGTTCTATGGCACCGAGTTCGACGAGCACGACCGCCTCGTCGGGCGCTCCGGCCAGGGCCTGCTGGAGTTCGAGCGCACCCAGCGCGCCGTGACCGAGCGGGTCCCCGCCGGATCGCGCGTCATCGACGTCGGCGGCGCGGCCGGGATCCACGCGGCGGCGCTGGCCGAGCGCGGCGACGACGTCGTCCTGGTCGATCCGGTGCCGCGCCACGTCGAGCAGGCCGCCGCCCACGGCACGTTCACCGCCAGGCTGGGCGATGCCCGCGAGCTGCCCGCGGAGGCCGATTCCTTCGACGCGGCGCTCCTGCTCGGCCCGCTCTACCACCTCGCCGAGCGCGCCGACCGTCTCCGGGCCCTCTCCGAGGCGATGCGGGTGGTGCGCCCGGGCGGCTGGGTCTTCGCCGCCGGCGTCTCGCGGCTCTCGGCGCTGTCGTGGGTCACGGTGGTGGAGCCCGCGCTCGATCCCGACGTCGAGCGGCCCGTCGACGGCGTGCTGCCCGACTTCTGGCGCCGGCTGATCGCCGAGGGCGGCGGCGGCCTCGGACCGCGCGGCTTTCCGGGCGGACACTTCCACCTGGCCGACGAACTCGAGCGCGAGGCGGTCGAGGCCGGGCTCCTCGACGTCACCGTCATCGGGCTGGAGGGCCCAGGAGCGCAGGCGATCGAGGTCGCGCGCTCACACGATCCGGCGCTGGTCGAGGCCGCCCGCACGCTGGCCCACGCCTTCGAGGCCGAGCCGGGCCTGCGCGATCACAGCCTGGATCCACCGATTGTCGGCTTGGCGAGCGTCACCAGATGGGTGCGATGGCAAGGCGCGGTCGCGAAGGCGTTCTGGTTGACCGTCGAGCGGCCGCAACGCCGCCAGCGTGCCCATATGGTGGCGCGGAGCAGGCGAGAATCGGCGGATCCAGGCTGAGCCCGCACCTGCTCGCCATCGGCCGGGTGCCCGGCGGCCCAGAGTCAGGCGCCGCGGGGTGAGTACATGATCACCGCGACGCCGGCCAGGCACACCAGCGCGCCGACCACGTCGTAGCGGTCGGGCCGGAAGCCGTCGAAGGCCATGCCCCAGGCGAGCGACCCGGCGACGAACACCCCGCCGTATGCGGCGAGGATCCGGCCGAAGTCGGCGTCGGGCTGAAGCGTCGCGACGAAGCCGTAGAGCCCCAGCGCGATCACGCCGGCGCCGATCCAGACCCAGCCGCGGTGCTCGCGGACGCCCTGCCAGACCAGCCAGGCGCCGCCGATCTCGGCGATCGCCGCGGCGACGAACAGGGCGATCGACTTCGCGGTGTCCACGTCGCCGATCCTGTCAGGCGGCGCCTTCGAGGCGCAGCAGGTAGGCCTTCGCCTCGGGGCCGCCGAGATAGCCGCCGGCCGAGCCGTCGCTGCGCACGACCCGGTGACAGGGCACCACGATCGGCAGCGGGTTCGTGCCGCACGCCGTCCCGACGGCGCGGACGGCGCGGGGACGGCCGGCCAGCGCCGCGACCTCGGCGTAGGAGGCGGTCCGGCCGTAGCCGATCTCCGGCAGGTGGCGGTGCACCTCGCCGCGGAAGCCCGACGAGAGCGCGTGGTCGAGGTGGAGGTCGAACCGGGTGCGCCGGCCCGTCAGGTACTCCTCCAGCTCCCGGACGGCCTCGTCGAGGCGGCCGGGCGCGCGCAGGATCCGCGGACTGACCCGCTCGGCGAGCGTCTCCAGCACTCGGTCGAACTCCTCCCGCTCGAAGGCCACCCGCACCAGGCCGCGCTCGGTGGCGGCCAGGAGCAGGGCGCCGAGCGGGGTGTCGAGGGTGCGGTAGGCGACGCCGAGGTCGCCCCCGAGGTCGGCGCGGTCCGCGAGGCTCTCGCGCAGCGCGGTCAGGTGGGCCTCGGATACGGGGAACTCGATGGTCATGGCGCCTCTCCTCCGGTCTGGCGCGCCGCGACGGTGCGGCGCAGTGTCTTGATCCCGTCGGCCGCCGCCCTGCGGACGGCGGCGGCGGTCCCGCCGATCAGGTCGGCGGTCTCTCGATGAGTCAGTCCTCCGAGGTAGTGGTAGGCGACGGCGAGGCGCTGGCGCTCCGGGAGCCCGGCGACGGCGTCCCACAACTCGGGCTCGGGCCCCGGGACGCCGTCGGTGCTGACGGCGTCCACCGCCGGGTGCTCGACCGGGACCGCCCGCCGGGCCCGGGCCCGGGTGACGTCGATCGCCTTGCGGTGCGCGACCCGGACCAGCCACGCCTCGACGTTGGTGTCGGCGTCGAGGTCGGGCCAGGCCCGCAGCGCCGCGAGGAAGGTCTCCGACCAGGCGTCGTCGGCGTCCGCGGTGGCGCCGAGGACGGCTCGGCAGACTCGCAGCACGGTGGCACCGTGCTGCTCTACCGCGATCTCGAAGGGCTGCTTCATCACGGGGTAGACGCGCGGGCGGCGCGATGTGTGAGGTCCACCCCGGCCATGATTCCCGACCGTTCGCGCGTCTGGCAGATTGGGCGCATGATCCTGATCTGCGTGAAGTGGAAGATCAAGCCCGAGTACGCCGACCGGTGGCCCGGCCTGGCCCGTGAGTTCACCGAGGCCACCCGCGCCGAGCCCGGCAACCGCTTCTTCGAGTGGTCGCGCAGCCTCGAGGACCCCAACGAGTACGTGCTCCTCGAGGCCTTCGACGACGATGCCGCCGAGGCGCACGTGAACTCCGAGCACTTCAAGAAGGCCCAGGCCGAGCTCCCCCAGTACGTCGCGGAGACACCGCTCATCCGCAACTGGCAGAACCAGCAGGACGACTGGGATCGCCTCGGCGAGTTCGAGGTCGGCTGAGAGGGCGTCATGCCCAAGAGATCCCGCGTCCGCGAGCAGCACATCGCCGTCTTCGGTGAGAGCGGGTCCGGCAAGACCGTCCTGGTCTCCTCGTTCTTCGGCCCGACCCAGGAGGGCACGTACCGCAACGAGCTCTGGGACCTGGTCGCCGACGACACCGGACAGGGCAACCGGCTCAACCAGAACTACCTCGGCATGCGAGATCGCTCGACGGTTCCAACGGCCACGAGGTTCAAGGCCACGGCGTACTCCTTCACCGTCCAGCTCAAGGGCGCCTTCGACGCGGAGTCGAAGCGGCAGCCCTTCGACGCCCTCCGCCTGGTCTGGCACGACTACCCCGGGGAGTGGTTCGAGGAGGAGCCGAGCAGCGAGGAGGAGCGGCGCCGCCGGGTGGAGACCTTCTTCTCCCTGCTGCGCTCCGACGTCGCCGTGCTGCTTGTCGACGGACAGAAGCTGCTCGACCACGCCGGCGAGGAGGAGCGCTACCTCAAGTCGCTGTTCGCCAACTACCGGCAGGGCATCCTGCGCCTCAAGGAGGACCTGCTCCGCAACGACGACCGGCTCATCGAGTTCCCGCGCATCTGGATCATCGCGCTCTCGAAGTCCGACCTCTTCCCCGACTGGGACGTCTACGCCTTCCGCGACCTCGTCGTGGGCCGCGCCGCCGCCGACGTCGAGCGGCTGCACGAGACGATCCAGGGGATCGTCGAGACGCCCGAGGCACTCTCGGTCGGCGAGGACTTCCTCATCCTCTCCTCCGCGGAGTTCGAGGCCGGCGCCGACGCCGCACCGCGCGGCATCGACGTGACCCGACGCGTCGGACTCGACCTCATCCTGCCCATCGCGGCGATCCTGCCGTTGGAGCGACGGGCGATGTGGGAGCGCCGGATGGAGATCCCGCGTCAGGTCCTCGACAAGATGGCCGACGGCGCCGAGGTCATCGCGGCCGTGCTTGCGGGCAGCAGCCTCGTGAACCGCGTCGCGACCAAGGTCCCCCGGATCGGACCGATGGCCAAGCACGTCGTCCTACCGCTCCTGGTCGCGGCCACCCGGGTGTCGGGCACGAAGCTGAAGGACCTCAACGCCAAGGCCCGCGACAACCACGACTACGTGACCGCCACCCTCACCCAGTTCAAGCTGGATCTCGAGCGCGGTGAGTCCGACCGCCTGCTGCTCCGGAGCATTCGTTGAGCTCTCCGCACGGGCTTCCCGTGGGGCTCATCTGGGCGACCCGCGGTCGCACGTGGGGCTTCCGCTTCCTCGCCGACGGCGGCCGACCCGACCCGCTGGCCGCCTACGAGTCGGCCTTCGGCGAGGTGGTCGACGAGGGGGCCGCCTATCACCGCGACGGCGACTCGGCGGCACTGCGCCTGGTCGACCCGCTGGGCCGAGCCGACGCCGCCGGCCGGGTGATCCCACACGACTTCGTCCTCTCCGGCACCCTGGCCGCCGAGGTGACCTCGGTCGAGGACGGCGTGCGCCTGGTCTGGCCGCTCGTGGCCGAGGCGTACGCACGAGTGTGGGACGCGCCGACCGCCCCCACGAGACGGTCACTCCTCGGAGGTTGAGCAAGCCGGGAGGGCGAGGAACGAGCCCGACCGGCGCCGACGAAACCTCCCAACCCCCCCCGAAACGCTGGCAGGCACGGTTGCCGGGGTTTCGTCGGCGCTCGCTGGCGCTCGCTTGCTCAACCTCCGGCGCGCGCAGTCCTCGGAGGTTGAGCAAGTCCCGCGGCGCAGGAACGAAGCCGCGACGGGCGAGACGAACCCTCCGGCCGTACGCGTGCTCAGGCTCGTGCGGCGAGCACGGAGATCACGTTGCCGGAGGGGTCGCGGAACCAGGCGATGTCGGGGCCGCGACCGTTGCCGGCGACGATGCCGCGGTCGTCGTAGTCGAAGCCGTCGTAGCGGAGGAGCTCGACGCCATTGGCGGTCAGGTCGTCCACGGCGGCGGGCAGATCGCCCACCGGCAGGTTCAAGATGGTGAAGTCGGCGGGTTGGTGGTCGGGCTTGGGGTAGGCCAGCACGGTCGTCTGGCGGTTGATCCGGATGCCCAGGAGACCCATCGGGTAGCGCAGTACGCGCATGCCGAGCACGTCGCGGTAGAACCGCTCGGTCTCGTCGAGGTCCCGGACGGCGAAGCCGCTGCACGCCGAGCCGGGGCCGCCCATTGCCGCCTCCTGCTCGTCGGACAGCCGCAGGATCTGCAACCAGTTGCCGTCCGGGTCCTGCAGGGTGCCGAAGCAGCTGCCGTCCCGGTCCTCCAGCGGGCTGACCCAGCGGGCGCCGAGCCCGTCGAGACGGGCCGCGGTCGCCGTGGGGTCGTCGACCTCGACGTTGAGGATGGCGCGCGCGCCACCGGGATTCGCTCCCGAGACGTCGTCGCGCTGGTCGAACATCAGGTAGAAGCCATCGAGCTCGACCACCCGGTAGCCGGGTTCACCCGGCGTGGTCTGGACCTCGCTCTCGAACGCCGTCGCGTACCACTCGGCGAGGCGCTCCGGCTGGTCGCTGGACAGGAGCATGGACGAGATCGTTGCGGTAGCCATATCTGGACCGACCGCCCTCGCGCCTGATCCTCATCGCGTTCAGCTGGATCGGCTTCTCAGAGGCAGCGTTCGAGTGCTGACGAAGTGGCGCTGAGCACCGTCGACCGGGTCGAGGAACGCCAGCTCGCTGGCCAGCAGCTGGAGCGGGCGGCTGAAGTCGTCGACGTCGATGCGCAGGTCGACGGGGTAGAGCGGGTCGTCGACGATCGGTGCGCCGAGGTCGCGCAGGTGCAGGCGGAGCTGGTGGGTGCGTCCGGTGCGCGGGGTGAGCCGGTAGACCGCCAGGTCCCCACGCCGCTCCTCGAGCTCGACCAGGGTCTCGGCGTTCACCGGCGCTCGTACGACGACCTCGGCCCGGCCGGTGCGCGGGATCGCGGCGATGTGGTTGCCCACCACGGTCGGTGAGCACAGCTCGGCGCGCCACGGCGCGAGGGCCCGATAGATCTTGCGGACCATGCCGTCGGCGAACAGCGACTGGTAGGACCCGCGCCACCGCCGCTCGACCGCGCACACGACGAGACCGGAGGTCACCCGGTCGAGCCGGTGCATCGGGGTCAGGTCGGGGAGACCGAGCTCGTCGCGCAGCCGGACGACGAGGCTCTGCACCACGTGTCGGCCTCGTGGGACGGTGGCGAGGAAGGCCGGCTTGTCGACCACCACGATCCGATCGTCGCGATGGACGACGGCGAGCCGGCCCGGCACGACCGGCTCGTCGCGCAGGTCGCGGTGGAACCACACGAACGTGTGTGGACGGTACGGATCGCCGTCCCCGACCGGGTGGGCGTCGGCGTAGACGAACCGCCGCTGCGAGAGCAGCCCCTCGACGTCGACCCGCGCGTCGACGTGGTCGCGCAGCCAGGCCCCCATCGTCGTCCAGCCGGCCGGACGTGCCGGGTCGCGATGCGGGGTGCACACCCACGCCGCGCTCAATCCGTGCCGCGGCGGCAGGGGAGAGCGTGGAGGCACCCGGCCATCGTAGGGAGCGAGAATTGCCGACGCCCCGAGGGAACCGACCAGGGCGCTCGCGACTCATGTCCGGTGAGAGTGAGGATGTGAGACATGGGTCGACGACCTGAGTGGGAGCCCGACTACTGCGAGTTCCACGCTGCCCGGCAACGGCAGTACCTCCGGCTGGCACGCACGATCGTCGGCAGCTGGGCCTCCGCGGAGGACGCGGTGCAGACCACGTTCACGACGCTGTACCTCAAGTGGCCGCGCATCGGCCCCGACACCCGCGAGGCCTACGCGCGCCGGGTGCTGGTCAATGCCAGCCTGGGCATCTTGCGCAAGCGACGACGCGAGGTGATCACCGACGAGGTGCCGGACCGCACCACCGCCGCGGGCAGCGAGCACGTCGAGCTGATGGACGCCGTGCGTCAGCTGCCGCCGCGCGACCGCGCCGTCCTGGCGCTGCGCTTCCTCGAGGACCTTCCCGTCGTCGAGGTGGCAGAGATCCTCCAGGTGCCCGAAGGAACCGTGAAGAGCCAGACCTCACGTGCGTTGGCGCGTCTTGCGGACTCACTCTCCGCCACCGAATCCACGCCCGGAAAGAGAGCACAATGACTGACCAGACCGACCTGACCCGACGACTTCGCAACCAGCTCGCCTCCGACACCGCCGACGTGCCCGACACCCTCAGCTCCGAGCGGAGTCTCACCCTCGGACGTCGCGCCCGCCGGCGCCGCACCGCCACGGCCGCGGTGGGCGCGCTCGCCGTCGCCGCCGTCGTGGGCGGCACCGCGCTCGCCGCATGGCCCGACGGCGCCGACCCCGCGCCGCGCCACGACGACTCTGCCCCCGTCGCCGGTGCCCCTCAGGTCGCAGAGGGCGACTTCGTGCCCGGCACCGACATCGACGAGACCCTGGCGGCCGCGGTGGCCGCCCACATCCCGCAGGCGGGCGAGGCCGACGACATCTACCCCTCGGACTGGAACACCGACGGGCCGATCCCCGATGCCCGGTTCGCCAACGCCACCGACTGGCAGGGCTACTTCCCGGTCGGCGACAACACCCTCGGCGTCCTGATGGCCAAGGCGATCCCCGGCGAGCCCGCGCCGACCAGCTGCGACGAGCTGCCCGCGCCCTGCGAAGCCACCACGCTCCCCGACGGCTCGACCTACCTGCCCTTCAGCCAGCACACCGAGTCGGGCAACACGTTCTTCGTCCTGCTGACGCACCCCGACGGGTCGGTGACCCAGGCCTTCGAGAAGGTCGCCGGCCCCGCCGAGGGGGCCGCCGACCGTCGGGTGCTCACCGACGCCCAGCTCCGCGCCCTGGCCGAGGACCCGAGCCTCACCTTCCCCGACCCGGTCGACCCGCCCGCGCCTCCGGCGCGCTGACCTGCCACGTCCTGGCCGTACCGACCAGCCTGGCCCACGCGGCATCGTCCGGGTGGGCCAGACTGGCGCCGTGAGCAGCGCGCGGCCGGGGATCGTCATCGTCGGTGCTCCTGACGGCCTGAGCCCGATCACCGAGTTGACGATCCCGGCGACCCTGGTGCGGGCCGGCGCCCTGGGGCACCGGGACCTCGTCCACGTCTACCGACCGCAGGCGCCGACGGTCGCATTCAGCACTCGCGACCTGCGCTCCCCCGGCATCGGTGTCGCGACGCGCGTCGCGCGCGAGGCCGGCTTCGCCGCCGTCACCCGCTCCCCCGGCGGCCGCATGGTGGCCTACGACGACGGCGCCGTCGTGATCGACCACCTCCGGGCGCTGCCCGGCACGACCGGGCGGATGTCGGACTTCGCCGAGAACGCCCGCGCCCACGTCGAGGTGCTGCGCGCACTCGGCGTCTCCGACCTGCGGGTCGGGGAGGTCGAGGGCGAGTACTGCCCGGGCGAGTTCAGCGTCAACGTGGGTGGTGCGTTCAAGGTCATCGGCTCGGCCGAACGGATCACGGCGCGAGGTGCGCTCTTCAGCACCGTGGTGCAGGTGCGGATGTCGGACGCCGTCCGCGACGTACTCGGCAACATGTCGAGCGCGCTGGGGTACCCGCTCAACACCGGCTCGATCGCCGGGCTCACCGACGTCGTGCCCGGGTTGGAGCCCGATGCGGTCGCGACCGCCTTCGCTGCCGACTATCGCTCCCGGCTCCACCTCGACGACGGCGTCCTACCCGAGCCCGTGGTCACCCACGCGCGCGCGGCGGAAACGACCCCAGCCACCGACGGCCCGTTCCACGTCGACGACTGGACGCGGGCGCACCCGCTCCCCTGATGAGGGCTGCCACACCTTGCTTGCGCGCGGCGGTGGGAGCCGCCACGGTGAGGGCGTGAACCCCACTACCGAACCGATCGAGCCCGAGTCACACCCCGGCGAGCCGCACGATCCCGGCATCGCCGGCCGGCTCAACTGGCTGCGCGCCGGCGTCCTGGGGGCCAACGACGGGATCGTCTCCACCGCGGGGATCGTGGTCGGCGTCACCGGGGCGACGACGGACACCACCTCGATCGCCATCGCGGGGATCGCGGGCCTGGTGGCCGGTGCGATGTCGATGGCGGCCGGCGAGTACGTCTCGGTGAGCACCCAGCGCGACTCCGAGCGAGCACTCCTGGCGAAGGAGGCCAGGGAGCTGCGCGAGGACCCTGACGCCGAGTTCGCCGAGCTCGTCGCGATGCTCGAGCAACGCGGCATCTCACCGGACGTCGCACGCGAGGCGGCTCGCGACCTCACCCGGCACGACGCCCTCGCCGCCCACGCGGAGATCGAGCTCGGGCTGGACCCGGACGGGCTCACCAATCCCTGGCACGCCGCCTGGGCCTCCATGGTGGCCTTCACCCTCGGCGCCCTGCTTCCCCTGCTGGTGATGACACTGACGCCGCCCGACGTCCGGCTGGTCGCCACCGTGACCTCGGTGATGCTCGCCCTCGCGGCCACCGGCTGGGTCTCGGCGCGACTGGGTCAGAGCCCGCCGCTGCGGGCCTTGGTCCGCAACGTGCTCGGAGGTCTGGCGGCGATGGGGGTCACCTACCTGATCGGCATGATCGTCGGGACCCGGATCTGACCTGAGGCGTCCTTACTCGGCTCCCCGACGGGTGAACGTCAGATGGGTGACCCCGCTCGGCGCCGAGACGCTCTCGACGTCGTAGTCGGCGTCCAGTCCCTCCTGGCCGTCCCAGAGACGCACTCCCCGGCCGAGCAGGATCGGGACCACCACCACGTGCATGTGGTCGACGAGGCCGGCGGCCAGGAAGTCACGCACCATGCTGGGGCCGCCGCCGATGCGGACGTCGTCGCCGCTGGTTCCTGCGCGCGCCGCCGCACCAGCGACCTCCAGCGCCTCGGCGGGGGTCGCGTCGAGGAAGTGGAAGGTGGTGCCGCCCTCCATCTCGATCGAGGGCCGCGGTCGATGGGTGAGCACGTACGTCGGGGTGTGGAACGGCGGGTTCTCGCCCCACCAGCCCCGCCACTCGACGTCGTCCTGCCAGCCGGGCGGCCCGAACTTGCCGGCGCCCATGATCTCCGCGCCGATACCCGGCCCGTGCTGCTGGGCGAACGCGTGGTCGACGCCGACG
The DNA here is from genome assembly GCF_037936805.1 of Nocardioides epinepheli. NCBI lineage: Bacteria > Bacillati > Actinomycetota > Actinomycetes > Propionibacteriales > Nocardioidaceae > Nocardioides > Nocardioides epinepheli. The sequence goes on along the minus strand of NZ_JBBMMC010000007.1, from coordinate 34,576 downwards.
CTGCCGCCCTCGGTGTCCCAGTACCGAGTGGCCATCATCCACTCGTGAAGACGGTGCCGGGCGTGGCCGAACGGTTCCTCGAGCGACTGGGGCTCACCGGTGCCGAAGCCGTCGAGGGAGACCGACAGGTTGTGGATGCGGGTGCGTGTCATGACAAGGACAGACCGTCCTCGTCTCGGCGATTCATCGGCGATCCATCGGCGCTGCGTGCTCATGCCGGTGGCGTTGGATGCCCAGCACCAGCAGCAGCTCGGCGGCGATGTAGGTGGCCATCACCGCGACCGAGAAGACACGGCCGTCGAGATCACGGAAGGCACCGAGTGCGATCAATGCGTCGGAGACCAGGAACAGCGCGCCACCCCAGCCGGCGAGGCGCCCGAGTCCGGTGGCGAGCAGCGCCATCGTGGTGAGGCTGGCGCCGTAGACGATCACCGGTCCGAGCAGGCCGCCCGCCTCGGGCGCGCACAGGACGATCAGCGCGACCAGGGCCGCCAGATAGATCGCCAGCACCGCGCGGCGTCGTGCGACGCTTCGATGGCGCCACGGCCAGAAGCCGGCGATGAAGCACCACTGCGCGCACAGGAACGCCGCGACCAGGGCCGGGAACCTCACGTCCTCGGGGACGAGGTCGGGCAGCGTGTCACCGACCCAGGAGAAGAACAGGGCCCCGAGTGTGAGGACCCGCAGCCGCGCCAGCGGCTCGACGCCGCGTGGTCTCGAGGTGAGGAGCACCAGCACGAGGGCCGGCATCAAGAACCACTGCGCAGCGCCGGCCACCCGTTCGGCGCCGGCTGCGAGCGCCCCGAGGTTGAGCGCGGCCAGCGCGCCGTAGCCGCCCAAGGCGGCAGCCTCGGCCGCACCCGGACGTCGTGACGTCGACGCCACCGCGCCGGCGCGCTGCGTCCCACGGTTCGCCATGGCTCGATCCTGCCGGGTCCGCGCGCTTGCGGCACGACCACAGCGGCGAGTCGGCGATCGGTCAAGGCTCCACAGGTCCCACCTGAGAGGACCAACGACTCTGGTGTCGCGCGAAATGGCCGTCCTAACGTGAACGTGATCCCGAGGACCGCCACGAGGAGAGTGAGCAGCAATGAGCAGCACCGACGACGTCATCGCCACCGCCGCGGAGGCGATGACCGAACTCACCCCCGAGCAGAGCTGGGGGCTGTTGGTGGGCGAGAGCTTCGGGCGACTGGCCTACCGGCTGATCGAGGAGGTGCACGTGGTGCCGGTCAACTACGCGGTCGAGGGCGCCCGCCTGCTCATCCGGACCGCAGCCGGCGGGAAGCTCTTCGGTGCGGCACTCGGGACCGACGCGGCCCTCGAGATCGACTGGCACGACGAGGGAGACGCGTGGTCGGTAGTGGCCCGCGGGCGTCTGCGGCGTCTCGAGGAGGACGAGGTCGCGGAGGCTGACCCGGCTGTCGGCCTGCCCTGGGTGTCCACGCCCAAGAACGAGATCATCGAGCTGCTGCCCGAAGAGGTCACCGGCCGCCGCTTCCGCCTGCATCGCCCGGGCCCCGGGCGTTCGCCTGGTCGGCCGCATCTTGCGTAGGGACGCTCCACCTCAGGCGCGTGCCGGCATCCGGCGCGGTGTCGATCACCAGGGAGCCTCCGCGCCGTTCGGCGCGTTCACGCATGTTCCGCAGGCCGCTCTCCACGACGTCGTCGGGTAGACCCCGGCCGTCGTCGGCCACCACGAGGTCGATCCGGTCTCCGGCGCTCAGCGTCACCTCGATCGAGGAGGCCGACGCGTGCCGGCTGGCGTTCGACAGCGCCTCGCCGAGGACGGCGAGGAGGTCCGGCGCCAGCTCCGGCGACACCAACGAGCGCACCGGCCCGTCGAAACGTAGCCGGGGACGGAACTTCAGCGTGGATGCCGCACGGTCGACGATGCTGGTGACCTCCGCCTGCACATCCTCGGAGGCCTCGGCCGTCCCGAGCGCGAAGATGGTGTGCCGGATGTCGCGGATGGTCTCGTCGAGGTCGTCGACCGCCCGTTCCAGGCGGGCGGCCAGATCGGGTGCCTCGCGCACCGCAATGCGGGCCGCCCCCTGCAGACCCAGACCGACCGCGAACAGTCGCTGGATCACCAGGTCGTGCAGGTCGCGCCCGATCCGGTCGCGGTCCTCGAACACCGCGAGACGTTGCCGGTCCTCTCGTGCCCGTCCCAGCTGCACCGCCACGCCGGCCTGCTCGGCGAAGGCCGCCGGCTGCGCGATGTCGAGCACGTGGAAGCGCTCGGTGCGTGCGGCGACCCAGCCCAGGATCAACGCACGCGCCGGCTCTCGAGGACCTCCCAGAGGGAGGATCAGGATCGCCCCACGGCCCCAGCCCTCGAGATCGACCTCGGGCAGCCGTTGCGCCTCGCCGGTATCCACGCAGGCCGCGATCAGGCGCGCGAGGTCCCCGTCGAACCGCTCGCCGTCGACCTCGTGGCCGCAGGCCGTCTCGGTCAGCACCGGTCCGCCCGCGGCGAGCCGGACCACCCAGGCGGCGTCGGCGTGCGCGGTGGCCAGCGCCTGCTCGGCCAGACGGTGCACCGCGTCGTCCTCGGCGACGGCGTCGGAGAGGATGGCGGTGATCTGGGCGGTGGCCGCAGCCCAGGACTCGCGGCGTGCGACGTCCTCGTAGAGGCGGGCGTTCTCGATCGCCACTCCGGCCGCGGCGGCCAGAGCGACGACGATGTCCTCGTCAGCCTGGGTGAAGGCCGCCGTCCAGCTTCTCGGTGAGATAGAGGTTGCCGAACACCTGCTCACGGATGCGCACCGGTACACCGAGGAAGGTGTGCATCGGCGGGTGGTGGGGAGGGAAGCCGTAGGACTGGGGGTGTGCGCTCATGTCCTTCAGACGCAGCGGCTCGGGCAGGTCGATGATGAGTCCCAAGAGCCCGTGCCCCTCGGGCAGCTCGCCGATCTCGGCTACCTGGCGCGGGCTCATCCCGTGATGCACGAAGTTCCGTAGTCGGCGGCTGGGTGCGGCACCGAGCACTCCGAGTGCGGCGTACTTGGCCCCGACCAGGCGCCGCGCGGTCTCGACGATCCTGGTGAGGACGCCGTCGAGGCTGAGGTCGGCGGCCATCGTCATCACCGCATCGAGCAGCAGTAGCAGCTTGTCAGCATCGATGGCGTCGGCGCCCTCCGGGTCACCGTGGTCGCGCCGGGTCATCCCCCACCGCCTTCCTCGTAGCACCCTCGTCGCATCAACGGCCCTGATCGGGGCTCGGCGTCGGTCACGCTAGCGGACCTGGCGCCGTCACGCTGGGCAGGAAGAAGGTCCTCACGGCGACGGGTTCTCCGGCCCGTGCCGAAAGGCCGCGCGAGAAGGCAGGATGGGGCCATGAACTCCAAGCCCGCGTCCGCCGGTGGTCCCCTGGTCGAACTGTCCGACGACCAGTGCCGCACGCTGCTCGCCCAGCACACGATCGCTCGGATCGCCTGGCAGGGGACCCGCGGCCCGACCGTGATCCCGGTGAACTACGCCTACGACGGCGAGCGCATCCGCATCCGTACCGCCGCCTACTCGGCCCTCGCCCGCGAGTGCGACGACTCGGTGGTCGCGATCGAGGTCGACCAGATCGACGAGGACGGCAGGTTCGGATGGAGCGTCCTGCTGAGGGGTCACTGCCAGATCGACTTCGAGCGGTCCGGCACCCGGCGCGACCGCTGGGACGACGTGCCCGACGCCGAGCCGTGGCCGGCCGGCCACCACCCGCTCCAGCTCGTGGTCGAGCCGTACGAGGTGCACGGCCGCCGAGTCGTCCCGTTCGAGCCGAAGAACTGACCTCCCGCCGAGGGGCGCCTCAGGCCGTCACGGTCGCGGCCGGTCCGCGGGATGCTTCACCGCGAAGATGGCCGCCTGGGTGCGGCTGGAGAGGCCGAGCTTCGCGAGTAGCGAGGAGACGTAGTTCTTCACGGTCTTCTCGGCCAGATGAAGATGTTGGGCGATCTGCCGGTTGGTCAGGCCCTCTCCGATGAGATCGAGGATCCGCTGCTCCTGGTCGGTGAGCACGTCGCGCTGGTCGTCGTGCGGCGGCCCGTTACGGACTCTTTCCAGCACCTTCGCGGTGACCGACGGGTCGAGGGTCGACTGGCCGGCGGCGACCTGGCGCACCATGTCGACGAAGTCGTTGCCCCGCACCTGCTTGAGGACGTAGCCCGACGCACCAGCCATGATCGCCGCGAACAGTGCGTCGTCGTCGTCGTACGAGGTCAGGATGAGGGCCTTGATCGATGGGTCTACCGAACGCACATCCCGGCACACGTCGATGCCCGACCCGTCCGGCAGCCGGCCGTCGAGGATGGCCACGTCGGGGCGCAACGCCGGGATGCGACTGGTGGCCTCGACCGCAAGCCCCGATTCGCCCACCACGACGATGTCGGACTCGCTCTCGAGGAGCTCCTTGATGCCTCGACGTACCAGCTCGTGATCGTCGAGCAGATACACCCGGATCGGGTCCGTCGTCGCGTCGCTCATGGACCCAAGTATCGGTGACGACGTCTCTGTCTGGGCGCGGTTCTGTCCCGGCGGTCCGGCCGGGTCGCAGATCACCGGCGCGGCGGTGTCCCGAGGGCTCGGGACCAACGACCCTTGGCTCGGGCCCTACGGCGACGCACAGTGGCAAGAAGACCAGCGGTGAGTGCCAAGAAGCGCGGCAGGAGGAGTCATGACTGCGACCCCGGTGTCGACCGACCCGATCGGCCGGCCGGGGCCGAGTCTGTTGCTGAGGCTGGTCGAACTGGCGTGCACGGCGCCCAGCACTCACAACTCCCAGCCGTGGCGCTGGCGCCTGCTCGACGACGGCGTCGAGCTGCACACGGACCCCGAACGCCGGTTGCGCTCGATCGACCCGGACGACCGCGATCTGGTCATCAGCTGCGGCGCCGCCTTGCACTGTGCGGTCGTCGCGGCGCGTGCGCTCGGCTGGGACTGCGAGGTCAGCCGGGCCCCCTACGACGGTCGCGGGACCCTGCTGGCCCGGCTGCGGCTGAGCCTGCGTCGCGAGTGGAACGCCGAGGGCGAGACGGCTCTCGCGACCCTGCGAGCCCGAGTGACCGATCGGCGCCGGTTCACGTCGTGGCCGGTACCGAGCGCACGCCTGGCCTCCCTCGTCCGGATCGCACGTGCCCACGGCGCCCGGGCCCGAGTGATCGATGACGCCGTGGCCCGCTTCCGTCTCGAGAGACTGGTCGCGCGCGCCCAGAAGCTGCAGGAGGCCGACCCCGCCGCGATGGCAGAGCAGCGGCGCTGGGTCGGGGACCGGCCCTGCGACGGCGTGCCCTTGCAGGTCGTTCCCGCCGCCGACCCCGGTCGACCCGTGCGCTTCGGTCCGGGACTGCTCGACGAGCCGGACCGCGACGTCCGGGGCACGGACGGAGTCATGGTGCTGGGCGGCGCCGGCGACGACGACGATCTACCGGCGGCCTGGCTGCGCACCGGCGAGGCGTTGAGCGCGCTCTGGCTCACCGCGACCGCCGAGGGGCTCTCCGTCGTGCCGTTGAGCCAGCCGATCGAGGTCGCCGAGACGCGGCGCACGCTGCGCGACGCGGTGCTGGGCGGCGAGTTCGCGCCCCATCTCCTGGTCCGGCTCGGCTGGCAGGCGATCGGTCGCAGCGAGATCCCGCACACCCCGCGGCGGCCGGTCGAGGACGTCCTGCTCCCCTGATGAGCCTCACGCGTTGAGCCCGTCCCGCGCGGTCCGGGCAGAAGGTCCCATCGAGAACAGGTCTCGGGCCGCTATTGCCGGCCTCGGCGAGCGACGAATCTAGGGGTACGGAGATCGAAGCCTCAAGGCCCTCGGATCCGCTTCTCAAGGAGGAACCGTCATGAACACCGCCGACACCCGCACCCCGACCGGCGGTCAGGAATTGCAGACCGTCTCGCACCAGGCACCGACCGCGCTCGGTCGCCGCGCGTTGGCCGTCCTGCGCATTGGTTTCGGGCTGACCTTCCTGTGGGCGTTCTTCGACAAGCTGCTTGCGCTGGGCTTCAGCACCGGCAAGGCCCCCGACGGCACCGTCGACCGGTTCGGTGACGCTGCCTGGATCAATGGCGGCAGCCCCACCAAGGGCTTCCTCACCTTCGGGGCCGACGGTCCGTTCAAGAGCTTCTACAACGACATCGCAGGCGCGGTGTGGGCCGACTGGCTCTTCATGCTCGGCCTGCTCGGCATCGGGCTCGCGCTCACCCTCGGTATCGGGATGCGGTTCGCGGCCGCGGCCGGCGCTCTGCTCTACGTGCTGATGTGGACCGTCGCCCTGCCGCCGGAGAACAACCCGGTGCTCGACGACCACCTGCTCGGCGCCGTCACCGTCGTCGCTCTCGCGGCTCTCTACGCCGGCGACACCTGGGGCTTCGGCAAGCAGTGGGCCGCACTCCCCATCGTGCGGAAGAACCCCATCCTGCGCTGACCGTCGCTCAACCTCGGGCTCTCGATCTCCTCGAACCGGCCCGACCAACCCACCGCCCCGTTCGGCTCTCTCGGGAGGAGCCGGACGGGGCTTCGGCGTGTCGTCGGGCGTCGGGGTCAGGCGAGCTCGACGCCGACCTCCACCGGCGAGGTCGCCAGCAGGGGAGAACCACCTCGCTGTCCGACCGCAGGCGCGTCAGCCCGAACAGCGCTGCTCGCGCGCCGAGGCGCCCGGCCACACCCGGCCAGCCGAGCCGAGGTTCCAAGGTCGCCAGGGCCGCCGGGTCCGTCAGGGACTGTCAGCCGCTCTCCCCGACCTCGAGCAAGGCCACCACCTCCTCGGACGGCCGCGGTGCGCGCACGGACGGCAGCCAGCCGAGCAGGAAGAGAAGGCTCGCCAATACGCCGACACCCGTGCCGATCACCGGCCCTCCCCCGTCGGAGTCGATGAGAGCGCCGACCAGACCCGAGACCAGAGGCACGAACACCAAGATCGCCAGCACCTGACTCGCTGTCCGAACGACCCAGGTGAACAGATCCGTCTGATGGATCATCTGCGCAAGCGCCGGCGACGCGGCCTCGTGATTCGACATCGCGGCATTGTGCCAGTTGGGCTTCGCGTACGCAGAGCGGACGAGGTCTGCGCGGGATGGATAGTCGGCCGCGCCGCTGGATCCTTAGCGTCGCCTCCTCTCGTCCCACCACCCTGGAGGCACGCCATGCGCATCGCGATCGTCGGCGCCGGCTTCGCCGGTCTGGCCAGCGCCAAGGTACTCGGGCAGCTCGGCCACGACGTCACCGTCTACGACAAGACCCCCGACGTCGGCGGCGTGTGGAGCCGCACGCGGCGCTACCCGGGCTTGAAGACGCAGAACAACAAGGGCACCTATCACTTCTCCGACCTGCCGATGCCGCGGGAGTTCCCACAGTGGCTCGAGGGCGCGCAGGTGCAGCAGTACCTCGAGCAGTACGTCGAGCGCTTCGGCCTGGCACCGCACCTCCGATTGAGCACCGAGGTGGAGAGGGCGACACCGTCGCCCGACGGTGGATGGGACGTCGTGACCGCCGCGGGGAGCACCCACTACGACCACCTCGTGGTCGCCAACGGGATCTTCTGCGAGCCGGCGATCCCCGACTTCGAGGGTGTGGCCGAGCTGGAGGCGGCCGGCGGACGGGTGATCGCGACCGGTGACCTGGCGAGCCTCGACGAGGTCCGCGACAAGCATGTACTCATGATCGGTTACGGCAAGTCGTCGTGCGACGTCGCGGTCGAGGTGAGCAAGGTAGCCGCCAGCACCGACGTCGTCGCCCGCGGACTGCTCTGGAAGGTGCCCCGCAGGATCAAGGGGGTCGTCAACTACAAGTACCTCCTCCTCACCCGGCTCGGCGAGGGCCTGTTCCCCTACCAGCGGCTCAACGGCGTCGAGCGCGTCTTGCACGCCGGCAGGTCTGCGCTGCCGAGTGCCATGCTGGGCACCGTCGAGAAGGTGGTCAGCTCGCAACTCGACCTCCCCCAACTCGGCCTGGTCCCAGACGCGCCGTTCTCGAGCATCGCCAAGGCCTCGGTCTCCCTGGCCACCGAGGGCTTCTACGAGGCCGTCGCCGACGGCTCGATCGACGTCCACCGCGACACCGTGGTCAGCCGCTTCCTGGAGAAGGACGGCCGCCCGCACGCCGAGCTGTCCGACGGCACCGTGTGCCGCGCCGACGTCGTCATCTGCGGCACCGGCTTCCGGCAGGAGGTGCCCTTCCTGCCCACCGACGTGCAGGAGCGACTCACCGACGAGCGCGGCAACTTCGCGCTCTACCGGCAGATCCTCCCGATCGACGTCCCCGACCTGACCTTCGCCGGCTACAACTCCTCCTTCTTCTCCCCACTCTCGGCCGAGATGGCCGCGGTGTGGATCGGCTCCTACCTGGCCGGCCACCACACCGTGCCCGACGCCGACACGATGCGCACCGTCGTACGCGAGCGGGTCGACTGGATGGAGGCGCGCACCGACGGGCACTCGGCCCGCGGCACCAACGTGGTGCCGTTCTCGATGCACAACATCGACGAGGTGCTTCAGGAGGTCGGCCTCGACATTGGGCGCCGCACGCGCGCGCGGCAGTGGCTGCTCCCGGTCAGCCCCTCCTCCTACCGGCAGGTGACCCCGCGGCTGGCCAGGCGGATCGCCCGCGACCAGACCGGCTGAGCCAACCCCAGGACGGCGCCGAATTCTCCGTGACGGAAACGGCGACGTCGCGCTCCCCCTCGCGCCGCCTCGCGCCTAGCGTGTGAGCTGCGTCACCGGGCCATCTGCCCGGTGGGAGTCGAGCCCCGAGGAGCGTCGATGGCCCGTGACCTGCTCACTCGCTTCCCGGTGGTCGCCACCACCGAGCTCGACGTCGCCCGTGAGCGCGTCGCCGACCGATACTGCCCGCACGGGCTCTCTCTTGCCCGCCGCGGCGGCCGGCTCGACCTGGTGCACAACGGCACGGCGGTCGGCCGCGACGTCGCGGTCAACTACATGGCCTACGGCGACGAGGTCCGGATCACGCCGGGCCGCTTCACCAACTTCTACCTCGTGCAGTTGCCGTTGCGCGGCCGCGCCCGGGTCAGATGCGGCTCCCGCGAACTGGTCGCGGACCGGCATACCGCCTTCGTCGGCTCGCCCGAAGAGCCGGTCGACATGCGCTGGTCGGCCGACTGCGCCAAGGTCGTGGTCTACATCCGCCGCTCCGCGGTGGAGGAGCTCGCCGCCGCGACGGACGCAAGCGACGGTCACGAGAAGGGTTCTGTGGTCTTCGACCCGACCCTTTCCCTGGACCGCCCGGCGGTCCGGGAGTGGCTGCAACTGCTCTGGCTGGCGATCGAGCAGCTCGAGGCCGGTAGCGGCCTGCTCCACACACCGTTGGTCGCCACCAGCTACGAGCAGACCCTCATCTCGGCGCTGCTCGCCGTCCAGCCCAACAGCGCCGGCACGCCCGCCTCGGTCGACGTCCCTTCGCGCACCGTGCGGGCGGCATTGGCTCTCATCGAGGGCGACCCGGCCCGCGCCTGGCGGATCGCCGACCTGGCCGCCGCATGCGGCGTCTCGGCGCGCACGCTCCAGGCGGCGTTCCACGCCGAGCTCGGCACGACGCCGCTGGCCGAGCTCCGCCGGATCCGGATGGACGCCGTCCGCCGCGACCTGCTCGAGGCCGACCCGTTGTCGACCACCGTCACCACAGTGGCATCGCGCTGGGGCTTCTACCACCTCGGCCGCTTCGCCCAGGCCTACCGCGACCGCTTCCAGGAACTGCCCTCGCACACGCTGGCGCGCTGACCCCGAACGGGCCGGCCTCGATCCGGTCCACGACCGTCGGATCGCGGGCCGCATGCCGGCAAGCCGATTCGAGGAGGTCACGCCGGAACCACGAGGTATCGCCGGGTATCGCCGGGCATCGCCCTGTGTATCGCCCTCGTGGGATGCCCATCGTGGCGCGCGTCATGATCTCGGCATCGACTCCGACTCCACCGCCGGGTTCGATATCCCATGGCCCCGCCCCGCGCCCGCGGCCTACCGTGCATGACGTGGACTACGAGTTCGGCTCTCTCGACTTCTCAGACGACTCGGAGGAGGCCGTGGCCCGGCGGCGCGGCTGGATCGGAGCGGTCCAGCGCGGCTTCCGCGAGCCCCGACCCAACGAGGAGGTGGTCGAGCGCTGGACCGGCCACTACCGCACCGATGCGGTCAACGTCAGCGGCGCGTGGCTGCCCGACGGCGCGTTCGGCGCCGGGCCGATGCCGGTGGCGACCTATGCCAGCTTCGACAAGACGCTCAACGCCGGCCGCGAGTTGCTGCCCCTGCGGATGATCACCGACATCACCACCAGTGCCTCCCACCGCCGTCGCGGTCTGCTGAGACGGTTGATCGAGGACGACCTGGCCGACGCCGTGGCGCAGGGGGTCCCGCTGGCGGCGCTGACGGCGTCCGAGGCCACGATCTACGGCCGCTGGGGATTCGGCCCGGCGACGTTCAACCAGACCGTCGAACTCGACACGTCCACCGGCTTCGCACTGCGGCCCTACGACGACCCCGGGCGGGTCGAGTTGATCGAGCCCGCCGATGCCTGGCCGCACGTCAGGGCCGTCTTCGACACCTTCCACGCCCGTCAGCGCGGGTCGGTCGAGTGGCCCAGCCAGTACCAGGACATGCTGACCGGCGCCTTCGACTTCGAGGCGGGCGGACCCGACACCAAGCTCCGCGCCGCGGTTCACCTCGACCCACGAGTAGCCGACGACGTCGTGGACGGCTTCGTCGTCTACTCCTGGGGCGAGGACTACACGCTCAAGGTCGCTGAGATGGTCGCTCTGACGCCTGCGGCGCAACTTGACCTGTGGTCGTTCCTCGCCGAGACGGACCGCGTGCAGAAGGTGACCTTCGACCTCGCCCACCCCGACGACCCGCTGCGCTGGGCGCTCATCGACGTCGAACGCCTCAAGCTCAAGGCCAGCCGGCACTTCCTCTGGCTCCGCCTCCTCGACGTCCCCCGCTCGCTCGCCGCCCGGCCCTGGGCCGCCGACCACACCGTCGTGATCGACGTCGACGACCCGCAAGGCCACGCGGCCGGCCGCTTCGCGATCACCACCCGAGATGGCGTCGCCGAGGTGGAGCGGACCGAGCAGCTCGCCGACGTGGCGCTCACCGCCGAGACTCTCGGGACGCTGTACCTCTCCGGTGTCAGGGTCAAGGATCTCCACCGCGCCGGCCGTCTGTCGGGCACGGCCGACGCGATCGGGCGGTTCGGCGCGATGGCCGACGTCGACGGGCCGCCCTACAGCCTCACGGGGTTCTGAGCGACGCGGGGGATGTCAGGCGCGCGAGCCTGCGATAGAGCGCCTCGTTCCGGTGCCGACGCAGCCGGCGGCGAGCGCGCGGCGCGCCCTCGAGCGCCGTCCGCAGTGGGCGCACTCCGGGCGCCCCAAGACGGCCACCGACGCCGGCCTCGAGGCCCTGCGTGCCTGCGACGAGATCGCGGATGCCGTCGACCGGAGAACTCGGTGCGGCGATCAGCGAAGAATGCGCTCGACGAGCTCGTCGACTGCCGCGTCGGTCGACAGTCCGGTGTCAAGGGGAACGGTCAGGCGGTCGAGCATGAGGCCGTCGATGGCGTAGTGGAGCAGGGCGAGTTCGGTGCGCCCGCCGGGAAGTCCGGCGCGATCATTGAAGGCGACGTCGTCCTCGAAGGCGCGCTGACGCCACGTGCCGAGTGCTGCAGCGACGGCCGGGCGGCGGGCTGCCTCGAGTCGAAGCTCGAACAACGCGAGAGCCACGTGCGGATCGGCGCCGAGCCGGACGACGACGTCGCGTAGGTAGGCGGCGAAGAGCGCCTTGTCCGGCGCTGTTGCGCCGGCGGCCGGGGCGGCGCCGAGCTCGGGCGTGAGCCGCTCGCCGATCCGGTCGACCAACGCCGAGATGAGGTCGTCGCGGGACGGGAAGTAGTTGGACGCCGTGCCGCGCGGGGTCCTGGCCGCAGCGTCGACCGCGCGGTGGGTCAGACCACGCGCCCCCTCCTCGGCGAGCACCCGGATCCCGGCGTCGGCGAGGGCGGAGCGTCGTTCGTCGTTGCGGACCACGCACCGCATGCTACCCAAACCACGACACCTGCTGTACTTTAACTACGACATCTGTCGTGATTGGAGTAGGTCATGCGAGAACTCGTCTACTACGTCGCCGTCAGCCTCGACGGCTACATCGCCGATCCGGCGGGTGGCTTCGATGCCTTCCTCGTCGAGGGCGACCACGCCTCGGTCGTGTTCGGCGAGTACGCCGACGCACTGCCCGCCCACGCACACGCCGCGCTGGGCATCGAGCCACCGGGGACACGATTCGACACCGTGATCATGGGGTGGCGCACACTCCAGCCCGCCCTCGACGCCGGCATCGCGAGCCCCTATCCGCACCTACACCAGTTCGTGGCCAGCAGGCACCCCCGCGACGTCGATGCCGCCATCACCCCGGTCGTGGACCCACGAGACGCCGTGCGCACCTTGAAGCAGGACGACGGCCTCGACATCTGGCTCTGTGGCGGCGGCGAGCTCGCGGGCGCGCTTCTCCCGGAGATCGATCGCCTCGTTCTCAAGCGCAATCCGGTCGTCTTCGGATCGGGCATCCCGCTCTTCGGCGATGCGCCCTATGAGCCACGGGTCTTCGCGCTGACCGGCGCTCGATCGTTCGAGTCGGGGGTCGTGATCGAGGAGTACGCCTCCCTCCCCCGCGCGTGAGCACCACACGATGCGGTGGGTCTTGACTATCGCTCGCGAACGGTCGGATGCTCGGACTTCTCGGGAATGGAGAGTTCGATGAGACACCGCACTTCGTCACCCTGAACGAGCTCGGCGAACTCCATCGCGGCTCCTTCGTTTCGCGTGCCACGTCTCGGACAGCCGACTAGCCGAGGTTGACGCTCGGCAGCCGCGTGGCAGCTCGGGTCGCGATCGGAGATCCCGAGTACACGAGGCGGATCCGGTGCCGGCCCTGGGCGAGAGCCACCCTGACCTTTGTCGCCCGTCCGTCGCCTCGAACGGCGACCGTCTTGGTCCTAGCGCCGTCGACGATCACGGTGATCGACCCGCCGGGCGCCGGAGCACCGGGCGTCGAGAGTCGCGCGGAGACCACGACGCTCCTCGCCTTGACCGTGCGGATTCCGTCAAGAGCGCTCAGGGCCTTGACGGTCACCGCTCGGCTTCGCGTCGTGGTGCGGGCCGTCCCGTAGCTGGCCAGCGCCTGGAACCACACCTTCCGCCCGACGTCCGCCGTCGAAAGTCGATAGCGTCGCGCGCTGCCGACGGATCGACCGTCGCGCCGCCAGGTGTTGTCGATGTGGTCCGGTTCGGCGTTGTAGGAGGCCGGGGTGTGGGTCAGGATCTGTCCGGCGACCGCCCGGCCGCTGGTCAGCGGTCGGGAGGTGGCCTCGAACCGGGTGATCGGTACGGACAGGTGGCTCGCGACGCTCTTGTAGTTGGCCTTGACCGCCGTCAGGCGCAGGTCTCCGTACCACGGTTGTGACCAATCCGCACCGGTGAGCGCTGCGACGTCGCCCGTGGTCTTGATGTCGTCAAGCCTGTGCCAGGACCCATCGCTTCCTCGCATCAGTGCCTCGATCCGATCGGGAACGACGTTGTATCTCGGAATCCTGATGGTGACCGGTTTGCCCAGCACGTCGTTGACCAGGCTCGCCTCCTCGCGCACGGCCAGCTCGTGATCGGGTAGGAACTCGACCTTCGCGTCGACGCCGTAGTTGTCCTGACCTAGGAGGCTGTTCCAGCCGGTGCCGGCAGCCGGGCGCGTGGTGCGAACTGCGCCGTTCCCGACCAGCCAGGCGGTTCGCAGTCCCTCACGCTCGATCTTGATGTGGACACGCGGCGCGACCTCGATCGCGCCGAGCCCGGGGAGCCGGTAGGCGCCGCTGGCGTCGGAGACCGTGGAACTCATCAAGGTCTCGCCGGACCAGGCAGTGATCCGCACGCCGCCGACCCCTCGCTGTTCGCCATCGCTCCATCCTTCGTGCAGGAGGCCACGAATGCCGTGACCGCCGCTGACCTCGACGTCGTTGCCGCTGCTCGTCTCGCCGGCGGCAACGGTCTGGTAGACCGCGTCCTCGGGGGTCGCAGCCGAGGGCATCCACGAGGTGGCGAAGCCTTGGGCGGTTCCCGCGACCGTGACCTCGACATCGGCTGGGACCGCGAGAGTGTAGGGCTCGGTATACGTCGTGACGGTGTCTTCCCAGCTCGTCTCGAGGGCGACGGGCTGTCCCTGGTGGAGCACCCACGCCTTGACGTTGCCGGCCAACGGGCCACCGAAGCCGTTGACGACGCGACCGGTGAGCATGCCGACCGCGGGAATGTCGACATCGACGCCGGTCGCCGTCACGTCGGCGCCAGGTTGGACCGACGGCGCCGTCTCGGCGCTGTAGCCGTCACCGTGGAAGTACCGGAATTGGCCGGCCGACGTGCCGGGCTGCCCGGCGAGTGCGTAGAGCTTGACGGGCATCCGGGTGGTCAGCTGATAGCTGTAGCTTCCGTCGGACGAGGTGAGCACGCTCGCGCCGGTCGAGAGCCATGCGCCGCCGATCCACCTGAGCACACCGACGGTGACCCCCGCCTTCGCGACTCCTGCTTCGGTCACCGTGCCTTCCAGCCGGCCGCCGCGAGCCAGCGCGGCCGATGCCTCGACGGTCGCCTCCTCACCCACGTGGACCGTTCGAGCGCTCTCGCGCTGCTCGTCGCCACCGATCCAGGCCGGGACATAGGGCGACAACGCGTTGACGAAGATCTCGTAGTCACCCGGCTCCACGCCGTCCACGGAGTAGGACCCGTCCGATCGGCTCCTGGCCTCGAACGACGCCGAACCGGTGCCGACCTCGTAGAAAAAGATCCTGACGTCGGGAACGCCGACGTTCCCGTAGACGGTCGCGGAGCCGACGGCGTGCGCAGACGTCACTGGCATGGCCGCAGCAACAAGGACGGTAGCCACGAGAGAAGCGAGGACCCTCAACACTGACGCCATCTGGTGCTCCATGCCGTAAGAGACGAAGCCTGGCCGACAGTGCGGGAGGCGGGGATCGCCGATCCTAACGGCGGCTAGGCCCCAACGGGAGAGAACAGCGGACCTCAAGAGTTGGACCACTTTCGCGCGGGCCGACGAGAGCATCGCTTCCCTATCGTTCGGCTGGTGCGGATCCTGCTGCTCGACACGTGCTCGGTGCTCGGGCCTCTCGGGGGGGCGGCCTTCCGACTCATCCTGCCCATGCCGGATCCGGCGTGTTGCCCTACGACAACGCGATGGTCGGGGTCGGCGAAGTCGAGGGTTCGGTCCGCACACGGACAGCAGCTGCCGCCGCCGTCGCGGAACCAGGCTCCTCCGAGTACGGCCTCGACGACGTGGCCTTCGGTTGGAGCGCCTCGCGCGTCGCGAGGCTCCTCGACTCCACTCCGCCCAGGAAGGCTGGCGACCTACCTCACCCGGACCCTGAGTGGTGCGGAGACTGAAGGCCGATCAGTCCACGGGCAGGTCGCAGGTCCATGCGGTCGAGGACGAACAGGGCGTCCTCTCCGACGAGGAGGTCGGGCCCGCTGCAGGTCTCGACGAGTCCGTAGCCCACGATCAGTCGCGACGTCGCGAGGCTCAACACCATGCGAGACCCCAGTCTCGCCCGGTGCTGACGCCCGGATTGGTACCTACTCGGCCAACTCCAAGGCCACACTCGCCTCCACGGTGCGTGTGCCCTTCCCCTCGGGCAGCACGGTGGAGCGCAGCAGGACGTAGACCAGCGGGCACAGCACCAGCGCGATGAGGAAGCCCAGGTTGGTGCGACCGGAGTCCTGGAGCCAGTAGGCCAGCGCGGAGGAGCCGAGCATCGCGATGATCCCGGCCCAGTTGAACTGCTCGACCCGTCCGATCGAGCCGGTCGAGCCGCGGCGCACCACGAAGAAGTCGGCGATCATCAGCGCGCACAGGGCCGTGGTGAGGATGCCGAGGAGACCGAGGAAGGAGTTGATCCGGTCCAGGATGTCGCCCCAGATGGCCAGCAGGGCGATCACGTTGCCCAGGACGACCATCACCAGGCGCCCCGGGCTGCGGCCGGTGAGCGCGTCGGAGAGGTTGCTCAGCGCCAGCGAGCCGGAGTAGGTGTTGAGCACCTGGGCCTTGGCCTGGGCGGCGTACATCACCAGGAAGCCCAGGAAGCCCGAGAGCACGATGAAGTAGGCACCGGGGTTGGCCGACGACATGAACGCGATCTTGTCGGCGATCGTGGCGCCGGCCTGGCTGGCGGCCTGGTCGGCGTTCGCCGGGTCGGCCAGGTGCTCGGCGACCACGAGGTTGCCGGCCTGGAACACGATCGTGCCGATCGCGACCACCACGATGTTGACGACGATCGCACCGCCCACCGCGAGGATCTTGACGTCCGAGGAGGTGCGGGCGTAGCGGCTGAAGTCGGCGCCCACCAGGGCGAGGGCGCCGGCGATCCCGGCGATGATAGAGAGGGCCGCGGTGATCTCGGTGAAGCCGACGTCGGGCGGGCTGTAGGCCCAGATGTCGCCCAGGGTCACGGCGGACTTGTCGAGCGCGACGAACGTGACGACCACGAACAGGATCCCGCACAGGACCGTCAGAAGCAGCGAGACCTTCTGCACAAGGCCGAGGCCGAAGGTGGTCAGGACGATCCAGGCGATGGTCAGCACGGCGTAGATGCCGATCTTGTTCGCGGTCGTCGGTTCCCAGCCGAACATGAAGATGGTGCCGTAGTAGAGCAGCGCATTCTCCAGGGCGAGGAAGCCGAGGATCATGAAGGCGAAGACCAGTGAGGCCACCGCCGACCCGCGCGAGCCGAGCCCGAAGAAGCGCGACGTCACCGTCGACGACGTCCCGGCCACCTGGCAGACGCGGCCGACGCCCCATCCGATGGTGGAGCCGAACACGGCGGCGATCAGCGCGACGACGAGTCCCCACTTGGTGCCGGCGGTGAAGGTGACGGCGGCACCCACGCCCAGCACGACGAGCGTCGACCCGACGCCCGCGGTGTTGGCGAAGAGCTTCCAGCCGCTCTGACGTTGCTCGGACGGCACCGATTGAAGGGCGTTGTCCTCGATGACGGCCCGCAGATCTGGCCGCGCTGAGGTGTTTTCGGGCATGACGGAACTCCTGACGGGTGAGTGAGCCCGGCCCGGCGCCCGGTGCGCCGGGCCGGTGGTGCGGCCCGAGAGTGAGGGGTCGATCAGAGGTTCAGGCGGGCCCGGATCTCCTCGGCGCGGTCGCGCAGGTACATCACGAAGGAACCGCTGCGGTCGACGACGCAGTCGTACTGGTCGAGCACCACGATCGTCGTCGTCCCGAGCTCGATCACCGCGGGCCCGCTGATCTGGGTGTTCGGTCCCATCGCGGTGCCCTGGTGCACGTCGACCTCGACCATCGCCTTGCGCTGCGGCGACCAGATCTCGCGCCGTGCGGGCCGCTCCGGCTTGTCGACGGCGACCTCGGAGCTGAGGTCGATCCGCTCGTCGGAGGTGCGTCCCACCGCGGAGAGCCGGATGTTGAGGACGTCGATCGGCATCTCGTCGCTGTGGTAGCCGAAGAGGAGCTCGTGCTCGGCGTGGAAGGCCTCGGCGATCGCGGCGACGTCTGGCGTGCCGAGCATGCCCGCGTCGAGCGGGATGTTGAGCTCGTACCACTGGCCCTTGTAGCGCAGGTCGAGCGAGGGCTCGAAGGTGATCGCGTCGTCGCCGACTCCTTCCCCGCGCAGGGTCTCGCGGCCCTCCTCGGCCATCGTCTTCCACGTGCCGACCAGCGCGGCGAGGTCGAGCGCGTCGAGCCGGTCGTTGGCGCTCTGCACGTAGTCGTGCTTGAAGTCGCAGACCAGCATTCCGGCCGCGCAGAAGATCGAGGAGTCGCGGGGCGTGATCAGGACCGGGATGTCGAGCTCGCCGGCGATCGCGGCCGCGTGCACCGGACCGGCGCCGCCGGCCACGACGATCGGGAAGTCGCGCGGGTCCAGGCCGCGGCGCACCGTGATGTCGCGGACGCCGGAGGCCATCGAGACGTTGACCAGCTCGTAGATGCCGGCGGCGGCCTCCAGCACGCTCAGCCCGAGTGGCTCGGCGACGTCACGCCGGATCGCCTCCTCCGACGCCTTCTTGTCCAGCGCCATCTGCCCGTTGAGGAAGCTGTCGGGATCGAGATAGCCGAGCACGACGTCGGCGTCGGTGGTGGTCGCCCGATCACCGCCCCGGCCGTAGCAGGCCGGGCCGGGCACGGCGCCCGCACTCTGCGGGCCGACGCTGAGCAGGCCGCCCTCGTCGACCGACGCGATCGAACCGCCGCCGGCACCGATGGTGTGGATGTCGACCGAGGGCAGTGCGAGCGACCAGCGATCGATGCTGCCGTCGGTCATGACCAGCGGCTTGCCGCCCTTGACGGCGGCAGCGTCGAAGCTGGTGCCGCCCATGTCGACGGTGAGGCAGGAGTCCCAGCCGTGCTCGGCGGTGACGAGCAGCCCGGCCGTCGGGCCCGACGCCGGTCCAGAGAGTAGAGAGAGCGCCGCTCTGCGGGCGAGCTCGGACGGCGTCGCGACCCCGCCGTTGGACTGCATCATCAGAAGCAGGCCGCCGAAGCGCACCTCCTCGAGGAGGCCGGTGAGCGTGGTGAGGTAGGAGGAGATGATCGGGCCGGCGTAGGAGTTGAGCACCGCCGCGCTGGAGCGCTCGTAGTAGCGCGCCTGACCGAGCAGCTCGGCCGACTCGGTGAGGTAGACGTCCTCGCCCATCACCTCGGCGAGGATCTCCGCCGCCCGGCGCTCATGGCCGGCGTTGGCGTGCGAGTGCATGAAGGAGATGGCGACCGACTGCACGCCCTCCTCCCGCATCGTCTCCGCCGCGGCGCGGACGCCGTTCTCGTCCAGGGGGGTGATCTCGCTCCCCTGGTAGTCCATCCGGCCTTCGACCGGCAGGCGTAGGTGCCGGGGGGCGAGCGGCTCGGGCATGGCCAGCAGGTTGTCGTAACCGTCCTCGCGGGTGCCGTGCCGCATGGGGAGGACGTCACGGAAGCCCTCTGTCACCAGCATCGCGGTCTTGGGGCCGCGGCGCGTGAGCAACGCGTTGGTGGTGACGGTGGTGCCGTGGACGATCAGGCCGATCCGGTCGGTGAACTCCTCGACGGAGGTGCCTTCGAGGTCGGCCAGCTCGCGCAGGCCGTTGAGGACCGCCTGCGGCGGGTCCGAGGGCACCGAGCTGGTCTTGTGGATGCGGCGGCTGCCGTCGGGGTAGATCACGAGGAAGTCGGTGAACGTGCCGCCGACGTCGATTCCGATACGGATGCTCATGGTGTGAGTCCTTGGCTGTGAAGGAAGTGGTCAGGCGCGGAGCGCCGCGGTCTGGGCTTCGTCGACGGACCGGCCGTCGGCGGTGAGGACGACGCCGTAGTCGGCGCGCGCCTTCTCAGGAGAGAGCAGGCCGTCGCGGATCTCGGCCAGCACCTTCTCGACCGGTCGACGCAGCGGGTCGCCGTAACCGGCTCCGCCGCCGGCGTTGGAGATCACCCGGGTGCCGACCGGCTGCTCGATGATCTCCTTGGAGCCCCAGTCCTGGCCGGCGCCGTCGGGATACTCGACCCGCAGCTCGTTGAGGCCGGAGTCCTTGCCGCCGAACAGGCCGCGGGCCGGGAAGGCACCTTCGTGCGCCATGTTGTCGGCGAGCGTGACGCCGATCTGGCCCTCGCCGTAGGTGCGCCAGGCCGAACGGGTGCCGTAACCGCCGCGGAACTCGCCGGAGCCGGCGGAGTCGGGCAGGTACTCGTTGTACTCGAGGAAGTGCGGCGTGGTGATCTCGAGCATCTCCGGGTCGGGGTAGCGCATCTGGCCGGCGGTGCCGGTGAAGCCGAGCGCGTCCCATCCGTCCTGACCCTGGACGCCGCCGGGACCGGTGCGCTGGAAGACGGTGAACGCCGCGAAGGGCTCGCCGGTGCGCGGGTCGAGGCCGTTGGTCGCGGTGCACATGTACTTGTTCCAGCCCGCGCACACCCGGTCGGGGAGGGCGTCGGCGAGCGCGAGCATGATCGCCTCGACCACCTCGTCGCACAGCTGGTTGCCGTAGATGGTCGCGGCCGGGAACTCGGGGTCGACGATCGAGCCCTTGCGGAACCTGGTCTCGATCGGCGCGAAGAGGCCCTGGTTCGTGGGGATCCGGATGCCCCCGCTGGCCATGAGCATGAGGAACGCGATGCGGACGGCGCCCTTGGCCGCCGCCGGGGGCATGTTGCAGATGCCCGGCGACTGGTCGTCGGAGCCAGAGAAGTCGAAGGTGATGTCGCTGCCCGCGATCTCGATGTCGACCGCGATCTTGTACTTCTTGGTCGGGTCCACGCCGTCGGAGGTCATGAAGCTCTCGCCGTGGTAGCGCCCGTCGGGCCAGCGTCCGACCTCGGCCTCGACCTGGCGCCGGGAGCTGTCGAGGATGTAGCGCCAGTGGGCCTCGTAGCTGTCGAGGCCGTAGCGCTCGACCACCTCGACCACGCGGCGCGCACCGACGGTGCAGCAGCCGACCATGGCGCGGATGTCCTCCATCACGAACCCGAACCGGATGTTGGCGGCCAGCAGGTCCCACACGTCCTTGCGCGGGACGCCCTTCTCGACCAGCTTGACCGGCGGAATGCGCAGCGCCTCCTGCCAGATGTCGCGGGCGTTGGGGTTGTAGCCGCCGGCGGTCATGCCGCCGATGTCGGCGAGGTGGCCCTTGGCCGCGGTCCAGCCGATCAGCCGGCCCTCGGCGAAGATCGGCAGGAAGATGCCGGTGTCGGCGTTCTGGTTGCCGCCGTGGTAGACGTCGTTGTGGATGATGACGTCGCCCTCGTGGATGTCGTCGCCGTAGTACTCGATGATGTACTCCAGCGACGGGTGCGCACCGAAGGCGATGATCGCGGCGAACTCGGCCTGGGCGAGGGTGTTGCCGTTGCGGTCGAAGATGACGGTGACCAGGTCGCCGATCTCGTTGAAGATCGGGGAGCGCGACGAGCGCATGAGCATCGTCGCCATCTCCTTGGTCACCGAGTCGATCCGGCGCTGGAGCACCGAGGCGGTGATCGGGTCGATGTCGTCGGGGACCGGCACCGGCGCGGCGCCCGGCGCCGTCGATGACTCGGTGGCGGGCTTGGTCAGCTGCTCAGTGGTCATGGATCGAGACCTCTCCTCGGGCGATGCGGTGGAGACCGGTCGGGTGCTCGGACAGCTTCCGGCTTCCGGAGGACTCCACGATGAAAGTGTCGGACATGTAGCCGCTGCCGCGACCGCCGTCGTCTTGGACCATCGGGTGCAGGGTCACGACCATGCCCTCCTCGATGACGTTGTCGCCGGACTGCTCGGGGTCCTCGACGACGTCGAGCCCGATCATCGGGTCCTCGATCACGTCGAGTCCGAGTGAGTGTCCCGACCAGTACGACGTCGAGGCGCCGTGCCGCTCGACGCCGGCGAGGACCGTGCGCTGGATGTCGCCGGGCGTGGCCCCGGGCACCATCGCGCCGGCGCCGTCGCCGATCCCGTCGGCCACCGACCGCGCCATCCGGGTGGTGACGTCGTCGGGCACGGCGAAGGTGACCATCCGGGCCAGCTCGGTCCAGTAGCCGCGCGGCCCGATCATCTCGAAGGAGAAGGTGTGCACGTCGTGGGTGCCGAGGACCCGGTCGCGCGGGCTGTCGAACGTCGACTGGGAGTGCTCGTTCTGGGCGTCGGTGTGCATGGAGAGGAAGATCGGGTCCTCCCCGCCGTGCAGGTGTCCGACGCGGTGCATCTCGGCGGCGATCTCGCGCTCGGTGATCCCGACCCGGGCGATCTCCAGCAGCCGGTGGAAGCACTGGTCGAGGATGTAGGCCGACTCCTCGGCACCGGCGAGCTCGTAGGGGCTCTTCACGGCGCGGACCTTCTCGAACTCCTTGGTGAAGTCGACGAAGGCACATCCGGGAAAGGCCTCGGTCAAGGCGAGGTACTCGTTGACCTTCAGCACCTGCCCCATCCCGATGATCCCGACCTTCTCCAATCGGTCGGACTCCTTGAGCGCCTCGACCAGGCCGGCGGCGGTGGTCTGCGGGAACCGGTAGTCACTCACCCAGCCCGAGGCCGGCTTGCGGGCGCTGACCAGGCTCCCGGAGAGGACCAGGGACGGTTCGCGGCCCCGCAGGAGCACGGCGTTGCCGTACTTGTGGCACAGGTTGTAGTCGGCGACGTACCGCAGGGAGCCCTTGTGGCCGCGATAGTCGTTGGCCGCGAAGACGAGGGCGTCGAGGTCGTGCTCGGCCATCGTCTTGTCGAGGGCGGCCCACCGCCGATCGCGCTCGTCGTGGGACTGGGACATGGGAAACCTCTTCCGGAGAGCAGGTCTGGGTGACGGCCGGGTCCCGGCCGTGGGCGCCATCGGAGGTGGATCGTGGAGATGATCGAACCCGTGGCGCCGAGGTTCGGTGAAGGTATGCCTGGACCGCTCATGCCGAGAACGAACGGCGCTATGTTTTCCGGTGTGGCGAATTCCACACCACCCATCGAGTCGATCCACCGTGGCCTGGTCCTGCTCAAGGAGCTGCGCGACGGCCGGGTGCTCGGGGTGAAGGAGGCCGCCGAGCTGCTCGACGTCGCACCGTCCACGGCACATCGCCTGCTGAGCGCCCTGTGCTTCGACGGCTTCGCCGTCCAGGACCGCGACCGGCAGTACCGCCTCGGACCCGAGATGCACCCCGAGCAGGTCCGCGGTCGCGACGTCGGCGAGTTCCGCACGCTGGTGCACCCGGTCATCGATCGGCTCAGCCAGGCTGTCGAGGAGACCGTGCACGTGTGGGTGCGCCAGGGTCCGCTGCTGCGATGGGTCGACGGCGTCGCCGGGCCCACGCCGTCCCATGTCGCGACCGACCGGTGGGACCGGGTGCCGGCCTACGCCTCGGCCGCCGGGAAGGCACTGCTCTCCGAGCTCAACGGCAAGCAGCTCGAGGAGGTCTTCGTCGACGGCCTCCCGCCGGCGCGGGCGTCGCGGATCACCAGCATGACCTCGCTCAAGCGGCATCTGCACGCTGTCCGCACCCGGGGCTACGCGCTGAGCATCGAGGAGTCCGCCCAGGGCGTCGACGGCGTCGCGGTCTGCTCGAAGGACTCCCTCGGCCGCCCGATCTTCGCGATCTCCCTCGCGATCCCGAGCTCGCGCTTCGATCGCGCCAAGGTGCCCGACTACGTCGAGGCGCTGCGCTACGCAGTGGAGCAGACCGAGGAGGCGCTCGCGACTCCGTCGTCGTGACTAGCCCCCACTCGGAGGTTGAGTAAGTTGGCGGGCGAGGAACGAGCCCGGGACGCCGCAAAGCCACGCAACCACTCGGAGGTTGAGCAAGCTGGCGGGCGAGGAACGAGCCCGACAGCGCCGACGAAACCTCGCAACCGACCTCGGAGACGCTGGCAGCGAGGGTCAACGGGGTTTCGTCAGCGCTCGCTGGCGCTCGCTTGCTCAACCTCCGGCGCTCGCTTGCTCAACCTCCGGCGCTCGCTTGCTCAACCTCCGGACGGGAGACGTCGGGAATTCGCCTCACCGGAATCGGGCGCGTCCGCCGTGGTCTGGGGACGCGCGCCGTCATTAACGTGCCGCCACCCGCACCGCGGTGGAGACGGACGCAGATCCTTGCGGACCTAGCGAACCTCAGGTGAGCCTCCGACCGCTGCGCATCGACCTGCGATCAGAGCGAGGCACGTGATGACCGTTCAGCAGCAACGACCCACGGCCGAGGACGGCCGCGCCACCCAGGACGGCACGCCGTCCGACCGGTGGGGCGGACTCGTCGAGGCCGACCGGGTGCACCGCACCCTGTACACCGAGCCCGACATCTTCGCCGAGGAGATGGTGAAGGTGTTCGGCGGCGAGTCCTGGGTGTATCTCGCACACGAGTCGCAGGTGCCGGAGCCGAACACGTTCCGCTCGGTGCGGATGGGCCTGCGGCCGGTGCTCGTCACCCGCGACCGGAAGGGCGCGCTGCACGCGATCTTCAACCGCTGTGCCCACCGCGCGGCCACGGTCTGCCGTGAGGAGTCGGGCACCGCGAAGAGCTTCCAGTGCCCCTACCACGGGTGGACCTTCCGCAACACCGGCGAGCTCGTCGGCGTCCCGTGGCCGCAGGGCTACGGCGAGATGGACAAGTCCGAGTTCGGCCTGACCCGCGTGACCAAGGTGGAGAGCTACCGCGGCTTCATCTTCGGCACCATGAACGCCGACGCACCCTCGGTCGAGGAATGGCTCGGTCACGCCCGGCCCTGGCTCGACTACTGGGTCGACCGCGCGCCCGACGGGGAGGTGCTGGTCGACGCCGCCGCCTACCGGATGGGGTTCCGCGGCAACTGGAAGCTCGCCTACGACAACGCCGGCGACGGCTACCACCCGTCGTTCTCGCACCGCTCGCTGCTGGAGATGGCCTCGCGGATGGGCGAGACCAAGGACATGTCCTACTTCGGACGCACCCCCGACGACGGACCGATGCTGTCCTACTCCCTCGGCAACGGGCACAGCGTCATCGACCAGCGTCCCGCCCACGGCGAGGAGGCCGGCGGGTTCTGGGCCAACCAGCGCCCGCAGCCGGGACGCGAGGCCTTCGAGGCCGCGATCCGCGAGCGGCACGGCGAGGACGCCGAGGAGCTGCTCGACCTGGCCATCGGTGCCCAGATCAACCTGAGCATCTTCCCCAACCTCCTGCTGATCGGGAACCAGGTCCAGGTGGTCGAGCCGCTGGCCGTCGACCGCACCCAGCTGACCTGGCACGCCACCCGTATCGGCGGCGTCCCGGAGGAGGTCAACACCCTGCGCATGCGCACCCAGGAGGACTTCCCGGCGTTCGGCGAGCCCGACGACCAGGCGAACTTCGAGGAGGCCCAGCGGGGGCTGGCCGCGCCCGAGGCTGAGTGGATCTTCATGAACCGCGGGCTCGACGTCACCGAGTGGCAGTCGCTGGACGAGGACGGCGTGATCGTCACCGCCGTGACCGACGAGCTGCACATGCGCAGCTACTACGACGAATGGCTGCGCCGGATGCGGGAGGAGATCCGATGAGGCTCTCCGCCCTGCCCCAGCAGTACCGCGACACGACCGCGCACTCCTTCCACGTCGACGACGAGTGGTACGACGAGCTGGCCGCCTTCCGCGAGATCCTCGCCGACGACTGGCCCGCTGCCGACGTCGAGGAATGGCATGCGGCCCAGTCCTTCCTCGCCCAGGAGGCGCGGCTGATCGACGACGGCCGCTTCAACGACTGGCTGGAGCTCTTCGCCGGCGACGGCCTGTACTGGGTGCCGGTGGTCGCCGGCGGCGGCGACCCGCGTCGCGAGGTGAGCCACGCCTTCGACGATCACCGCCGGCTCACCGACCGCGTCTACTGGCTGCGCACCGGCCTGGCCTACAGCCAGATCCCGGCTTCGCGGACCAGGCGTCTCCTCACGAACATCGAGACGATCCGTGACACCGAGGGACGCCGTCTGGTGCGGTCGAACTTCGTCGTCCACGAGTTCCGGGCGGGGGTCACCAAGACCTACGCCGGGTGGTACGGCCACGTGCTCGTCCCGGACGCGGCGGCAGCCGACGGCTGGCGGATCCGGCTCAAGATGGCCAACCTGCTCGACTCCGAGCAGTACCACGAGAACCTGACGCTGGTGTTCTGACGTGTCCGCCGATGCTGACACCGATCGAGGGGTCGAGGCGCTCGAGCGTGAGCTGGTGCTGCTGCGCTCGCGCGTGCGACGTCTCGAACGTGACCTCGCCTCGCTGCGGCCCCTGGTCCGCACCGCGCGCGACCTGACGCCGTGGGACTTCACGCCCTACCAGCTCGAGCCGGGCGGCGACTGGGTCGCGGTGGACCGACAGCAGATCGAGGAGCTGCTCGCCGCGCTGGCCGGCGTCGACCACTGGGCTCCGTGGCGCACCCCGATCGAGCCGAGGCCGCAGCCATGACCGCCTCCTCGATCGCGGTCCTGAGCCACGTGCCCGATCCGTCGATCGCGGTGCTGCGCGAACGGGCGGGGCTCGCCGGCCGGGACCTGGTGATCTACCGCGCCCACCTCGGCGAGCTGCCCGACGCAGGCGATCACGCCGCGTGGGTCGTGCTCGGCGGCCCGCAGAGCGCGCACGCTGATCGTGACCACTTCCGGCCCGAGGTCGCCGCCCTGCGCGACGCCGTCGAGCGCAACCTGCCGGTGCTCGCCATCTGCCTCGGGTCCCAACTGCTCGCCGAGGCCACCGGTGGCCGCGCCCACGCGGGCGAGCACGGCCTGGAGAGTGGCGTGATCGAGGTGTCCTCGACGTCGGACGCGGTGCCGTCGGGTCGCTACTTCTCCTTCCACTCCGACTCGATGGAGGCGCCGGCCGGCGCGGAGCTGCTCGCCAAGAGCGAGCGCTACCTCCAGGCCTGGCGCTACGGCAGCGCGCTCGCCGTGCAGTTCCACCCCGAGCTCGACGCCGCGGGGTTCGACGCCGTCCTGGCCTTCGAGGCCGACAAGCTCGCCCGCTTCGGCGTCGACGTCGCCGCCCTGCGCGCCGACGTCGCGGCCCCCGAAGCCTCCCCCACTCCTTCCCAACGCCTGCTCGACAGCTGGCTGGCCGGCCTTCCGGCCCACGGCTGACACCCACCCACTCGGGCCCCACCCACAGGAGAACATCATGTCCGCGAAGTTCATCGAGCAGTACGACCTCTACACCGACGACCAGGCCGCCGCCGCCGAGCAGTCGCTCAAGCTCATCGAGCAGCAGGGAATCGAGATCGTCCGCCTCGTCTGGCCCGACCAGCACGGCCTGCTGCGGGGCAAGGCGCTGACCGCCGACGCCTACGAAGCAGCGCTCGCGGCCGGCAACGAGATCACCATGGCGCCGTTCTTCTTCGACCCCGCCAACGCCATCGTGTTCAACCCCTTCACCCCCGACGGCGGCTTCACCGTCGACGGCCTGGGCGGCAGCCCGAACGTGAAGATGGTCCCCGACCCGGGCACCTTCACCGTGCTGCCGTGGCTGGAGAAGACCGCGCTGGTGATGTGCGACCTCTACCTGGCCGACGGCCGGCCGTTCCCGCTCGCGCCGCGCTCGATCCTCAAGCGGACCCTCGCCGAGCTCGACGACGCCGGCATGAAGCTGATCGCCGGCGTCGAGATGGAGTGGTACCTCACCAAGCTGCTCGAGGACAACCTCACCGGAGTCTCCCTGGGAGCGCCGGGCACCCCGGCCGACCCGCCGACCGTCGCCCCGGTCGCACGCGGCTACAGCTACCTGCTGGTCGAGCACCTCGACGAGATCGATCCGATCCTCGCCCCGATCCGCGACGCGCTGCTCGCGATGGGCCTGCCGCTGCGCTCCTTCGACGACGAGTGGGCCCCCAGCCAGGTCGAGACCACCTTCGACATCCTCGAGGGACTCGCCGCCGCCGACTCCGCCGCGCTCTTCCGGACCACCACCAAGCAGGTCGCCCGGAGGCACGGCCACCACGCCTCGTTCATGTGCACTCCCGCGATCGCCGGCTTCTACGCCAACGGCTGGCACCTGCACACCTCACTGGTCGACCACGAGGGCACCAACCTCATGGTGC
Source organism: Nocardioides epinepheli (assembly GCF_037936805.1). NCBI lineage: Bacteria > Bacillati > Actinomycetota > Actinomycetes > Propionibacteriales > Nocardioidaceae > Nocardioides > Nocardioides epinepheli. The sequence goes on along the minus strand of NZ_JBBMMC010000007.1, from coordinate 7,072 downwards.
CGGGCGACGGCGAGATCCTCTCCGAGGTCGGCCGCCACTACGTCGGCGGCACCTTGGCCCACGGCGTCGCGGCGTCGGTGTTCACCACCCCGACCGTCAACGGCTACCGCCGGCGTCGTCCCTACTCGCTCGCGCCGGACCGGCTCACCTGGGGACACGACAACCGCGCGGCGATGATGCGGGTCATCAGCGCGCCCGGCGACGTCGCCTCGCACGTGGAGAACCGGGTCGGCGACTCCGCCGCGAACCCCTACCTCTACATCGCCGCCCAGGCCGCCGCGGGGCTCGACGGCATCGCCAACCGCACCGACCCCGGTCCGATCAGCGACGACCCGTACGCCGCCGATGTGCCCCAGCTGCCGACCTCGCTCGCCGAGGCCGTCGACGCCCTGGCCGAGGACGCCTTCTACCGCAAGGCCTTCGGTGACGACTTCGTCGACTACCTGGTCGCGATGAAGCGCAGCGAGGTGACCCGGCACCAGGCCTGGGTCGAGGCGAACCCCGACGAGACCGCCTACGTCAACGGGGTCACCGACTGGGAGCACCGCGAGTACTTCGACCTGTTCTGACCGCACCCCTGACCGCACCCACCAAGGAGCTGACATGCCCACCATCGAGTACACCTGCCCCGACGGGAGCCGCCGCGACGTGGAGGCGCGACTGGGCGCGTCGGTGATGGAGACCGCCGTCAAGCACGGAGTGCCAGGCATCGTCGGTGAGTGCGGCGGCGGACTGTCGTGCGCCACCTGCCACGTCTTCGTCGACGTCGAGCAGATCGACCTCACCGGCCCGGCCACCGACTTCGAGGAGGAGATGCTCGAGGACGCCGTCACCCCGCCGACCGAGCTCAGCCGGCTGTCGTGCCAGATCCGGATGACCGACGAGCTCGACGGCCTGCGGGTACAGATCGCCAAGGAGCAGCAGTGAGGATCGCCATCGTCGGTGCCGGTCAGGCGGGAGTGCAGCTCGCGACATCGCTGCGCTCGCTGGGCCACGACGGGCCGGTCGTGCTGATCGGCGCCGAGCCCGGTCTGCCCTACCAGCGCCCGCCGCTGTCGAAGGGCTTCCTCGCCGGCACCACGCCGGCCGAGGAGCTCGACCTGCGCGAGCGGTCCTATCTCGACGGGGTGGGGATCGACCTGCGCGCCGGGCGCACGGTGGTCGAGGCGACCCTCGGCGACGAGGGCGGGACCCTACGCCTCGACGACGGCAGCGAGGTCGCCTTCGACGCGCTGGCGCTGGCCACCGGCGCTACGTCGCGGACGCTTCCGGTGCCCGGCGGCGACCTCCCCGGCGTGCTCGGCCTGCGCACGGTCGCCGACGCCGAGGCGCTGCGGGCCGGCCTCGCCGGAGCCACCGACGTCGTGGTGGTCGGCGGCGGCTTCATCGGACTCGAGGTCGCCGCGACCGCTCGGGCACAGGGGCGCCGGGTCACCGTCGTCGAGGCGGCCGACCGGCTGCTGGCGCGCGTGGTGTCGGAGCCGTTCTCGGCCCACGTCCGTGCCTGGCACGAGGCGCAGGGCACCACGATCCTCACCGGTGCCGCGGTGAGCGGCCTAACCGGAGGACCGGACGGCGTCACCGGCGTCACCCTGGCCGACGGCACGACGCTGCCTGCCGACGTGGTGGTGACCGGCATCGGTGCGGTGCCCGCCTGCGACCTGGCCCGCGCCCTCGGCCTGTCGGTCGAGCGCGGCATCGTCGCCGACGAGCACGGCCGGACCAGCCATCCGCGGGTGGTGGCGATCGGCGACTGCGCGGTGCAGCCGCACCCGCACGAGCCCGACCGACTGCTCGGCGTCGAGTCGGTCAACAACGCCGTCGAGCAGGCCACGGCCGCGGCGTCCGTGCTGCTCGGGCAGGAGCCGGCGCCGCGCGGCGTCCCGTGGTTCTGGTCGAACCAGGGCGAGCTGAAGCTGCAGCTGGCCGGCATCTCCGACGGCCACGACGAGCGCGTCGTCCGGGGCGGAGGGGAGCGGCTGACGGTCCTCTACTACCGCCGGGGCCGGCTGATCGCTGCCGACGTCGCCGACAACCCGCGCGACTTCAACGCCGTCAAGAGCGCCCTGGCCAAGGGCGCCACGATCGACCCCCGTGCCGCGATCGACAGCGAGGTGCCGCTGCGGTCGTTGATCTCGGAACCCGTACCCGCCTGAATCCCACTCACGACCGAGAGGACCCACCCATGAGTACCGACACCGCCACCGCAGCCGCCTCCGGCGCCAGTGCCACCGAGCGCTTCCACTCCGACAAGTCCCCGTTCGCCGCGGTCGCCGACACCTCGCCCGAGCGGGTCGACCGGCTGGCCCGCAAGGTGATCGAGGCCCTGCAGCAGACCGTCCGCGAGGAGAAGGTCAGCTATGACGAGTACAACGCCCTGAAGGCATGGCTGATCAACGTCGGGCACGACGGCGAGTGGCCGCTGTTCCTCGACGTGTGGCTCGAGCACGTCGTCGAGGAGGTCGCCACCGAGCACCGCGAGGGGAGCAAGGGCACCATCGAGGGGCCCTACTACGTCCCGGGTGCGCCCGAGCTGGGCTCCGTGGGCACGATCGAGATGCGCGAGGGCGAGGCCGGGACCCCGCTGGTGTGGACCGGCGCCGTCACCTCCGTCGACGGGTCGCCGCTGGCCGGCGCGCTCGTCGAGCTCTGGCACGCCGACGCCGACGGCTTCTACTCTCAGTTCGCACCCGGCATCCCCGAGTGGAACCTGCGCGGCAACTTCCGCACCGACGACCAGGGCCGCTTCGAGATCCACACGATCCAGCCCGCGCCGTACCAGATCCCGACCGACGGCTCCTGCGGCAAGCTCATCGCCGCCGCCGGCTGGCACGCCTGGCGCCCGGCGCACCTGCACGTGAAGGTCTCGGCGCCCGGCCACGAGTTGCTCACCGCCCAGCTCTACTTCCCCGGCGACGCCCACAACGACGACGACATCGCCTCGGCCGTCAAGCCTGAGCTGCTCTTGGACCCCAAGCCCCAGGACGACGGCTCGGTCACCGTCGACTACGGCTTCGTGCTCGACCCGGAGCGCTGAGCCCGAGCCCCGGCCGCCCGGGACGGACGCGGGTATCTGCCGGGGTACCTGTTCTTCGAGCTCGAGGCGATCTGAACACGACTCGATGACTCCGTTGCCCTGTGGATAACGGACCCGGCGATCCGGCCCGGACGCCTAGCATCGCTGTCAGCGGTGCGGCTTCTCGGGAGGAAACATGCGGCGTGCGGGTCTGGTGGGGTGTCTGGTTGCGGCGGCGATGCTGGCCGGGGCGTGCAGCGGCGGCGACTCGGACGAAGGTCCGCCGAGCGGCGCCCCGTCGGACCCGGCGACCGACGAGGGCTCCGGGGGCGGCGGCGAGGTGGACTTCCCGGCGCCGACCCGACGTCAGCTGGCCAAGGGCGTGCGGGTCGGCGACCAGACCACCCAAGCGTTGAGCGACGTCGTCGCCCGCGGGCAGACGCTCGTGGCGGTCGGCGGTGAGTTCGCCGACAACACGTCGCGGCCGTTGTTCGTGTTGAGCACCGACGGCGGCGACACCTGGACGCGGTCGGAGGTGACGGACCCGGCGCGGGAGATGACGACGAGCGAATCGGCCACGAGCGTCGCCAGGAGCCGGAACGGGTTCGTCGCCACCGGGAACGACAACGAGGGTCCAGTGATCTGGAGCAGTCCAGACGGAGTCTCCTGGGCCCGCCAGAAGGCGGATCGAGCCGTCTTCAAGGCCGCCGACTGGGTGGAGCGGGTGCGCTACGTCGACGGCCGGTTCGTGCTGATCGGTGGCAACGAGGCCGCGGCCGGCGCAGCTCACGACCGGGTGATCATGTGGACCAGCCGGAACGGAGCGCAGTGGAAGCGCGTCGACCTGACCACTCGCGGGATCGACGACGTCGTCGGCGAACCCTCGGCGGTCGACGTCACCTACTACCGCGGCGACCTGATCATCGCCGGCGGGGTAGAGAACAACGCGATCGCCGACCAGCCCAACCGCATCGTGATCTGGCGCTCGCGCAATGGGGGCCGCTCGTTCACCACCGACTCCACCCCTGCGGACCTCGCCGGTGACTACCGGGCCTACGCAGACGACTTCGTGCTCAATGGCGGCGAGCTCTACCTGACCGCCAGTGGCGACGGCACCGGCAAGACCTGGGACGCCGTGGTGCTGCGGGCCACCGGCGGAGCATGGGAGAAGATCACCGCTGCCCCGCTCTCGACCTCGGCGGCCGACCATCCCGGCGCCCTGATCGGCGTATCGGGTGGCTGGGTCTACGGGGGACGCACGACCGAGGGAGCCGAGGATGCTCGGATCGCCACCGGCGGCACGTTCGCCGACCTGGCCGCCCTACGCCATCCCGGTCTCACCGCGCGCGGGAGGCAGCTGATCACGGCCGGTGCTGCGGTGGGCAGACGCGCCATCCTGGTCGGGATCACCGACGCCAGCGGTTCGACCGAACCCGCGATCTGGCGGGTTGAGCGCGGGCGCGCCACCCCGGTTCGGCTACCCGCAGAGGTGACTGGCGGCCGACCCCACATCTACGTGACCGAGATCCTGCGGACCGATCGCGGCTGGACCGCTGTCGGCACCGTGGGCCTCAGCCCGGCCTCTGGCGCAGCGCCGACTTGGAGAGCTGGACACCGCAGGGACTCACCGGGCGCAACGACACCGTGAGCTCGATCAATGTGACAGGGGCGGACCTACTGGCCGACGGCCGCGTGCTGATCGTGGGGTCGGCGAACAAGCCACTCGGCGATGACGCGATCGCATGGGTCGAGACCCGCAAACAGGGCTGGAAGCAGGTCAAGTCCGAAGCCTTCGCCAACCGCGGAGAGTCGGGGTACGGCAGCCTCTTCCCGAACGACGTGGGCGTCGGCCCCCAGGCGATCGCGATGCCAGCAGGCGGCTACAGCGACGGCGAGAGCGAGGTTCATCCGCTTCGCTCCACCTCCGACGGCGAGTTCTGGGCACCGCTGATCTCGGCAGGTGCCGCCGACGTCGAGCAGCAAGGCGAGGGGACGAGATACCGCGACTACCGTGCTCCACTCGATGGGGACATCTCGATGAACAGCGTCAGCGTCACCCGAGGCGGATTCGTTCTCGGCGGCTCGCGCACCCCAGCAGGCCGGGGAGCGATCCCGGTGATCTGGCGTGGCGACGCCTCCCTCAGCACTCTTCCTCTCTCCACGACTCTGCCCAAGCCTCGCGGGGCCTATGGGGCCTCGGTCTCGGTGCAGGCGGCGCGGGGCAGGACGATCGTGCTCGCGGGCACCACGTGGGCCTCCGCGGGCCAGCCCGACCCGGGCTGGGCCTCGTGGGTCTCTCGAAACGGCGGCCGTACCTGGCAGGTCGGTCGCCCAGTGGCCGAGAGCCGCGTGCAGGTCTCCGACCTGGTCGCCGTCCCGGACGGATTCGTCGCCCTCGGCAGCACCGGCCCGAGTGCAGACACCGACGCGGCCGTCTGGTTCTCCCCCGACGGGTTGCGGTGGAGCGAGGTCGACGTCGAGCTCGACCGCGCCAGAGGACCCGGCACGCAGTCGTTCACGTCCGGGATCGTCGACGGCGACGAGCTGCGCCTGGTCGGGTACGACGTGCCCCCGACCGGAGGCGGCCCGTACACCACGTCCATCCCGCTGCCGGCCGGTTGAGGGCCGGTAGCCGCCGCTGGCACCCAGAGGTGTCGAGTGCCTCAGAGTCGGGCCAAGACGGTGCCGCCGTGGACGCCGATGACCTGACCGGTGGTGAAGCCGGCGTCCTGCGATGCGAGGTAGGCCACCAGGGTCGCCACCTCCTCGGGCGTGCCCGGACGGCCCATCGGGATCCGCGCGGTGCGCTCCTCGACCAGGGTGGGCGAACGGCGCGCATCCCAGAATTCGGTGTCGGGCACGAACCCGGGCGCGACAGCGTTGACGGTGATTCCCTGCGGCGCGAGCTGTGCGGCGAGGTCGGTGACCCACACGTTGAGCGCGCCCTTGGCCGCGCCGTAGGAGCCCGCGCCGCGCAACGCCGCGACCGAGCTGATCGCCACGATCCGCCCGCCGGGCGCCGCGATCCGGTCCCGGAAGGCCTCGGTGAGCAGGACCGCCGACACCACGTTGAGCCGATAGTCGCTCATCCAGTCCTCGGCGATCGCGGCCAGCGAGTCACCGGAGGACGGCGTCGTGCCGCCGGCGTTGTGGATGATGGCGTCGAAGCTGCCGCTCACCTCGGCAGCCAGTGTCTCGATCGCCTCCGGTTCGGTCACGTCGGCCGTGTGCACCTCGACGGCGTCGCCCAGCTCGTCGGCGACATCGTCCAGGACCGCTCGCCGTCGGCCCACGATGACCACCCGAGACCCCGCGGACACGAGCGCGCGCGTCACCGCCCGCCCGATCCCCGTTCCACCGCCGGTCACCAGAGCTCTGCGTTGCGTCACGTCTCCCAGACTAGTAACCGAGCCTTGGGGGCCATTGCGCCGATCCACGGGCTTCGGAAGGGTGTCCGGGTGACTGCGGCATTCAAGGATCTGGCCCTCGACGCCCTCGACCACCAACGACTCGCCGACTGGTGGTGTCAAGCCATGGGATACCGGCGCAAGGACGATCTCGAGCCGCTACTGGGCGAGGACGGAAGTCGCTGGGAGCGCCCAGCCGAGTGGCCGGTGCCGATCGTGGATCCGCAGGGACGCGGACCGCTCATCTGGGTCGTCGCCGTCCCAGAGCCGAAGACGGTCAAGAACCGCATGCACCTCGACGTCGTGGGCGACACCGCCGCGCTTCTCGCGCTCGGCGCCACGGTGGTGACCCTTCGGCACGACGCGATCGACGAACACGTGAACTGGGACGTGCTGGCAGATCCAGAAGGCAACGAGTTCTGCGTGTTCGATCCGACCTGAGCGCCGAGACCCGCCCGCCGCCGGAGGTTGAGCAAGCGAGCGCCAGCGAGCGCCAGTTGACTGATTGAACCCCGGCAGCTGACTGCGCGATTGTGGTCGGTGGGCCGGCGCGCATGGGTGCCGATTCGGCCGGGTGGTGGGGTGGCCGCGCGCGTAGTCGACCGACACCCGCCGTCAAGGATCGCCTTCGGCGTCCGCTTCGCGGCGG
>NZ_JBBMMC010000006.1:0-289716 GCF_037936805.1 Nocardioides epinepheli | reverse complement strand
GCCTTGCCTTCGACACCGGCCAGCATCGAGTTTCCTATGTCCTGAGACATGGGTTTCCTATGTCCTGAACCAGCACACTGCCGGAGGCGCCAGCGGGTCGACCGCGTTCGGTGCTGCACCGTTCCGCGCAATTGCGCCGAACAGGTCGACCCACCGCCGCGACACTGCACCAAACCGCGCAATTGCGCCGAACGGGGCGGCCGGCCGGACGTCGGAGACCGCCGCTCACTCCCACCAGTTGGTCTCGGTGGCCAGCAGGGCCAGCTCGTCGGCGCTGAGGACCGGGGCGGGACGGGTCGGCACGCCGCCCATCGCAGCCTCGGGGGCGTTGTAGGCGACCAGGTCCACGGACCGGCCGTCGCGGTCGAAGTAGCGCGCCTCGACGCCGACCAGGTTCGGGTCCTTGCCGAGGACGTCGGGGAGCGTCGGTCCGGTGATGAGCCAGCCGGTGTCGGTCTCCACGCACTCGTCGGGCTTCGGTGAGGCAGCGACGCGACGACACAGGTCGGTGGCGTGCTCGGACACCCACTCGGGGTCGGAGGAGATCCCGACCAAGAGCTCTCCGACACCGTTGCCGTCGGGGTCGTACTCGACCGAGGTGAAGCCTAGCGACTGCAGACCCTGCTGGCTCGGCGGCACCTCCAGCTTGTCCTGCAGCAGCTTCTGGGCGCGCTGGAGGTGCGGCGGGAGCTCGTCGGGAGCACTGGTCGGGCTCGGAACGGTGCTGGCGCGATCGCTCGCGGTCGGCGTGCCCGCGACCGGGACACCCGAGCCGGCATCGTCGCCCCAGCCGGGGACCAGCGTGGCGGCGCCGACCGCCGCGACGGCGACGGCGGCCACCGCGCCGCCCTGGGCGAATCGGCGTCGGCGCACGGCCCGGCGTCCGCGGCTCATGCCACCGGCCACCAAGGTGTCCTCGGCCGTCACCGGCTGCATGGCGCGGTCCATCAGGCGGCTCATCTGATCGTCGTTCAAGGGGGTCTGGTGCGTCATCGTCTCGCCTTTCGGTCGCCGGTCAGCGGCTGGGATCGAGTAGGTGCAGGAAGTCGGCTCCGAGGTGCTCCCGGATCCGGGTGAGGGCGCGGCTGGCTCGAGAGCGCACCGCGTTCTCGGTGAGCGAGAGATCCCGGGCGACCGCGGCGACGTCCATGTCGAGCAGGTAGCGCTGCACGATGACCGCCCGATCGACCGGCGCGAGCTCGCGCAAGGCCACGACCAGCACGTGCCGAAGGTCGCTGTCGACCTGCGGCGCCTGTCCGTGGGGCGGATCGGCGATCGGCACCTCGGTGGAGCTGCGCCGCCGGATCGAGTCGAGGTAGATCCGGGTGAGCATGGTGCGGGCGTAGGCGGCCGGGTTGTCGGCCCGGCTCACCCGTGCCCACTTGGCGTAGACCCGGGCCAGGGTCTCCTGAGCCAGGTCCTCGCCACGGTGCCGGTCGCCGGTGAGCAACCATGCGGCCCGGAGCAGCTCGTGCGAGCGGGCTCGCGCGAACTCCTCGAAGTCGTCTCGGTCTCGTTGCCGCACCGGCTCTCCTAGCGCGTCTCGTCGGGGTCTCTCACTCTTCCCGACGAGGTGAGCTCCGGCGATGTGTCACGCCGACCCGGATCGCTTCGGAGCCGGCTGGAGGGGGTCGCGCGGCGGCGCTTGTTACTGACCGTTGTGAGTACTGACCTGCTCTTGCAAGCGCAGGCCAGAGGTGACAACGGTCAGTAACAAGCCGGCGGCCACGACAGCCCGGCCTCAGCAGCGCTCGATCGTGGCGTCCTTGCGGGCGTCGTCGCCGTAGCGGCGGGCGGCACCGATGTCGGGGCTGACGACGCTGGCGCCGCCGACCGTGGCGAAGCCGCCGTGGACGACGCACGTGGTGATCTTGCGTGGGTCCACCTGGGCGATGGCGTGGGCGATGCGGAAGAGCTCGGCGGGCCCGAGGTCGGTGCTGGTGTGCTTGAGCACCGAGAGGACGCCGCGGTCGATGAACCCCGGACGGTCGACCCGCTCGGCGATCTTGGCCTGGATCCCGCGCAGCACCAGCTGCTGGTTGGCCGAGCGGTCGAAGTCACCGCCGGGCAGCGACTTGCGCACCCGCGAGAACGCGGTGGCGCCCTGACCGTTCAGCTTGATCTTGCCGGCCTCGAATCCTCCCGGCCGCAGGTAGGGGTCGGAGAAGGAGCGCGGATTGTTCACCGTGATCCCGCCGATCTCGTTGATCATCGCGTGCAGGAACTCGAACCGGGTCACGAAGATGTAGTCGGGCTCGACGCCGACGAGGTCGCCGACGGCCTCGCCGAGCAGTTGCGGTCCGCCGTAGTAGAGGGCGGCGTTGATCCGGTCGTTGCCGTGGCCGGGGATCGGCACGTAGGAGTCCCGCGGGATGCCGATCGCGGTGGCCGCGCCGGTCCTGGTGTTCATGCCGACCAGCTGCAGCGCGTCGCCGCGCACCCGGGTCATGTCCTCGCCCACCCGGGCGTCCGAGCCGACCGCGAGGATCCAGATCATGTCCTTCTCGAGCGCGACGCCCTCGGCGTGCTGGTACTTCACCAGCTCGGCCTGCGCCACCGCGACCTGCGAGTCGGGGACGACGACGCCGACTGCGACCAGCACCGCGGCCAGGGCTGCCCATCTCTTGATGCGGGACATCACACCCGCCCCCTCTTCAGGTCGTAGCCGAACACCTTCCACTCCCCCGACTCGCGGGTGAGGTAGAGCGCACCGAGGACCCGGTCACGCCGGGTGACCTCGCCGCCGAACTGCATGCCGACGTGGACGTGCGCGGTGACGGCCGCGGGCCTCCCCCCGGGGGCGAGGACGTCGAGGCGGACCGCGCGGGCAGTCATCTCCACGCCGTCGATCCGCTCACCCACCCCGGCGTTGGTGAGCAGGTTGCGGTCGGCTTCGGCGCGGGTGCGCGCACCGGTGGTGAACGAGCCGAATGCTCCGGCGAAGTCGGTGCGTGGGTACTCCCCGCCGTAGCCGCGGTCGATCCACACGTCCACGGCTGCGGTGATCTCCTCCACCAGCTGCGCGCGCGGCTTCTTCGGCAGGCGACCGGTGACGTGCTGCACGCTCGTCTTGGTCGCCAGCGGCGGCGCGGCAGCGGGTGTCGACGACGTCTCACTCGGCTCGGGCGGTGCGGACTCGTCGTCGCCGGAGCAGCCCGCGAGGAGCAGGCTTGTGAGCAGCAGGCACGCGAGTCCCGCGGACGCCGAACGCGGCGCAGTGGGCGACGCAGTGGCTGACGCAGTGGCTGACAACGTGGACCGACGGCCCTGAGGCCGGCGTTGGGTCATGGTGTGGTGACTCCCTGGGTCGGGTCGTGGAAGTGCTGGCTGGAGCGGCCGACACGCAGCGCTCGTGCCGGCGGGATGTGGCTCCTGTAACAGGGTGCACGAAAGTCGACCACCGAACGCGCATTTGCTGGCGCGTGGGTCTAGCCTTGACAGCAGTCATACCCAGCCGGTCATCTCACCTTGGAAGAGGCGAACCTCGTCGTGCCGCAGTCCTCTGGCCACTCCACCAGCTCCACCCGATCTGCCGAACCGTCCGACAACGACTTCGGGGCCAACGAGTGGCTCGTCGAGGCGATGCGTGAGCAGTACGACGCCGACCCGACGAGTGTCGACCCGCGGTGGGTCGACTACTTCAAGGCCGACGGCGACGCCGGCTCGAAGTCCAACGGCGGCTCGACGACCGCCACAGCCAAGGGCGAGCAGAACGGGGCAGCCGCGGCGGCGAAGGCGGAGCCCAAGAAGGCCGAGCCCAAGAAGGCCGAGCCCGAGAAGGCGGAGAAGAAGGACGCCGAGAAGGACGAGGCCAAGGTCACGCCGAAGGCCCAGCCCAAGGAGCAGTCCAAGGCGGCCCAGCAGGCCAGCGGCCAGCCCAGCGCGAAGAGCGGCTCGCAGGCCAAGGCCCCGGCGAAGCCGACGCCGAAGGAGTCGCGGCCGGCCGAGAAGGCCGAGGAGTCCGACGAGCCCACCTACACCGTGCTGCGCGGTGCCCCGGCCCGCACGGTCGCCAACATGGACGCATCACTCACGGTGCCCACCGCGACCTCGGTGCGCTCGGTCCCGGTCAAGCTGCTGTGGGACAACCGCATCGTCATCAACAGCCACCTCGCCCGCGCCCGCGGCGGGAAGGTGTCCTTCACCCATATCATCGGCTACGCGCTGGTGCGCGCCCTGGCCTCGATGCCGGAGATGAACGTCGGCTTCGAGTTCGTCGACGGCAAGCCGAACCTCATCACCCCGGCCCACATCAACCTCGGGCTGGCCATCGACGTCCCCAAGTCCGACGGCTCGCGTCAGCTGCTGGTGCCCTCGATCAAGCACGCCGAGACCATGGACTTCGCGGCCTTCTGGACCGCCTACGAGGAGATCGTCCGCAAGGCCCGCGACAACAAGCTGACCGTCGACGACTTCAAGGGCACCACGATCAGCCTCACCAACCCCGGCGGCATCGGCACCGTGCACTCGGTGCCGCGCCTGATGGCCGGCCAGGGCGCGATCATCGGCGTCGGCGCGATGGAGTACCCCGCCGAGTGGCAGGGCGCCTCGGAGGAGGTCATCGCGCGCAACGGGATCAGCAAGGTGATGACCCTCACCTCCACCTACGACCACCGCGTCATCCAGGGTGCCCAGTCCGGGGAGTTCCTCAAGCGCCTCAACCAGCTGCTCCTCGGCGAGGACGGCTTCTACGACGACATCTTCCGCTCCCTGCGGATCCCGTACGAGCCGATCCGCTGGAACAAGGACATCGCGACGTCGCACGACGACGAGATCGACAAGCAGGCGCGGATCCTGGAGCTGATCCACGCCTACCGGGTCCGCGGACACATGATGGCCGACACCGATCCGCTGGAGTACCGCCAGCGCACCCACCCCGACCTCCAGATCGAGCAGCACGGGCTCACCTTGTGGGACCTCGACCGCGAGTTCCCGACCGGCTCCTTCGGCGGCGAGGGCCGGCGGTTCATGAAGCTGCGCCAGATCCTCGGCATCCTGCGCGACTCCTACTGCCGCACCATCGGCATCGAGTACATGCACATCATGGACCCCGCCCAGCGGCGCTGGATCCAGGAGCGCGTGGAGCGTCCCCACGAGAAGACGCCGCGCGAGGAGCAGCTGCGCATCCTGCTCAAGCTCAACCAGGCCGAGGCATTCGAGACCTTCCTCCAGACGAAGTTCGTCGGGCAGAAGCGGTTCAGCCTCGAGGGCGGGGAGACCACCATCCCGGTCATCGACGAGATCTGCGAGGCCGCCGCCGCGGCCGACCTCGACGAGGTGACCATCGGCATGGCCCACCGCGGCCGGCTGAACGTGCTGGCCAACATCGTCGGCAAGAAGTACAGCCAGATCTTCCGCGAGTTCGAGGGCAACATCGACCCGCGCACCGTCCAGGGCTCCGGCGACGTGAAGTACCACCTCGGCGCCGAGGGCGAGTTCGTGGCCGGCTCGGGCGACACCATCGCGGTGTCGGTGGCGGCCAACCCCTCCCACCTCGAGGCGGTCGACCCGGTGCTGGAGGGCATCGCGCGCGCCAAGCAGGACGTCCTCGACCAGGGCTCGGCCTACCCCGTGCTGCCGCTGCTGGTGCACGGCGACGCCGCCTTCGCCGGCCAGGGCATCGTGGCCGAGACGCTGAACCTCAGCCAGCTGCGCGGCTATCGCACCGGCGGCACGATCCACGTCGTCGTCAACAACCAGGTCGGCTTCACCACCTCCCCGGGCTCGTCGCGGTCCTCGCTGTACTGCACCGACGTCGCCCGGATGGTCCAGGCGCCGATCTTCCACGTCAACGGCGACGACCCCGAGGCGTGCATCCGGGTAGCCCAGCTGGCCTTCGAGTACCGACAGGCGTTCAACAAGGACGTCGTCATCGACCTGGTCTGCTACCGCCGCCGGGGCCACAACGAGGGCGACGACCCCTCCTACACCCAGCCCCTCATGTACGACCTGATCGAGCAGAAGCGCTCGGTGCGCAAGCTCTACACCGAGTCCCTCATCGGCCGTGGCGACATCACGATCGAGGAGGCCGAGCAGGTGCTGGCCGACTACCAGCAGCAGCTCGAGCGGGTCTTCACCGAGGTGAAGGAGAGCTCCAGCCACCCCGACGAGTGGACCACGGTTCCCGACTACCCCGAGAAGCCGGACGCCGACGCCACCACCGCGGTCACCCCCGAGGTCCTCAAGCGGATCGCCGACGCCTACGTCACCCCGCCCGAGGGATTCACGGTGCACCCGAAGGTGATGCCGCAGCTCCAGCGCCGGGCGGCCGCGATCACCGACGGCCCGATCGACTGGGGAACCGGCGAGATCCTCGCCTTCGGCTCGCTGCTCATGGAGGGCCGCCCGGTGCGGCTCTCGGGCCAGGACTCGCGGCGCGGTACGTTCGTCTCGCGCTTCGCCACGATCATCGACCGCAAGAACGCCGACGAGTGGACACCGCTGGCGCACCTCACCCCCGACCAGGCGAAGTTCTACGTCTACGACTCCCTGCTCTCCGAGTACGCCGCGCTCGGCTTCGAGTACGGCTACTCGGTGGCGCGCCCCGAGGCGCTCACGCTGTGGGAGGCGCAGTTCGGCGACTTCGTCAACGGCGCCCAGACGGTGATCGACGAGTTCATCACCTCCGGCGAGACCAAGTGGCGCCAGGAGTCCGGTGTGGTCATGCTGCTCCCCCACGGCTACGAGGGGCAGGGCCCCGACCACTCCTCGGCGCGGATCGAGCGGTTCTTGCAGATGGCCGCCGACGACGCCTACGTGATCGCCCAGCCCTCGACGCCGGCGTCCTACTTCCACCTGCTGCGCAAGCAGGCCCTGGGCGAGGAGCACCGTCCGCTGGTGGTCTTCACGCCGAAGTCGATGCTCAAGCGCAAGGAGGCCGCCTCGCAGCCCTCCGACTTCACCCACGGCACGTTCCGCCCGTTCATCGGCGACGCGGACGCCGACCAGGACAAGGTCGACACGCTGCTGCTGTGCTCGGGCCGGATCACCTGGGATCTGATGGTCGAGCGGGCCAAGCGCCCCGACGGCGAGCGGTTCGCGATCGCGCGCATCGAGCAGCTCTACCCCCGTCCGGTCGACGACATCCGCGCCGAGATCGCCCGCTACCCGCACCTGAAGCAGGTGCGCTGGGTGCAGGACGAGCCGGAGAACATGGGGCCGTGGTCGCACTACGCGCTCAACGTCTGGGGCGACCTCGACGCCACCGTCGAAGGGGTGACCCGACCGGAGTCGTCCTCGCCGTCGGTGGGCACGATCAAGCGCCACACCGAGGAGCAGAAGGAGCTCCTCGGGCGGGCGTTCGCCTGATCCACTCCGATCACCAGCGCGGCACCGCAAGGTGTCGCGCTGGTGTCGTCTGCGGGGCGCTAGCTAGGGCGTGTCTCCATACTGCTGGTGGATGCCGGTGTCGCCATGAATCGGGAGACACGCCCTAACGCCGGGTCGCCCTGATCGCGGCCTGCACCAGGTTGGAGGGGTCGCCGTCAGCGGTGACCGGCTGGTCGTTGACCACGACATAGGGAACGGCGGGCACTTCGTTGCCGCGGGCGAACACGTCGGCCTTGAGCACCGCGCCCGACTCCGCTCTGTCCTCGATCCCCGGGCGCACCGCAGCCTCGTCGGCGCCCGCCTCCACGGCCCGGGCGATCAGCCACTCGGTGTCGGGATAGGGACCTGTCTGCGCTGGCTGCTGCTCGAGCAGCAGGGACTGCAGGGCGAAGGCGACCTCGTCCCCTGCGGCGTTCCGGGTGACGAAGACGGCGTTGGCGGCTCGGCGGAGTAGCTGCCGTAGCGGCTCAGATAGTTCACGAAGCGCACCACGAGCCGGAACTCGCCGTTGCGCGCGCCCTGGACGAGCGGGTCGGACACCACGTGGAGCCGGGCGCACGGCGGGCACAGCAGGTCCTCGTAGACGACGATGGTGTCCTCGGCGTCCTCGGGCCCCAGCGCGATCCCGTATTGGTCGGACGGCGGCGTGGCCGGTTCGGTGGTGGTCTCGGCTGGGGTGGACTCGCTCTCCGGCGCCGACGCCGGTTCCGAGCCGGAGACGTGGTCGTGGGGGCCGGCGTCGGTGTCGTCGTCACTCAGCACGTAACCGACCACGACACCCCCGGCGACGAGAAGGACCAACACCACGGCGACGACGATCCAGATGCCGTAGCCGCCGGAAGAAGGAGGGCGGCCTCCGCTCGCTGTCGGCGGCCAGGCCGGCGGAGGGCCCGGAGGCGGTGGGCCGGCCGGCGGCGGACCGGCCGGCGGCGGACCGGACGGCGGCGGTCCCCACGGAGGCTCGGGAGGCGGTCCCGGCTGTGACATGCGGCGTCCTTCCCAGGGCGACGAGGTCCTACCCTACGGTTCATGTACTTCACCGATCGCGGCATCGAGGAGCTGGAGAGGCGGCGCGGCGACGAGGAGGTCACCCTGGCCTGGGTGGCCGAGCAGCTCCAGGCCTTCACCGACTCGCACCCGGAGTTCGAGACGGCCGTCGAGCGGTTCGCCACCTGGCTGGCCCGGCTCGACGACCCCGAGGACTGAGCCGATGGCCGAGCTCCAGTTCTTCACCGGCACCATGGACTCCGGCAAGAGCACGCTGGCGTTGCAGACCAACCACAACCACGCCGCGCGCCACCGCAGCGGCCGGATCTTCACCGCCCACGACCGCGCCGGCACCGCGACCTTGTCCAGCCGGCTCGGCCTGACCCACGAGGCGATCGAGGTCGACTCCGACTTCGACTTCTGGCGCTACGTCGTCGACTCGCTCACCCAGGGCGCCCGGATCGACTACCTCATCTGCGACGAGGCGCAGTTCTACACCCGCGAGCAGGTAGACCAGCTCGCCAAGCTGGTCGACGAGCTCCAGATCGACGTCTTCGCCTTCGGGATCCTCACCGACTTCCGCACCGACCTGTTCCCGGGCAGCCAGCGGCTGGTCGAGCTCGCCGACCGGATGCACGTGCTGCAGGTCGAGGCGTTGTGCTGGTGCGGCAAGCGCGCGACCCACAATGCGCGCACCGAGGACGGCGCCATGGTCGTGGAGGGCGAGGTGATCGTGGTCGGGGACGTCGAGGACGTCGACGCCGGCCCGCCGGCCGAGGTCGCCTACGAGGTGCTCTGCCGCCAGCACCACCGCCGGCGCCTCACCGCCGCCCGCGCCCAGGCCGTCAGCCTCGCCCCCGAGCCCCTCCCCTTCGGCTGAATCCGGTCGCGGAAGTCTCCTCTTCCGCTGTGACCCGGATCACCCCTAGGTTTCGTGAGGTGACCCGATCCTCGAAGCACCACGCGTCCAGAGTCCTCGGTCCGGTCGTCCTGCTCGCCCTGGTGGCGCCGCTCGTCGCGGTGCTCGGGCTCGCGCCTCCGGCCCACGCGGACGGGCCGGAGGCGGGGACGCCGTGGGTGGTCACGCTCGGCGACTCCTACATCAGCGGGGAGGCCGGGCGCTGGGCCGGGAGCAGCAACGCCTCGAGCGCCCGCGCCGACGCGCTCGGACCCACCGCGTACTTCGACAACAACGCCGGGACCGGCGAGCAGATCAACCGCTGTCACCGCAGCAGGTCGGCCGAGGCCTACCTCGGCGGCGGGGTCAACGGCCTCAACCTCGCCTGCTCGGGTGCCACCACCCGCACCAGCGCCGGCAGCACCTTCAAGCCGGGCCTCGACTTCTTCGACGACGGCGCGGGCCGGGTCGGCCAGGCCAAGGCCCTCCAGCAGTTCGCGGCGACCCACCACGTGAGCATGGTCGCGGTCTCGATCGGCGGCAACGACTTCGGCTTCGCCGACATCGTCGCCACCTGCGTCGCCGACTTCCTCTACTCCCCCAGCTGGTGGAAGGACTACTGCCGCGACGACCGGTCGGTGACCTCGCGCTTCACCGCGGCCAACGTCACCGCGGTCCGCGACCGGATCGCCGGCGCCTTCCAGAACGTACGGACCGCGATGCGCAACGCCGGCTACGCCGACGACTCCTGGACCCTGGTCGCCCAGACCTACCCCTCGCCGATCCCCCGCGGCAGTGGGCTGCGCTATGCCCAGAGCGGCTACACCCGTCAGTCGGTCGGTGGCTGCGGCTTCTGGAACGGCGATGCCGACTGGGCCAATGACACCGCGCTGCCCACCATCAACACCACCGTGCGCACCGCGCTGACCCAGTCCGGAGTCACCAACAGCGTGGTGCTCGACCTCGCCTCGGCGTTCAACGGCCGTCGCCTGTGCGAGAACGGCGTCGGACTCTACGAGGAGCGAGGTCTGGCCAACTGGCAGTCGCCGGGCGCCGTCGACCAGACCGAGTGGGTCAACCAGATCCGCACCGTCACCACCTGCTGCGCGAACAGCCCCTACTACATCCAGGAGTCGCTGCACCCGAACTACTGGGGACAGCTGGCCACGCGCAACTGCCTGCGCCAGGTGTGGAACGGCGGCGCGCCCCGGGGCGGCTCGTGCACCATCTCCGGGCCGGGACTGGTCGGCGGCGAGCCCCGGATGCAGTTGCGCTGACGACGTCCGGTCAGTCGAGCAGGATCGGGATGCTCATCTCGTCGGCGGTGAGCGAGCCGTGCAGGCCGACCAGCGTGGTCTCGTAACGGAAGCGCGTCGAGGAGAAGACCCCCAGGTCGTCGCGCGCCGCGACCACGACGTCGCCCAGGCGCGGCCGCACGGCCGCGTCGACCGGGCCGAACCAGCCGCGGCCGATCGCCTCGTCGCGGGTCAGGACGAGCGCCCGGTCACCGAGGAAGCCACGCCAGGTGGCCAGGACGTCGTCGACGGCCCCGCCGCGGCAATACAGGTGCCGGAACCTGGCCTCCCCGCCGATCAGCGCCAGCCCGTCGAGCAGCTCGGGGTGCTCGTCGACGTCGACCCGACTGTCGTGCGGGGAGTCGATCATGCCGTGGTCGGCCACGACCACCAGCCGCCGGTCGGAGGGAAGGGCGTCGCGCAGCTGCTCGGCCTCGGCGTCGATCATCGCCAGCTGTTGCAGCCACTGGCTCGAGGCGACCCCCCACTTGTGGCCGGTCCAGTCGAGGTCGCTGTCGTAGAGGTAGGTGAGCGAGGGCCGCTCGGCCGAGGCGGCCACCGCCGCGGCGATCCGCTCACCGGCCCGGTCGGCTCCGACGTAGCCGGCACCGCGGGTGGAGGCGACGCTGAGTCCCGAGCCGCGGAACTCGCGCTTGTTGACCACGCTCACCGTCGCACCGGACGCCGCCAGCGTCCCGAAGGCGGTGGGGTGCGGCTGCCACTCGGCGGGGTCGACCTGGGCGTCCCAGGCCAGATGGTTCAGCAGCCGGTCGGTGCCCGGCACCCGGGCGGTGAAGCCCACCAGGCCGTGCGCCCCCGGCGGCAGCCCGGTGCCGAGCGAGGTGAGGCTGGTCGCGGTGGTCGAGGGCACGCCGGCCGTTCCGCTGCCGCCGTCCGCACTTTGCGCCAGCAGCCCGGACAGGTAGGGGGCGGCGTGTGCGTAGCGCGCGAGGAGTCGGGCCCCGAGGCCGTCGACCAGGAAGAGCACGTACGCCGGCGCCGGTGGCAGCACCAGGGCGTCGTCCGGTGTGGCGTCGCGATCGCCCACGCCCAGGGCGCGACCGATCGCCGGGACGACGTCGGCCAGCGAGCGCCGCCCGTAGTCGGGCTCCACGAAGCCGGCGTCCACCGCGCGGCCCCGGCTCAGTGCTGGGTGCGCGCCGAGAGGGACGCCGCGAACGAGAGCAGCCCCCCGACGGCGTCGCGCCCGTCGGCCGCGGCGGAGACGCGCAGCGAGAAGTCGTCGGAGGCCAGCACGCCGGTGTAGCCGTGGTCGGCGTCGCACTCCGGGTCGCTGCACCCGGCCGGCTCGAGGTCGACCCGGCTCACCCCGCCCCAGCCGATGGTCATCACGGCCTCGGCGGGCGGGTTGGGGCCCTTGGTGGGGTTGGCCGTCATCCGGGTGACCACCACCGACTTCACTGAGGTGAGGCTCACCGCCTCGGTCGAGGTCGAGGTGTAGGGCTCGGGCAGCAGGTCGTCGCCCGCGTGCTCGTCGGTATGGGCCAGGATCAGTCGCGTCGGAGTGAGCACCACGACGCTCTGGTGGCGTCGCACCTCGTCGAGGTCGAAGGTCGGCTCGTGGTGCACGTAGAACGACACCACCTGCTCGCCGGCCACCGCTCCCGCCACGGAGTCGGCGACGACCTCCGGGTAGTAGCCGGTGCGGTCGATGGCCTTGCGAAGATCGCGCGAACGGTCCACGGTCTGCTCGGTGTCGTCAGCCGGGCCGGAGCGGTGTGCACGCATGAGGGGCAGTCTGTCACCCGCGCGCTACTGCTGGGCGGCCATCCCCGTTCCCAGGGCGATCATCATGACGCCCCCGGCCACCCCGAGTCCGTCGAGCCGCTCGGGACGGCGCACGAACCACGTCCTCGCCGTGCCTGCCGCCAGTGCCCAGGCGCCGTCGGAGAGCACGCAGAGCCCCCCGAACACGACACCGAGCAGCGCCAGCTGCGGGCCTGCCGGCGCACCGGTGGCGGCGAACTGCGGCAGGAACGCGACGAAGAACACGATCGTCTTGGGATTGGTGACGCCGACGACGAAGCCGGTGATCACCGAGCGTCCGCGCCGCTCGGGCTCGGCCAGACCGGCGTCCAACGCCAGGCGGGCGTCCCCGCGATGCCGGATCGCCTGCACCCCGAGGTAGACGACATAGCCCGCGCCGACGACCTTCAGCACCGTGTAGGCCATGGCGCTGGCCGCCACCCCGGCACCTGGATGAAGAGGATCGAGGCGACGAGGAACGCGATCCACTGACTCGAGCTGGGCACGCGAAGAGTGTGGCAGCCCCACGCCCCGACGTCGCCCGGGTTCGCTGGTTGAGCGGACGCAGGACGGGTTCCCTGACACCGCCGGACTCAGCCACGGGTGGTCTCGGACGTCCCGGGATTTCCCCGGTCGACCGGGGATCTCTGAACTGGGCGGCCGATATTTTGCCCGACAAGTTCATACTTCCCCGGTCGACCGGGGAAATCCCGCCCCGGCCCGCTACTCCGGAATCGTGTCGCCCGGCAGCTCGCTCATCCGGCGCACGAACAGGTCCGAGCGAGGCTGGCTGACGCGCGCGACGCGGGCGGTGGCGGTCAGGACGCTGGTGCCGGAGGCGCCGGCGAGAACCAGGGAGAGATCGAGGGAGCTCAGTTCGGGCAGATCGTTCTGGAGCTGGGCGACCCGGCTGATGAGGTACTCCACCGCCTCGACGTCGACCGGCTCGGTGCCGCGGTAGCCGAAGAGCAGCGGGGAGCTCTTCATCTCGCGCACCATGGCCGACACGTCGCGCTCGCTCAGCGGCGGGATCCGGTAGGAGCGGTCGGCGAGCAGGTCGATGATCGGGCCGGAGATGCCGAAGGAGACCACCGGGCCGAACAGGGGGTCCTCCAGGCTGCGGATGGAGACCGGCACGCCCGGAGGGGCGTTCTTCTGGACGACGAAGCCGGCCCGGTCGGGGTCGCGGATCAGCTCGCACAGCGCGTCCCAGGCCTGCCGCATCTCCGAGGGAGAGTCGATGTTGCGCCACACGTGCGCGAGGTCGGGGCGTTCGCGCAGGCCCTCGGAGGTCGCCTTGAGGACGACGTCCCAGCCGAGCTTGCGGCCCACCGACTGCGCCTTGCGGACCGAGGAGACCGGGTAGGAGGGCCATACCGCGATGCCGTAGGCCCCGAGCAGCGCCGAGACCTGCTCGGCGTCGAGGTCGCAGCCGTCGGGGTGGGCCGAGAGCGCCTTGTTGACGACGCGCTTGGCGCCCTGGGCGTCGACGTCCTCGGTGGGCTCGACCGGACCGTCGGGGGTGCGCAGCCACACCGAGTACTCGACGACGCTGGCCAGCGCCCGCACCGCCGACTCGACCGCCGGATAGGAGGGCACCGAGCCGCGGCCGGCGGCGGAGCCGGCGACGTCGGGGACCCGCAGCAGCTCCGGGACGCCCTCGGCGCCGAGGAAGGAGGAGACCAGCGGCTTGTCGGACTGCTCCCCCACCGCCGCGAGCACGTTGGCGACCTCCTCGCCGGAGATGTTGAGCGGCGGGATGTAGACGGCGATCACCGAGTCGACCTCGGGGTCGTCGATGACGTCGTCGAGGGCGTCCTCGAAGTCCTCGGCGGTGGGCTCGGCGCTCAACGTGACCGAGCGGGTGACCAGCAGCCCGACGGCGGCCGCGGCGTCGGAGGCCAGCAGGCCCAGCGCGTCGGAGTTGCCGACGATCGCGACCCGCCGCCCCCGCGGCAGCGGCTGGTGGGCCAGCAGCTGGGCGACGTCGAACATCTCCTCCAGCGTGTCGACCTGGATGATCCCGGCCTGCCGGAACATGGCGTCGAGGGCCTCTGCCGGGGCGGCGATGCGCCGTACGGCGTGGCCCATCGGCACACCCTGCGTGGTGCGGCCCGAGCGGACCGCGATGACCGGCTTGCGCTGGGAGACCCGGCGCGCGATGCGGGAGAACTTGCGCGGGTTACCGATCGACTCCAGGTAGAGCAGTACGACCTCGGTGGGGTCGTCCTCCTCCCAGTACTGCAGGAGGTCGTTGCCGGACACGTCGGCCCGGTTCCCGGCCGAGACGAACGTCGTCAGGCCGAGGCCGCGGTTGTGGACCTTCTCCAAGATCGCCGAGCCCAGGGCGCCGGACTGACAGAAGAACGCCGCCCGTCCGCGCGCGGGCATGACCGGCGACAGCGAGGCGTTCATCGAGACCGACGGGTCGGTGTTGATGACGCCCAGCGCGTTGGGACCGATCAGCCGCAGACCGTAGGAGCGAGAGAGCCCAACCAGGTGTCGCTGCCGCTTGCGGCCCTCCTCGCCGGTCTCGGCGAAGCCCGAGGAGATCACGATCATGCCGTGCACGCCCTTGGCGGCGCAGTCGAGCACGACGTCGGTGACCGAGTCGGCCGGCACCGCGACGATCGCGACGTCGACGTCGTCGGGGATGTCGCCGACGGTCTTGAACGCCGGCAGGCCCGACACCGCGGCGGCGTTGGGGTTCACGGCGTAGACGCGGCCGGTGAAGTCGGCGCTGACCAGGTTGCGCACCAGGACCTGGCCGATGGTGTCCTGGCGGCGGCTGGCGCCGATGACCGCGATCGAGCGCGGGTTGAAGAAGCGCTCGATCGAGGCGGCCTCGGCGCGGTGCTCGCGCCCGCGCATCACACCGATCGAGGTGTCGGTGGGGTCGATCGAGAACTCCAGCGTCATCACGCCGTCCTCGAAGTCGCTGACGACCTTGTAGCCGGCCTCGCGGAAGGTGTGGATCATCCGGCTGTTGTCGGGGAGCACCTCGGCGACGAAGCGGTGGATCCCCCGCTCGCGGGCCGCCTGCGCCAGGTGCTCGAGGAGCAGCTGGGCGATTCCGCGGCCGTGGTGCTGGTCCTCGACGAGGAAGGCGACCTCGGCCTCGCCGGGCGCGACGACGTCGTAGCGGCCCACCGCGATCATCTTGTTCCCGAGGAGCACCACGAGCGCGACCCGCTGGTCGTGGTCGACGTGGGTGAACCGCTCGACGTCGCGGTCGGAGAGCACCGGCATCGGGGAGAAGAACCGGTAGTACTTCGACCGATCGCTCACCCGGGAGTAGAACTCGACCAGCCTCTCGGCGTCGTCGGGCTGCATTGGACGGATCCGTGCCGTCCTGCCGTCGCGCAGCAGAACGTCGGCCTGCCAGTGCTTGGGGGCGACGGGTGCCGCAGTCGAGGGGTCCGCGCTCACGGGGCAAGGCTACCGGGGCGGCGTGGGCCACACCGCACCACGGCGTGCCGCCAAGACCCACGGCGGCCCGGCCGGTGAGAATGGCTCCCATGGCACGTGGCAAGACCAAGCAGGACCTCCCCGACGACTTCGAGGAGCACATCCTCGACATCGACGTCGGCGAGGAGATGCGCAACTCGTTCCTCGAGTACGCCTACTCCGTCATCTACTCCCGGGCGCTGCCCGACGCGCGCGACGGCCTCAAGCCGGTCCAGCGCCGGATCCTCTACACGATGCACGACATGGCGCTGCGGCCCGACCGCGGCCACGTCAAGAGCGCCCGCGTCGTCGGCGAGGTGATGGGACGGCTGCACCCCCACGGCGACGGCGCGATCTACGACGCGCTGGTGCGGATGGCCCAGCCGTGGTCGATGCGGCTGCCCACGATCGACGGCCACGGCAACTTCGGCTCCCCCGACGACCCGCCCGCGGCGATGCGCTACACCGAGTGCCGCATGGACCATCCGGCGGTCGCGATGACGGCCGACATCGACGAGGACACCGTCGACTTCAAGCCCAACTACGACGGCCGCGAGACCGAGCCGTCGGTCCTGCCGGCCGCGATCCCGCACCTGGTCGTCAACGGCACCACCGGCATCGCGGTCGGCATGGCCACCAACTGCGCTCCGCACAACCTGGTCGAGGTGGTGCAGGCGCTCAAGCACCTGATCAAGCATCCCGCCACCGGCGTCGACGGGCTGATGCGCTTCATCCCCGGCCCCGACCTGCCCACCGGCGGCAAGATCGTGGGGCTCGACGGGATCCGCGACGCCTACGAGACCGGGCGCGGCACGTTCAAGATGCGCGCCACGGCGCGGGTGGAGACCGTCGGACGCCGCAAGGCGATCGTGGTCACCGAGCTGCCCTACGGCGTCGGCACCGAGAAGGTCGTCGAGCGGATCAAGACGCTGGTGCAGGGCAAGAAGCTCCAGGGCATCGCCGACCTCAAGGACCTCACCGACCGCGAGAACGGGCTGCGCCTGGTCATCGAGATCAAGAACGGCTTCGTGCCCGAGGCGCTGCTCGAGCAGCTGTACCGGCAGACGGCCATGGAGGACTCCTTCGGCATCAACAACGTCGCCCTGGTCGACGGCCAGCCGCGCACCCTGGGTCTCAAGGAGCTGCTCGAGGTCTTCTTGGACCACCGCTACGACGTCGTCCGCCGCCGCACGCGGTTCCGCCGCGGGAAGAAGGCCGAGCGGCTGCACCTGGTCGAGGGCCTGCTGATCGCGATCCTCGACATCGACGAGGTGATCGCGCTGATCCGCTCCAGCGAGAACGCCGAGGAGGCCCGCACCCGCCTCATGCAGGTCTTCGACCTCACCGAGCCGCAGGCCACCTACATCCTGGAGATGCAGCTGCGCCGCCTTACCCGGTTCTCCACGATCGAGCTGGAGAAGGAGAAGTCCGAGCTCGAGCGCGAGATCGAGCAGCTCGACGCGATCCTCGCCGACGACGACCTGCTGCGGAAGGTGGTCTCCGACGAGCTCAGCGAGGTCGCCAAGACCTTCGGCACCCCGCGCCGCACCGTGCTGCTGGAGTCGGCCGGCACCGCCGTCACGGCCGCCAGCACGCCCCTGGAGGTGGCCGACGACCCGTGCTTCGCCCTGCTGTCCTCCAGCGGCCTCCTGGCGCGCACGACCGGCACCGACCTGGCCGAGGTGCCCGAGGGCGACAGCGACGACCCAGGCCCGCGGGCCAACCACGACGTCGTCGTCTCGGCGGTCGCCACCACCGTGCGCGGCGAGGTGGGCGTGCTCACCTCCGCCGGGCGACTGGTGCGCCTCGGCGTGCTCGAGCTCCCCGCCCTGCCGCCCAGTGCTCACGACCCCAACCTCCAGGGCGGCTACCCGCTCAGCGAGGTGCTCTCGCTGGCGCCGGGCGAGCGGGCGCTGGCCCTGTGCTCGCTGACCACCGAGGGTCCCGGTCTGGCGCTCGGCACCCGCGACGGCGTCGTCAAGCGGGTCAACCCCGAGGTGCTCGCACGCGAGGAGTGGGAGGTCATCGGCCTCAAGGACGGCGACGAGGTGGTCGGCGCGGTCGAGCTGCGCACCGGCGAGGAGACGTTGTGCTTCCTCACCTCCGACGCCCAGCTCCTGCACTACTCCGCGGGCCTGGTGCGGCCGCAGGGCCGCGCCGGCGGCGGCATGGCCGGCATCAAGCTCGCCGGCGGCCAGCGGGTCGCGTGGTTCGGAGCCCTCGATCCCGCGCAGCGCTCGGTCGTGGTCACCGCGTCGGGCTCCTCGACCGCGCTGCCGGGCACCGAGCCGGGCTCGGTGAAGGTCACCCCGTTCTCGGAGTACCCCTCCAAGGGCCGAGCCACCGGCGGCGTCCGGGCGCACCGGTTCCTCAAGGGAGAGGACACCCTGGTCCTCGCCTGGGCCGGGGCGGCCCCTCCTCGCGCGGCCGCCGCCAGCGGCGCGCCGGTCGACCTCCCCGCCGCCGAGGGACGCCGCGACGGCTCCGGCACGCCGGGCAGCCAGCCCATCGTCGCGGTCGCCGGGCCGCTGGGTGCCCGGCTGGAGTCCCAGGCTTCACCCGCTGTGGAAGGCTGAGCCGCATGATGCTCGACCGCCGCCTCGCCACGGCTGCACTCGCCCTCGCCCTGGCCGGTTCACTCGCCGCCTGCGGAGGCGACGACAAGGGCTCCGGCGACGGCGACGCCGGAGTCGACCCACAGGAGGCGCTCGCCGCCGCCAAGACCCGGCTCGACGAGACCTCCGGCGTCCGGCTGAGCCTCACCACCGACGGTGAGCCCGACGCCGACTACCTGTCCTCGGCCGAGGGTGTGATCATCGCCGACCCGCCGGCGTTCCAGGGCACCGCAGCCGGCAAGTTCCAGGGCATCCCCGCCAGCGACGTCGACGTCGTCTCCGTGGACGACATCACCTACCTGGCCCTGTTCGGCTCCTTCTCGGAGTTCGAGCTGCCCAAGTGCGTGCCCGACCCGGCCACGCTGCTCGACCCGGACACCGGCATCGCGAGCCTCCTGGCCCTCGCCGAGGACCCCGAGTCCGGCAAGTCGGTGCGCGGCGGTGAGAACAACGACCAGATCGTCACCCCCATCACCGCGACGGTCCCGGGCGAGGCGGTCAAGAACATCCTCCCGTGCGCGCCGGGCGCCACCTTCGAGGCGACCTTCACCATCGACGACGAGGACGCACTCACCTCGGCCGAGCTCACCGGCGAGTTCTTCTCCGGCACCGGTGACCTCACCTACGAGATCACCATCGACGCCTACGACGTCGAGCAGGAGATCAGCAAGCCGTGAGCGAGAGCCGGGCCCCGGCCCTGGACCATCGTTCGCGCGCCCTGCTCGTCTTCTGCTCGATCGCGGTGGCCTTCGCCGCGGTCGACACCTACGTGGTGGTGCTGGCGCTGCCCGACATGATGGCCTCGGCGTCGGTGAGCGTCGACCAGCTCCAGAAGGCGGCCCCCATCGTCTCCGGGTTCCTGCTCGGCTACGTCGCGATGCTGCCGCTGATCGGCCGGATCGCCGACCTGCGCGGCCCGGTCCCGGTGCTCGCGGCCTCGCTCGCGGCGTTCTCGGTCGGATCCCTGATCACCGCGGTGTCCTACGACCTCACGAGCATGGTCGTCGGCCGGTTCTTGCAGGGGCTCGGCGGAGGTGGGCTGGTGCCGGCGACCATGGCGCTGGTCGCCGCGCTCTATCCGGTCGAGCGCCGCGGCCTGCCGCTGGGGGTGGTGTCCGCGGTCCAGGAGTTCGGCAGCGTCCTCGGACCGCTCTTCGGTGCCCTCGTGCTCTCCCTCACCTCGTGGCGCGGCATCTTCGCGATCAACCTCGCCGCCGGCGTCCTGCTCTACGTCGTCGTCAAGGCGTTGTGGCGCTCCGAGCCCGCGGACACGCCGGACGCCGAGCACGCGAGCGACGGCGCCCCAGAGGCCCGACGACGAAACGCCCGGCCCCGCCTTCCCGACCTGATCGGCGCGGCCGCCCTCCTCCTCGCCTGCGGCTTCGCCTGGATCACCATCCATCCACCCCAGTCGCTCTACACCGACCTGACCTACGGCGAGTGGTGGGTGCCGGTGGTCGACGGCGGCGGCCGGTGGCTGGTGCCGGTCGGCCTGATCGCGATCGGCGCGTTCGCGGTGTTCTGCCTGCGCTGCGTCTTCGCGCGACGTCCGCTGGTCGACGTGCGCTCGTGGGTGCGCAGCATGCTGGACGCCGACCTGGTCGGCGCCACGCTCCTGGCGGTCGCGCTTGGCGGGATCGTGCTGGCCTTCGCGACCGCCGACCCGCAGGTCGCGGTCTTCTCTCCGCAGGGCCCGTGGTTCCTCGCCGGGTCCGCGCTCGCGCTGGTCGCCTTCGTGGTCCACCTGCGGCGGGCCGAGACTCCGCTCATCCCGCGTGGCGCGCTGGCCGCGATGCCGGCCTGGGGCGCCCTCCTGGTGAGCCTGCTGGTCGGCTGGGCACTGATCGCGGCGCTGGTCGACATCCCGCTCCTCGCACGCACCCAGCGGGGCCGCACCCAGCTCGACGCCGCGCTGTACCTGCTCCGGTTCCTGGTCGCCCTGCCGGTCGGCGCGGTCGTCGGCGGCTGGCTGGTGCGCCGGATGCCGGCCGGAGTCATCACCGCGGTCGGGATGCTCGCCGCGGCGGCCGCCTTCCAGATCATGTCGGGCTGGGACGCCGGCAGCCTGGCGCACGCGAGCAGCAACCTGGTCCTCGTCCTCGGTGGTATCGGCTTCGGACTCGCCCTGGCTCCGGTGAACGCCGCGATCCTGGCCACCACCCGCGCCGACGTGCACGGGGTGGCCAGCGCGCTGGTCGTCTCGGCCCGGATGATCGGCATGCTCGTCGGGGTCTCGGTGCTCACGACCTGGGGACTCCGACAGCTCGCCCGCGCCATCGAGAAGGACCCGTCGCTGCGCGAGGACATCCGCGGCGCCGCGGTCTTCCAGGAGCAGGCGGTGTTCCAGGGGGCGGCTCTGGTCGCGCTGCTCGCCGCGGTGCTCGCACTCGTGGTGTTCCGAGGCGCGCCCACCCGCGGCGTCGTGGGATCGGGTCTGCGGGCACCGGCCTGATCGGCTAGTTTTCGACGGTGCCCGAGACCTCCGACTTCTCCGACCTGCTGGCCGCCAACCGCGCCTTCGCCGCCGAGTTCGACTTCGGCGGCTTCGACGGCATCGCCCGTGCAGGCGTCGCGATCGTGACCTGCATGGACTCCCGCATCGAGCCGCTGGGCATGCTCGGCCTGCAGCCCGGCGACGCCAAGATCCTGCGCAACCCGGGCGGCCGCGTCGACCACTCCGCGCTCGAGGCACTGGTTCTCGGCGTCCACCTGCTGCAGGTCGACCGCATCCTGGTGGTCCCCCACACCCGCTGTGCGGTCGCCTCGAGCACGGTCGCCGAGATCCACGACGCGGTCGCCGCCTCCGCCGGCGACGTCGGCTCCTGGCAGCCCATGCACATCGTCGAGGACCAGCTCGCGGCCTTGCGGGACGACGTCGCCTCGGTGCGCGCGCACCCTCTCATCGGCGCCGACGTGCAGGTGGGCGGTTTCCTCTACGACGTCGACTCCGGCCTGATGACCCAGCACTGCTGAGCCGCGCCGGCTGATCGCGATGGAACACCAGTTCCTGCTCATCGCCGGGGCCGGCCTGGCGATCATGATCGTCGCCTCGGTGTCCTCGCGACGCACCGGCGTGGCCGCGCCGCTCCTGCTGGTCGCGCTCGGCATCGGCGCCAGCTACCTGCCCGGCGCCCCGACGGTCCACCTCGAACCCGAGTTCGTGCTGGCCGGCGTGCTCCCGCCGCTGCTGTACTCCGCGGCCGTCAACCTCCCGGTGATCGACTTCCGCCGCAACCTCCGGCTCATCGGCTGGCTCTCGGTGGTCATGGTGATCGCCTCGGCGGTGGTGATCGGCGCGGTGGTGCACCTGATCTTCCCGAGCATCTCGTTCCCGCTCGGTGTCGCGCTGGGCGCCGTGGTCGCACCGACCGACGCCGTGGCGGCCACGGCGATCGGACGCCGGGTCGGCCTGCCGCCGCGCCTGATGACGGTCCTGGAGGGCGAGAGCCTGGTCAACGACGCCTCGGCGCTCGTGGTGCTCCGTACGGCGCTGGCGGCTCTGGCCGCCACCGGCGACTTCTCCCTCGGCCGGACCGTGCTGGAGTTCGGCTGGGCGGTCCTCGGCGCCGTAGCCATCGGCGGCGCGGTAGGTCTTCTCACCGTGCTGCTCCGCCAGCGCCTCGACGATCCGGTCCTGAATGCGACGATCTCGCTGGCGACGCCCTTCTTGGCCTACTTCCCGGCC
The DNA here is from genome assembly GCF_037936805.1 of Nocardioides epinepheli. Lineage (NCBI taxonomy): Bacteria > Bacillati > Actinomycetota > Actinomycetes > Propionibacteriales > Nocardioidaceae > Nocardioides > Nocardioides epinepheli. The sequence continues at coordinate 267,693 of NZ_JBBMMC010000006.1, read as the reverse complement.
GAGGAGCTCGACGTGTCCGGCGTGCTCGCCGTCGTGGTGGCCGGACTGCTGAGCGGGGCGATGGGCGGACGCCGGTTCAGCGCTCGCGACCGCCAGACGCAGACCATCACCTGGTCGACGATCAGCTTCATCCTCGAGAGCGCCGTGTTCCTCGCGATGGGCTACCAGCTCCCCGAGCTGTTGAACTCGGCCGGGGCCGAGACCACCGCCGCCGAGATCACCGCGCTGGTCGGCGTCGTCGTCGCCCTGCTCGTCGCGCTGCGGTTCCTCGGCCTCGCCTGGCCGGCTCTGTCGAGTCGCTACGGCAAGGGCAACCGGGGAGAGCGCCGACGCTCCCGGCTCGACCAGTTCGAGGAGCGGGTGGAGTCGCTGGACAGTGCCGACGACCGCGACGAGGCCCAGCTCGCCTGGGCCCGCCGCAGACTGGCTCGCGGCAAGGCCGATCTCGCGTTCGAGGAGCGCGAGCCGATCACCGCCAAGGGCACCTTGGCGCTGGCCTGGGCGGGGATGCGCGGTGTCGTCACGGTCGCGGCGGCGCAGACGATCCCGGTCGGCACACCGCACCGGGCGACCGTCGTCCTCGCGGCGTTCCTGGTCGCCCTGATCACCCTCGGCCTGTTCGGCCTCACGTTGCCCGCGGTGATCTCGCGGCTGGACTTCCGCACCGTCAGCGCCGAGGAGCGGCGCAACTCCTTCCGGGCGCTCCTTCGCCAGATCGGCGAGCACGCGATCGACGAGCTCGGCCCGCTGGAGGAGCAGACCGTCGACGGCGAGCCGGTCGACCCCGCCCTGGCCGAGGCCCTGCGCGAGACGATCCTGCCGCGGCTCCTCACCGACGTCCGCGAGGTGCGCCGCCCGCGCCACGACGCGCTCGAGCAGAGCCGCATCCTCCAGCGCCGCTACCTCGACGCACTGCGCGAGGCGCTCGCCGACGAGCGCCGGATCGGCGCCTACCGCTCCGACACCTACAAGCGGGTCGAGGCGCTGCTCGACGCCCACGAGCAGCGGATCGTGCGGGAGTAGGGCGCCCGGGCAGTCAGCCCGACTCACCCGTGGCCTGGCGGACCAGGCCCGAGAGCAGGAGGTCGAGGCCGGCGGTGAACTGGTCGGCGTCGTCGTGGGTGCGGAACTCCTCGGCCATCGAGTGGATCCAGGCGAACTCGACGGGGTCGTTGGCCAGCCAGCCCTCGACGATCTCCCCGAGCTGCTCGGGCTTGGAGCGCTCGCGGTCGGCCTGGAGGTCCTGGGCGGCCATCTGGGCCGCCACGCCCGCGACGTAGCCGCTGACCGCGGTGCTGCCGTCGAACTGCTGGCGCGCGGTGAGCCCCATCGCGGCCAGGGCGCGGCCGATCCGCTCCCAGTAGCGCAGCGAGTTCGGCGAACCGGCTCCCTGCACCTGCAGCTGCAGCGCGAGCCAGGGGTGCTGCTGGGTCTGGTCGAACAGCGCCAGGGCGATCCGGCGGACGTCGGCCGCCGCGCGCTCGACGTCCGTGCCGCCGCCCTGCGCCGCGGTGGGGTCGGATTCGGCCCGGGCGAGTGCCGCTCCGACGAGGGAGTCGCAGGCCAGCTCCAGGAGCTCGTCCTTGCCCGCGACGTACCAGTAGATGCTGCCGAGTCCCCCGCCCAGCTCCTGAGCCAGGCCGCGCAGGGTGAGCCCGCGGATGCCGTCTCGGTCGAGGATCGTCACGGCCGTGGCGAGGATCTGCTCCAGCGAGAGCGTCGCGCGGGCCGGTTTGGAGCTGGGCGAGCGATGGCGAGGTGGCGTCATGGCGCACCCAGGCTACCGGTTCGGCGCGCCGCGCGATTGACATTCTCGAACATCGTTCTATTCTCGAACCATGTTCGATCGAACGTCGTTCGAGCCTCGCCTTAGCCAGGAGACCGCCATGACCGCCACTCCGAACACCACCCCGCGTACCGACCCCCAGGTCCCACCGGACCGCACGCAACCACCGAAGCCCGCGACCCTGCGTGCCGCGGCACCCGCCCTGCTCGCCCTGTGCCTGGCGATGCTGGTCGAGATGGTCGACAACTCGATCCTCACCGTCGCCCTGCCGACCATCGGCCGCGACCTCGCCGTCGGCCCTACCGGCCTGCAGTGGATCGTCGGCGCCTACTCCCTCACCTTCGGTGGCCTGCTGATGATCGGCGGCACCCTGGGAGACACCCTCGGCCGCCGCTGGGTGCTGCTGTGGGGCCTGGCCGGCTTCGGGCTCAGCTCACTGCTGGTCGTCTTCGCCCAGACCGAGTGGCAGGTCATCGCCATCCGGGCCCTGTGCGGCGTCTTCGCGGCCCTGATGGCGCCCGGCACCATGTCGCTGGTCTTCCGGCTCTTCGAGGACGCCGCGCTGCGACGTCGCGCCATCGGGCTGATCGTGAGCGTCGCGATGATCGGCGTCGCGATCGGCCCCGCGCTGGGCGGCCTGGCCGTCGAGCACATGGCCTGGCAGTGGCTCATGGTCGCCAGCGCCCCGGCGGCCGCCCTGGCGTTCTGGGGCGTGTGGCGCGGCATCGAGGCCGACTCCCCCGCCGACCTGCGTCCCGGCCGGGCCGACCTCCCGGGTGCCGCGCTCTCGGTCGCGGCCATCGCCGGCGGCATGTTCGCCTTCACCCTGGCCGTCGACGACGGCTGGCTGGCCTGGCAGACGCTGCTGGCCGCCGTCCTGAGCGTCGCCGCCGGGCTGGCCTTTGTCGCCCGCGAGCGACGCGCCCGCTTCCCGATGCTCGACCTGCGCATGTTCGCCCGCCCCACGGTGCGCGGGTCGGCGATCCTGCAGACCGCCGTGATGGTCGCGATGGTCGGCGTCGGCTTCGCCAGCACCCAGTTGTTCCAGTACGCGTGGGGCTGGAGCCCGATGGCCTCGGGTCTCGGCACCCTGCCGCTCGTGGCCGGCATGTTCGTCGCCGGCCCGCTCACCGACGCCGTCGTGGATCGCCTCGGCCATCGGCACACCGCCGTCATCGGCTGCGGCCTGCTGATCTCCTCGCTGCTGCTCCTGATCGCCTCCATGTCGACCTACCTCGGCTTCGCGACCGGCCTGTTCGTCCTCGCCCTCGGGATGCGCCTGGTCATGACCACCTGCGCGGTGGCGCTCATCGAGGCCCTCCCCGACGACCACACCTCGCTCGGCTCGGCCCTCAACGACACCGCCCAGGAGCTCGGCAACGCCGTCGGAGTGGCCGTCATCGGCACCGTGACCGCAGCGGTGATGGGGACCGCCCTCCCCGCCGGCCGCTGGAGCCAGTCGGTCACCGAGCAGTTCCTGCACAGCCAGCGGATCGGCTTCGCCGTCCTCGCCGCCCTGGTCGCCGCGATCACCATCGTCGGGACCCACACCCTGACCGACTCGCGCACCAGCGACGAGCACCAGCAACCCGAGGTCGCCGGAGGTTGAGCAAGCGGGACGGGCGAGGAACGAGCCCGACCCGCGCCGACGAAACCTCGTGACCGTCCTCGGGGACGTTGGCAGCGCCGGTTGCCGGGGTTTCGTCTGCGCTCGCTGGCGCTCGCTTGCTCAACCTCCGGCGGCGGGAGTCTCCTCGAGGCTGAGCGAGCCGGCCAGCGCACGAGTCAGGCGTCGAGCATCTCCACGTCGACCTCGTAGGCGCCCTGCACGATGAACTCCTTGCGCGGGGCGACCTCGGAGCCCATCAGGAGCTCGAAGACGTTGGCGGCCAGGTCGGCGTCGTCGACGGTGAGCTTGCGCAGGGTGCGGTGCCGCGGGTCCATGGTGGTCTCGGCCAGCTGGTCGGCGTCCATCTCGCCGAGGCCCTTGTAGCGCTGCACCGGGTCCTTCCAGCGGATGTTCTTCTTCTTCAGCTCCGCCAGCTTCCGCTGCAGCTCGTCGTCGGAGTAGGTGTAGACGTACTTGTCCTGGCCCTTACGCGGGTTGGAGATCTCGATGCGGTGCAGCGGCGGCACGGCGGTGTAGACGCGTCCGGTGGTGATCAGCTCGGGCATGTACTTGAAGAACAGCGTGGCCAGCAGGCAACGGATGTGGGCGCCGTCGGAGTCGGCGTCGGCCATGAAGATGATCCGGCCGTAGCGGGCCGCGTCGAGGTCGAAGGTCCGGCCCGACCCGGCGCCGACCACCTGGATGATCGCGGCGCACTCGGCGTTCTTGAGCATGTCGCCGACCGAGGCCTTCTGGACGTTGAGGATCTTGCCGCGGATCGGCAGCAGCGCCTGGAACTCGGAGTTGCGGGCGAGCTTGGCGGTGCCGAGCGCCGAGTCGCCCTCGACGATGAACAGCTCGGTGCGCTCGGCGTCGGAGGAGCGGCAGTCGGCCAGCTTGGCCGGCAGCGAGGAGGACTCCAGCGCGTTCTTGCGGCGCTGGGTCTCCTTGTGCTGGCGCGCGGCGATGCGGGTCTTGGCGGCGCCGTAGACCTTGTCCATCAGCGGCCGCGCCTGACGCTTGTCGGCCGCCTTGGTGGAGGTGAGGAACGCGGTGAGCTCGCGCGCCACGATCTTGCGGACCTCCGAGCGCACGGCGGGCGTGCCGAGGATCTCCTTGGTCTGGCCCTCGAACTGGGGCTCTGCCTGGCGCACCGTGACGACGCCGGTCAGTCCCTCGAGGATGTCGGACTTCTCGACGTCGGCGTCGCTGACCTTGAGCACCTTGCTGGCTCGCATGGCGTCGTTGAACGGCTTGACCAGCGCCGCCTCGAAGCCGGCTACGTGCGTGCCGCCCTTGGGCGTGGCGATCACGTTGACGAACGAGCGCAGCTCGGTGTCGTAGCCGGTGCCCCAGCGCACCGCGATGTCGACGCCGAGGTCGCGCTCGACGTCCTGGGGGGTCATGTGGCCGGCGTCGTCGAGCAGCGGGACGGTCTCGGTGAACGAGCCGGAGCCCTGGATGCGCAGCACCTCGGTGACCGGCTCGCCCTTGCTGAGGAACTCGGTGAACTCCGCGATGCCGCCGTCGTGGCGGAAGCTCTCCTCGACGGGCTCCTCGCCGCGCAGGTCGCGGATGACCAGCTCGAGGCCGGGCACGATGAACGAGGTCTGGCGCGCGCGCCCCAGGAGGCCGTCAAGCTCGAAGGTGGCGTCCTTGGTGAAGATGCGCCGGTCGGGCCAGAAGCGGATCCGGGTGCCGGAGGTGCCCTTGGCCACGCGCTTGCCCTTGCGGCTCATCCCGCTGCCGGGGGTGAACCCGGCCTCGGGCCCCGGGCCGTCGAAGGTGCCCGCGATGCCGTGCCGGAAGCTGATGCCCTGCACCGAGGGCGAGCGCTCGACGTCGATGTCCATCCGCGCCGACAGCGCGTTGACCACCGAGAGGCCGACGCCGTGCAGGCCGCCGGTGGCGACATAGGAGCCGCCACCGAACTTGCCACCGGCGTGCAGCTTGGTGGCGACCACCTCGACGCCGGGGAGCCCGGTCTTGGGCTCCTTGTCGACCGGGATGCCGCGGCCGTCGTCGTGCACCTCGGCCGAGCCGTCGGCGTGCAGCGTGACCTCGACCCGGCGGGCCTGGTCGGCCAGCGCCTCGTCGACGCCGTTGTCGATGATCTCCCACAGGCAGTGCATCAGGCCGCGGGTGTCGGTGGAGCCGATGTACATGCCGGGGCGCTTGCGGACCGCCTCCAGGCCCTCGAGGACGAGCAGGTGGGCGGCGTTGTAGGTGTTGTCGGCGATCGTGGGGCTCCTGGGAACGGGCAGGTGATTCCGGCGGCCCACGCCGAGCGCGACGGGGCGGGCACCCACCGAATCTACCCGCGACACGCCGGAGGCCGGTGCAGGCACGCCTGTGTGCGCAGGGACACGATGGCACCCAGATCACGTCCTGGATTTCCCGGTTCCGGCACCTGAGCGGCGCCCCGAGGTCACACTGGAGACCGACAGGCACCGCCGCGCAGCATTCGGCTCGGGTCCGGGGCATGGGACCGGCCTGCGAGGGGAAAGGGGGCTGTGATGGGATTCAAGTGGCACGCACCACGTGGCTTCGGGAATCTTGGGTCCGCTGGTTACGTTGGAGTTGGCGACCGACTGAGTAGAGATGAGGCCAGGAAATGACGACAGCAACCGCCCCCGGGGCTGCCCTGACTGCTGAGGACCGCTGCGACCGCTGCGGTGCCCAGGCCTACCTCCGTGTCGAGCTCCAGAGCGGCGGTGAACTGCTCTTCTGCGCGCACCACGCCCGCGAGCACGGCGACAAGCTGAAGGAGGTGGCCGCGTCGGTGCAGGACGAGACGCACCGGCTCGCCTCGACCCCCGCCAGCGCCCCCTCCGAGGAGCGCTGAGCCCGAGACAAGCATCAATCAGCACGCACATCGGCCCCGGACCACTCGGTCCGGGGCCGATGTGCGTTCTCGACGGGCTGCAGGTCAGCCGGCAGCCAGCCACGGGGTGAACTGGCGCGGTCCCGACATCCAGTCGGTGACCGGGTGCGAGGCGTCGTAGGTGTCGACCATCTTGACGGCCACGCGCAGCTGGTCCGGCGAGCCGAGGCACCAGTTGGCCACCGAGGCTCGGACCACCTTGCGCTCGAAGTCCAGGTTGACCCGGTGGGCGCATCCGAACGGATAGCCGACCGGACCCTTCCAACCGCGACGACCCACCAGCTCGAAGTCGCTCCCCTCGGCCAGACCGGCGGTGAGGTCGAACTCCGGCCCCTTGGAGCCCTTGCCCGCCTCGGTGTCGAAGTAGATCGACAACCGCGGCGTCGCACCCTCCGGGTGGGCCGGGAGGTCGGTGAGGCGGACCTTGACCCGCACCCGCCGGGCGCCGTGGTCGACCGCGACGCTTCGGATGTCGGTCGGTGAGGCAGTCGCGTCGGCGCCGTCGTGGACCCGGACCTGTTCGGCATGGGCCGGGGCCGCGGCTCCCAGCCCGGCGCCGAGCAGGGCGGTAACGGCGCTCGCGGCGATCATGCGGACTCGGTACTTCATGGCTCTCTCCTCAGCTCTTGGGGACATTTCGCGCGTGGGGGTGGTCGGCGCCACCGGCCGGGTGGCCGGTGGCGCCGGGGGACGCCGAGCAGGCTCAGGCGCTCTCGAGCCAGCGGGTCCACTTGCGCGGACCCTTCATCCAGTCGATGACCGGGTGGGAGCCGTCGTACTCGTCGGTCATCTTCACTCCGACGCGCAGGTACTCGGGGCGGTCCAGGCAGCGACGCGGGATGGCGGCGCGCAGCTCGTCGTTGCGGTAGTCGAGCTTGAGGCGCACGTTGCAGCTCAGCGGGTCGCCGGTGGGACCACGCCAGCCGGCACGCTCGGCCAGGGCGTAGTCGGTGCCCTCCTCGAGACCCGTGGCGAGCTCGTACTCCGGCCCGGTCCCACTGTCGCCGCCGAAGGTGTCGAAGAAGATCTGCAGACCGGCCGGACCGGCGTCGGAGTGGCGGCGCAGGTCGGTGAACTTGACCTTCACCCGCACCTTGGCGGCGCCATTCGAGACGTCGACGGCGCGGATGTCGTTCAGGGACGCCGAGGCGTCGACCGGGTCGGTGACATGGGCGCTCTCGGCGTTCGCCGGGGCGGCGAAGGCCAGCGTGCCGGCAGCGACTGCGGCGGCGAGCGGGCCGGCTGCGGCGAGGCGGAGGCGGGTGTTCATCGAATCGCTCCTTCAGTTCGGGTTCATCGTTCGGACCCCACTACGACGCACCCGCAACCGGGAAGGTTGTGCCCGCACTCCAAAAAAGAATGCGGACCGGGCCCTGTGGGCCCGGTCCGCATCGATCTTAGGTGGCTCAGTCCAGGTAGTCGCGCAGCACCTGCGAGCGGCTGGGGTGCCGCAGCTTCGACATGGTCTTGGACTCGATCTGGCGGATCCGCTCACGGGTGACGCCGTAGACCTTGCCGATCTCGTCGAGGGTCTTGGGCTGGCCGTCGGTGAGCCCGAAGCGCATGCTGACCACGCCGGCCTCGCGCTCGGAGAGCGTGTCCAGCACGGCGTGCAACTGCTCCTGGAGCAGCGTGAACGAGACCGCGTCGGCCGGGACGATCGCCTCGGAGTCCTCGATCAGGTCGCCGAACTCGCTGTCGCCGTCCTCACCGAGGGGGGTGTGCAGGGAGATCGGCTCGCGGCCGTACTTCTGGACCTCGACGACCTTCTCCGGCGTCATGTCGAGCTCCTTGGCGAGCTCCTCGGGGGTGGGCTCGCGTCCGAGGTCCTGCAGCATCTGGCGCTGGACGCGGGCGAGCTTGTTGATGACCTCGACCATGTGCACCGGGATTCGGATGGTGCGGGCCTGGTCGGCCATCGCGCGGGTGATGGCCTGCCGGATCCACCAGGTGGCGTAGGTGGAGAACTTGTAGCCCTTGGTGTAGTCGAACTTCTCGACCGCGCGGATCAGGCCGAGGTTGCCCTCCTGGATCAGGTCGAGGAAGAGCATGCCGCGGCCGGTGTAGCGCTTGGCCAGGGAGACGACCAGACGCAGGTTGGCCTCGAGCAGGTGGTTCTTGGCGCGGCGGCCGTCCTCAGAGATCCACTCCAGCTCCTCGGTCACCTTGGGGGTGATCTTGCCGCCCTTGGCGAGCTTCTCCTCCGAGAACAGCCCGGCCTCGATCCGCTTGGCGAGCTCGACCTCCATCTCGGCGTTGAGGAGCGGGACCTTGCCGATCTGCTTGAGGTAGTCCTTGACCGGGTCGGCGGTGGCGCCGGCCACCATGACCTGCTGCTCGGGCTCGTCGGTGTCGTCGGCCGCCGACACCACGAACGTGGCGGACTTCTCGTCCTCCTCGATCGTCGGGTCGGCCTTGACGTCCTTCTCGAACTGCTCGTCGGGGACGTCGGGCAGCACCTTCTTGCCGTCGGGGCCCACGGCAGCCGGCTCGGCGGGCGCGGCGGCCTTCTTGGCGGTCTTCTTCGCCGCCGCCTTCTTCGCGGCGGGCTTGGCCGCACCGTCCGCCCCGTCGGAGGCCCCGTCCGAGGCCGCGGCGTTCTTGGGCGCGGCCTTCTTGGCGGTGGCCTTCTTCGCGGTCGCGGTGGCCACCTTGCGGGTGGTGCTGGGCGCCGCGGCGACGCCCTCGGCCGCGACCGGCAGCGCGACGCCGAGGCCGAGCGAGCTCAGGTGCGCGAGGAGGGCCTTGAGGTGACGCGGCTCGACGCCGGCCTCGTCGCTGGCCAGGCGCACGGCGTCGGGGCTGAAGCTCCCGGTCGGGGTGGCGCTCTCGATGAGGGCGAGGACGGCGGGGTGCTCAAGCACCTCCGAAGGGATCTTGCGTGCGTTCGAGGACACGAACACCTCTCGTGGACAGGCGCGGATTGCTGGATGACTCCGGTCGGACAGCGGCAGGTCGGGCTGTGGGCGCGACAAGGACCGCTGTCGTCAAGAGCCGCTTGGGTCATTCTGCCACGCATCGGGTGAGCCCTCGCACACCCCCACCGTCGACGGGCAGGCTCAGGTGGTGGCGGCCTTGGCTGCCGCCTTCTTCTGCTTCTTGTAGTCGCGCACCTGCTGCAGACTCTCCGCGTCGACGACGTCGGCGACCGAGCGGTGACCCTCGAGGGCGTAGTCGCCGGCCGCCTTCTCCCAGCCGTCGGGCCGCACGTCGAGCTGCTTGGCCAGCAGGGCCACGAAGATCTTCGCCTTCTGGGCGCCGAAGCCGGGCAGCGCCTGGATCCGCTTGAGCAGGTCCTTGCCGTCGGCGGCCTCGGTCCACAGGCGCGCGGTGTCGCCGTCGTAGGTCTCCACGATCGCAGCGGCCAGGTCCTGCAGGCGAGCGGCCATCGAGCCAGGGAAGCGATGAATGGCCGGTGGGGTCGCACACAGGGCGGCGAACTCCTCCGGGTCAGCCTCGGCGATCGCCCGCGGGTCGATGCTCCCGAAGCGCTCGGCCACCTTCGCCGGCCCACGGAACGCGTGCTCCATCGGGTACTGCTGGTCGAGCATCATCCCGGCGAGCAGCGCGAACGGGGACTCGTCGAGGACGGCGTCCGCCTCGGGCAGCTGGGTGATCTGGAAGGCCATGGACCGACCCTAGTAGCCAGGCGCGGCGGCCGGCCCTCGGCCATCATCCTGGATCATGGCGGGTGTGACCACCACCGGCGACGAGCGCCTCCTGCGGGCCTACGACGACCAACTGCGCACGGACGCCGAGACGCCCGGGGCCGCCTCGGTGACCAGGCTGGGCCCGCTCCGCCTGGCGACCTTCGAGGGTGGCCGCGGGTTCGTCACCTACCGCGACCTCGGCGGCGGCGACGCCGGCGCGATCGACCGACTCGTCGGGCAAGCGCGGGCGCACTACGAGGCCGACCCCGCCATCACCCGGGTGGAGTGGAAGACCCGGGGGCACGACGTCGCGCCAGGGCTGCACGAGAGCCTTCTCGCGCACGGCTTCGAGCCCGAGGAGTCCGAGTCGATCATGATCGGTGAGGCCGCCGCGCTCGCGGTCGACCTGCCGCTACCAAGCGGCGTCAGCCTGCGCCGGATCGACACCGCGGACGACGTCCGCGCCATGTGCGCGATGAGCGGGGAGGCATTCGGCGACACCCCCGCGGAGGCGAGCGCCATCGCAGAGGCTGTGCTGCGCCGGCTCGCTCGCGACGACGGCATGGAGCTGTGGGTCGCCGAGGCCGCCGGCCGGATGGTCAGCGCTGGTCGCCTCGAGCCGGTGCCGGACACCGACTTCGCCGGCATCTGGGGTGGCTGCACGCTCACGGCGTGGCGCGGCCAGGGAATCTACCGCGCATTGACGGCCGCCCGGGCCCGATCCGCACTCCGCCTGGGCAAGACCCTCATCCACAGCGACTCGACCGAGGACTCGCGGCCGATCCTGGCGCGCTACGGCTTCGCGAAGGTCTCCACCACCACGCCGTATCGCTGGAACCGCGTTCATCCGTCGGGGTGAGTCAGACGTCGTTGCCTGACGGCAGAGTGCATCGCCGATACGATCAAACACTGCTGTAACGCGCTCGGGCGCGATCCTTGGAGCCGGACAGAGAGAGTTGATGCACATGGGTTACGGATTCGGAGCACTGCTGGTGGTCGTCGGCCTCGTGCTGGCACTGGCGGTCACCGACACCATCAACGACGTCGACCTCACGATGGTCGGCTGGATCATGGCCGGCGTCGGCGTGGTCCTGATCGTCCTGACCGCCGTCACCTGGAACAGCGGACGCCGCACGCGCAACGTGGAGACCGTCACGCACCCCGACGGCTCGCAGACCGTTCGCGACAACCGCTCGAGCAGCTGAGGCTCACCCACCAGGAACCTCACCACAGGGCCCGCCGCCGGATCACCGGCGGCGGGCCCTGTGCTGTCGGGCAGTGCTGTCGGGCAGTGGATGCCGGTCGAATTACCGCCGGCTGGGGATGATCGGCCACGGTCGTTGTGGGTGGATGAGCCTCGGACATGGGGACGTCTCCTCGCCAAAGGAACCCGGGCATGACCCACCACCGCATCACCTTCGCGGCACTGGCCGCCCTCGCTCTGATCGCGCCGGCCGTTCCGGCCACCGCGGCCCACCATCGCCTGCCCGATCGCCCGCGCGGCGTCCCGTCGCCGGCTCCGACGCAGGTGCTCGCACTCGACGGCCCGCGCGGCGTCGACGCCCTCGGCGGCGGCCGCACGCTGGTAGCCGAGAACGACGGCTCGTTCAGCCTGGTCATCGATCGGCGCCACGACGATGCGCGGAAGATCGCGCTCTCGAGTGTGCCGGCGACGGGCATCGCGCCGGCGATCTCGGGCGGACCGCACGGCAGCGTCTACGTCTTGACCGGCGCCGGCGCCGAACCGGGCGGTCCCCCGATCCCCGGCGCCGCCACCTTGTACCGCTGGCGCCCGGGGGACGCCGAGCCGTCGGTCGTCGCGGACATCGCGGCCTACCAGGCCACCGACCCCGATCCCGACGACCAGGAGGGCCAGCCGGCCGACTCCAACCCGTTCGGCGTGCTCGCGCTGCGCAACGGCGATGTCCTGGTCAGCGACGCCGCCGGCAACGACGTCCTGCGGGTGCACGGGGACGGCACGATCGAGACCGTCGCCCGGCTCCGTCCGCGCACCGTGCTGGTGCCGGAGGGCCTGCCACCGGGGACGCCCCCGGCGGGGACCCCGATCGTCTCCGAGGCAGTGGCCACCTCGATCGCAGTCGACCGGCGCGGCGACCTCTACATCGGCGAGCTGCGCGGGTTCCCGGCCACGCCCGGCACCTCGCAGATCTGGCGGGTCCCGGTCGGCAGCACCGACGCGGTCTGCGATCCGGCGGATCCGCAGCACGGCGCCTGCCAGCGGGTCGCGGACGGCCTGACCTCGATCGTCGACCTTGCGGCGGACGGACGCGGGTCGATCTATGCGGTCAGCCTCTCGGCCAAGTCGTGGCTGGCGATGGAGCTCGGTGTGCCGGGTGCCGACGTCGGCTCGCTGCTTCGCGTGCGTCCGTGCCGGGGCTCGCGCGAGCTGTTCACAGGGAGCCTGACCCTGCCTGGCGGCGTCGACGTCGCGGGCAACGACCTTTATCTGACCGGCCCGGTGTTCGGACCGGGAGCGCTGTCTCGCGCGCGCCTCAGGCCTTGACGGCCAGCACCGGGCAGTGCGCGTCGAGCAGGACGCGCTGCGCGTTGGACCCGAGGATGAGCTTGCCCACCGGCGTGCGGCGACGGAGGCCGATCACGATCAGGTCGGCCTTGCTGGCCTCCGCCACGCTGACCAGGTCCTCGGAGGCCTCGAAGCCGCGGACGAGCTGACGCACCTCGTGCGCGATCCCGGAGTCCTCGAGCTTGGTCCGCACCGACGACAGGTCGGGCTCGTCGCGATTGCCCTCCGCTCGATACGAGTTCACGACGATCAGTTCGGCCCCGCGCAGGCGGGCCTCCTCGATCGCTGTGTTGAGAGCAGCCTCGCCCTCCGGTTTCGGCACGTATCCCACAACCACGATCGACATGTCCGGCAGGCTATACCGGACGCCGTCGCGTCGGCACCCTCGGCGCGGCGGCACTCGCCGTCGTCGAGTGATCAGCTCCAGGTGTGCACGGGCTCGTTGGTGTGCATCCGCTCGACGTACTCCAGCAGCGTGGATCGCAACGCGTCGAAGCGGTCGATCCTCGGCACCGCGGCCTCGCGCCTGCGGACCGCATCGACGAACCATTCCGCACCGTTGGTGCGCAACAGGCAACGCTGCTCGATGATGCCGAGCAGCCGGTCGGCGGTGGCGGTCTCGACCCCCCACGCGGCCAGTCCCTCGTGGGCCAGGGGCAGCAGCCGGCGCAGGATCAGCTCGGTCGCCGGCACCTGACCGACGCCGGGCCAGTACACCTGGGCGTCGATCCCGTGCCGCGCCGCGACGTGGAAGTTCTCCTCCGCGGCGCTGAACGACATCTGCGACCACAGCGGCCGCTCGCTCTCGACCAGCGAGCGGACCAGGCCGAAGTAGAGGGCGGCGTTGGCCATCGTGTCGACGACGGTGGGTCCCGCCGCGAGGACCCGGTTCTCCACGCGCAAGTGGGGTACGCCGTCGTTGATGTCGTAGACCGGCCGGTTCCACCGGTAGATGGTGCCGTTGTGGAGGCGCAGCTCGGAGAGCTGCGGTGTGCCGCCGGACTCCAGGACGGCCAGTGGGTCCTCGTCGTCGGTGATCGGGAGCAGGGCGTTGAACCAGCGGACGTTCTCCTCGAACAGGTCGAAGACCGAGGTGATCCACCGCTCCCCGAACCACACGCGCGGGCGCACGCCCTGGGCCTTGAGCTCCTCGGCCCGGGTGTCGGTGGCCTGCTCGAACAACGGGATCCGGGTCTCGCGCCACAGCTGCTTGCCCAGCAGGAAGGGCGAGTTGGCTCCCGCTGCGAGCTGGATGGCCGAGATGGCCTGGGAGGCGTTCCAGTAGCCGGCGAACTGATCGGGCGAGGTCTGCACGTGCAGCTGGGTGCTGGTGCACGCCGCCTCCGGCACGATCGAGTCCGACGTCGTGCGGAGGGACTCCTTCGCCGGCTCCAGGCCGTCGACCTCGATGACCAGGTCCTCGCCGCGGGCCCGGAGGATCTGCTCGCTCAGCAGCTTGTAGCGCGGGTTCGCGCTGATGCTGTGCATGCCCATGTGACCGCCGTCGAGGGTCGGCAGGATCCCGATCATCACCAGGTGGGCGCCGACGTCGGCCGACTTGGCCTCGGCGTCGTTGAGGCTGCGGCGCAGGTTGTCCTCGAAGGTCTCCAGGCCGCCTTCGCGCAGCTTGGCCGGCGGGACGTTGATCTCGATGTTGAACTGCCCGAGCTCGGTCTGGAAGTCGGGGTCGGCGATCGCCTCGAGCGCCTCGGCATTGCGCAGCGCCGGGTCGCCGACCTCGTCGATGAGGTTGAGCTCCATCTCCAGGCCCGTCATCGGGTCGTCGGTGTCGAAGGCCGCCTCCCGGAGCATCCGCGCGAACACGTCGAGGCACTGGCGCACCTTCTCGCGATGCCGCGTGCGGTCCGCCGCGGTGAACTCCTGGAGGTCGACCTCTTCGCCCATGGCCCGACAATAGAGGGAAACCGCCCGCGGGAGGCGCGCGTCCACTCACGCCCCGTGCTGCCAGCTCGACGGCGGCAGCGCCGACTCCAGCGCCGCCGCGACCAGGGCGGCCAGCGGGTACTCGGGCGCGACCTCACGGCAGCGGTCGATCGCGCACCAGGCGAGTGCGCCGTCGCCGGCCTGCCAGGCCGCCCATCCCAGGAGCGCCGCCGGGGCGGGGAGCCATCGATCGGGACTGCGCCGGACCAGGTCGGTGAGGAGCCGGACTCCGGACGCGGCCGGTGCTTTTTCGAGCGCCCTCCACACCGCGTCTCGGGCCGCGGTGGCGCGCATCGTCTCCAGCAGCCGGGCCGTGTCGGCGTCGTCCAGCCGGGTGTCGGCGGCCAGGTGGCTCGCGGTCACCGCGGCCGCCCAGCGCGCCGTGCCGACCGGGCGAGGCTGGCCGACCGCGAGGATCGCGCTCACCGCGGCGGCGTCGGGCCCCAGGCTCGCCGCGAGGTCGGCGCGCGAGGCATGGGTGACCCGCCCGGCGAGCACGGCGTCGGCGAGGAACCGGTGGTGGGTGAGTGCGGTGGGGCTGAACGGCACCCCACGTTCAGCCCGCGCTCCGCGCCGCCCGGGTCCGAGGAGCGGGGTCCAGGTGTCGCAGCTGATCCGGATCGCCTCGACCACCTCGACGTGGTGGCCCTCGAAGGCCCGGCGCAGGACTCTCCAGGCCACTGCCCCGAGGTGGTCGTCGTCGGTGTAGACCAGGAGCACGACCCGTCGAGCCTCGTGCCGGACGGCCGGCTCGACCAGCGCGCCGGCCAGCTCACTCAGCTCATCGAGATCGTTCGGGTCCGGCGGCAGGTCGATGCGCGCGTGGAACCGATGTCGGGCCTCGAGGGTGAGCATCACCACCGATTCGGTCGGCCAGAAGCCCAGAACGACGGCCGCGGCCGCCAGCAGGTCCTCGGGGGTGCGTGCGGTGAGCGTGGTGGGTGCCGCATCGGGGCGTGGGAGCGTCATGCCGCGCACCCCTCCCACCCGGGCCGATTCCTACACCTCTCCCTCCCCCGCCTGTGGATGACCGCGCGGACGACGTGCCTTTCGCGACCGCTCCCGTCTCCGTGGCCACGCTGGCGCCGGCGCAGCGACCGTCCACTCTCCGCTGACCCGTCAGCTATAGCGGACGGGTCGGCGTGAATCCGACGGTGACCCGTCCGCTATGGCTGACGGGTCAGCGCAGGATCGGGGAGGGCCGGCGATAGGTTCGGTGGGTGCGGAGCACGGCGTCGGTCCTCCATCTCGACCTCGATGCGTTCTTCGCCTCCGTCGAGCAGCGGGACAAGCCCTCGCTGCGTGGCAAGCCGGTCGTCGTGGGCGGGGTCGGTGGGCGGGGCGTGGTGTCGACGGCGTCGTACGAGGCACGCAGGTTCGGCGTCCGGTCGGCGATGTCGACCCGCGAGGCCCGGGCCCGCTGCGGGCACGCCGCCTTTCTCGGCGGCCGGTTCCACGCCTACCGTGAGGCGAGCGAGCAGGTAATGGGGCTGTTGCGCGCGGTCTCCCCGCTGATCGAGCCGCTGTCCCTCGACGAGGCCTTCGTCGACCTCGCCGCCGCCGATCCCGCCGAGCTCCCCGACCTCGAGCTCGACACGGTGACGGCGTTCGCGCAGCGGCTGCGCGCCGAGGTGGCGGAGGTGACAGGCGGCCTGACGGCGTCGGTGGGCCTGGGCTCCTCGAAGTTCATCGCCAAGGTCGCCAGCGACCTCGACAAGCCCGACGGACTGGTCGTCGTCGCGCCCGGGACCGAGCGCGAGCTGTTGCGCCCGATGAGCGTCACGGTGATTCCGGGCGTGGGGCCGGCCACCGCCGAGCGCCTGCGCCGTGCCGGGATCACCACGATCGCCGAGCTGGAGGCGATCGGGCTCGACGAGCTGGTCCAGCTCGTGGGTCGCGCGCACGGCAGCGGGCTGTACGCCCTCGCCCGCGCCGACGACGACCGGCCGGTGGTCGCCGAGCGCGAGGCGAAGTCGGTGAGCGTGGAAGGCACCTACGAGACCGACCTCACCGACCGCACCCTGATGGAGGGCCTGCTCACCCGGCAGGCCCGCGAGGTGGCGGCTCGGCTGCGCAAGCACGGGCTGGCGGGCCGCACGGTCGGCATCAAGGTCAGGCTCTACGACTTCACCACCCTCAATCGCTCGGCCACGCTCCCCGAGCCGACCGACAGCGCCACCGTCGTGGCCCGGCTCGCCCGGTCCCTGCTCCAGGACCTCGACACCTCCGGCGGCGTCCGGTTGCTGGGGGTCGGCGTGTCCGGCCTCGCCGACTGGATCCAGGACGATCTCTTCGGCGAGAGCGAGGCGGGTCAGCCGAGCGAGGACGAGGAGGAGCTGCCCGATCTCGTGCCTCGCGGGCGGCAGGGCTACTCCCCCGGCCAGGACGTCGTCCACGACGAGATGGGCCGGGGATGGGTATGGGGCTCGGGACGCGGGGTCGTCACCGTGCGATTCGAGACCGCCCTGACGCCGCCCGGTCCGGTGCGCTCCTACGCCGTCGAGGATCCGGCACTGCGGCCCTGGCTACCCCCGTCGCCCCCCGACGCCGCCGGCGACAAACCGGTGGCCGAGGGCGACGCGGCCCCGTAGCGTCGCAGGGTGGACATCTCACCCGTCGACCTCAGCAGCGACCTGGAGCTGCGCGCCTCCTACGACCTCGAGCGACGCGCGACGATGGTCGGCCGCGAGGACTATCCGCACTACTCGTGGCCGGAGATGTCGGCGATGTGGCGTCACGACGACCCCGCTGAGCGGAAGGTGCTGCTCGCGGGCTATGACGACGGCCGGATGGTCGCCGGCGCCGTCGCCTACCTGCCGCTGGCCGACAACACCCACATGGCGTGGGTCGGTGTGTGCGTGGACCCCGACGAGCAGCACCGGGGCCTGGGTCGAGAGATGCTCGACCACATCGAGGGCGTGGCCACCGACGCCGGCCGCACCTCCCTGCTGTCGGAGGCCAAGCTGCCCTTCGACGAGATCACCACCCACCGCAGTCGCCGCTTCGCCGAGGACGCCGGCTACACCCTCTCGAACGTCGAGATCGTGCGACACCTGCCGCTCCCGGTGGCCGAGGCCGACCTCGCGACGTGGGAGAAGCAGGCCGCCGAGCGCCACGACGGCTACCGGATCAAGACCTACCTCAACCAGGTGCCCGACGAGCTGGTGCCGTCGCTGTGCGTGCTCCTCGGCCAGCTCGTGGTCGACGCGCCCACCGGCGAGGCCGAGTGGGAGGAGGAGAAGATCACCCCCGAGCGCTTCCGCGACAACCTCTCCTCGCTGGTCGCCGCCGGCCGACGGATGTACGAGACCGTGGCGATCGCCCCCGACGGCACGGTCGCGGCGCAGTCGACCCTCGCCGTCCCTCCCGATGGCGCGCGCACCGACGTGTCGCAGTGGGGCACCTTCGTGCACCGCGAGCATCGCGGCCACCGGCTCGGCCTGGCGGTCAAGGTCGCCAACCTCCGTGCGGTCCAGAGCGCACACCCCGAGATGACGCGCGTCGTCACCCAGAACGCCGAGACCAACGACTACATGGTCTCCATCAACGAGCTGATGGGCTTCGATCCGGTCGAGGCGTCGGTGGAGTTCATCAAGCGCGCCTGAACTCCACCGGCTCCCCCGGCCGCAGCTGCGCACAGCGCGCCAGGTCGACGACGTCGACCACCGCGACCACGGGGTAGCCGCCGGTGGTCGGGTGGTCGGCGAGCAGCACCACCGGCAGTCCGTCGGGTGGCACCTGCACGGCGCCGAGGACCATGCCCTCGCTGGCGAGCTCTCCCTCGACGACCCGGGTCAGCGGGGCGCCGGTGACCCGCAGCCCGATCCGGTCGGAGTCGGGGGCGACGTGGTAGGTCGTCGCGCAGAGCCGGTCGAGCGCGTCCGGGGCGAACCAGTCGGCGCGCGGACCCGGATGGACCCGCAGCGGTCCGGGTCGCACCGGGCGGTGGACGTCGACCGCCCGCGGTGCCCCGGCGGGGCGTCCTAGCGGCAGCACGGCGCCGGCCGTCACCCGCGGCGGACCCACCCAGGCCAGGGTGTCGGTGGCCCGCGAGCCCAGCACCGGCTCGACGTCGAGGCCCCCGGACACCGCGAGATAGCTCCGGACGCCGTCGAGGGCGGGACCCAGCCGCAGCTCGGCCCCCGCGGGGAGCCACACGGCGACGCCGTGGCCGCGGGCGACGCCGTCCACCCGGACCTCGCACGAGGCGCCGGTGACCGCGATCCACCGGGCCGCGCCGGCACGCAGCCGCAGGCCGCCGAGCGTGACCTCGAGCAGCGCCGCCGACTCGTGGTTGCCGAGCAGGCGGTGGGCCCGGCGCGCGGCCGGGGCGTCGAGCCAGCCGGCGTGCGGCACGCCGAGGTGGGCGAGCCCGGCACGGCCGGCGTCCTGGACGGTGACCAGTCCCCCGACCTCGAGGATCTCCCACGTGTCGGCGGCGCTCATCGCGGCACGAACCTGACCCGCGTGCCGGGCGCCAGCAGCGCCGGGCGCTCGCGCGCGGCGTCCCAGAGAGCGACGTCGGTGCGCCCGATCAGGCGCCAGCCTCCGGGCGAGGCCGTGGGGTAGACCCCGCACCAGGTGTCGGCGAGCGCGACCGAGCCGGCCGGCACCCGCGGCCGCGGGGTGGCCAGCCGCGGCACCGCCAGCCCTTCGGGAAGGCCGGACAGGTAGGCGAAGCCGGGTGCGAATCCGCAGAACGCCGAGACGAACTCGATAGCGCCGTGCCGTTCGATCACGCCATGGCGGTCGGTGCCCCACAGGTCGGCCAGGCCGTCGAGGTCGGCGCCGTCGTAGGCCGTGGGGATCTCGACGGTCTCGCCGGGCGGCAGCGCGCTCCGGGGCGACCAGGCCGAGACGATCTCGTGGACGACGGCGTGCGCCCGGGCGTCGTCGAGCCCGTCGAAGAGCACGGTCGTGGCGGCCGGCACGACCTCTCGCGCCGGAGCCCGCGCGGCGCGGGCGTGCAGGGCCAGGCCGAGCGCGGCGTCGGCCGAGCCGACCTCCGCGAGCAGGGCGCCGGGCCCGAACGGCACGAGCCGTACGCCGTCCGCACGGGCGTCCGCGTCGTCGTCGTTGCGGGCCATGCGGGTCAGTGTTCACGACGCGGTCGTCGGCCGCTCATCGCCGCGTCGATCGCCGGCCCGTCCCTTGGTGGAAAAAGGATGAGGGCCTCTTGATGGTATGAGCATCAGGAGGCCCTCGGTTTGTCCGGCATGGTGACGTCCGAACGATCTGACAGTCTCGTCGACCACGCCGACCCCGTCACCGGGCAGACGCCGCGAGTCGCCTCGCGGGATAGGTCTCTCGATCCTGCCGATCCCCTCCGCCTCGGCCTCCCTTGCGGGCGACCTCGGTTTCGGTAGGGAGAGTTCTACGGGTCTCAGACCCCCGGGAGCAAGGGGTTCGTCGAACAATTTCCGACATTCCTTCGGTCCCACAGCACTGCCCACAGGTAGGCGGGTGTTCTCCACAGCGGGAGCCCCGGCTCCTCCACAGGAGTCACCGATTCATCCACCTCTCATCCACAGGGTGGATCGAGGGTGAACGCCGCGAGCTCGAAGCCGGCCGACTCCAGCGCCCGTCGGCAGGCGACGGCGTGCGCGACCGCGCCCGGTCCGTCGCCGTGCACGCACACCGACTCCACGCCGCGCGCCAGCTCGACCGCACGCGCCGCGATCTCGGCGCTGTCGTCGAGGACGGCGCCGGGCCGATCCCGTGGCAGCAGTCGGCCGTCGGGGCCGTAGCCGCGGTCGGGGAAGCCCTCCAGGACGACGCGGCGCCCGGCCGCGGCGGCCGCCTCGAGCAGGAGTCCTGGCATGCCGAGCACCGGCAGGTCGCCGGACCCGTCCAGGACCGCCGCGGCCTGGTCGGCGTCGTCCATCGTGCGGTGGTAGAGCGCGCCGTGCGGCTTGACGTAGGAGACGTCGACGCCTGCCGCCCGGGCGATCGTCCGGAGCACGCCGACCTGGTCGGCCACCTGAGCCCGCAGGACGTCGGCGGGCACGTCGAGCGCCACCCGGCCGAAGTTCTCCCGGTCGGCGTAGGAGACCTGGGCGCCGACCGCGACCCCGCGCTCGGCCGCGCCGTCGCAGACCGCGCGCATCACCTCCTCATTGCCGGCGTGATAGCCACAGGCGACGTTGGCGCTGGTCACGACCGCGAGCAGCCCGGCGTCGTCGGTGATCTCCTCCCCGAGGTCGGCGTTGAGGTCGATGCGCACCCTGACCCCCGCCTAGAGCCGCCGGCCGAGATAGGTCTCGACCACCAGGTAGCCGAGCCGGTCGTAGAGCGCGCGGGCGCCGTGGTTGTGGCCGAACACGTTGAGCCCGAGGGCGTGCGCGCCTCGCTCGCGCGACCACAGCGCCCCGGCCCGCATCAGGCCGGCGCCATAGCCCTTGCGCCGGTGGGCGGGGTCGACGGCGACGTCGTAGACGAAGGCCATCGGTCGCTCGGTGCCGATCCACAAGGTGCCGACGACGTCCTCGCCGACCCTGCCGACGAAGAAGTGGTGGTGCTCGGTCTCGAGCCCGTCGGGCAGGAGGTCGGCGAACTGCTGCTCCGACACCTCCCGCGCGCGCTCGGGCGACTCCCCGGACTGTGCGCGCTCCTCCGCATAGGTCGCGACCTGGTCGACGACCCAGGCATCGTAGGCGGCGTGGTCCATCCCAGCCAGGACGACGGCGTCCTCCTCGGGCAGGGCGTGATCGAGGTCGAGCCGCATCTGGGTGGCGGCCACCTCGAAGCCGCCGCCGACGACGAAGGCCTCAGCCACCAGGTCACCGGCTGTCACTCCGATCGTCAACCGCCCGGCGCCCTCGGACCGGGCCAGCTCGACGGCGAGCTCGCGGACGCGCGCGGCGTCCTCGGCGTGGTCGAGGCGCAGGTCGAGGACGGCGCGGTCGGGCCCGTCCTCGCTCCACCACAGCCACGCCACCCCGCTCCCGGCCCCGTCCCGGATCTCGTAGCCGCGCGTCCGCGGTCCGACGCGCTCGACGTAGGCCGTCGCGGCCGCGTGCGCCAGGTCGGGATCGGCGTACTCGCCGAGATAGCGCCGGTAGCGCATCCGCTCGATCAGGGCGGTCGTGTCGGCGTCCGGAACGAGGTGGAGCGACAGGTCGGACATAGGTCGACCCTCTCACCCCGGACGAGGCCCGGCTACGGTTCCCGACATGCCTGAGCAGCCACCCGTCGCCGACCGCCGTCCCGTCACCGCCGAGCACCACGGACACACCCGCGTCGACGACTACGACTGGCTGCGGGAGAAGGACTCACCCGAGGTCGTGGCCCACCTGGAGGCCGAGAACGCCTACACCCGCGAGCGCACCGACCACCTGGCCGGGCTTCGCGAGAAGATCTTCGACGAGATCCGCTCCCGCACCCTGGAGACCGACCTGTCGGTGCCGACCCGCGGCCGCGAGCACTGGTACTACGGGCGCTCCTTCGAGGGCCGCGAGTACGGCGCTACCTGCCGGGTACCGATCGCCGGTCCCGACGACTGGACCCCGCCGCAGCCCGCCGAGGACGCTGCGCCCGACCAGCCGGCCCTGCCCGGTGAGCAGGTGCTGCTCGACCTCGACGCCCTCGCCGAGGGCCACGAGTTCTTCTCCCTGGGCGGCTCGGCGATGAGCCCCGACAGCCGTCTGCTCGCCTACGCCACCGACGTCGTGGGCGACGAGCGCTACACGATCCGGATCCTCGACGTCGACACCGGCGAGCTGCTCCCGGACGTGATCGAGGGCGCCCTGGGCGGCGGCACCTGGGACCGCTCCGGCGAGCACCTCTACTACACGACCGTCGACGACGCGTGGCGCGCCGACAAGATCTGGCGGCACCGCCTCGGCACGCCCCAGGCCGACGACGAGCTGGTCTTCCACGAGACCGACGCCCGGTTCTGGGTGGGCGTCGGTCGTACCCGCAGCGACCGGTTCATCGTCGTGGCCAGCGGCTCCAAGACCACCTCGGAGTACCGGTTCCTCGACGCCGACCGGCCCGAGCTGGGGCTGCGCACCTTCTTCCCGCGCACCGAGGGCGTCGAGTACTCGATCGAGCACGCCGTGCTCGGCGGCGAGGACCGGTTCCTGGTGCTGCACAATGCGGCCGGACCCGACTTCGAGGTCGGCGTGGCCCCGATCGAACCCACCCCGCGCGAGGGCTGGACGCCGCTGATCGCCCACGACCCGGCGGTCCGGCTGGAGGAGGTCGACGCCTTCGCCGGGCACCTCGTCGTCCACCAGCGCAGCAACGGCCTCACCCAGCTGCGGATCCTGGAGCTCGACCCGGCGGCGCAGCACGGGGTGGGAGACGACTACCTCATCGAGTTCGACGAGGAGGTCTACACCGTCGGCTCCGGGGGCAACCCGCGATTCGACCAGCCCACCGTGCGCCTGGGCTACGTCACGATGGCCATCCCCGCCTCGGTCTACGACTACGACGTCCGCACCCGCGAGCTGACCCTGCTCAAGCGGGCTCCGGTCCTCGGTGGGTACGACCCCGCCGACTACGAGGAGCACCGGCTCTGGGCTCCCTCGTCGGACGGCGAGCCGGTGCCGATCTCGCTGGTCGTGCGCCGCGACGCTCGCGCGTCGGGCGAGCCGGTCCCGCTGCACCTGTACGGCTACGGCGCCTACGAGACCTCGATCGACCCGTCGTTCTCGATCGCGCGCCTCTCGGTGCTCGACCGGGGCGCCGCGTTCGCGATCGCGCACGTGCGCGGGGGCGGCGAGATGGGGCGCCGCTGGTACGACACCGGCAAGCTCGACCAGAAGCAGCACACCTTCGACGACTTCGCCGCCGCGGCCCGCTACCTGGTCCAGGAGGGCTGGACCACGCCGGAGCTGATCGTGGGCGAGGGCGCCAGCGCCGGCGGTCTGCTGATCGGGGCGGTGGCCAACCAGGCGCCCGAGGCGTTCGGGGGGCTGGTCGCCGGCGTCCCGTTCGTCGACGCGCTCACCACCATGTTGGACGCGAGCCTGCCGCTCACCGTCACCGAGTACGACGAGTGGGGCGATCCGTCGAGCGACGCGGCGGCCTACGAGACGATCGCGTCCTACGCCCCCTACGACAACGTCACCGCTCAGCGCTACCCCCGGATCCTGGCCGAGACGTCGTTCCAGGACACCCGCGTGCTCTATGTGGAGCCCGCCAAGTGGATCGCCAGGCTGCGCGAGCGCGCGGTGGACCCCGACGTCCTGCTCCGCGTCGAGATGGCGGCC
This sequence comes from Nocardioides epinepheli, assembly GCF_037936805.1. NCBI lineage: Bacteria > Bacillati > Actinomycetota > Actinomycetes > Propionibacteriales > Nocardioidaceae > Nocardioides > Nocardioides epinepheli. Next base: position 244,060 of record NZ_JBBMMC010000006.1, on the reverse strand, counting down.
GGTCACGGCGGCGTCAGCGGGCGCTACAAGGCGTGGCGGGACCGCGCCTTCACCCTCGCCTGGATCCTGGATGTGATGGGCCTCGCCGACGCCGCATCCTGAGGGTTCTCCGTCGGCCCTGAGAAGTCCCTGAGATCTGCCGAGAAGGGCAACTCTTCGCGGCTTCTGTACGTCATTCCAGTCGAAGGCTGTTCGGGCCTTCGGGGTGTGGAGGGAATCCGAGACCCCCCGGAAGCGTTGTGAATGACAGGCATGAGTTACCCGCTACCGCGGGTACCGAAGGCCACAGACCGAAGGAGGGTCCCCATGGCAACTCGGACCGCAACCAAGCCCAGCGGTGCCTCGCGCGAGATCGAAGGACGCGACAGCGTCGGTCTCTACCTCGACGAGATCGCCCGCAACCCCCTGCTCGACGCCGCCATGGAGGTCGAGCTCTCCAAGACCATCGAGGCCGGCCTGATGGCCGAGGCCCTGCTCGCCGAGGGCCGCGTCGGCCGTCGTAAGGGCGGTGCGCCGATGCGCGCCACCCAGGAGGAGCTGGAGTGGCTCGCCGAGGAGGGCCGTAAGGCGGTCGACACGTTCATCACTGCGAACCTGCGCCTGGTCGTCTCGATCGCGCGCAAGTACGGCCGCGCCCAGATGCCGATGCTCGACCTCATCCAGGAGGGCAACACCGGCCTGATCCGTGCGGTCGAGAAGTTCGACTACACCAAGGGCTACAAGTTCTCCACCTACGCCACCTGGTGGGTGCGTCAGGCCATCACCCGCGGCATCGCCCAGCAGGCCCGCGTCGTGCGGCTGCCCGTGCACGTCGTCGAGGAGCTCAACCAGGTCGGCGGCGCCCGCCGCACCCTGGAGCGCCAGCTCGGCCGCGAGCCCGACCCGGCGGAGATCGCCGAGGAGCTCGGCCTCGACGTCGACCGGGTGCTCGACCTGATCGCCTGGGGCCGCGAGCACGTCAGTCTCGACACTCCCGTCGACGAGGACGGCGACACCTCCCTGGGCGACCTGATGGCCCAGGAGACGGCGCCCTCCCCCGACCTCACCGTGCTCGACGTGGAGTCCCGCGACCGGCTCAACAACCTCGTCGGCCAGCTCGACGACCGCGCCGCCGACATCATCCGCTCCCGCTACGGTCTCACCGACGGCCGCCAGCACAAGCTCGCCGACATCGGCGCCAAGCACGGCATCTCCGCCGAGCGGGTGCGCCAGCTCGAGCGCGAGGCACTCCAGAAGCTGCGCCGCCTTGGCGACCCCGACCTCGCCGCCTGAGGTCTCCCGCTCCACCCGTCCTACGACTCCGCTGGCCCGCCGTCGATCAGATGGCGGGCCGGCGTCAATTTCGGGGCCGATACGCTCCCGGGCATGTCGCTGCCTCTGGCCGGTCGGACCGCGCTCGTCACCGGCGTCAGCCGGCATCGTGGCATCGGTTTCGCCGCCGCCTCCCGGTTGGCCTCGATGGGCGCCTCGCTCGCTCTTCATCACCACCAGCCGTACGACGTCGAGACCTACGAGACGAGCGACCGTCTCGATGACCTGACCGGCCACCTGCGCTCCTCGCTGCGCGGCGACGCGGTGCTCGTCGATGTGGCTGGCGACCTCGGGGATCCAGACGTCGCGGAGGGTCTCATCGGCGTCGTCAACGACCGTGTCGGGCATCTCGACATCCTGATCTGCAACCACGCCCATGGCGCGGATGCGGTTACCCTCGCCGACCTCAGCACGCACGCCTTGGACCGGCACTGGGCCGTGAACACGCGGGCCACGCTCTTGCTCACCAAGGCCTTCGCGGCCCAACACGACGGCCGGCCCGGTGGACGGGTGATCTGGATGACCTCGGGTCAGTCACTGGGGCCGATGAGCAACAACCTCGCCTACGCGACGTCCAAGGCGGCGCTCGAGGGTGCCACGTGGTCGACCGCCGACGATCTGATCGGCCACGGCATCGTGCTGAACACGGTCAATCCCGGCCCGGTCAACACCGGGTATCTCGACAACGCGCCGGAGTCGGTGCTCGAGGCGTTCCCGCAGGGCCGGATCGGAGAGCCCGACGATCCCGCTCGACTGATCGCTTGGCTGGTCAGCGACGACGGAGTCTGGGTCGTCGGCCAGATCCTCAACTCCGAAGGCGGCTTCCGCCGCTGACGTCGGTGGGCGTGCCGATAGCCCCGCCGGTGGTGGCGGGGTGTTGGGGCGGGGTGGTCAGGGTTCGGCGTAGGTGAGGGCGACGGTGCCGGTGTGGTCGCGGCGGTAGGTCTGGCCCGATGGCGTGGTCCAGCGGTAGGAGCCGGGGTGTTCGAGGAGGTAGCGCCACGTGCCGTGGGTCTTCGCGCGGTGGTGGCGTCGGCAGAGCGGGGCGAGGTTGCACGAGCAGGTGGTGCCACCGCGACTGTGGGGGCAGACGTGGTCGAGGTCGCAGCGGGTGGCCGGCTTCTGGCAATGCGGAAAGACACAGGTCAGGTCGCGGAGCTCGATGTGGCGGCGGAGCCGGTGGGGGGCTTCGTAGGCCTCGACGTGGACGGTGTCGTTCAGGTCGATCACGGGACGGAGGTACACCTTCGCCGCGCTGCCGACCCAGGTGCGGATGGTCTCGAGGGTGACCGGGGACCGGGTGGTCTCGCAGCGGCCGACGTCGGGTGAGTCTTGGTGGAGGTGGACGATCACCGACGGGCCGGGAAGGTCGAGGGTCTGGTCGCCGCGAGCGAGCTCACCGAGTGCCATCGACCGTCGGACATCCAACGTGTCGTCACAGCCGGCGTCGGCCAGCCGTTTCGCGCCGGCGCGCAGGGCGTGTTCGAGGTCGTGGGCATCCGGTGCGGCGAGGACCGCGTCGACCGGGACATTGCCGTGGGTGTCGGTGAGGTGGAGGTCGACGAACACGCGGCGCCGGTCGGTCGTCTCCTCTTTGGCTTGGTCGGGGGCGTAGCGCAGGATCGCCTCCTCGACCAGGCGGCGGATCTGGGTGAAGGAGATCTTCGTGACCGCCTGGGCCAGGCGCTGGTCGACGTAGGCCGCGCCCTCGACGGGCAGAGCGATGGTGGCCTCGGCGATCTTGCGGGCCTTCCACACCACCAGCCGTCCCGCGGTGACCGCCGCCCACAGCCGCGGGAGGCGGTAACGCAGCTCCAGCGCCTGACCCAGATAGGCGCACCCGCTCTCCGAGGACAGCCCCAACGCGGCGGCGAGATCGTAGGCCGCGAACTCATCGACCACGGGCGCACCAGCGCCGGCCAGGTGCAGCGGGCATTCTCCGAACGACGTCCGGTCCGGATCCCCAGCACGCTCGATGGTGTGCTCGGCTGCCCATGCCAGCACCGCGTGGAGCTTGGTGACCTCTGACTCGCGTACCACCGTCTCGGCGGCGCGGACCGCGGCGAGGGCCGGGTCGGCGTGGCGGGTGGTTGTGGGCATGGCTGATTCTACCGCGACCTGCGTTGATTCGCCAGTGTGTTCTAGTGAGGGTGTGGGTCAATGGGCGCTCGCTGGCGCTCGCTTGCTCAACCTCCGGCGGGTGGGCCGTTCTCGGAGGTTGAGCAAGCGGGACGCGTGAGGAACGAGCGCGGACCGCGCCGACGAAACCTCGCAACCGACCCCGGAAACGCGAGCGGCGTGAGTCGGGCCCGAGTGAGTCGACCTACCCGGACCGAGCAGGGGTGGCCGCGCAGGCGGCGGCGCGGGCGGAGCCCGTGCCGGTAGCGCGCCGGATGAGTCGACCGACCGGGACCCGCAGTCAAGGACGGACGTAGTCCGCCGCGAAGCGGGCGCCGAGGGCGATCCTTGACGGCGGGTGTCGGTCGACTACGCGCGCGGCCACCCCACCACCCAGGCCGGTCGATCCACCGAAGCAACAAGAGCCCGCCACAGCCGCGCAGTCGGGTGCCGGGGTTTCGTCAGCGCTCGCTTGCTCAACCTCCGGCGGGGCGCTCGCTTGCTCAACCTCCGGCGGTGGAGTGGGGCTCCAAGATCGAGCCTCAACGTCCGGAGGGGAGAGTCAGTCGAGCTGGTGGTCGAGCACCTTGAGGTCGGTGTCGAGGGTGACGTCGTACTGCTTGCCGTCCTCGCCGGTGATCTCGACTTGGTAGGCCACGGCCTTCTCGGCGGCGGTGTCGTCGGCGTCGGCGACCTCGGCCTCGATCTCGGTGACGGTGCCGGGGACGGCGGCCTGGGCGGCGGTCGCGATCGCGGCGACGTCGGTGTCGGGGATGGCGCGCTCGGAGTCGTCGATGCGGATGCCCTCGACCGTGCGGGTGGTGTCGTCGGAGTCCGTCTCGCGCTGGTCGTCGTCGCCGTCGTCGTCCTGCTCGGTGGACACAACGTTCGCGTCCTTGTCGAGGCTGACGTCGTACTCGGTGCCGTCGGCGGCGGTGAGCTCGACCTCGTAGGCGGCGTCGCCGTCGTCGGACTTCTCGACGTCGGTGGCCTTGGCGTCCTGGTCGTCGATGGCGGTGCGGGCGGCGGCGACCAGGTCGTCGCGCAGCGCGCCGTTCGAGACGTCGTCGGAGTCGTTCCCGACGCCGTCCTGGGCGGCGATGGCCACGCCGCCGGTGCCGAGGACGGCCACGGCGGCCACGCCCGCGATGGCGAGCTTCTTCTTGGAGGGGCGGATGTTCTTCAGGTTCTTGATGTTCATGGCACCAGAGTGCGGGAGCGGCGCTGAAGCCTGCCTGAACGCACCTGAAAGCCCGTTCAGGCAGGCATCGTGACCACGAACCGTGCGCCGCCGGCAGGCGACTCCTCGACGCGCACCGAGCCGCCGTGGGCGCGGGCAAGGTCGCGGACGATCGCCAGGCCGAGACCGCTGCCGCCGTCGTCGCGCGCACGGGCCTCGTCGAGGCGGACGAACCGGTCGAAGATCCGCTCCCGCTCCCCTGCCGGGACGCCGGCGCCGTCGTCGTCCACGATCAGCACGCACTCCGGACCCACCAGGGCCAGGCGCAGGGTGACCGCCGAGGCGGCATGGCGCTGGGCGTTGTCGGCCAGGTTGCGCACGATCTGCGCCCACGCGATCCGGGAGGCGTGCATCCGCACCGCCTGGACGCCGGACGAGTCGACCTCGAGGCCCGCCCGCCGCAGCCGGGTCGCCTCGGCCAGCACCAGGTCGTCGACGTCGATCTCCTCCGGCGTGCCGATCCGTCCCTCGTCGGTGCGGGTGAGCACCAGCAACTGCTCCACCAACCGCTGCATCCGGGTGGCTTCATGGGTCACGGTCTCGGCGAACTCCCCGGGCTCGAAGGCGTCGGGGTGGCCGTGCGCGACCTCGGCCGACTGGCGCAGTGTCGCGATCGGCGAGCGCAGCTCGTGGGAGGCGTCGGAGACGAACCGCTGCTGCTGCGCCCGCGAGCGCTCCAGCCGGTCGAGCATCTGGTTCATCGTGCCGGCGAGCCGGCCGATCTCGTCGCCCGACCCCGGCTCGGGCACCCGGAGGTCCAGGCGGTCGTCGGTGATCTCGGCGACCTCGCTCCGGATCCGCTCCACAGGGGCCAGCGCGCGACCGACGACCAGCCAGGTCGCGGCACCCACCACGACGAGCAGCAACGGGATCCCGACCGCCAGCGGCGGCAGCAGAGCAGCCGTGGTGTCGTCGACGTCCTCACGAGACACCGCCACCGTGACCAGGTAGGTCTCCCCCTCCCACGTCGCCCGCTCCTGGCGGACGACGAAGGTCGCGTCGGCCCAGTCGCCATCGAGGCGCACGTCGTCGGCGTCGTCGTCACCGACGGTCGCGGCCAGACGGAGCCCAGGGGCGTTGGTGTCGATCACCTCGCCGTCCTCGGCGGCGACCTCCACCAGGGTGTCCTCGACGTCGGGATCGTCATCCTCATCGCCGCGCTGACCCCCGACCGGACGCGGTGGTCCGGACGCCTCGATCTGGGCGGCAGTGCTCTCCGCTCGCGTCTCGGCCGAGTTCTGCGCGGCGTCGACCAGCGACTCGCGCACCAGGAGTACCAGCGCCGTGGCGCCGGCCAGCAGCGCGATCGCGACGATCAGGACCGCCACCACGGTGGTGCGCACCCGGATCCCGGTGCGCGGCTGCGACCCCATCTCTCAGCCCCCGTTGCCGTGCAGTCGGTAGCCGGCGCCGCGGACGGTCTGGATCGCCTCGCGAGCGAACGGCCGGTCGACCTTGTTGCGAAGGTGCCGCACATAGACCTCGACGATGTTCGGGTCGCCGTCGAAGGCCATGTCCCAGACGGCGTCGAGGATCTGCTGCTTGGAGACCACCTCGTCGACGTGGCGCATCAGGAATCCGAGGAGGGCCGCCTCGCGGGACGTCAGCGCGACCTCGGTCTCGCCCCGCCAGGCGCGCTGGGCGGCCGGGTCGAAGACCAGGTCCCCGGCCTCCAGGCGCGACGGGCGCGCGGTCGCGCCCCGCCGCAGCAAGGCCCGCAGCCGGGCCACGAGCACGGGGAAGGAGAACGGCTTGGTGAGGTAGTCGTCGGCCCCGGTGTCGAGTCCCTCGACCTGGTCCCACTCGCCGTCCTTGGCGGTGAGCATGAGGATCGGCGTCCAGTTGCGCTCGGCGCGCAGGGCCTCACAGACCTTGTAGCCGTTCAGGCCGGGCAGCATCAGGTCGAGCACGATGGCGGCGTAGTCGTGCTCGCGGGCCGCCCACAGCGCGTCGGTGCCGTCGTGCACGACGTCGACGGCGAAGCCCTCCGCCTGGAGACCCACCTGGATCCCACGCGCGAGCCGTACCTCGTCGTCCACCACCAGTATCCGCACGACACCACTGTGCCCGGTGTCGGCTGAATGCCGGCTGAAAGCCGGCGAACGACGGCGCGTCGGCTACTGGGTCGGCGGCGTCGTGGGGTCCGGGTCGGGGACGACGCCGGGATCGCCGGTCAGGGCCGCGAGCTCCTCCGCGGTGAGCCGGACGATCAGGTCGTCGAGCGAGAGCTCCTCGTAGTCGGTCCGGTCGATGTCGCTGTGCTCGCCGGTGGCCGCTCCGCCCGCGCCGTAGCTGAGGAACACGAACCGCGCCCCGGTGGCCTGGGCGAGCTGGCGGAAGACAGCCTCGGCGGCGTCGTCGCTCTCCGAGGAGGCGACCGGGAAGATCTTGATGCCGCGCGAGATCGCCTCGCGAGCCGAGTCCGGGTAGGTCTTCTGGAGGTCGCGGCCGGTCTGCGGTGGGGCGTCGCCGACGAGGAAGACCAGTTGCACCGCCTCGCCGCTCGGTCGCCACGACGGCTCGGACAGGGCCTCGGCCAGACCCTCCTCGAGCGCCTCCGGATAGTCGCCGCCGCCGTCGGCCTTCACCTTGGACAGCGCGGAGCGGAACTCCTCGACGTCGTCGGTGAAGTCGTAGGTGGAGGTGACGAAGGTGTCACCCCGGTCCCGGTACAGCGTCATCGCGAACCGGACGTCGGGATTCCCGTCCAGCCGGTCGACGCGTTCGGCCACCGAGTCGATCGAGGTCTTGAGCTGGTCGATCTCGTCGCCCATCGAGCCGGTGGCGTCGAGGAGGAACAAGATGTCGAGCGGGACGGCGTCATCGGCCCCTCCGGTGCGCGCCACCTGCAGCGCCGCCTTCTCGCCGGCCTCCACCTCGGTCTCGGCATCGCCGGCTCGCACGGTGAACCTGCCATCGACCGGCGCGCCGTAGACGCCGGGCAGGAACCGTGCGGTGCCGTCAGCGGTGGTGCGCAGGGTGGCCACCTCGTCGCCGTCAGCGCTCACCACGACCTCCTCCCCTGCCGCCGGGCGGCCGTCGGAGCCGGTCACGGTGACCAGCACGCGGCCGCGGGCGTCGAAGGGACGCAGCCGCTCGCCGAGGTCGCCGATCCGGTCGAGGTAGCGCAGGTAGGCCGGGTAGGCGGCGTTGTCGTCGACGTTGCCGGCGCGCAGCGGGCCGTCCGACGGGCCGGGCGTACCGGGCGGACCGGGCGGACCGGGCGGAACGGCGTCGGGGGCCATCGACGGCGTTACGCCCTCGGCGCGGTCGAGGTCGTCTCCGGAGCTGTCGCCGGACCAGTCGGGCTCGCCGCCCACCCAACCGCGGCTCGCACCGGCGGCGCTGCCCTCATGCTCCTTGCCGGGGTCGGCTCCGTCGCCGCCACAGGCCGCGAGGCCGATGGTCAGGACCAGGAGCGGGACGGGAAGGACGAGCAGTCGTGCGCGGGAGGTCATGTGAGTGCGACGGTCGCCCACGGCGTTCGGTTCCCGCGCGCCCGCACACGGGACCTGGTCTAGGCCGGCCCTTCAGTCGCCGAGGTCGGCGGCCGATCCTCACAGGAGAAGTCGAGTCCGACAGGCGGGGAGAGCAGTGATCACGACCTACGTCGTCATCGGCCAGGTGTGTGCGGTCCTGCTCGTCTGTCGCCTCGCCTACCCGAGCGCCAACAGCCCACGCGGCCGCGCCCGGCGTCGCCGCGCGGTGCAGGCCGACCCGGGCTTGGTGCTCCTCGACGACCTCATCAGGGAGCTGCGTCGTGACGGCATCGCTCCCGGACGGGTGACGCTGGTCCTCAACCGGGCCCGTCGTCTCGGCATCGCGCTCGACGTCCAGTGGCGCTGGCTGGCCGCCCACGGTGCGGTGAAGTTCCTCGCGGCCATCGAGGCCGACCTCACCGAGCCGCAGCTCGTGGCCCATCTCGACGCCGGCACCCAGCCCAATCTCGACGAGCTGCTGGTGTTCGCCGCGGCCAACGGCTTCGCGACGCCGCCGATCCGCCCGCGTCGCGCCGCCCGGTCCTGACGGTACGGCGCTCGGTCAGGCGCGGTCGCTCGTTGCGCGCACCGGATCGGGCAGCTCGTCCTCGAGGTAGCGGGGCCGCGAGACGGCCAGACCGCAGTAGGTCAGCGGTGCCACCAGGACCGTGAGCACCAGCAGGGGAACGTTCCAGCCTCCGGTGAGGTCGTGCAGGACGCCGACGCCGAAGGGCCCGATGGCCGAGAGCAGGTAGCCGACCGACTGGGTGTAGGCCGAGAGCGCGGCGGTGCCGGCCGCGGTGCGCGCCCGCAGCCCGATCAAGGTGAGCACGAGCGGGAACACCGACGTGCCGGCGCCGACGAACAGCGCCCAGACCACCGCGCCGCCTTGCGGGGCGAAGATGAGCCCGAGGTAGCCGATCGGGTAGCAGGCACACAAGGCCAGCATCAGTGGAGCGACGTTGGCCATCCGGCCGGCCAGCGACGGGATGACGAAGGAGAGCGGGATGCTGATGCCGGTGATCAGTCCGAGCAGCACGCCCGACGTCGTCCCGGAGAAGCCGGCGTCTCGGTAGATGTCGGCGAACCAGCCGAAGACGGCGTACGCCTGCAGCGACTGGAGCCCGAAGAGCAGGGCCATCATCCGGCCGATGCGGGTACGGCCCACCGCGCCGAGCGAGATCCGTCGTGAGCCCGGCTCCTCGACCCGGCCGCGATCGCGGCCCAGCAGCGCCAGCCACGGCAGGAGCGCGACTCCGGCGAGGACCGCCCAGGTCGCCAGTCCGGTGCGCCAGCCGTCTGCACCGCCGGCCGCCTCGCTGATCGGGACGGTGAACATCGAGGCACAGGTGAGGCCGACCGCCAGGGCGGTGGAGTAGATCGCGGTGACGGTGCCGATCCGGTTCGGGAAGTGCTGCTTGACCAACGAGGGCAGCACGACGTTCGCGGTCGCCATGCCTGCCACGGCGAGGAAGGTGAAGACCAGGAACGGGATGACGGCGTCGACCTGGCTGCGCACGAACAGGCCCACGGCCACACAGGCCAGGGCGAGTGCGGTCAGCCGGTGCGGGCCCACGAGATTCGCCAGGCGTGGCGCGAGGGCTCCCACGCCCGCGAACGCCAGGACCGGCAGCGCGGTGAGGATCCCGGCCTCGGTGCCCGACATCCCGAGTGCGTCGCGCACCTCCTCGAGCACGGGTCCGACACTCACCGCGGCGGGGCGCAGGTTGAGTGCGAGAGCGACGATGCCGACCAGGACGAGCACCTGCCCACCCGGGTGTGACCGAGCGGCCGTCATGGGGCGCTGGTCAGTTCGGCATAGAGACTCTCGACCCGCGCCCGGAGGTCGTCGAGGGTCCCGCTGTTGTCGACGACGTGGGTCGCCGCGGCCAGTCGGTCCGCCCGGCTCGCTTGAGCGGCGATCCGCGACTCGGCGTCCTCGCGGGTCCACCCACGGTCGCGCAGCAGCCGCTCGATCCGGACGTCGTCGGGCACGTCGACGACGATCACCGCGTCGAAGTCCTGGGGCTGTCCGGTCTCGACCAGGAGCGGGATGTCGTGCACGACCAACGCGTCGGGACCCGCCTCCTGCTCCAGCTCGGCGGCGCGTGCCCGTACCCGCGGGTGGATGATCGCCTCGAGCTCGCGGCGTCGCTCCTGGTCGGCGAAGACCACGGCGCCCAGGCGTGGGCGGTCGAGCTCGCCGTCGGGGCCCACGACGTCGGGGCCGAAGGTCGCGACCACCTGCTCGAAGCCGTCGGTGCCCTGGGCCACCACTTCGCGGGCGAGCACGTCGGCGTCGATGACGACGGCGCCGAGCTCGGCGAGGAGCGCCGAGACGGTGCTCTTTCCGGAACCGACGCCGCCGGTGAGTCCTACTCGCACCGGGCGAGACTAGGACAGGGCATCGCAGGGTGGTGAATCGCGGTCAGTAGGGTCGCTCCGGTGCAGGTGATCGCGCTGATCGTCCCCGGCTCACGGGCCTACGTGGAGGCCGTGTGGTCGATCCTGGCGCGCGGAGACGTGCCGATCCCGCTCGACCCGCGTCTCACCGATCACGAGCAGCAGCGCATCCTCGGCCCCCTCGCACCCGATCTGGTCGTCACGTCCGCCTCCGAGCTGGCCGCGGTCACCTCGGCAGATCGCGGACTCCCCCGCGCCCGGCCGATGCACTGCACCAGCGGCACGACCGGCGTGCCGAAGGGCGTGTGGTCCGGCCTGCTCGACGACGCCGCCGCGGCGGCTCTGGTGGCAGAGGAGCAGGAGCTGTGGGGATTCGCCGACACCGACGTCAATCTGGTGCTGAGCCCGCTCTACCACTCCGCACCGTTGCGCTTCGCCCTCGGCACGATGCTCGCCGGAGGACGGCTCAGCATCCCCGGGCCGTTCGACCCCGCCGGCGCGACGGCCGCGATCGAGCGTGACCGGCCCACGACGATGTTCTGCGTGCCGACCCACCTCCAGCGGCTCTTCGCGCACTGGGACGACGTCGGCGTGCCCGACCTGTCGTCGTTCCGGCTGGTCGCCCACGCCGGTGCGCCCTGCCCGCCCGAGGTGAAGCGCCGGCTGATCGAGCTGTTCCCCGCGGGCTCGACGTGGGAGTTCTACGGCTCGACCGAGGGGCAGTTCACCGCCTGCCGCAGCGAGGAGTGGCTCGAACGGCCGGGGACCGTCGGCCGCGCCCGCCCGGGCCGGACCCTCACGCTCGACGACGACGGCACGATCTGGTGCGAGGTGCCCGACTACGCGCGGTTCACCTACTACCGCGACCCGGAGAAGACGGCCGCCACGTGGCGCACCGAGGGAGATCGCGCGAGCTTCACCGTCGGAGACCTCGGCCGGCTCGACGCCGACGGCTACCTCTACCTCGACGGCCGCCGTGAGGACCTGATCATCACCGGCGGCGTGAACGTGTACCCACTGGAGGTCGAGCAGGTGCTGCGCGAGCATCCGGGCGTCGCCGACGTCGCGGTGTTCGGCGTCCCCGACCCCGACTGGGGCACCCGGGTGTGCGCCGCCGTGGTCGGCTCGGCCTCGGAGGCCGAGCTGCGCGACTACGCCGCCGGCCACCTCGCACCCCCGAAGCGCCCGAAGACGTGGGCCTTCCTCGACGACCTGCCGCGGACCCTCACCGGGAAGGTCCGCACGCAGGACCTGCGACGAAGGAGCAGATCCGTCGCGGGTGGAGGTTGAGCGAGCCCCGCGGTTGAGGAACGAAGCCGCGACGGGCGAGACGAAACCCTCGCAACCGACCTCGGGGACCCTGGCAAGAACGGTTGCCGGGGTTCGAGCAATCAACGAGCGCTCGCTGGCGCTCGCTTGCTCGACCTCCGGCGGAAGCCCGTCTCGGAGGTTGAGCAAGCCGACGAGTGAGGAACGAACTCGCCTGACGATCGAGTGCCGACGAAACCTCGGGGTGCCCTCGCCAACGTTGGCAGCGGCGGTTGCCGGGGTTCGATCGATCAACGGGCGCGCTTGCTCATCCTCCGGCGGCTCGGCTCAGCAGGCGAACTGACGCCGGTAGACCTGCGGGCTGACGCCGCGGGCGCGGGTGAAGTGGTGGCGGAGGGTGGCGGCGTTGCCGAAGCCGACGTCGGCGGCGATCTGGTCGATGGAGTTGTCGGTGCGCTCGAGCATCTCCTCGGCCAGCTGGAGACGCTGGGCGGTGACCCAGGCGTGCGGCGTGGTGCCGGTCTCGTCGCGGAACCGGCGGGCGAAGGTGCGCGGTGACATGTGGGCCTGGCGGGCCATCGTGTCGACGTCGAGGGGCTCGGAGAGGTTCTCCACCGCCCAGGCGAGGACGGCGCCGAGGGTCTCTGCCTGGCAGTCGACGACCTGGCGGGTCACGAACTGGGCCTGGCCGCCGTCGCGCTGCGGGGGCACCACCATGCGGCGCGCGATCGTGCTGGCGACGGCGGCGCCGTACTCCTGGCGCCACACGTGCAGGGAGGCGTCGATGCCGGCCGCGGTGCCGGCGCTGGTGATGATCTGGCCGGAGTCGACGTAGAGCACCTCGGGCACGACCAGCGCCTCTGGGAAGCGGCGGGCCAGCTCGTCGGTGTAGCGCCAGTGGGTGGTGCACTCCCGCCCGTCGAGCAGGCCGGCCTCGCCGAGCACGAACGCGCCCGAGCACACCGACAGGATGCGCGCCCCGCGCTCGTAGGCGGCCAGCAGGGCCTCCATGACGCCGGGGAGCACCACCGCGCTGCGCGGCACCGCGGGGATCGCCACCAGGTCCGCCTCGGCCAGCCGGTCCAGGCCGTGCTCGACGTTGATCGAGAAGCCGACCGACGTGGCCACCCGCCCCACGACCGGACCGCACACGGCGAAGTCGAGGACGGGCACTCCCTCGTCGGAGCGGTCGAGCGCGAACGTCTCGCAGAGCACTCCGAGCTCGAAGGGGGCCACACCGTCGTAGACGAGCGCGGCGACGTTGGTGAGCATCCGGTCAGCGTGGCACGCGGATGGCAGTAAATCAACGAACTTCGTCATTCCTGCCACTCGTGGCAGGATCACGAGCGGCGCATGATTTCAGACATGACCTTCCTGATCCTCCTCGCCGTCCTGGCGGTCCTCGGCGTCTTCGCCGCGATCCGCGCCCTCCACCACGACGGGCCTGCCCGCCCGCCCCGCTCCCACGCGGTCGACCCGACCTTCCTCAACCCGTCCAGCCGCATCTGAGCCCCGAACGCCAGAAGGGCCCGATCCCCCAGGGGATCGGGCCCTTCTACGTGCGACTGGTGAGCGTCAGTTGCCGCCGGTGAGCTTCTCGCGCAGCGCCTGCAGCGCCTCGTCGGAGGCGAGCGAGCCGCCGTCGTCGGTGGCCTCGACGTCGCCGCCGGAGGAGTACGAGGTGGCCTCGCCTGCCTCGGCGTCGGCCGCCTTGGCCTCCTGCTGCTGCTTGACGTGGGCCTCCCAGCGGGCGTGCGCCTTGGCGTACTGGTCCTCCCAGGTCGCGCGCTGCTCGTCGTAGCCCTCGAGCCACTCGCCGGTCTCGGGGTCGAAGCCCTCGGGGTAGACGTAGTTGCCCTGCTCGTCGTAGGTGGCCGCCATGCCGTACAGCGTGGGGTCGAACTCCTCGACGTCGGCCGCGGTGACCGTCTCGTTGGCCTGCTTGAGCGACAGCGAGATCCGGCGCCGCTCGAGGTCGATGTCGATGATCTTGACCATCACGTCGTCGCCGACCTGGACGACCTGCTCGGGGATCTCCACGTGGCGCTCGGCCAGCTCGGAGATGTGCACCAGGCCCTCGATGCCCTCCTCGACGCGGACGAAGGAGCCGAAGGGCACCAGCTTGGTGACCTTGCCCGGCACGATCTGGCCGATCTGGTGGGTGCGGGCGAAGTGCTGCCAGGGGTCCTCCTGCGTCGCCTTGAGCGACAGCGAGACGCGCTCGCGGTCCATGTCGACGTCGAGGACCTCGACGGTGACCTCGTCGCCGACGGTGACGACCTCGGAGGGGTGGTCGATGTGCTTCCAGGACAGCTCGGAGACGTGGACCAGACCGTCGACGCCGCCGAGGTCGACGAACGCACCGAAGTTGACGATCGAGGACACGACGCCCTTGCGGATCTGGCCCTTCTGGAGCTGGGTGAGGAAGCCGTGGCGGACCTCGGACTGGGTCTGCTCGAGCCAGGCGCGACGCGAGAGCACGACGTTGTTGCGGTTCTTGTCGAGCTCGATGATCTTCGCCTCGAGCGTCTGGCCGACGTAGGGCTGCAGGTCGCGGACGCGACGCATCTCCACCAGCGAGGCGGGCAGGAAGCCGCGCAGGCCGATGTCGAGGATGAGTCCACCCTTGACGACCTCGATGACGGTGCCCTCGACGACGCCGTCCTCCTCCTTGACCTGCTCGATCGTGCCCCAGGCGCGCTCGTACTGGGCGCGCTTCTTGGAGAGGATCAGGCGGCCTTCCTTGTCCTCCTTCTGGAGGACCAGGGCCTCGACCTTGTCGCCGACCGAGACGACCTCGGACGGGTCGACGTCGTGCTTGATCGACAGCTCGCGGGAGGGGATGACGCCCTCGGTCTTGTAGCCGATGTCGAGGAGGACCTCGTCACGGTCGACCTTCACGATGGTGCCGTCGACGATGTCGCCGTCGTTGAAGTACTTGATGGTCTGGTCGATGGCGGCCAGGAAGTCTTCTTCGGACCCGATGTCGTTGATCGCCACCTGGGGCGCGTCGTAGTCCGGGAGAATGATGGTGCTCGTCATAGGGGAAAGGGATCCTAGGGTGGACAGATGTCGGATGGCACACCCGTTGTCCGGTTTCACTACCCTTGCCGAGGCCTCACCGAGGACTAGATAGAAGCAGCGAGCCGTTGTCCGCGCGGTATGGGACGTGGGCAGACAACTGGCGCGATTACCGAGTCTACGCGGGCGGCTCCGACGGAGTCCAATGGGCGTCCCCCGATCCGCTGATGCCTCGGAGCAGGGCCTCGGCGGCCGTCGCCACCGGGTTCTGCCCGCGGCGTCCGGCCAGGTCGATCAGCGCCCACAGGTCGGCCGCGCGGGCCAGTTCGAGGGCCTCGGACGGCGGGGTGCCGCGGCGCCGCTGGTAGGAGTCGAGGACGGCGTCGACGTAGACCGGATCGCGCTCGAAGCGGAGCACGTTGCCCAGGTCGGTGAACGGATGGCCGGCGTGGGCGTACTCCCAGTCCAGCAGACCGGTGATCGCGAGGGTGTCGGGATCGACGAGCAGGTTCTTCGGGTTCAGGTCGCTGTGCACCAGGCAGGTACGGGCGGCGGTGTCGAGGAGGTCCTGGGCCCGCTCGGCGACGTCGAGCAGGCCGGCGCGCTCGGCCGGGGTCCAGTGCCCGAAGGACTGCTCGTCCCGCTCGACCAGCTCGACCAGGCCGTCGGGCCAGTCGGGACCGAAGGGCTCGATGCGCAGGTCGCTCCCGACGAAGCCTCCGGGACCGACCATCGGCATCCCGCCGAGGATGGCGACCAGGTCGCCGACGTTGCGGCCGAGGACGGCGAGCCCGTCGGCGTCGAGGCGGGGCCAGACGAGGTCGCCGCGCTCCCCCGGCAGGTGTGAGGTGAGCAGGAGCGCGGGCAGTTCGGCGCGCGCCCGTCGCAGCTCGCGGACGTCGGCGACCGGCACCAGTCCGCGCACCAGCCCGAGCAGCGCGGCGTCCACCTCGGCCCGGCTCGGGTCGCGGCCGTAGATCCGCACGACGACCGGGTCCTGAGTCTCGTCGGCGACCCGGGCGAGGAAGGTCTCCCCCGACCAGCCGCCCGCGAGCGGCTCGAGCGAGGCGAAGTCACCGAGGTCGTCGAGCACAGGGGGACGCTACTCGGCCTTTCGGGTGGATTGGCTTCGGCGGGTGCGGGGAACGCCGAAGCCATGAAGATGCTCCTGAGCGCCTTGGGCGCTTTCTTCCTGCTCGCCGCCGCCGTGGTCGGCCTGGTGGTCCTCGTCGCACTCGACGGCAGCCTGCACACCGACTCCACCGAGTCCTGCGTCTCGGCTCCCGACGGCTCGACCCAGAGCACGAACACCGACTGTGAGACCACGGACGAGGCCGGCGGTCTGCTCGTCGTCTCGGTGTTCGGCGGCGCCTCGCTGGTCGCCGGCTCGCTGCTGCTCATCGGCGCCGGCGTCGCCCCGGCCAAGCAGGCCGGTCGCCCGGCCTACGCGAGCGCAGGGCCGGGCGGGCCGCCGGCGGGTCCGGGGTGGAGCGCCCCGGGGCACTGAGCCTGCATCCAGGCTGAGCGCAGGTCTCGGCTCGGGAGGACTACGGTGCCTGCATGCCAGGCGCCGACCCGCTCGCTCCCGACTCGCGCCACCATCCGCCGCTGCCGGCCTCGGTGCGCTCGGATCGCCGAGCGATCACCGAGGAACAGTCGCGCCGGGCGAACGGGCCCGACTGGGACCGCTACGCAGACGAGTATCAGGCCACCCACGGCGCCTTCCTCGGCGACGTCGGCTTCGTGTGGGGCCCTGAAGGCCTCACCGAGGACCAGGCGCAGGTCCTCGGCACCCCGGCGGCTCTCGCCGGGCGCGACGTCCTGGAGGTCGGTTCGGGTGCCGGCCAGTGCTCACGCTGGGTGCGCGCCCACGGCGGCCGGGCGGTCGGCCTCGATCTCTCCTTCCGCCAGCTCCAGCACGCCCGTCGCATCGACGAGGAGACCGGACTCGCGGTCCCCTCTGTACTCGGCACCGCCACCCAGCTGCCCTTCGCCGACGACTCCTTCGACGTCGTCTTCTCCTCCTTCGGAGCGCTCCAGTTCGTGCACGACATCCAGGCCGCGGTCGCCGAGACCGCGCGGGTGCTGCGTCCCGGCGGGCGGTTCGCTTTCTCCATCACCCACCCGACGCGCTGGATGTTCCCCGACGACCCCTCCGAGGCAGGCCTGACCGCCAGCCAGTCCTACTGGGACCGCACGCCCTACGTCGAGGTCGACGACGCGACCGGCGAGGTCACCTACGCAGAGCACCACCGCACCCTCGGCGACTGGGTCGCGCTCCTCGCCGGGGCCGACTTCGTCATCCGGACGCTGCTGGAGCCGGAGTGGCCCGAGGGTCACGACCGGGTCTGGGGCGGCTGGTCGGCCGTGCGCGGCCGCCTCACGCCGGGGAGCGCGATCTTCGCCGCCGACCTCCAGCGCGCCACGCCGATCAGCGCGACCGCAACGACCTGAGACTGAAGGTCGCCCGCGCCCGACGCCAGCGCGACTCGCCCGCGTTCAGCGCATCCAGCGTGCGGTGAACGCGAGCCCAGTACTCACGAGCATCGGTCGGGTTCGGCGGCTCTGCTGTGTAGATGCTCCGATCGGCCTCGTCTGCCAGGTCGGCAGTGCCGTCGATGGCCCGTGCCTGAGTGGGACGCGCTACCCCTACCGGAACGTCGTGCCCGAGGTCACGCGCCCGGTCGACCAGCTCGTCCCAGGCTCCGGCGTAGCGGGTGCTGACCGCTCCCCCGCCGAGGCGGCGCCGGCGTCGCCACCACTTCGCCATCGGCACCGCTCCCGCTGCCATCGCTCCCAGCGGGATCGCCAGGAGCCACCAGGGTCGACGATCGGCGGGCCCGGAGTCCTCGGCGACCGTCTCGTCGGGTCGGTTCGTCTCCGGCGGCGGCTCGTCCGGGCGATCATCCTGCTCGGGCCGCGGGTGGTAGTCGCGCGGGGTCGGGAAGGTGGCGTCGAGACGGTCCGGTGGACGCCGCCCCATGAACGTCTCGGTGGGAAGGGTCCTCCACGTGCCGTCCGCGGCACGCAGCTCGACCCAGGCCGTGACGTCGGACCCGCGCACGACGCCGTCGTCGGGCACGATCGCGCCGACCACCACCCGGGCAGGCACTCGCATCCGGTTGGCGAGCAGCGCCATCGCCGCGGCGTACTGCTCCTCGTCGCCGACCGATGGCACCGCCAGCAGGAAGTCCGTGGTCAATCGATGCAGGTCGTGTCCGGCGCTGAAGGACTGCTCCCAGGACTGCACGCCATGGCTGTATCGGCCTTCCTTGCGGATCCCGGCGGCCACCTTGAAGACGGCGTCGACCGGGGTCAGGGCGGTGTAGCCGGACTTCCAGTACGCGATCACCTGGTCGAGGACGGGACCTTGTCGATACAGATCTTGGTCGAGCAGTGTCGACTCGCGCATGTCCCGGTCCGCCAGGACGTCGGTGTCTCGGGTGATCACTGTGTAGCTGACGTCCTGGGTCAGACCGTCGGGCAGCACCGCCGTCTGCGTGGCGGGGTTGTAGAGCAGCTCGTCGCCCAGCTCATCGTCGGGTCCGTCGAACTCGAAGGACTGGACGGCGCCGATCGTCGGCACCCACGGGCGCCGCCACTCGCCGGTCGCTCGGATCGTCACGGTGCGTTCGGCGCCCGATGCCGGATTGCGAGTGGTGGACGAGACGTGAAGGAAGCGGTCGTCGTCGCGGGCGGGGTCGGTGTCGTTCTCGGCCGACCACGACTGACCGTCGTACTGGTCGAGCGCTGCGAACCGGAGCCGGGACCCACCGGGCAGCCCGTCGACGAAGAACAGTCGACGGTCGCTCAGAACCAGACTCCGGAACTCGTCCAGTGGCGTTCTGATGCCCGCGACCGAGTACGGGCGGACCTGGTCGCGCAGCACGAAGCGGTCGCCGTCGGATCGATCGTGGAGCAGCTGGACCGAGAGGAGCGCGCATCCCAGCACGATGACGGCGGCCAGGACGGCGCGCCGCCGTCGTCCGGGATCGAGACCGAACCGCGCTCGATCGAGGCGATCTGCGCGCAGCCGCACCCAGCACGCCATCAGCAGCGCGGCGCCCGCGCCGAGGCCCACGATCGACGCGGGCTCGTGCTGGCCGAGCACGAGCACGACCGCCAGGCCGGGGATCAGCGCGAGCAGCGGCGCCGCGGGGATCCGGGACCCCATTGCCAACGACATCGAGAAACCGGCGCTGAGGATCGCGGTGAGGATCGGCGGCAGCAGGGCGGCCCCGTCGGAGTCGATCGGCGGATGCGTGACCAGCAGCGTGCGCCATATCTCGCCGGTACTGGTGAGACCGTCGAGGAAGACGTCCCAGCCGTCGATCGCGAGACTGCCCCTGGACAGAGGTCCGGCGGCCGCCACATATCCGAGTGCCAGCGCCAACCCCACCAGCTCGCCTCGACCACCCGCGTCGCGGACGACGATCACCACCATCACGGCGAGCACGGCAGCGGCGAGCCCAGCGATCCACCAGCCCGACCCGGCGAAGGTCGTGCGCCAGCCGAGCAGGACGATTCCCCCGCCGATCAGCGCACACAGCACGTCGGAGGCCGCCGGACCTCCTCCGGCCGGCTCGCGCGCGACCTGTGGCGACGGGGCGATGCTCGTCGATCGAGAGCTCATCGGGCCGGGCCGAACACACTCGCCGCGAGCGCCGCGGGCAGTTCGGCCATCCGGCGCACCCGCAGCATCCGGGAGGGCCCGTCGCCGAACCCGCGCGGGGGCTGATCGCGGGCCTCCCCCGGGAGCCAGCCGGTCACCACGCCCAGAAACTGGACGTCGGGCGGGAAAGCCTCCCGCGCAGCCGCGATCCGGGTCAGCTCCCGCCGCACCCCCGACACCAGGATCAGCTGGCTCGACCCGGGGGCCGACCGGGCCGCGGTCACCGCCGTCTCCTCGAGGTCGTCGGGGCCGAGGACGGCGCGGCACGTCGCATCGAGGATCAACGAGACCTCGTCGGCGGCGAGCGTGGTGCCGCAGGCGAAGGTGACGGGATAGGCCTCCTCGGCGAGCCGCGCAACGACCGAGGCCGCGATCGACAAAGCGAGCTCGAAGTCCTGGGGGCGTGGGTAGGCCGCCTCGGCACGATCGACGACGACCACGACGTGGCTTCGACGCGTGTCGTGGTACTGCCGCACGTGCAGGACCCCGGCACGTGCCGAGGAGCGCCAATGCACGTGGCGCAGATCGTCGCCCGGCACGTACTCGCGCAGCGCATGGAAGGACAGGTCGCTCATCGAGATCTCTTCGCTCGCCGTTGCGTCATGCTCGGGGACGTGACCGGTCGCCATCGTGCCGACCGGGATCATCCGCGGGCGCACGGCCAGGTCGGCGACGTTGGTCCAGTCGCGTAGGCGCAGGAAGAGTCCGAGCGGGTCCGATCGCCGTTCGGCGACGGGGCCCACCTCCGCGATGCCGCGCTCCATCGCCGGTAGCACGACATCTTGACGATGCGTCTGCCCGTGCTTGAGAACCGGGAGCCGCGCGAAGCTCTGCGCCTCCTCGGTCGCGGACCTCATGGGCACGACCACCACCGGGTTGCGCACCGAGCGGCGACCTCGGTTGGTCACCCACAAGGTCGCGCGTCCCGAGCGTCCTGCGGTCGTCGCCGCCGGGCGGAGCTCGAGACGAGCCTCGACCCGACTCGGCGTCACGAGTAGCACGGCGCCGAGGACGAGGACGAGCAGGCAGAACAGCGCCACGACCAGCAGCTCGCGATAGCCACCGATCTGCCCGGCCACCGCGGAGGAGACGCCGAGGAGGATCACCGTCCATCCCGTCGGCGTGATCGCTCGTCTCAGCGCAAGGACTCTGTCACGCACGATCGCGGGGTGGCGGTACTTCACGAAGGAGGCGGTCGATGACCTCATCGACGCCCACTCCGCTGTACTGGGCGTGGGCGTCGAGGAGGATCCGGTGGCAGAAGACGGGATGAGCCAGGTCGGCGATGTCTTGCGGAACGACCGCCGTACGCCCCATCGAGGCGGCCCATACCTTCGCGACACGGATCAGGGCCAGGCAGCCTCGAGCCGAGAGGCCGAGCTTGACGTGCTCGGCCTCGCGAGATGACTCGGCCAACCGTCGGATGTACCCGATGAGCGCAGGATCCACGTACACCTGGGTCGCAGCCGCGGCGAGCTCACCGACGGCCGCTCTGGTGAGCAGCGGATGAACCAGCGCCGCGCGATCACGCACCCCTGCATCGAGCAGCAGCTGCTCGGTGGCCTCCGCGTCGGGGTGGCCCACCGAGGTCTTCATCAGGAATCGGTCGAGCTGGGCCTCTGGCAGCTGATAGGTGCCGGCTTGCTCGATCGGGTTCTGGGTCGCGATCACCATGAAGGGGGACGGCACGTCGTGGGTGATGCCGTCGACCGTGACGTGCCCCTCCTCCATCACCTCCAGCAACGCCGACTGGGTCTTCGGCGAGGCCCGGTTGATCTCGTCGGCGAGCACGATGTCGTGGAAGATCGGGCCACGGTGGAACTCGAAGGTGCCCCGATGCTGGTCGTAGACCGTGACCCCGGTGACGTCGGTCGGCAGCAGGTCCGGCGTGAACTGGATGCGTGCGTGACTTCCCTCGACCACGTTGGCAAGCGCCCGAGCCAACATCGTCTTGCCCGTTCCGGGCAGATCCTCCAGGAGCAGGTGGCCCTCGGCCAGCAGGCAGCTGAGGGTCAGGCGGACGACTCGCTCCTTGCCCAGCAGGGCGCGGCCCATCGCCGCCACGACCTCGTCGAAGATGCCGTGGAAGGTGTCCGCCCGTTCAGCGGCCAGCGTCACCGAGGAGACCCCACTCACGGGGCCGGTCAGGCGTTCGGGCCGTCGGCGTAGACATCGTCGCTAGCGGTGTCGGTAGGTCGACGCTCCTCGCGCAGCACCAGGAAGAGCCCGCCCACCAAGGCGATCAGTCCGCCGACGATGCCGCCGATCGGCACCCACTTGGTCACCAGGTCGAGCGAACGCTGGTTGCTCTTCGCATCCTCGACGTTCTTCTTCTGCTGCTCCTCGGTGAAGCTCAGGTTCAGTTCGAGGGCCTGAGGACCGTCGTCGATCCAGCGCTCCTGGTCGTCGGTCTGATGGATGATCGCGCCGGTGATGGGATCGATGTAGATCTCCTTGGTGCTGCTGTAGGTGCCCGTGATCCCCTCGGCGACCTCGATCGGCGCGTCCTCGACGACGACCTTGTACACGTAGGTGGTCATGCCCTGGATGCGCTGCTCACGGTCATAGACCGCGTCGACGGCCATGCCGGCAGTGCCGTCCCAGTACGGGTAGGTCTTCTTCTCGGCGTCGAACGGCCACTTGTTCTGCAGGCCCTCGGCCTGGGGACTCCCCTCGGGAAGGAAGTTCCCATTGGGAACCGTCAACGCGGTCTTGCGGTCGGTGGCGAACAGGCTCGTGCTCGCGCTCAGCAGACGGGGATCGGTGTCGTCGACGCAGTCGGGCACATCGCCCTCATCGATCATCAGACACGAGTGGTTGACGAAGACCGCGACGTCGTCCGTCGATGCTTCGGAGTCTTGCTTGGTGATGCTCGAAGCGACCACGGGGCCGACCTCGATCTCGCCGGTGGACGTGTCGATCTTGCCGCCGGTCCCGGCCAGGTGGGTCACCGAATCGACGTCCTTCGGCGTTCGTTTCACCACGCCCGGCGCCCAGATCAACGCAACAAGACCGGCGACTAGCAGGAACCCCCCTACTGCGAGCAGCACTCGACCCAAGATGGTTCGCACCGACAAACTCCTCTCGCCGTCCCAGTGACGTCGCCGAACCGTAACGCATCGCTACCGGCAAGTACACGAAACTCGCGGCGCAGATCTCCGGCGACCAGTCAGGCCGGTTGGATCAGCGTCGGCGCAGCACCAGTGCGAGGTTCCAGGTCAGGAGTTCTCGCGCGATCGGCACGCGCAGCACCCACCGGGCCCACCAGGGGTGGTAGCGCGGCAGGACGGCCACCACGTCAGCCTGGCTCTGCGTGCCGGCCCACCGCAGTGCGTCGGCGACGGTGACCTTGAACAACGACTCGCCGTAGCGGTTCTTCGGCTCGCGCCCGTGGGTGCGCCGGTAGCGGGCGCGCGCCCTCGCACCCCCCAGGAAGTGCCACGGCGCGGTCTCGTGCCCGCCCCACGGCCCGTACCAGACCGTGTAGCTCAGGTAGACCGTGCCGCCCGGACGCGTGACCCGGAGCATCTCCTCGGCCATCCGCCATGGATCGCTCACATGCTCGAGGACGTTGGAGGAGTAGCAGACGTCGACGCAGCCGTCGCGGAACGGCAGCGCCATGCCGCTCCCGAGCACCGTGCCGTCCGGCACCCGTCCGAGCCCGGACAGCTCCCCCACGTCGGCGTCGAGTGCGACGTAGCGAACCCCGGCAGCGCGGAACGCGTCGCGAAAGTAGCCAGGGCCGCCACCGACGTCGAGCAGGAGGACTCCCTCGAGATCGGTGTACTCCGACAGCTGCTCGACCGAGTCCCGAGCGAGCGCGGTGTAGAAGCGCGGCGGGTCGGGCTGCTCGTAGCGGAAGGCACGCAAGAGCTCCACGGAACGTTTGAGGGTGGAGCGCCGCGATCGGCGCGGGCCGCCACGCCCAGGGTTGGCGATCACAGCGTGAACCCTAGCGGCGTGCTCTACCGTGTCGCGGATGCATCAGCTCGACGCCCTCGCCGGAAAGCACGTGGTCTTCCTCAGCTGGCGAGACACCCGTAACCCCGAGGGGGGCGGAGCCGAGCGGTACCTGGAGAAGGTGGCCGAGGGTCTCGCGCGGCTCGGCTGCAAGGTCACGGTCTTCTGTGCCGCACATGCCGCCGCTCCTCCCGAGGAGACGGTGCGCGGCGTCCGGTATGTGCGCCGTGGTTCCAAGCTGACGGTGTACCTGCGCGGCATGATCGCGCTGGCGTGCCGCCGGTTCGGCCACGTCGACCTGGTCGTCGACATCCAGAACGGGCTGCCGTTCTTCTCCCGAGTGGTCACCCGAGTCCCGGTGGTCGTGCTGGTGCATCACGTGCACCGCGAGCAGTGGGGCGTGCTCTTCGGGGGCGTGATGGCCAAGGTCGGATGGTGGATCGAGCGCCGCTTCGCACCGTGGCTGTACCGCAACTGTCAGTACGTCGCCGTCTCGCGCGCGACCCGCGAGGAGCTGCGCAGCCTCGGCGTGGACGGCAGCCGGATCGCCGTGGTCCACAACGGGACCGACAGGGTCCACGACATCGACGAGGCCAAGGCCGACCGCCCGACGATCGCCGCGGTGGGCCGGCTGGTCCCCCACAAGCAGGTCGAGCACGCGGTCGACGCCGTGGTGGCACTCCGCGACCAGCACCGCGGAGTCCGTCTGGAGATCGTCGGCGACGGGTGGTGGGAGGCGAACCTGCGCGAGTATGTCGCCTCCCGGGGCGCAGCCGACCTGGTCACGTTCCACGGTCATGTCGACGAGCAGCTCAAGCACCAGATCTATGCGCGCTCATGGGTGCTCGCACTGCCCTCGATCAAGGAGGGCTGGGGCCTGGTCGTGGGTGAGGCAGCGATGCACTCCACCCCCACGGTGGCCTACGCGTCGGCGGGGGGCACCCAGGAGTCCGTGCAGGACGGCGTCACCGGAGTTCTCGTGGAGACTCCGCAGGAGTTCACCGCCGCACTCGACCGGCTCCTCGGCGACCATTCCCTGCGCGGCACCATGGGGGCCGCTGCGATGGACCTGAGTCACTCCTACACCTGGGAGCACGCTCAGGAGTCGTTCGGGGTCGTCGTCCTCGCGGCCCTCGAGGGTCGGCGGCTCGACGCCCAAGACCCCGACGAGGGCGCCTGACCGAGTCAACCCGGCCGGGGGTCGGCCTACTGGCCGTACCGGGCCTACTGGCCGTATTCGATGACCGGCTTCTCGACGCTGATCGGGGACTTGTCGGGTGCCGCGGTCTGGCTGCTCACGAGCCCGACGATGCCGGCCGCTCCGAGCGCGCCACCGACGACCACCGACGCAACAAGCGTCACAATGCTGCTGATCCCCACGATTGCCTCCTAGTCGGGCTACACCCTAGCAGCGCGATCGCCAGGTTTGGCACTTACCGCCCCGATCGGCGCGGGTCACGCTGGCGACGTCGTGACGCCGCCCGCACGACGGCCAAGCCGAACCCCACCGCGCCACAGCCGAGGAACGCCGTCCACGCAGCCACCATGGCTAGCAGCCAAGAACGTGGCCGGTCCGGCTCGTCCGGTGAGTCGAGCTCGACGACGAGCAGGTCCCCCTCGAGCAGTACGTCGCCGGCGACCTGCGGCGGGGCGTCGCCGGCGGCGGTGCGGTCGGTCACGACGATGCCGATGCCCTCTGCGGCCAGTGCCCTCGCGCGTTCCTCCGGGGTCCGACGCTCCAGTGCGGCGCGTACCCGATCCACCCGCGGATCCTCACCGGCGATGGTCGTGCCACCCACGACGAGCACATCGCTGGCGACGTAGTCGTGCGACAGGTACCGCCAGACGGGGTCGAGCACCTTGCGTCCGTCGTTCCACTCCGGCTGTCGATAGCTCGTGAGGGGCAGGCTCAGCACCGCCCCCGGGGCCTGGGCGATGGCGGCGCGCGCATCGACGTAGGACTGGGGATACTCGACCGCGGTCAGTCCTCCGGCGTGGACCCCGTCGGGTAGCAGCACGATCGGTGCGGCCACGAGCACCGGCGCGAACACGAGCCGGGCGGCTGCCTCGGGAGCCAGGACACGCAGGGCCGATTCGACGCCGTGGGCCACCAGCACACACAGCAGCGGTGCACACAGCGCCAGGGCGCGTGCGCCGTCTCGGAACAGCCCCGCACCGGGGACCGTGCCGAAGAACCACCCGGATGCCTCCGGCGCGATCCAGGTCGCGACGGCCAGCACGTAGCCGATCAACGCGATCACGACCAGTGCGACGGCATCTCGCCGTTCGGTGCTGCGCCACCAGGCTCGCGCACCCCCGACGGCGAGCGCACCCAGCACCGCTGTGGCGATCCACCCGAGCAGCCCGGCTCGGGTGTCGGGCACGACCTCGGAGTTCCAGATGCCACCAAGGGTCAGGGCGGCCAGTGGAGCCGGCAGGGATCCCTCCTCGGCGAGCGCGAACGCGCGGGCGCCGCTGCTGGCCGTTGTGGCGGTACCTGCGTGCAGCAGCCCGCTCACCAGCCACGGTGCGTTCGCAGCCATCACCAGACTCGCGATCCGGAGCAGTTGCACCGGCCGGGTGGTCGCGGCCATGGCTGTCAGCGTGATCGCTGTGACCAGACCCGAGCTCGCGCTCAACGACGCGATCGGCAGCACGACGCAGAGCCACGGCGGGATCCGGCCAGAACGCCGCCACCGGGCCGCACCGACGACGATCCAGGGCAGCGCCGCGTAGGCCACCAGGACGGGCCAGTGGCCGATGTGCAGCCGCTCGACCACGAACGGATTCCACTGGTAGACCGACACCGCGGCCAGTCGCCCGGCCAAGGGCAACCCGGTGAGCAGTCGGTTCGCTCCCAGCCCAGCGCCGATCAGGGCACCGAGGAGGACCAGCTTCTGGAGGAGCTCCCCCGGCACGATCTCATCGAGCACGGCGACCACGGCGTCACTGGGAACGGCCCGCGGGAGACCACTCGCCAGACCGAGCGCGTCAGCGCCGAGGGTGAGGTCGGGCACCCACACCATGTCGTAGCTGAGGACGAAGCCCCTGCCGAGCGCGGACCAGAGCATCAAGACGGCCAGCGAGATCGACCACAGCGCCGGCAGAGCGGACTTGACCGCGAGATGCCGCGCAGGTCGATCCCCTCGCGCGTGACTGGCCACGACCGCGATCCAACCACGAGCCTGTCGATACCTACTGACCCCTTGCCGGAGACTAAGGTCCCTCCGGTGACCTCCCCCAGCGACGACTCGACCGGACTGCGCGGCAGCGCCGGAATCGCTGTCGCAATGCTGGTCGCCAACGTGGCGACCTATGGATTCCAGGTCGTCGCAGCGAGGTTCCTCGGGCCCGCCGAGTATGGCGCGGTGGCCAGCCTGATGGCGTTTCTTCTGGTCCTGTCCGTGCCGCAGCTCGGGCTGCAGGCGACGGCGGCCAGGCGAATCGCCGCCGACCCCGAGCACGCACCTGTCGTGGAACGGGCGATCGTCCGGCTCTCCTACCGGGTCGGGCTCGTCCTGGCCGTGGGATGCCTCGCCCTGACACCGCTCCTCGCGCACGTGGTCCGCCTCGACAACATCTGGCCCGTCGTGCTGATGGCACTCTCCACGGCCCCCTTGACGGTGGTGGGCGCGCAGGCCGGGGTACTGCAGGGCGAACGTCGATGGCGCTCGCTCGGAGTGGTCTACCTGGGCCTCGGCGTCGGTCGACTCGCCGTCGGGACGGCGTGCATCGTCCTGCGTCCCGATGCCACTGCGGCGATGGCCGCGGTCCTGGCCGCGATGTTCATACCGATGGCAGCGGGCTGGATCGCGCTTCGCCGACCGCGCGAGGCATCGGCAGCCCCCGCCGGCACCCTCCGCATCCGTAGCGTGCTCTCAGAGATCGGCACGAGCTCCGCGGCCCTGCTCGCCTTCTTCGCGCTGACCAACGTCGACATCCTGATCGCCCGCCAGATCCTCGACGAGCACACCGCGGGCCTGTACGCCGGCGGCCTCATCGTCACCAAAGCGGTCCTGTTCCTACCGCAGTTCGTGGTCGTGGTCCTGTTCCCATCGATGTCGAACGACACCTCGCGCCGCGCCGCCCTGGTCCACGGGCTGCTGGTGATGGCCGGCACAGGAGTGGCCTGCACTATCGGTGCCTACGCGCTAAGCCCAGTGGCGCTGCTGTTCGTCGGCGGCGCCGACTACGCGGAGGTCGAGTCACTGCTGTGGCTGTTCGCCTTCCTCGGCATCCTGCTCGCGACGCTTCAGTTCCTGGTCTACTTCGCGCTGGGGCGGCAGAGCCATCGATCGACGTACCTCATCTGGTGCGGCGTGGTGTCGATCATCGTGGTGGGCCTGAACCTCGACGGTCTCGCCCCGTTGGCCTACTGCGTCGTGGCGATCGACGCGATCATGGTCGCGGTGCTCGCCACTCTCGCGCTCCGCGGCGTCGATCGTTCTGTCCCGGTCAGCTAGCTGGCACCAGGACGCCCCTCTCCACGGTCGTCACGCACGCGCCGTCGCCGCCGCTCACCCAGGCGTCGACGGCGCCGGCGAGCCCGGTCACCGAGATGTAGGCCTCGCCCACGCCGGCCGGTATCGAGACCGCCTGGTCGACCCCATCGATCTCGACATGCATCACGCCGGCCTTCCCGGCCAGGTAGGAGAGCCGGAGGATCCGCTTGTCCGACACCGCGTCGAGAGTGAGCAGTCGGCGCGGCTCGCGGTTCAATGCCCACCCACACTGCGGCGCCGGTCCTGTCTCACTGACGTCGACATATGACAAGCGCATGGGCACCACATGTCCTGACCCGTCGACGCCGTACGGGACGGTTCCCGGCCGGTCGAGGACCTGACGCATGCCGACCGACCCGAGGAGCATCTCCGAGCTGCGGAGCAGGGCTATGTCGTCTGGTGCGTAGGCCGAGGAGATCGATGCGCCCGGATCGGACCCGACACCCTCCACGAGGTTCTCGACGTATCGACGCGCCTCCTCGTGCTGTACAGACGGTGCGAGCAGCGAGGTGGTGACCAGCCCGCTGACGGCGACGGCGGATGCGAGGGCGACCGGAATCGCGACGCGCGACCAGGAAGCGCGGCGCGAGGTGCCGACATCTCCCCCGCCCTCGTCCACCGGCGGCCGGCGTCTCGGTGCAGCGAAAGCCGCCGAGACGGCGATGAGCACCACCGGCACCGCGTCGGTGAAGTAACGCGGATCGCGTGAGACGAGGCCGAGGAACTCCGCACGACCCGCGAACAGCAGGAGGGCATCCCCGGCCACATAGCCCACCGCAAGGATCCAACCGGCAAGCGCCTTGCGGCCGCTACGCAGCACACTGGCCACCACCACGAGGAGCACCAGCACCAGGCCGATCACCTGGACGGCCAGCGGTGCGTTGGGGAAGGCCGAGTTCGAGGCGCCGTAGCCCGTCCACGGACCTCCGAACATCCCAGGGATGAAGACCTTCAGCAGCATGTCCTGCAGAGCTTCGGGGACGTCCTTGCTCACGGCCCCGCCGAACGACTCCGATGTCGTCAAAGACAGATAGACCGCGATGTAGACGACGAGCACGCCGACCAATGCGCTCCAGAGCCACCACAACCCGCGCCACGCCCGAATGCGCTCGCGCAAGGGCAGCCCGGCGCCCAGCACGAGAACGTCGACGGCGACCAGCACCGGAAGCACCACGGCACTCTTCTGCCAGCACAGCAACCCGAACGTGAACCCCAGGACCGACACCAGGCCCCACGGCCAGTTCCCCGTACGACGCAAGCGCACCAGCCCGAGGAGTGCGGTGAACATCGCGATGTGCAGGGTGAATGCCTCGACGCCGGAGGCGAACCAGGTGGCACCTACCAGGCTGATCGGGGTGAACAGGTACGCGGCGAGCGGGATCAGGAGCCAGATGCGTCGTCCGAAGATCTGACACAGAAGAATCCAGAAGAGCAGGGCCGCGACGAGCTGCAAGGCGACCAGGGCGATCACGGCGGGCACGAACGTCACCCCGTCGGCGAGGCTCAGCACCCAGTAGAACGCGAACGGTCCGAACTCCACGTGCTCGTTGTGCTGGCGCACGATGAGTTCCTTGCTCAACCCGACCCGGTGCGCCATGTCCAAGTGGACGAAGTCGTCCTGCCAGTAGTACGAGCCCTGTGCGATCGCCAGGCGCACGACTGCCTGAGCGACGATGAGGCACAGCCCGGCCACCACGACCGGGTTGGACCGGATCGAGTGCGCCAGGACCCTCAGGCGGCTGCGGACCGAGCGCCGGCAGGCGGACCACGACGCGGTTCGCGCACCGAACGCGACAGATCCGACCAGCAGTCCCACTCCCAGGCCGGCGACGAGGTTCGCCGACGTCGGGGGCCTACCGCCGAGTGTCGAGGAGGCCCAGGCCGAGAGCAGGCCGGAGGCCACGATCGACACCAGTCCGAGGGGGACCGCCACGGCGCGCAGGCGACGCATCGCCGGTGCCACGAACCCGAGTGCGGCAGCCGGGCCGCCCAGGGCGAGGAAGCCCGTTCCGCACAGACCGAGCGCCACCCACCGCCGGACCCCGGTCAGCGAACGGCGGGGTCCCGACTCGGTGACGGGCTCCCGATCGCCGGACGCACCGGTGCGACGCTCGCTCCGGCGCTCGGTGATCTGTCCGTAGGCCGCTGCGAGGACCAGCAGCACGGCGAGTACGAGACCGATCAGCAGTCCGGCACGATAGATCCCGTCAGGCCGGTAGGCCAGGACCACGCGGCCACCCTCCCCAGCCGGCACGATGTAGCCCTGCTGCCAACCGTCGAGGCTGACCGTCTCCAGGCTCTCGCCATCGAGCGTCGCGACCCAGCCGTCGTTGAGGTTCTCCGGGACTCGCAGCACCGCCGCGTCACCTGGGCCGACCTGAACCTCCCGATGCGAGTCCGACCAGGACTCCACCTCGACCGATCGAGCCGACCGCGCGGTGTCGGCCACCGCGGCACCGTCCACCGGTCGCCAACCCAGCGTGGCAGGGCGGAACTGGAAGCTGGGCACTGCCTCGATCAGATGGCGTCCCGGCGCCAGGTCCACCGGGCCGTCGCACACGGTCCAACGCAACGGGGTGCCGAGTCGCACGTCGTCGACGGTTCCGCTGACCGACGTCGATCGCGCGACGCCGTCGACGATCACCTGCGGGCCGAGCCCACACACCGCGCCGGTGCGGGCGTCGAGGTCAGGGGCGTGGGCGAGCCCGTTCAGACCGCCGACCTCGATCTCGCCGATCCCGAGGGGCGCGCGTCGGGTCGTGACGTCGTCGCCGCGCCGCAGCGTGATCGTGACCCGCCGGCCGGTCCGAAGCGGCTCGAAGGAGTTGTCGAAGCCCAGGTCCACGGTGCGCGACTCACCTCGCGAGCGGATCACCGCGACGGTCGGCGTGACGCCGCGCCCAGGGGCCCCGAAGACCTTCAGCGAGTCGATCGTCCTGCTCTCGGGCAGTCGTAGGACCAACCGCGCTTGCGGAGCTCCCGGTTCGCTCAGCCACGGGGTTCGCGGATCGCCGTCGAAAGCGAAGACCCCGGAGACCGCGGGATCGCCGGCGAGCACCGAGTAGGCGCGCGCATCAACCTTGCCGTCCAGGGGCGCCAACAGTGCGGCCGCTGCTCGCGTCGGTGCTGCGACGACGGTGCCGCTGAGCTCCCAGGAACCAGCCTCCGTGACCTCGACCAGTCGATCGATGCGCCCTGCATCAGCGGGGTCGACACGATCCGACGGCGTGCAATTGGGTCCGAGCCCGATGTCGACGCAAGCGCGACGCGGCGGGTCGGTCCGCAGCACCAGGGAGTCGATCGGCCGTAGCGGGGTCGAGATCGCCGTTGCGCGCCCCGTCGGCACCGCCGGCAGGGACACCTCCGAGATCGCGACGTGCCCGAAGGCGGGGTTCTCCCCTCGGGTCTCCTCAGCCGCGATCCGAACCCGGTCGATCGGCGCGGCGGGCACCGGAACCAGCAGGACGCCGTCGGCGGGGACGCCGTACACCGCTTCGAACACCTGGCCGTCGGTGTCCCGCATCGTCACCCGGGCCCGTACGACGGTCGCACCAGACGCGACGTCGGCGAAGGTCACCGCCATCGAGCCACCTTCGACCGGCTTGACGAGGTCGAGCTGGAGCCACTGATCGGTACTCGAACGCAACGAGCCGGACTGCCACGCAGTGTTGGCGTTGCCGTCGAACGCGGCGCTCGGCGCGAACTCGGGACGCACGGCGCCATACTCGTCGGCGTAGCCCCGCGACGAGGAGGCCGTCACCATCGCGCCGGCAGGCTCTGAACTGACCCGCGGCACGCTGGGAACCCCGGGGAAGTCGACCTGCCGGCGGTCCTCGTGCCGGGGCTCGCCCCGAGCACGGATGTCACTGGTCGCGTCGTGGACCCTGCCGAACTGTCGCTCGACGTCTGCGTAGGAGTCGCCGACAACGGCCGGGGCGTCGCTGCCCTCGGTGTTCGGCTCGATGATCGCGGGCGCGGCGGACAGCAGGCCCGCTTCCATCGCAGGCAGCAGATCGTCCGGCGATCCGACCACACGTGGGATCTGCTCGAGGTCGAGCAGGCTCACACCGCTGTCGGCGCCCTCAACCCGGTAGACATCGATCATCGGGACCCCCGCGAACCCGCTGTCACCGAACGACGCCACCGGAGCTATCCCCGGAGAGCGGAGCAACGCGGTCTCGGCACGATCCGCGGGGACCGTCTCGGTCCTGAACGGATCGAGATCGCGTCGCAGCACGACGTGGGTGATTCCCCCGCGGGCGAGCATCGCGGCCAGCTCAGGGCTGCCCTCGCCGGAGTTGATCCGTCGCTCGATGGTGTCGAGGTAGCGGGCTGTCGGCCCGGGAACCAGCGGCACCTGGCTCCGGGTGACCCATGCCGAGCGCGCCTCGCCCTGAAGCGGTTCGTCGATCGTCCAGCCCCACGACTGCAGACCGAAGCCGGACCCCGGAAGCACCAGCGCTCGACTGTCGGGCTGGTCGGCAAGGTAGTCGGCCGTCTGAGCCCACGCATCGGGCCGGTGGTCGAAGCCCGGCATCCGAATGTCCCCGGCGAACAGGGGCAGGCCTGCGGCCAGGACGCCGACGGCGATGACACCGCCGACCCAGCGGCGAAGTTCGGCGTCCCGGACCCGCCGGCACAGCAGCCCGAACGCGTGCGCCGCGCCCAGGGCCAGCGGAAGCCGGATGATGGGATCGACCTTGTGCACGTTGCGCAGCGGCGCGAGGACGCCGTCGAGCAGGCTCTGCACCTCCGAGGCGAGCAGTGAGCCCCCCGTCGCGACGTTCCCGGCGGTCAGACACAACAGACCGATCACCGCCGAGGCCACCAGGACTCCCCGCGCGGGCATCTGACGATGAACCAGGCCGCCCAGTCCGAGCGCGGTGATCGCCGCGCCGAGGATGATGAGCGCTGGTGTGGTCGCGATGGCGTGCGCACCTGGCCACCACGGTTGGTCGCCGATGACGAAGTAGCCGAGCCAGTGCTCCGAGCCACGTACGTCGTTGGCCCATCCGGTGGAGTTCGTGGTCGAGGAGGCCGTCTCGATGAAGTCGAGGAAGGGCGGGCTGTACCGTCCGAGCAGCAGCAACGGGATGGCCCACCAGGCTGTGGCCGCCACTACTGCGAGGGCACTCCAGGCCACCAGGGCGACGTCTCGCGAGCGTCTCGCCACATCGAACATCAACAAGATCAGCAGGGGGAACGTCGCCACCGTCCCCGCGGCGTTCACCCCACTCATGAACAGCAGCGCCACACCCGTCCACAGCGCCGCCTGCCGGTTGCTCAGCCGGCCGCTGCGCGCGAGCACGAGTGGGAGAACCGCCCACGGCAGGACCGCGGTCGGAAGGACCTCTCCGCTGAGGATCCCCACCGCACCGAGCAGTCTGGGCGAGAGCGCATAGACCAGGCCGCCGATGATGGCCGACCCGCGACCCGCGCCGAGCGCACGCGCCACCGCACGCGTTCCCTCGAACGCGCTGATGAGGAGGAGAGCCGACCAGAGTCGCTGCACCACCCAGTCCGGCATCGAGACCAGCTCACCGAGCAGGAAGAACGGCCCCTGGGGGAACAGGTATCCGTACGCCTGGTTCTGGAGCTCGCCCATCGACGAGTCCGGGTTCCACAGATGCAGGCTGCGGGCCAGGAACTCGCCCGGGGCGGCAGTCAGGTCGTACTTGGTGTCCCAGGTCGTGCGACCCGGTTGCTGCAGCAGGTTCGCGCCGATCAGCAGCACCCACACCAGCACCCGGGCGGCCGAGACACCGTCGAGCGGAGCCGGGAACGACCAACGGCGCCACGCTGCGATGGTGTGCCTCCCGGGGCTCGTGACTACTCGTGCGTAAGGTGCGGCGCGAGTGTAGTCACTGACCCTAGGATGTCCGCGTGCCACGCCAGAATCCGCTAGCTCCCGACGCGACCTTTGCGCAACTGTGGGAGGTCGCCGACCGGATCAAGGGCTGGCTCACCCGGGACCAGGCCCAGCTGTTGCACGACGAGGCAACCCGACTGGCCCCCGGTTCGGTCGCCCTGGAGATCGGGAGTCATCAGGGCCGCTCGACGGTTGTCCTCGCTCACGCGCTGCGTGCGCGCGATGCCAGCTTGATCGCGATGGATCCATTCGTCGAGGGCCGGCTCTTCGGAGGCTCCCCCACCCGTGCGATCTTCGAGCGGAACCTGCGCGACGCCGCCGTCGAGGACGTCGTGGAGCTGATCCCCGAGTACTCGACGCGGGCACGCCCCACCTGGAACCGCCCCCTCGACCTGCTCTACATCGACGGAAAGCACGACTACTGGACCCTGTCGGACGACCTCAAGTGGGCGCGCCACCTACCGGAGGACAGCGTGGTGCTGATCCACGACTGTTTCTCCTCCATCGGGGTGACGCTGGGGATCCTGCGACACGTCCTGTTCTCCGACGACCTCGCCTATGAGTCCCGAGCGACCTCACTCGCGCTATTTCGTCGGCGGCGCGTCACTCCTCGCGATCGACTGCGGTTGATCGCCCAGCTCCCCTGGTGGATCCGTAACGTCGGGATCAAGGTGCTCCTCCGGCTGCGGCTGCGCTTCGTGGCTCGGGCGCTCGGGCACGACTCGCCCTACGATCCGTACTGACCCGCCGTACTGACCCGCCATACTGACCCGCCGGCGATCACGGGTGGGAGCCGGGTGAGTAGATCCGGCGCTCCAGGTAGGAGCCGTCTCCACGGCGCAGCTCTGGACGGACGATGTCGTCGTAGCGGATCCGGCGCCGTCGGATCGCGCGCTGGCGGCGCCAGGTCACCACGTCGGTGGCGGCGGCGATCACCGACGCCCGCACGTCCTTGGTGTGCCCGGGTTGCTCGAGTGCGACCCGCATGAAGTCCGAGGGCACCTCGCCCTCGATCCGGTAGGCGATCCGGTCGGACCAATGGAGCATGACCACACGATCCTCGAAGCGACCGTCGAGAACTCGGGCGACCGCGTTCTCGAGTCCGGTGCGCTCGAAGTATCGGCCGATCTCGGGATCGGCCCACCGGCTCGACTTCGGCTCGAAGGTCAGGGTCGGTGGTGCGGTGCTCTCGTCCAGCCGGATCCACCACACGTGACTCGGGAAGTCGACGATCTTCGCACTGGCGGCTTCAGGTACCTCGATGTACCCGGCTCGGGAGACCCGCATCAGCTCGTCCATCACCCTGCCGGGGTCGGGAACGTGCTCGAGCAGGTTCGAGCAGATCGTGTAGTCGAAGGCGCCGTCGGCAAAGGGCATCTCAGCCGCGTCGGCCGCGAAGAGAGGCCTGCTCACCCTCGCCGACCGCGTGCCCGAGCGCTGCCCGGCGAACTCGTCGCCGACGTAGCGATCGAGGAGGACATCGGCCCGCCACGACGGCTTGTCGCCGCTGCCGACGTCGAGGACCAAGGCGTCGTCGTCGACCGGGAAGGAGAGACGGCGGTCGATGAACAGCCGCACCTGACTCGCGAAGGACACGGGCGCCAGTGTGCCAGCGGCTGACCCGACCACCTCGACTCGGTTCCCCGAGCGTCGAGGTGTCAGAACTCCTCGACCTCGACGCCGGCCTCCTCCAGCGCCTCACGGACCGAGTCCTCGAGCTCGCCGGCGTAGGTGAGGCTCTCGAGGTTCGGGAACCGCTCGGGCGTGACGTCGACCCAGGTCTCGACGTCGTAGAGGTCGTCCTCGCCGTCCCAGCTGGGCGCGAGCAGCAGGAAGATGCCGTTCCCGCCGTCCCAGGTGAGGTCGGTGACGGTGGCGAGCTGATCCTCGGTGATCTCCAGCTCGCGAGCCCACTTCTCGGCCTCGGGGATGCGCTTGGCGTACAGGTCGCCGTAGAGCAGGCCCTCCGCACCTTGGAAGTCGATCCCGCGCTCCCCCTCGAGCCAGTCGTGACCGTTGTCGTAGGGCGGCTCGAGCCCCTCCTCCTCGATCAGGTGGTCGATCACCAAGAGCTTGACCACGAAGTCGGTGAAGGGCACTGCGGACTCAGACATCTATTGCTCAACCGTTCGGTTCGGACGGGTTCTCCCGTCGATGAGTGGTACGGCTTCCGACTACCACCCGGGTCGGCCGGCCAAACCGGCCGAACGACCGGGTCTCGACACGTCGGTTCACCCGCCTCGCTTCGCTCCGCGGGTGACTCCTTGCTCGACCACCATCGACGAGGGCGCGCGCTCGCAGGCTCGCGCGCCCCTCGTCAGTGCGCGGCGTCGTGCCAGGAGCGGCCGGTGCCGACCGAGACGTCGAGGGGCACGGTGAGGTCGGCGGCCCCGGCCATCTGCTCGCGCACCAGCGCCTCCAGCGTCTGCGCCTCACCGGGCGCGACCTCGAACACGAGCTCGTCGTGGACCTGCAGCAGCATCCTCGAGCCCAGGCCGGCCTCGTCCATCGCGGCCTGGGTGCGGAGCATCGCGACCTTGATGAGGTCGGCCGCGGAGCCCTGGATCGGGGCGTTGAGCGCCATCCGCTCGGCCATCTCGCGACGCTGCCGGTTGTCGCTGTTGAGGTCGGGCAGGTAGCGGCGGCGTCCCATGATGGTCTCGGTGTAGTCGTCCTTGCGAGCCTGCGCCACGACGCCGTGGAGGTAGTCGCGGATGCCGCCGAAGGTCTCGAAGTACTCATCCATCAGGCCACGAGCCTCCGCGGGCGCGATGCCCAGCTGCTGTCCGAGACCGAAGGCCGACAGGCCGTAGGCCAGGCCGTAGTTCATCGCCTTGATCTTCGCGCGCTGCTCGACGCTGACCTCCTCGGCCGGCACGTCGAACACACGCGCGGCGGTGATGGAGTGGAAGTCGCGGCCGGAGCGGAAGGCCTCGATGAGCAGCTCGTCGGCCGAGAGGTGCGCCATGATCCGCATCTCGATCTGGCTGTAGTCGGCGGTGAGCAGGCTCTCCTGGCCCTCGCCGACCACGAAGCCCTCGCGGATCCGGCGGCCCTCCTCGGTACGGATCGGGATGTTCTGGAGGTTCGGCTCGGTGCTCGAGAGCCGGCCGGTGGCCGCGATCGTCTGGTTGAACGTGGTGTGGATGCGGCCGTCGGGAGCGACGGTCTTGAGGAGTCCCTCGATGGTCTGCCGCAGCCGGATCACGTCGCGGTGCCGCAGCAGGTGGGCCAGGAACGGGTGCTCGGTCTTGACGTACAGCGACTGCAGCGCGTCGGCGTCGGTGGTGTAGCCGGTCTTGGTGCGCTTGGTCTTCGGCATGTCGAGCTCGTCGAAGAGCACCACCTGCAGCTGCTTGGGCGAGCCGAGGTTGATCTCCTTGCCGATCGCGTCGTAGGCCGCCTCCGCGGCGGCGCGGACCTCGGAGTCGAACTCTCCCTGGAGCGACTCGAGGTGATCGATGTCGACGGCGATGCCGGTCTGCTCCATGCGCGTCAGCAGGTGCACCAACGGCAGCTCGACCTGCGCCAGCAGCTCGGTGCCGCCGCGCTCGGCGAGCTGCTCGTCGAGGGCCTCGGCGAGGTCGAGGACCGCGCGGGCGTGCAGCATCGCCGGACCGGCGACGTCGGTCTCCTCCTCGAAGAGCGCCCCCTGATCGGCGTCGGCCTCGGCTCGCTCCTCCTTCAGCTCGCGCTTGAGATAGCGCACGGTGAGGTCGGCCAGGTCGTAGGAGCGCTGGTCGGGGCGCACCAGGTAGGCGGCCAGCGCGGTGTCGCTCACCACGCCCCGCAACGGCCAGCCGTGGGCCGCGAGGGCGAGCTCGGGCCCCTTGGCGTCGTGGAGGACCTTGGGCCGGTCGGGGTCGGCCAGCCAGGCGGCCAGCGCGGCGTCGTCGTCGGGGGTGAGGCCGGCGACGTCGAGGTAGGCCGAGCGGCCGGTGGCGGTGGCCAGACCGAGGCCCTCGACCCGGCCGGTGCCGGCACCCCACGCGCCGCGCACGTGCAGGCCGGTGCGCTCGGCGGCCTCGAGCTCGGCGAGCCAGGCTCCGAGCTCGCCGGGGGCGACGACCTGTCCCTCGAGCGCGAAGCCGCCCTCCTCGATCACCTCGGTCGACTCGATCTCCTCGAACAGCCGGTTGCGCAGCACGCGGAACTCGAGGCCGTCGAAGAGGGTGTGGACCTCGTGGCGGTCCCACGCCTGCCGGGCGAGGTCGGCCGGGGTGCGCTCGAGGTCGAGGTCGCGGACCAGGGCGTTGAGCCGCCGGTTGCGCATGACGTCGCCGAGGTGAGCGCGCAGGTTGTCGCCGGCCTTGCCCTTGACCTCGTCGGCCCGGGTGATGACGTTGTCGAGGCCGTCGTAGAGGCCGAGCCACTTCGCCGCGGTCTTCGGGCCGACGCCGGGGATGCCCGGGAGGTTGTCGGAGTCCTCCCCCACCAGCGCCGCGAGCTCGGGATAGCGAGCCGGCGCGACGCCGTACTTCGCCTCGACCGCCTCGGGTGTCATCCGCGCCAGCTCCGAGACGCCTCGGGTGGGATAGAGGACCGTGGAGTGCTCGGTGACCAGTTGGAGCGAGTCGCGGTCGCCGGTGAGGATGAGCACCTCCATGCCGTCGGCGAGCGCCTGGGTGGTGAGCGTGGCGATGATGTCGTCGGCCTCGTAGCCCGGCTTCTTCAAGAACGGGATCCGCAGCGCGTCGAGCACCTCCTCGATCAGCGGCAGCTGGCTGCTGAACTCGCCGGGAGTCTTCTGCCGCTTGGCCTTGTACTCGGAGTACTCCTCCATGCGGAAGGTCTGGCGCGAGACGTCGAAGGCGACGCCGATGTGGGTGGGCTGCTCGTCGCGCAGCACGTTGATGAGCATCGAGGTGAACCCGAAGACGGCGTTGGTGAACTGCCCGGTCGTGGTGGAGAAGTTCTCGACCGGCAGCGCGAAGAACGCGCGATAGGCCAGCGAGTGGCCGTCGAGCAGGAGCAGGCGCGGGCGGGCATCGTCGGCGGTGGTGGGTGCCTCGGTCACGTGCTCGACCCTAGCCGCCGCCACCGACGCTGCAGTGAGGGCCGGAGGCGTTGCCGTCTGGGAGGCTGGGCGCCGACGAGTGAGGAACGAACTCGTCGGCGCCGACGAAACCTCGTGGGCCTCCCCCACCAGCGTCGGCAGCGACGGCCGCCGGGGTTTCGTCAGCGCTCGCTGACGCTCGCTTGCTCAACCTCCGGCCGCCGCACCCCCTCGGAGGTTGAGCAAGCCGACGAGTGAGGAACGAACTCGTCGGCGCCGACGAAACCTCGTGAGCCTCCCCCACCAAGGTTGGCAGCGACGGCCGCCGGGGTTTCGTCAGCGCTCGCTGACGCTCGCTTGCTCAACCTCCGGCCGGAGCGACTCCCCGGAGGTTGAGCAAGCCGACGAGTGAGGAACGAACTCGTCGGCGCCGACGAAACCACGCGAGCCTCCCCCACCAAGGTTGGCAGCGACGGCCGCCGGGATTTCGTCAGCGCTCGCTTGCGCTCGCTTGCTCAACCTCCGGCGGAGGCGCACTGCCGGCGTAGCGTCGGCGCTGCTTGCTCAACCGCCGGCGGCGTCAGTCCTCGTCGGAGCGCTCGTTGCGTCGCATCGAGCGGCGGGCGGTGAGCACCAGGCTGCGCCGCCTCGAGGATCCCGGCGTCGCCAGCCTGGCGCGGACGGCTCCGGTGGGGGCGAAGCGGTAGGTCACCGCCGCCGCCAGTCCGAGGCGCGCCATGTAGCGGTTGGCATCGCGCGCCCCCGAGTCCACGCCGGTGGCCACGTGCGGGAGGCCGATGTCCTCGGCGAAGGCGACTCCGCACTCCATGAGCGTGCGGCCGATGCCGTGGCGTCGGAACTCGGGCAGGACGGTGGGCGCGATGATCTGCACGGCCGGCTCGACGTTGAGGGGGGTCACCGTGCCGACGCGGAGCAGCACGGCACCGGCCGGACACTCGTTGTACTCGGCCACCACGAGCCGCTGCTCGGGCGAGGCCTCGGCGGCCTTGATGGTCTGCTCGAGGTCCGCAACGTGCTCTTGGCGCTCGGCCTTGCGCACCACCGCCGACCACAGCTCCGCGAGGAATGCGGCATCGGCCAACTCGGCCGAGCGCACACCGATCGGCGATCGCGACATCGTGAATCCTGCTTCCCCTCGCGCCGGTCCCGGGCGCAAGTCGGTCACGCACTCTACGCGCAGCGGGCCGACCTGTCAGATGAGGCCGCAAACGCGGTCCCTCCGCAGACAAGTCTGGCTACGTTTCGGTGTCGACGGGGTACCTCGGGGCCCCGGTGGGTCTATTGTCTCAGCGCATGCCACTGCGCACGGCCTCGCCCGAGGCGACGAAACGAGGGACCGCTTGACCATGTCCAGCTCCACGGCCAGCCCCACTCCCCGACCACCCGGACGGCGCGGGATCGTGCTCGGCGCGCTCGTCGCGCTGCTGCTCGCGCCACTCCTCGCCTTGATCGCGCTCGGCGCACCGAGCGCGTCGGCTGCCACCGCCGGCGCCGCTCCCGCCGGTTGCCAGTTCCCCACCAGCGACGACGGTGCGATCCACATCCAGGGCTGTCTGCGCGACCAGCGCACGTCGCCGCCCACACCGGTCCCCGATGTGAAGGTGAGCGTCACCGGACCCGACGGCGCCGTCATCGGCGATGCCGTCACCGACGCGAACGGCATCTTCGACGTCGCGCTCCCGGGCGACCCG
Organism: Nocardioides epinepheli; assembly: GCF_037936805.1. Lineage (NCBI taxonomy): Bacteria > Bacillati > Actinomycetota > Actinomycetes > Propionibacteriales > Nocardioidaceae > Nocardioides > Nocardioides epinepheli. The sequence continues at coordinate 203,508 of NZ_JBBMMC010000006.1, read as the reverse complement.
TTGAGCAACCTCAACAAGGACTTCACGATCAAGATCGACACCGACACGCTGCCGGAGAACGCCGCCCTGCGTGATCCGAGCCAGGTCGAGCTGAAGGTCAACTTCAACACCACGAACAACTACACGGTCACCTTCCCGATCGACGAACCGCTGCCCGACCCGCCGGGCAAGTTCATCGAGGGGCTCCAGCTCCTCGTCGGCGGCATCGTGTTCGCACTCCTGCTGGCGATGGCCTCCCTCGGGCTCTCGATGATCTTCGGGACCACCGGCCTGACCAACTTCGCCCACGGCGAGATGATCACCTTCGGCGCGCTGGTCGGGCTCTGGGTCGATCAGCTGCCCGGGAAGATCTCCCTTCCCGGCATCGGCAACGTGACCGTGATCGTGGGCGTGCTCGCGGCCTTCGTCGTCGGAGGGATCTTCGGCTACGTCAACGACCGGGCGCTGTGGCGTCCGCTGCGACACCGGGGCACCGGACTGATCGCGATGATGATCGTCAGCATCGGCCTCTCGATCTTCCTGCGCAGCGTCTTCCAGTACCTGGTGGGCGGGAACAACAAGTCCTACTCGCAGTACTCCTCGGTCGAGCCCTGGAGCATCGGCCAGATCCTGATCACCCCACGCGACGTCGCGGTCGTGCTCGTGGCCTTGGCCGCGCTGATCGGCGTCTCGCTGCTGCTGCAGTACACGCGTCTGGGCAAGGCGACCCGCGCGGTCGCGGACAATCCGGCGCTCGCGGCGTCGTCCGGCATCAACGTCGAGCGGGTGATCGCGGCGGTATGGACCGTGGGCGGCGCGCTGGCCGCGCTCTCCGGCGTCCTGCTCGGTATCACCCAGGGCTTCAACTTCCAGCTCGGCTTCAAGATCCTCCTGCTGGTGTTCGCGGCCACGGTGCTCGGTGGTCTCGGCACCATCTGGGGCGCGATGCTCGGCGCGCTGGTGATCGGCGCGTTCGTGGAGGTCTCGACGCTGTGGATCCCCTCCGAGCTCAAGTACGTCGGAGCGCTGGTGATCTTGATCCTCGTCCTGCTCGTCCGTCCCCAGGGTCTGCTCGGCCGGGCCCAGCGCATCGGATAGAAAGGAGGAACCCGTGGACTTCGGCAGCATTCTCACCTTCACGATCGAGCAGGCCTTCGGTCCGCTCGCCATCGTCTACTGCCTGGCGGCGATCGGCCTCAACGTGCACTTCGGCTACACCGGGTTGCTCAACTTCGGCCAGGCGGCCTTCATGGCCGTCGGCGGCTACACCATGGCCTCCTTCGTCGCGGTCTTCGGCCTCAGCCTGTGGCTGGGCCTGGCCGTCGGCGTGCTGATGGCGGTCGTCCTCGCGCTCCTGCTCGGCATCCCGACCCTGCGGCTGCGCGCCGACTACCTGGCCATCGTCACCATTGCCGCGGCCGAGATCATCCGGCAGACGCTCGGCTCGGTGACCTTCGACCGCAAGTTCGACTTCGGTGGCCAAGACGGCCTGCAGAGCAACTTCGTGGCCGACTTCCGTGCGCTCAACCCGCTCGACGGCCCGATCTCGATCGGCCCGATCAGCTGGCGGGTCAACGACGCCTGGGTGATGATCGTGGGCTGGGCGCTCGTGGCCATCTGCTGCGTCGTCGTCTGGCTCCTGATGCGCAGCCCGTGGGGCCGCGTGCTCAAGGCGATCCGCGAGGACGAGGACGCCGTGCGCAGCCTCGGCAAGAACGTCTACGCCTACAAGATGCAGGCCCTGATCGTGGGTGGCATCTTCGGTGCCTTCGCCGGCTTCATCTACGGCTTCTACAAGAACGCGGTCATCCCCACCGACTACGCCACCGACACGACGTTCTACGCCTTCACGGTGCTGCTCGTCGGTGGCGCCGCACGCGTGCTCGGCCCGGTGGTCGGGGCCGTGATCGTGTGGGGCCTGCTCAGCGGACTCGGCGCGTTCTTCACCCAGGCCGCCCGCAACGACGTCATCCCCAACTGGCTGATGAACGACCAGCAGGCCAGCCTGATGCGGTTCATCATCCTCGGCCTGGCGCTGATGCTGATCATGATCTTCCGCCCCCAAGGCATCTTCGGCGATCGGAAGGAGTTGGCGATCGATGGCCGCTGACGACGACAACCAGGTCCCCTCGCTGCGCAAGTCGACCGACGAGTCGCCGGCGGCACCCACCCGCGCGAACCTGCGCGAGGTCTTCAAGGACGTCGAGCACGAGCCGGGCGCCAAGAAGCCAGACCCGATCGTGGTCGCCTCCGGCGTCCGGCGCACCTTCGGCGGACTGACCGCCGTCGACGTCAAGCACGTGGAGATCCAACGCGGTGCCATCACCGCGCTCATCGGACCCAACGGTGCGGGCAAGACGACCTTCTTCAATCTGCTGACCGGGTTCGACCGGCCCGACGAGGGCAAGTGGTCCTTCAAGGGCCAGAACCTCGCCGGCGTCCCGGCCGCCAAGGTGGCCCGGATGGGCATGGTGCGCACCTTCCAGCTCACCAAGGTCCTCTCCAGGCTCACCGTCATCGAGAACATGCGAGTCGGCGCCGGCAAGCAGGTCGGCGAGAAGATCTGGGCCGCGATGTTCTCCTTCCTCTGGCGCGACCAGGAGGCGAAGAACACCGAACGGGCCGACGACCTGCTGCGCCGGTTCCTGCTGCACGAGAAGCGCGAGGACTTCGCCGGATCGCTGTCGGGCGGCCAGCGCAAGCTGCTGGAGATGGCGCGCGCGCTGATGGCCGACCCCGAGCTGGTGATGCTCGATGAGCCCATGGCCGGCGTCAACCCCGCCCTGAAGCAGTCCCTGCTCGGCCACGTGAAGTCGTTGCGCGACGAGGGCCGCAGCGTGCTCTTCGTCGAGCACGACATGGACATGGTCCGCGACATCTCCGACTGGGTCATCGTGATGGCGCAGGGTCAGGTGATCGCCGAGGGGCCACCGGATACGGTGATGAGCGACCAGCGGGTGATCGACGCCTACCTCGGCGCGCACCACGATCAGGAGCTCACCTTCGAGGCCGAGGAGCGGATCATGGCCGAGGCGGAGGCCGAACTGGCCGCCGAGCACGAGGAGGAGGCCCGATGAGCGAGTACGAACGCCCCACGCTCGCCAAGGACGGCGCCACGGAGACCGGCGAGGCCACTCCCCCCTCCGGCGCGGACGCCGTCCGGGAGGCCCACCTGGCGGCCGCCGAGGGCGCGGTCCTCCGGGCCGACGCACTCGTGGCGGGCTACCTGCCCGGCGTCAACATCCTCAACGGCGCCGACCTGTACTGCGCCGAGAACGAGCTGGTCGGCATCATCGGGCCCAACGGCGCCGGGAAGTCGACCCTGCTCAAGTCGCTGTTCGGGCTGGTGAAGATCAAGTCGGGCACGGTGAAGCTGAAGGGTGAGGAGATCACCAACCAGCGCGCCGACTCGCTGGTCGCCAAGGGCATCGGCTTCGTGCCCCAGACCAACAACGTGTTCCCCTCCTTGACCATCCAGGAGAACCTGGAGATGGGCTGCTACCAGGAGCCCTCGAAGTTCAAGGACCGGTTCGCCTTCGTCGCCGAGATCTTCCCCTCCCTCTACGAGCGCCGCGCCCAGCGCGCGGGCTCGCTGTCGGGTGGCGAGCGGCAGATGGTGGCGATGGGCCGCGCGCTGATGATGGAGCCTTCGGTGCTGCTGCTCGACGAGCCGTCGGCGGGCCTGTCCCCCGTGCTGCAGGACGAGGTGTTCGTGCAGACCCGGCGGATCAACCGCGCCGGCGTCTCGGTGATCATGGTCGAGCAGAACGCCAGCCGCTGCCTGCAGATCTGCGACCGCGGCTACGTGCTCGACCACGGCCGCAATGCCTATACCGGCACCGGCCGCGAGCTCGCCAACGACCCGAAGGTCATCCAGCTCTACCTCGGCACCCTCGCCAAGGCCTGAGCCGCATCAGCCCCGCCCACACCGAGCCGTCGTCGTCGTGACGACGGCTCGGTGTCGTTTCAGGGTGTCTTCATCGCCGCCGGACGGCGATCGGACGCGCAGCGGGGCCCGGCCGGTCGGCCGGGCCCCGCTGTGGGCATTGCAGGTCAGACGCCGACAGCGCCTGACGCGCGGATCACTCCAGGACGCCGCCCACGGAGTCGATCTGCTTGTACTTGTTGCCGGTGTACTCCTGGATGCCGATGGTGGCGGCATTCGGGCTGCCGTTGTCGTTCAGGTCGACCGGGCCGGAGACGCCGTCGTAGTCGATGTCCTCGCCGTCGGCGAGCAGGTCGGCGCACTCCTTGAAGGCGGTGCACTTCGTGCCGTCGCGCGAGACAGCCTGCATCTGCGAGGCGATCGACTCGCCGGAGTCGTCACCGGCCGCAATGGCGGCCAGGGCGACCAGGACCGTGGCGTCGTAGGACTGCGGTCCGTAGGTGTAGTCCTCGAGCTTCCCGCCGTTGGCCCCGTCCAGACGCTTGTTGAACTCGGGGTCGACCTCGGCCGGAGCCGGGAAGGTGCCCTTGACGCCGGTCAGGTCGAACTGCTGGTCGCTGTAGTCGGCCATGTTGCCGTCGACGAAGTAGTACTGCACCTTGTCCGGACCCAGGCCCTTGGCGGTCAGTGCCGGGACGATCTTGGTGATCTCCTCGAAGGTGATCAGCACGATCGCGTCGGGCTTGGCCGCGGCGAGCTGGTTGATCTCGGCGGTGAAGTTCTCCGCGTCGGCGGCGTAGAGGATGTTCGCCGGGACCGAGGCGCCCTTCTCCTTCAGCGTGGTCTCGACCTGCTCGGCCAGACCCTCGCCGTAGGCGTCCTGACGCGCCATCACCGCGACGTTGGAGAATCCGTCCTTGACCGCGAGATCGCCGATGACCTGGCCCTGGAGCCGGTCGGACGGCGCGGTGCGGAAGTAGAGACCCTTGTCGTCGTAGGTGTCGAAGGCCGGGGCGGTGTTGGCCGGCGAGATCTGGAGGACGCCGGCGCTGGTGATCTTGTCGATGACGCTGAGCGAGACGCCCGAGGCCGCCGCACCGACGATCACGTCGACGTCCTCGCCGAACAGGGCGTCGACCGACTGGCCGGCGATGTCGGGCGTGCCGTCGCCGGAGTCCTCGAGGAGGACCTTCTCATCGAGCATCTTGCCGTTGACGCCGCCCGCGGCGTTGATGTCGTCGATGGCCAGCTGGACGCCGGCGATCTCCGGCGGACCGAGATAGGCGAGGTCACCGGTCGTCGGCAGCAGGGCACCGATCTTGAGCGTCCCGTCACCCGTCTTGGCCGGAGCGTCCCCGGTGGTGTCACTGGTCTCCGAGGTTCCCGGGTCGGGAGCGCTGGACTCGTTGTCGTTGTCGTCGCCGTCGTCGCTTCCGCAGGCGGAGAGCGAGAGAGCGGCGACTGCGACCAGCGCCGCGGCGCGGCGCGCAGTACGTCGGGTGGGGGTCAAAGCAGCCTCCATGGTCTCGGCAATCCGGGCCGGCGGCCCGAATCTGAATCGTGCTGCGAGCAACCTAATCGGGAAAACCCCCGAGTACGACGGTCCGGCGCGGATGATTTACGACGTTGTGCAATCGTGACCTGACGCGCTACGGCACCCGGACTGTCAACGATCGGCAATCTCGGGGCCGTGCTCGACGACGCCGTCGGCGACCTGACGCATCGAGAGCCGCAGATCCATCGCGGTCTTCTGGATCCAGCGGAACGCGTCGGGCTCGCTGAGTTCGAGGCGCTCCTGGAGGATCCCCTTGGCCCGGTCGACGGCCTTGCGCGTCTCCAGCCGCTCGGTGAGGTCGCCGACCTCCGACTCCAGGTGGGCGATCTCGGCGAACCGGCTCAGCGCCATCTCGATCGCGGGCACCAGGTCGGACTGGGTGAACGGCTTGACCAGGTAGGCCATCGCGCCGGCATCGCGGGCCCGCTCGACCAGGTCGCGCTGGGAGAAGGCGGTGAGGATGACCACCGGGGCGATCCGCTTGGCGGCGATCGCCTCGGCGGCCGCGATCCCGTCGAGGACCGGCATCTTGACGTCGAGAATCACCAGATCCGGGCGCAGCTGCTCGGCCAGCTCGATCGCCTTGGCGCCGTCGGCCGCCTGACCGACGACGTCGTAGCCCTCGTCGGTGAGCATCTCGGCCAGATCCATCCGGATCAGGGTCTCGTCCTCGGCGATCACGACGGAGCGGGCGGACGACGTCGCGGAAGTCACGGCTCCAACCTATCGGGCCGGCGAGCCGCTAGCGGACGTGCGCCTCCCGCAGGCGTTCCTCGCCGGGCATCGGGCCGGCGGGTCGCGCCAGTGCGAGCTCGACCTCCGCGCGCTCGACCCGCCGCCTGCTGCACTCCGTCGCGCCCTGGCGGGCGTTGCGGATGGCTCGGTCATTGCTCACGACGGCCCAGATGAGGACATTCCACACGACGGCTCCCGGAGGATGGAGGAACGGAGCCCAAAGTCTAGTTAGTTGATCGTCTTTAGGCAATACGTGCTCGCCGGCCCGTCTCGGATAGGGTTTCGTCGGCTGCGCCCCGGTAGCCCAACGGCAGAGGCGATGGTCTCAAACACCATTCAGTGTGGGTTCGAATCCCACCCGGGGCACCCGAGGCACCACGCCGTCCAGGACCCGTTCAAGACCCGCCGGGGGCTCGTCCGGTGACTAGTCCAGGCCGCGGTAGGCCGGCGCGACACCGTGCATCGCGTCGCCCATCCGGTGGATCCGCAGCGCATTGGTGGAGCCCGGGATGCCGGGCGGCGCTCCGGCCACGATCACCACCAGGTCCCCCTCCTTGACCCGCCCGATCGCGAGCAGCTGCTCGTCGACCTGGCGCACCATCTCATCGGTGTGCTGCACGGCCTGGGTCCGGAACGTCTCGACCCCCCAGACCAGCGAGAGCTGCGAGCGCACCCGGTTCTCCGGCGTGAAGGCCAGCGTGGGGATCGCGCTGCGCAGTCGCGCGATGCGGCGTGCGGTGTCGCCGCTCTGGGTGAACGCGACGACGTACTTGGCGTCGACGCGCGCCGCGACCTCCTCGGCCGCCTTCGCGATGACCCCGCCGCGGGTGTGCGGGTCCCACTGGATCCGGGTGATCTGACCGGCGTCGGTGGCCTCCAAGGCGTGCTTCTCGGTGGCGCAGATGATTCGCGACATCGTCTCGACCACATGGATCGGGTGCTCGCCGACACTCGTCTCGCCCGAGAGCATGACCGCATCGGCGCCGTCGAGGACGGCGTTCGCGACGTCGCTCGCCTCGGCCCGCGTCGGCGCCGGGCTGGAGACCATCGACTCCAGCATCTGGGTGGCCACGATGACCGGCTTCGCATTCAGGCGCGCCTTGCGGACGATCTCCTTCTGCAGGAACGGCACGTCCTCGAGCGGGCACTCCACGGCGAGGTCACCGCGCGCCACCATGAAGCCGTCGAAGGCCTCCATCACCTCATCGAGGTTCTCGATCGCCTGCGGCTTCTCGATCTTGGCGATCACCGGCAGCATCTGCCCGACCTCGCGCATGATCCGGCGCACGTCCTCGACGTCGCGGGCATCGCGCACGAAGCTGAGCGCGATGAAGTCGACGCCGAGTCGCAGCGCGAACCGCAGGTCCTCGATGTCCTTGTCCGACAGCGCCGGCACCGAGACCGCGACGCCGGGAAGGTTGATCCCCTTGTGATCGCTGACCCGGCCGCCGACGACCACCTCGGTGACGACGTCGGTGTCGCCGGCGCGCTTGACCTTCAGGCGCACCTTCCCGTCGTCGATGAGGATCGGGTCGCCCGCGGCGACGTCGCCGGCCAGTCCCTCATAGGTGGTGCTCGCGATCTCGGCGTCGCCCGGGACGTCGCGGGTGGTGATGGTCCACTCCTGGCCGCGCTCGAGCGTGACGGGTCCGTCGGCGAAGGTGCCCAGCCGGATCTTGGGACCCTGGAGGTCGGCAAGGATGCCCACTCCGCGCCCGGACTCGTCGGCTGCCTGCCGGACCCGGCGATAGGACTCCTCGTGCTGGGCGTGGCTCCCATGGCTCATGTTCAGCCGCGCCACGTTCATGCCCGCATCGACCAGTTCTCGGATCCGCTCCGCGCTGCTGGTGGCCGGGCCAAGGGTGCACACGATCTTTGCTCTCCGCACGGCATCACCCTACCGGACTTTGGATCGTTCCAAGAGGGTCTTCGACGCTGACCCGTCAGCTATAGCGGACGGGTCAGCGCGAAATGGTGCCGACCCGTCCGCTATAGCTGACGGGTCGGCGAGAAACGGGACGGTCGAGGGTCAGACGACCAGCGGACGCGCGGTCGGCGGGATGGGCGCGGGAAGCGTGGTCGAGCCCATGAGGAAGGTGTCCACGGCGGCGGCCGCCGCCCGGCCCTCGGCGATCGCCCACACGATGAGCGACTGGCCGCGGCCGACGTCGCCGGCGGAGAACACGCCGGGCACGGAGGTCTGGTAGCCCTGGTCGCGGGCCACGTTCCCACGCTCGTCGAGCTCGACGCCGAGCTCCTCGACCAGCCCCGGGCGCTCGGGGCCCACGAAGCCCATCGCGAAGAGCACGAGCTCGGCGGGGATCTCCCGCTCGGTGCCCTCGATCTCGGTCAGCCTGCCGCCGTCGAACACGACGTCGACCAGGCGCAGGGCCCGCACGTTGCCGTCGTCGTCGCCGAGGAACTCCTTGGTGGAGACGCCGTAGACCCGGTCGCCGCCCTCCTCGTGGGCCGAGGAGACCCGGAAGATCATCGGGTAGGTCGGCCACGGCTGACTCTCAGGCCGGTCCACGGGAGGCTCGGCCATGATCTCCAGCTGGGTGATCGAGGCCGCGCCGTGGCGGGTGGAGGTGCCGAGGCAGTCGGCACCGGTGTCGCCGCCACCGATGATCACTACGTTCTTGCCAGTGGCGAGGATCTGCTCCTCGAGCTCCTCCCCCACGGCCGCACGGTTGGCCTGCGGCAGGAACTCCATCGCCTGGTGGATGCCGCCCAGCTCCCGTCCGGGCACCGGCAGGTCGCGCGCGGCCGTGGCGCCCATGGCCAGGACGACGGCGTCATAGCGCTCGCGCAGCCGCTCGGTGCTCAGCGCGGAACCGGGCGCACCCACCTCGATGCCGGTGCGGAAGACGGTGCCCTCGCGGCGCATCTGGTCCAAGCGCCGATCCAGGTGCTGCTTCTCCATCTTGAACTCGGGGATGCCGTAGCGCAGCAGGCCGCCGATCTTGTCGGCGCGCTCGTAGACCGCGACCGTGTGGCCGGCCCGGGTGAGCTGCTGGGCGGCGGCCAGGCCGGCCGGGCCCGAGCCGACGACCGCGACCGTGCGGCCCGAGAGCCACTCGGGCGCCTGCGGCCGCACCATGCCCGACTCCCAGGCGCGGTCGATGATGGAGACCTCGATGTTCTTGATCGTGACCGGGTCCTGGTTGATCCCGAGCACACACGCCGTCTCGCACGGCGCCGGACAGAGCCGGCCGGTGAACTCGGGGAAGTTGTTGGTCGCGTGCAGGCGCTGGATCGCGTCGTCCCAGTCGCCGCGCCAGACCAGGTCGTTCCACTCCGGGATCAGGTTGCCCAGCGGGCAGCCCTGGTGACAGAACGGGATGCCGCAGTCCATGCAGCGGCCCGACTGCTCGGTGATGATCGGCAGCAGCGCACGACCGGCCGAGCCTGGGTAGACCTCGTTCCAGTCGCCGATCCGCTCCTGGACCGGACGGCGCTCGGCGACCTGGCGGCCGCTGGTGAGGAATCCGCGGGGGTCAGCCATGGAGGGCCTCCATCATCGCGTGGGCGGTCTGGTTCTCGTCGAGTCCCTCGGCCTCGGCCTTCGCCTTGGCCTCCAGGACGATCCGGTAGTCGCGTGGCATCACCTCGGTGAAGCGGGTCAGTGCCTGGGGCCAGTCGGCGAGCAGTGCCTCGGCGACCGGCGACCCCGTCTCCTCGAAGTGCTCGCGAACCAGCTCCTCGAGCTCGGCGGCCGCCTCGCCCTCGACGGGACCCAGCTCGACGAGCTCGCGGTTGACGCGCCCCTCGGCAAGGTCGAGGACCCACGCCACCCCGCCGGACATGCCGGCGGCGAAGTTGCGCCCGGTCGAGCCGAGCACCACCACCCGGCCGCCGGTCATGTACTCGCAGCCGTGGTCGCCGACCCCCTCGGTGACCAGCCAGGCGCCGGAGTTGCGGACGGCGAAGCGCTCGCCCACCCCACCGCGCAGGAAGATCCGGCCCGAGGTGGCGCCGTAGGCGATCGTGTTCCCGGCGATGATCTGCTCGCGGTCGTCGAGGGAGGCCGTGCGGTCGGGGCGGACGACGATCCGGCCACCGGAGAGCCCCTTGCCGACGTAGTCGTTGGCGTCGCCCTCGAGGCGCAGCGTGATGCCGGTGGGCACGAACGCGCCGAACGACTGGCCGGCCGAGCCGGTGAAGGTGAGGTCGATCGTGCCCTCGGGGAGCCCGGCGCCGCCGTAGCGCTTGGTGACCTCGTGGCCCAGGATCGTGCCGACGGTGCGGTTGACGTTGCGGATCCGCACCTGCGCACGCACCGGCTCGCCGCGCTCGAGCGCGGCCTCGGCCAGCGGCACCAGCTCGGTGACGTCGAGGGAGCGGTCGAGCCCGTGGTCCTGGTCCCCGATTCGACGACGAGCCTGGTCGGGGAACTGGGCGTGGTCGACCTCGTGCAGGATCGGCGCGAGGTCGAGCCCCGAGGCCTTCCAGTGGTCGACGGCGTCGCCGACGTCGAGAGCCGAGACCTGTCCCACAGCCTCGTCGATCGAGCGGAACCCGAGCTCGGCGAGCAGCTCGCGAACCTCCTGGGCGACGTACTCGAAGAAGGTGACGACGTACTCGGCCTTGCCCGAGAAGCGCTCGCGCAGCACCGGGTTCTGGGTCGCCACGCCGACCGGACAGGTGTCGAGGTGGCACACGCGCATCAGGATGCAGCCCGACACCACCAGCGGCGCCGTGGCGAAGCCGAACTCCTCGGCGCCCAACAGCGCCGCGATGACGACGTCGCGACCTGTCTTGAGCTGGCCGTCGGCCTGGACGACGATCCGGTCGCGCAGCCCGTTGACCAGCAGGGTCTGCTGGGTCTCGGCCAGGCCGAGCTCCCACGGCCCGCCGGCGTGCTTGAGCGAGGTGAGCGGCGAGGCGCCGGTGCCGCCGTCGTGCCCGGAGATGAGGACGACGTCGGCGTGCGCCTTGGAGACGCCCGCGGCGACCGTGCCGACACCGACCTCCGAGACCAGCTTGACGTGCACCCGCGCCTGCGGGTTGGCGTTCTTGAGGTCGTGGATCAGCTGGGCGAGGTCCTCGATGGAGTAGATGTCGTGGTGCGGCGGCGGGCTGATCAGGCCGACGCCCGGCGTCGAGTGCCGGGTCTTGGCCACCCAGGGGTAGACCTTGTTGCCCGGCAGCTGGCCGCCCTCGCCGGGCTTGGCGCCCTGCGCCATCTTGATCTGGATGTCGTCGGCGTTGGTGAGGTACTCCGAGGTGACGCCGAAGCGGCCGGAGGCGACCTGCTTGATCGAGCTGCGCCGCTCGGGGTCGTAGAGCCGCTCGGGGTCCTCGCCGCCCTCGCCGGTGTTGGACTTCGCCCCCAGCCGGTTCATCGCGATCGCGAGGGTCTCGTGCGCCTCCCGCGAGATCGAGCCGTAGGACATCGCGCCGGTGGAGAACCGCTTGACGATCTCCGAGACCGGCTCGACCTCCTCGATCGGCACCGGCGCGCGACCGGTGTCCTCGGCGTCCTTGAACCGGAACAGGCCGCGCAGGGTCATCAGCGCGCTGGACTGGTCGTCCACGGCGCGCGTGTACTGCTTGAAGATGTCGTAGCGCTGGTTGCGAGTGGAGTGCTGGAGGCGGAAGACCGTCTCGGGGTTGAACAGGTGCGGCTCGCCGTCGCGGCGCCACTGGTACTCACCGCCGACCTCGAGCTCACGGTGGCCGGGCAGGACGCCGCCGCGCGGGTAGGCCGACGCGTGCCTGCGGGCGACCTCCTCGGCGATGGTGTCGAGACCGATCCCGCCCAGTTTGGAGGTGGTGCCGGTGAAGTAGGCGTCGACGACGTCCTGAGAGATGCCGACGGCCTCGAAGATCTGGGCGCCGGTGTAGGAGGCCACGGTGGAGACGCCCATCTTCGACATCACCTTGAGCACGCCCTTGCCGAGCGCCTTGATGAGGTTGGCGACGGCCTGCTCCGGCTCGGTCTTGACGTAGTAGCCCTGCCGCGCGAGGTCCTCGACCGACTCCATCGCCAGGTAGGGGTTGACGGCCGCGGCGCCGTAGCCCACCAGCAGCGCGACGTGGTGCACCTCGCGGACGTCGCCGGCCTCGACCAGCAGCCCCACCTGGGTCCGGGTCTTCTCCCGCACCAGATGGTGGTGGACCGCGGAGGTGAGCAGCAGCGACGGGATCGGTGCGAGGTCGGCGTCGGAGTGCCGGTCGGAGAGCACGATGATCCGGGCGCCGCTCGCGATCGCCTCGCTCACCTCGGCACAGATCTCCTCGATCCGTCCAGCCATCGCGGCGCCGCCGCCGGCGACCTCGTAGAGACCGCGGGAGACGTGGGTGATGAAGCCCGGCATGTCGCCGTCGTGGTTGATCTGGCGGATCTTGGCCAGGTCGTCGTTGGAGATCACCGGGAACGGCAGCACCACCTGGCGACAGGACGCCGGCTGCGGGCGCAGCAGGTTCGACTCGGGTCCGATCGTGCCGTTGAGCGAGGTGACCAGCTCTTCGCGGATCGCGTCCAGCGGCGGGTTGGTGACCTGCGCGAAGAGCTGGGCGAAGTAGTCGAACAGCAGCCGCGGCTTCTCACTCAGCGCGGCGATCGGCGAGTCGGTGCCCATCGACCCGAGCGCCTCTCCGCCGGTGTTGGCCATCGGCGTCAGCAGGATCCGCAGCTCCTCCTCGGTGTAGCCGAAGATCTGCTGGCGGCGGGTGACCGAGGCGTGGGTGTGCACGATGTGCTCGCGCTCGGCGAGGTCGTCGAGGTGGATCAGCCCGGCGTGCAGCCACTCGCCGTACGGGTGCTCGGCGGCCAGCTCGGCCTTGATCTCGTCGTCCTCGACGATGCGGTGCTCGTCGGTGTCGACGAGGAACATACGCCCGGGCTTGAGCCGGCCCTTGCGGACGATCGTGGCCGGGTCGAGGTCGAGGACGCCGACCTCCGAGGCCAGCACGACCAGGCCGTCGTCGGTGACCCAGTAGCGCGAGGGGCGCAGGCCGTTGCGGTCGAGGACGGCGCCGATCTGGGAGCCGTCGGTGAAGACCACGCACGCGGGGCCGTCCCACGGCTCCATCATCGAGGAGTGGAAGGCGTAGAAGTCGCGGCGCTGCTGGTCCATCTCGGTGTGGTTCTCCCACGCCTCGGGGATCATCATCAGCACCGCGTGCGGAAGCGAGCGCCCGGCCAGGTGCAGCAGCTCGAGCACCTCGTCGAAGGACGCGGAGTCGGAGGCGCCCGGGGTGCAGATCGGGAACAGCCGCTCCAGGTCACCGGGGATCATGTCGGAGTCGAGCAGCGCCTCGCGCGCCCGCATCCAGTTCCGGTTGCCCATCACGGTGTTGATCTCGCCGTTGTGCGCGATGAAGCGGAACGGGTGCGACAGCGGCCAGCTCGGGAAGGTGTTGGTCGAGAACCGGGAGTGCACCACGGCCAGCGCCGAGGCCATCCGCTCATCGCGCAGGTCGGGATAGAACCGGTCGAGCTGGTCGGTGGTGAGCATGCCCTTGTAGGCGATGGTCCTCGATGAGAGCGAGGGGAAGTACACGTCGGTCTCGCGTTCGGCTCGCTTGCGCAGGCAGAACGCCATCCGCTCCAGGGCCATCCCGGTGAGCCGGGCACCGGCTCCGGCGACGAAGAGCTGGTGGAACTGCGGCATCACCGAGAGCGCCATCGAGCCGAGATCGGAGGCGTCGATCGGCACCTCGCGCCAGCCGAGGACGGCCAGACCCTCCTCGGCGGCGATCTCCTCGATCCGGGCCCGGGTCTTCGCGACCTGCTCGTCGTCACCGGGCAGGAAGGCGGTGCCCACGGCGTAGGAGGCCGGCGGGGGGAGCTCGATGCCGTCGTCCGCGGCGACCTCGCGCAGGAACGCGTCGGGCACCTGGAGCAGGATGCCGGCGCCGTCACCGGAGTTGGGTTCGGCACCGGCGGCGCCGCGGTGGTCGAGGTTGCGCAGCGCGGTGAGCGCCTTGGCGACGATGTCGTGGCTGGCCACGCCGGTCAGGGTCGCGACGAAGGCGACGCCGCAGGCGTCGTGCTCCTGCGCCGGGTCGTAGAGCCCCTGGGCCGGCCAGTGCGGCGGGAACGTGTCCTGGTAGGGCACCTCGAAGTACTCCCGTCGGTGGGTGCCGCGGCCTCGCTGGTGGGAAACCCCCGAGGTGAACGCGGAACGTGTGGACGCAAGGGACAACGCTGGCCCACGCGGCGGAGGTTCGAGACTATCACCGCGCGGTGCCGCCGCGACCCCCTCGCGTTCGATCGTGGACACCGCCGCGCAGGACGTGTGGCGGTGCGGCCCCACCCCTCGCAACCCCCTGGCAACTCCTCACACCTACCGCGCCCACCGCACCCCTCCCCCCGGGCTCTGTGGCGAGTGAGTGCACGCTCACCCGTCAGCCATAGCGGACGGGTCACCGCAGAGTTGTGCCGACCCGTCAGCCATAGCGGACGGGTCAGCGAGAACTGGGGTCCTCGGCTGTCGCGTCGTCGGTGGAGTCGTCGGACTTCCCAGATGGGGTCGGTGAGTCCGCTTGGGCGGCGGGGGCGTCGTGGGACGGGTCGCCGTCGGTGCTGGCGCTGCCGCCAGCGCCCTCGGCGGCCGAGCCGGTCTCATCGGTCTCGTCGCTCGCCTCGCTCTCGTCACTCTTGGCGGCGTCGGTCTCGGGGACGTCGTGATCGACCGGCTGGGTGGACTCCGGGTCGGGCGAGCGGTCGTCGAGGTAGAGCGAGGGCTCGATACCGGGGTGACGGCGCGCGCTCCAGACGAAGTAGATCGCGGCGAGGACGAACAGCACGATCGAGGTCCACACGTTGAAGCGCAGCCCGAGCACGTTGTCGAGTTGGACGGCGTCGATGCGCAGGTACTCGATCCAGCCACGACCCAGCGTGTAGCCCATCACGTAGAGCGCGAAGACCCGGCCGTAGCCGAGCTTGAACCGGCGCTCGGCCCAGATGAGCAGCCCGAAGATGCCGAGGTCCCACAGGCATTCGTAGAGGAAGGTGGGGTGGAACGTGGTGCCGGGCGGATAGCCGTTCTCGCGGGCGATGTCGTCGGTCACCGAGAGCGCCCACGGCAGGTCGGTCTGCTTGCCGAACAGCTCCTGGTTGAACCAGTTGCCCCAGCGGCCGATCGCCTGGGCCACGATGACGCCGGGCGCCAGGACGTCGAGCATGGCCGAGATCCGGACGTCGTTGCGGCGCGCCCAGATCCACACCCCGAGCGCGCCGAGGGCCACCGCCCCCCAGATGCCGAGGCCGCCTCGCCACACGTACAGCGCGGTGATGGGGTTCTTGCCCTCGCCGAAGTACTTCTCCCAGTCGGTGGCGACGTGGTAGAGCCGCGCGCCGACGACGCCGAAGGGCACCGCCCAGATCGCCAGGTCCTGGACGGCGCCGGCCCGGCCGCCCCGCGCCACCCAGCGCTTCTCGCCGATCCAGATGGCGGCGACGATGCCGATGATGATGCACACCGCGTAGCCGCGGATCGGGAACGGACCGAGGTTCCAGACCCCGTCGCCGGGCGGGTGCGGGAACGTCATGGGGAGCATCACGGCCGGATCAGGACTCCTGGAGCAGGGTGTGGATGTCGTCGGCGTACTGCGAGGGACTGGTGTCGGCGCTCCAGAAGACCCCCGCCTCGTCGGCCGAGTCGACGCCGAGGACCTGGGTGGTGTGACCACCTGGATCCTTGCGGTCCAGTCCGACCGCGAGCGCCTTCGCGACGGTGGAGATGGAGTCCCAGTCACCGCTGAGGCCGATGAAGGACTCGTCGAACCGGTCGAGGTAGGTGCGTAGCGTCTTGGGTGTGTCGGTGTCCGGGTCGCTGGTGACCAGCACGACCTGGACGTCGTCGCGGTCGGCCTGGTCGAGGCGGGTCAGCGCCGAGGCGAGGTTGGTGAGCACCGCAGGGCAGATGTCGGCGCAGTTGACGTAGCCGAAGAACACCAGGGTGAGCCGGCGATCGGTGTCGGCGGTGAGCGAGAACGGCTCGCCGTCGGTGTCGGTGAGGGTGGTGTCGGGCACCTGGAACGGGTTCTCCAACACCGTGCCCGAGAACGGCGCGGCCTTCTCGTCGTCGCCGCACGCGGCCAGACCGAGCGCGAGGACGAGCACCAGTCCGATGACGCGCAACGGGAGCAGAGCCCTACGACCGAGCCGGCGCACGGCGCACCCCCTCGGCGAGCTCCTCGGTCAAGGTGGCCAGCGCCCGCAGCCCGGCGGCCCGGTCGTCGGGGTGCTCGAGCAGGGTGCGGACCAGCGCCGTGCCGACGATGACGCCGTTGGCGTAGGCACCGAGCTCGGCGGCCTGCGCGCCGGTGCGGACGCCGATCCCCACGCCGATGGGCAGGTCGGTGGTCTCGCGGGTGCGCGCGACGAGGGGCCCGGCGACCTCGCTGCTGGCGGCGGCCCCGCCGGTGACGCCCATGACGGCGGCCGCGTAGACGAAGCCGCGGCACGCCGCGGTGGTCATCGCGATCCGCTCCGACGTCGAGGACGGGGCCACCAGGAAGACCTTGTCGAGATCGTGCTCGTCGGCCGCGGCGATCCACTCGGGCGCGTAGTCGGGGGTGAGGTCGGGCGTGATGAGACCGGCCCCGCCGGCGTTGGCGAGGTCGGTGGCGAAGCGCTCCACGCCGTAGCGCTCGACCGGGTTCCAGTAGGTCATCACCAGCGTCGGGGTGCCGGTGGCGGCCACGGCCTCGACGGTGCGGATCACGTCGGTGGTGCGGATGCCACCGTCGAGCGCGTGCTGGGCGGCGGCCTGGATCGACGGGCCGTCCATGACGGGGTCGCTGTAGGGCAGCCCGATCTCGATGATGTCGCAGCCGGCGTCGACGAGGGTCTTGAGGGCGGTGATGCCGCCCGCGACGTCGGGGTAGCCGGCCGGCAGGTAGCCGATCAGGGCGGCACGACCCTCGGCGCGGGCGGTGTCGAAGGCGGTGCTGGTGCTGCTCACTCGTGGGCCTTCCCGAGTCCGAAGTACTCCAGGGCCGTGCCCATGTCCTTGTCGCCGCGCCCCGAGAGGTTCACCAGGATCGTCTCGCCGGGGCGCTCCTTGGCGAGGTCGAGCGCGCCGGCGACGGCGTGGGCCGACTCGATGGCGGGGATGATCCCCTCGGTGCGGGCCAGCAGCGCCATGGCGTCCATCGCGGCGGCGTCGGTGATCGGCAGGTAGGTGGCCCGCCCGCTCGCGGCCAGGTGCGCGTGCTGCGGGCCGACGCCGGGGTAGTCCAGACCGGCCGAGATCGAGTGCGACTCGATCGTCTGACCGTCGTCGTCTTGGAGGAGGTAGGTTCGCGCGCCGTGGAGGACGCCGGTGGCACCGGCGTGGATGGTCGCCGCATGCCGAGCGGTGTCGACGCCCTCTCCCCCGGGCTCGAAGCCGTAGATCGCGACCTCCGGGTCGTCGAGGAAGCCGGCGAAGAGCCCGATCGCGTTGGATCCTCCTCCGACGCAGGCGGCGACCGCGTTCGGGAGCGCTCCGGTGAGGTCGAGGCACTGACGGCGCGCCTCGTCGCCGATCCCGCGCACGAACGACAGCACCAGGCTCGGGAACGGGTGCGGGCCGGCGGCGGTGCCGAAGAGGTAGGCGGTGTCCTCGACCGTGGCGACCCAGTCGCGCAAGGCCTCGTTGATGGCGTCCTTGAGGGTGCGCGAGCCAGTGGTCACGGGAACCACCTTGGCGCCGAGCAGCTGCATCCGGGCGACGTTGAGGGCCTGTCGCTCGGTGTCGACCTCGCCCATGTAGACGGTGCAGTCGAGCCCGAGGTAGGCGGCCGCGGTGGCCGAGGCGACGCCGTGCTGACCGGCACCGGTCTCGGCGATGACCCGCTTCTTGCCCATCCGCTTGGTGAGCAGCGCCTGGCCGAGCACGTTGCGGATCTTGTGGGCGCCGGTGTGGTTGAGGTCCTCCCGCTTGAGGAGGATCCGCGCGCCGGCGCGCTCGGAGAGCCGGTGGGCGTCGTAGAGCATGCTCGGGACGCCTGCGTAGTTCTGGAGGAGCGCGTCGAACTCGTGGCCGAACGCCGGATCGGCGAGCGCCTTGTGCCAGGCGGTGTCGAGCTCGTCGAGGGCGGCGATCAGCGCCTCGGGCATGAAACGGCCGCCCCACTGGCCGGGCGTCCCGAACCAGCCCTGCTCGTCGGCGTCCCACTGGCCGGAGGCGAGTGCGTCGCTCATGGGAGCACCCCCGTCATCGCGGCGACGGCGGCGCGCGGCTCGCCGTCGCGGACCAGCGCCTCGCCCACGAGCACGGCCCGGGCTCCTTCGCCGACGAAGCGCTTGACGTCGGTCGGGTCACCGATGCCGCTCTCCGCGACCAGCACCCGGTCGTCGGGCACCTGGGGCGCCAGTCTTCCGAAGACGTCGTTGTCGACCGCGAGGGTCTTCAGGTTGCGCGCGTTGATCCCGACGAGCTCGGCGCCGAGGTCGATCGCCCGCTGGGTCTCGGCCTCGTCGTGCACCTCCACCAGCACCGTGAGCCCGAGCTCGCGCGCCTCGTCGTGCAGGCGACGCAGAGCGTCGTCGTCGAGCGCGGCGACGATGAGCAGCGCGAGGTCGGCGCCCGCGGCGCGGGCCTCGACCAGCTGGTAGCTCTCGACGATGAAGTCCTTGCGCAGCAGCGGCACGTCGACGGCATCGCGGACCGCGCGCAGGTCGGCCAGGCTGCCCCCGAAGCGGCGCTCCTCGGTGAGGACGCTGATCGCCGCGGCGCCGCCGGCGGCGTACTCGGCGGCGAGCGCAGCCGGGTCGGGGATGTCGGCGAGGGCGCCCTTGCTGGGGCTGCGCCGCTTGACCTCCGCGATGACGCTCGACCCGGGCGCGCGCAGCGCCGGCATGGGGTCGCGGGGAGCCGGCGCATCGGCGAGGGCGGCGCGCACCTCGGCCAAGGGCAGCTGCGCCTCCCGACGGGCCAGGTCGAGGCGGACGCCGGCCACGATCTCGTCGAGCACGGACATGCGAGTTCCTCTTCAGCGGCGGCAGTCAGGGCCCTTCGAGCCCACCTGCCAGTCTGGCACGACGTGGTTAGGGTCAGTCCTCCGGTCCGCCCCACGGCGACCGGCCCTGCCGAACCGATCGCCGGCGCGACGACGAAGGACTTCGACGATGAGCTACTCCCCTCCCCCGCCGGGCTACGAGCCCCCCGGGGCCTACCCGGCGCCGCAGCGCACCTCGACGACGGCGATCATCTCGCTGATCACCGGGATCCTCGGCGTGTTCCCGTGCTGCACCGTCGGCATCTTCTCGATCGCGGCCATCATCCTCGGCGTCCTGGGCAAGAAGGAGACCGCCGGCTCAGCGGGCTCGGTCCGGGGCGAGGGGATGGCGATCGGCGGCCTGACGCTCGGCATCGTCGGCCTGGTGCTGGGCGTGACCTACTGGGTGCTCGTGGGCGTCGGGGTCATCGACCTCGACGTGTACGCAGGTCTCGACAGCTGACCTGGGCAAGACACCGGACACGTTCGAAAACGGGGTGTCGTGCACCGGGGTCCCGCGCAGCGATTAGGGTTCGGGCCTAGTCCGCGAGAGTCCCCAGGAAGGTTCCACCGCATGAGCTACGGTCCCCCGCCGCCCGCCAACCCCTACGGCTCCACACCCGGATACGGAGGTGCCCCGCATGACCACCCCAAGGGAACCACTGTCCTCATCCTGGGAATCTTGAGCCTGGTCTGCTGTGGGATCTTCACCGGCATCCCGGCCATCATCATGGGCAAGAACGCGCTCCGCGAGACCGAGGCGGCCCCCGGCGTGTACAGCAACGTGGGGACGATCAAGGCCGGTTACATCTGCGGCATCATCGGTACCGTGTGGTCGGCCATCGCTCTCGTGGTCAACATCATCGTCCTCGCCACCAGCGGCTCGCTCCTCTTCGGCGGCAACTGATCGGACCGCCGATCGGTCGGCCGACCGGTCGGCGCCGGTTCGCCGTCTGGGCCCGGGGTCAGGCTCAGCCTGGAACCAGGCTCAGGCGGCGAGCCAGCCGAACTGCGGCAGGTTGCGCAGCACCGTGAACACGGCCAGCGTGACCAGGCCGAGCACCACCAGCGGCATCGTCAGCGGCGAGGACGAACGCGATCGCCCGACCCAGGCGTCGACCAGCCAGCGGCCGAGGAAGTAGATCGCCACCGGCATCATCGCCACCAGCAGGACGTTGCTCGAGGCGGCATCGAGGAATCGCCCGTGGGTGAGGTCGTTGACCGCGCGCAGGCCCCCGCACCCGGGGCAGTCGATGCCGAGCGCGGCACTGGGGCACATCCCCCACGACCCCTTGGCGTGAGGATCCCTCAGCGCCAGCGCGAGCGTCGTGGCACCGAGACCGGCGATGGTGAGCGCCGGCCACAGCACGCGCGCCCACCGGGCGCTGCTGCCCGACCGCACCTGCGGGGCTGACGTCGTCGGCGCAGGCTCGGCCTGTTGCGCGACCATCGGCTCGGTCATCTGATGATCAGTGACTCGAGCCGTTGAGGCCTGCCTTGGCCATCGCGATGAAGAGGATGCCGGCGACGACGTTCAGCCCGACGCCGACCCAGAAGATCGTGTAGCTGATCGGGTCGAGCATCAGACCAGCCGCGCCGACGATGAAGCCGACCAACGCCACCACGACCGCCGTCCATGCGGCGGGGGTGTTGCCGTGGTTGTCAGACATGCGGGCTCCTCTTGGTACGGGGCTGATACGGGGTGCTGCCGGTGACCCGATCCTAGTGGTCGGAGCCCTCGGTCGGGTCGCGACCCTCGTCCATCGCCTTCCAGAGGTCCAGGTTGTTGGGCTCGAGGTCGCTCCCGGCGCCGCGGGCGGGATCGGCGGCGGCGCGCGCCGCGTCGGCGGCGTCGGCCGGCGAGTCGTAGCGACGTCCCATCTCCGGCCAGGACCGCACATCGCGCACGGCGCGGGCCGAGGTCACGACCGCGACCAGGCCGGCGGCGACACCGCAGTACGCCCAGACCGAGGGACTCACCCCGACGCTGAGCGGCTTCACGGCGTCGGTGACGTCGCCGGGGTGGGTGACCAGCGCGGCCACCGAGAACCCCAGCACGGCGAGCGCGGCGACCAGCGCCAGCCACGCGATCGCCACGCGGAAGCGTCCGCGCGTGACCAGCAGGACTCCCCACGCGGCGAGGAGCACCAGCGCGGTCGCGGTGACCGGCGGCGCGGTCAGGTCGACCTGTCCGGCGCGCAGATAGGCGGCGTCCCCGGTGCCGTTGTCGTCGATGGCGACCCAGTCCCGGTTCCCGATCACCGCCGCCGCACCGGCCGCGGCCAGTCCGGCGAGCACGATGACGGCGAAGCGGGAGCGCTTGGCCGGACTCCTCTGTTCGGGGTCAGTCATCGGAGACCTCGCGCAGGAGGTCGGCGTCGAAGCAGGTGCGCTCGCCGGTGTGGCAGGCGGCACCGACCTGGTCGACGCGGACCAGCAGGGTGTCGCCGTCGCAGTCCAGGCGCACCTCCTTGACATGCTGGTAGTGCCCCGAGGTGTCGCCCTTGACCCAGTACTCCTGGCGCGAGCGACTCCAGTACGTCGCCAACCCGGAGGTGAGCGTGCGGTGCAGCGCCTCGTCGTCCATCCAGCCCAGCATGAGCACCTCGCCGGTGTCGTGCTGCTGAGCGATCGCGGCCACCAGCCCGCGCCCGGAGGCATCGGGCGTGCGCTTGAGCCGGGCGGCGACGGCGGGATCCAGCGAAGTCACTCCTCCAGTATCCCGGTCCCCCAGCAACGCCGAGTCGGCAGTTCTGCTTAGCCAAGACGCCGACTCGGCGAGCATGGACGGCTAGCGACCCTGTTGGGCCACCCAGCTGGCGTGCAGCCCGGCGTAGACACTGCCGTCCTGCGACACCAGCTCGGCGTGCGGGCCGCGCTGCACGATCCGCCCGCGGTCGACGACGATCACCTCGTCGGCGCGCTCCGCGGTCGACATGCGGTGGGCGATCGTGACGCTGGTGCGTCCGTCCATCAGTCGCTCCAGGGCGCGGTTGATCCGCATCTCCAGGCGCGGGTCGACCGCGCTGGTGGCCTCGTCGAGCACGAGGAGGTCGGGATCGGCGAGATGGGCCCGCAGCAGCGCGATCAGCTGGCGCTCCCCGGCCGACATCGACTCCCCCCGCTGCCCGACGCGGGTGTCGAGGCCCTCGGCGAGGCCGGCGAGCCAGTCGCCGAGGCCGAGCTCGTCGGCGCTGGCTCGGATCTCGTCCTCGGTCGCGTCCAGCTTCCCGTAGCGGACGTTCGCGGCGATCGTGTCGTCGAACAAGAAGCCCTCCTGCGGAACCAGCACCACGCTGGAGCGCAGCGATGCGGCACCGATGCCGCGCAGGTCGATCCCGTCGAGCCGCACCGTGCCGGCGCCCGGGTCCATCAACCGGGTGAGCAGCTTGGCGATCGTCGACTTGCCCGACCCGGTCTCGCCCACGACGGCGATGCGGCGTCCGGCGTCGATGTCGAGGCTCACCTCGCGCAGCACCGGCGGGCCGCCGGGGTAGGCGAAGGAGACGTCGTCGAAGCGCACGTCGATGGGGCCGCGCGGCAGCACGTGCCCCGCGGCGCCGGGGTCGACCAGGTCGGCGGGGGTGTCGAGGATGCCGATCACCCGGCGCCATCCGGCGATCGCGTTCTGGGCGTCGGTGAGGATCTGGGTGCCCATCTGCACGGGGCCGACGAAAAGCGTGACCAGGAAGGCGAAGGCCAGCACCTCGCCGGAGGTGATGTCTCCGGCGAACCCGAGCCAGACCCCGACGATGATGACCCCGGCGTTCGCGAGGCCGGCGGAGAGGCCGCCCAGGGAGAACGACACCGCGGTGAAGCCCTGGGCGCGGGTGCTCGCCCGCTGGTGGATCGCCACGGCCTCGTCGATCCGCGCCTGGGTGCGGGCCTCGACCGCGTAGGACTTCACCACCGCGGCGCCGACGACCGGTTCGGAGATCGCCGAGAGCATCGCGCCGACCTGCCGACGGACCAGGCTGTAGGCCTGGGAGAGCTTGCGCTGGAAGTAGCGCAGGGACAAGAACAGTGGCGCGAAGCACAGCCAGACGACCAGGGCCAGCTGCCAGGAGTAGACCACCATCACCACGGTCGCGATCAGCACCTGACCGACGCTGATGATGAAGAGCAGTCCGCCGAAGACGAGGAACTGGCTGACCTGATCGACGTCGCTGGTGACCCGGGAGACCAAGGCTCCGCGACGCTCGGTGTTCTGGGTGAGCAGGGGCAGGTCGTGCACGTGCCGGAACGCCTTGATCCGCAGCGTGGCCAGGCCGCGCTCGGCGACCCCGAACAGCCGCGCGGTCATCGCGTACGACGCCAGGCCGGTGACCACCACGGCCACGACGGCCGCCAGGCCGACGAGCACGGTGAACGACACGTCGGGGCCGCCGGGCGCACCGAGGCCGCGGTCGAGGGTCTGCTGCACCGCGATCGGGACGACGACCTGCCCGATCGAGGCGATGACCGCCAACGCCAGCGTGCCGGCGAAGCCCTCCTTGAGCTCCGGGGAGTGCCGCAGCCCACGCCGGATCGTCTCGATCGCGCCGAGTTCCTCGCCGGTGGTGACCGTCGTCCCGCTCGTCGAGGCGGTCGAGGTCTTGGTGTCCCCGAGGGTGTTGCTCATTGGGGCACCTCCTCGTAGGCGTTGACCAGGCGCGCGTACTCGGGTGAGGTGTCCAGAAGGTCGCGGTGGGTCCCGCGGTCGGCGATCCGGCCGTCACGCAGGTGCAGGACCTCGTCGGCCAGCCCGATCGTGGCCTTGCGGTAGGCGACCACGACCAGGGTCGGGTCGCCGGCGGCGTCCCCGGAACGCAGACCGGCGAGGATGCGCGCCTCGACCTCGGGGTCGACCGCGGAGGTGGCGTCGTCGAGGATCAGCAGTCGCGGACGGCGGACCAGCGCGCGGGCCAGTGAGAGCCGCTGCCGCTGGCCACCGGAGAGCGAGGCACCGCGCTCGCCGAGGCGCGTGTCGAGACCGTCGGGCAGGGCAGCGACGAAGCCGTCGGCCTGAGCGACGCGCAGGGCCTCCCACACGACGTCGTCGGTGACCTCGGCGCCGAGGGTCACGTTGCCGCGCACGGTGTCGTCGAAGAGGAACGGCGTCTGCGGCACGATCGCGACGACGTCCGCGAGCGCCCCGTGGGCCAGGTCGCGCACGTCCACGCCGTCGACGCGGACGGCGCCGTCGTCGGGGTCGACCAGCCGGGTGAGCAGCGTCGTCAGGGTGCTCTTGCCGGACGCCGTGGCGCCGACCAGCGCCACGGTGCGCCCGGGCTCGACCACGAAGCTGAGGTCACGTAGGACCGGAGCGGCACCGGGGTAGGCGAAGTCGAGTCCGTCGACCTCGAGCCGGGCTCCCCCGCTGCCCGAGTCCGGCGCGACGGCGTCGCCGAACTCCATCTCCCCGGTGCTGCGCAGCACCGCGTCGACGCGCCGGTAGCCCACCACGCTGCGCGGGAACTCGCCGAGCAGCCAGCCGATCGAGCGGATGGGGAAGGAGACGATCGTGAGCAGGTAGGCGATGGTGACGACGTCGCCGGGCGCGGTGGCGCCGGTGCCGACGCGGTGGACACCGACGGCGAGCACGAGCAGCACGCCGAGGTTGGGCAGGGCGGCCAGGATCGGGTCGAACGCGGCCCTGATCCGGCCGACCCGGATGTTGGCCTCGCGCAGCTCGCGTGCCTTGCGGGCGAAGCGGTCGGTCTCCTCCTGCTCGCGTCCCAGGGTCTTGACCACCATCGCGCCGTCGAAGGACTCGTGCGCGATCTCGCTGACCTCGGCCCGCAGCTCCTGGGCCCGCGTGGCCCAGGCCTGCGACTTGTTCTGGTACACGATGTTGGTGACGATCACGGCCGGGAAGACCAGCAGCCCGACGGCCGCGAGCACCGCGTCGGCGAGCACCATCTGGATCACCGCGATCACCATCATCGCCACCGTGCCCACCGCCATCGGCAGCGGCGCGATCGGCCCCCAGGCGGCCTCGACGTCGGCGTTGGCGTTGGAGAGCAGCTGACCGGTCGGGTGGCGCTGGTGCCATTGCATCGGCAATGCCAGGTAGCGCCGGGTGACGTCGCGGCGGTAGCGCGCCTGCATGCGGTACTGCATGATCCCGGCGCCGAGCCGGCGCGCGACGATCCCGACCGCGCGCAGGATCGCGACGCCGACGAACAGGGCGAGCACCGCCCACAGCAGCCGGGCGTCGATCTCGCCGTCGCGGAACGCCGGCAGCACGACGTGGTCGGTCGACCAGCCCAGGACCCAGGCGTCGGCGACGGTGAGGGCACCGAAGAGCACGCTGCCGAGTGTGGAGAGCGCGAAGATCCACGGCTCGCGGCGGATCGCGACCCCCAGCACGGCGAAACCGGCCCGGGTAGCGCTCTGCGCCGGGCGTGCGGCGTCGGCGCCTGCGTCGCTCACGGTTCTCCTGTCGTCGGCTCCGGGCGAACCCCGGGAGCGTGCAGGCTATTCCGCCGACGGAGCTACGGCGCCAGCAGCCGCCAGAGGTCGACCTCGACGACGCTCGCCGCGGCCACCTGGGCCCGTCCGGTGAGCACGTCGGCGTCGAGGTCGAGGACGACGTCCCAGCCGGTGCCGTTGTTGCCCAGAACGGTCAGCCGGGTGCTGTCGGGGTCGGCCACCCAGTACTGCGCGATCCCGGCCTCGCAGTACTCGGCGGTCTTGCGCAGGGTGTCCTCGACCCGGGTGCTCGGCGCGACCACCTCCCCCACCAGAACCGGCACGTCGGGCGCCCAGGCGGCGTCGAAGGGATGCTCGGTGGCCACGACGTCGGGGATCCGGATCCGCTGGGCGCCGGTCCACACGCCGCACCCGCCGACCACGAAGAGCTCGGGCGCTCCGCGCTCGATCAGTCCGGCGAGCCGGTGGGCCACCCGCTGGTGACGCGCGGTGGGCGGCGGGGTCATCACGACGTGGCCGTCGACGTACTCCGAACGCGCCACCTCCGGCAGCGAGCGGTACTCCTCGAAGCCCAACGCCACCCGCTCCGGACGACGTGGCCGCTCAGGCACGGTCGACATGCGCTTCCCCCTCGCCGGCCGGTCGAGGCGCGACGTCATCGGACATGCTGCCAGCCCCGTGCTCCCGCAGGCGAGCACCCACGCCGCGCGCCCCAGCGGGGATAGTTTGAGGCGTTATCAACCTCTGGAGCCCTCCCGAAGGTTGATAACGCCTCAAACTATCCCCGGCAGCGCCCCACCAGCCTCACCAGCCCCACCAGCCCGGCCCCGTCAACAGGCCCGGCACATTGGGTCTCAGGTCCGCACCGGATGACCCTCGGCAGCCAGACCGGCCTTGACGTCGGCGATGCGCAGGGTGCCGAAGTGGAAGACGGTGGCGGCCAGGACGGCGTCGGCACCGGCGTCGACGGCGGGCGGGAAGTGCTCGACGGCGCCGGCCCCGCCGGAGGCGATGACCGGGATCGAGACCTCGGCGCGGACGCGACGGATGAGGTCGAGGTCGAAGCCGTCCTGGGTGCCGTCGGCGTCCATGGCGTTGAGCAGGATCTCCCCCGCGCCGAGCTCGGCGGCTCGGTGCGCCCACTCGATCGCGTCGAGGCCGGCGGACTTGCGGCCCCCGTGGGTGGTCACCTCGAAGCCGGACCCGGTACGGGCCTCGCCGGTCACCCGGCGGGCGTCGACGGAGAGCACCAGCACCTGGTTGCCGAAGCGGTCGGCGATCTCGGCGATCAGCTCGGGACGGTGGATGGCGGCGGTGTTGACCGCGATCTTGTCGGCGCCGGCGCGCAGCAGCCGGTCGACGTCGTCGACCGAGGAGATGCCGCCGCCGACGGTGAGCGGGATGAAGACCTCCTCGGCGGTGCGGGAGACGATGTCCATCGTGGTCGCGCGCCCCTCGTGGGAGGCGGAGATGTCGAGGAAGGTGAGCTCGTCGGCACCCTCGGCGTCGTAGGTGCGGGCGAGCTCCACCGGGTCGCCGGCGTCGCGCAGGTCGAGGAAGTTGATGCCCTTCACGACGCGTCCGGCGTCGACGTCGAGGCACGGGATCACCCGCACCGCGAGCGTCATGGCTGCTCGCCCCGGGTGAGGGCGAGGGCGTCCTCGAGGGTGAAGCGGCCCTCGTACAGCGCGGTCCCGGCGATCGCGCCCTCGACGCCCACCTCGACCAGGCCCATCAGGGCCGCGATGTCGTCGAGCGTCGTGACGCCGCCCGAGGCGATCACCGGACGGTCGGTGGCCGCACAGACGTCCTGCAGCAGCTGGAGGTTGGGGCCCTGCAGCATCCCGTCCTTGTTGACGTCGGTGACGACATAGCGCGCGCAGCCCTCGGCGTCGAGCCGGGCGAGCACCTCGTAGAGGTCGCCGCCCTCGCGGGTCCAGCCGCGGGCGGCGAGGGTGCGGCCGCGGACGTCGAGGCCGATCGCGATCCGGTCGCCGTGCTCGGCGATCACCCGGGCGCACCACTCGGGCTGCTCGAGCGCGGCGGTGCCGATGTTGACCCGGCGGCAGCCGGTGGCCAGTGCCGCCGCGAGCGACTCGTCGTCGCGGATCCCGCCGCTCATCTCGACGTCGATGTCGAGCGCGCCGACGATCTCGGCCTGGAGCTCGCGGTTGGTGCCGCGGCCGAACGCGGCGTCGAGGTCGACCAGGTGCAGCCACTCGGCGCCGGCGTCCTGCCAGCGCCGGGCCGCGGCGATCGGGTCGCCGTAGGTGCGCTCGGAGCCGGCGACGCCCTGGGCGAGCTGGACGGCCTTGCCCTCGGTGATGTCGACGGCGGGCAGCAGTTGGAGGGTCATCGGCTGTGCTTCTCCTCGGTGTGGGCTCGGCTCACAGCCCGGCGACCCAGTTGCGGAGCAACGCGGCGCCGGCGTCGCCGGACTTCTCGGGGTGGAACTGGGTGGCGCTGAGCGGGCCGTTCTCGACGGCGGCGACGAACCGGTCGCCGCCGTGCTCGGCCCACGTGACCAGCGGTTCGCGGGTGTGGCCGGTGGTGACCAGGTCCCACGAGCGGGCGGCGTAGGAGTGCACGAAGTAGAAGCGCTCGTCCTCGACCCCGGCGAACAGAGCACTGCTCTCGGGAACCTCGACGGTGTTCCAGCCCATGTGCGGCACGACGTCGGCCTCGAGTCGGGTGACGGTGCCCGGCCACTCGTCGCAGCCCTCGGTCCGCACGCCGTGCTCGACGCCGCCGCCGAAGAGGATCTGCATGCCGACGCAGATGCCGAGGACCGGGCGGCCGCCGGCCAGTCGGCGTCCGATGATCCGGTCGCCCTTGATCTCGCGGAGTCCGGCCATGCAGGAGGCGTAGGCGCCGACCCCGGGCACGAGCAGACCGTCGGCGTCCAACGCGGCGTCGAAGTCGCCGGTGAGCTCGACGTCGGCACCGGCCCGCTCCACGGCGCGCACCGCCGAGCGCAGGTTGCCCGAGCCGTAGTCGAGGACGACGACGGACGGTCGGCTCATGCACTGCCTCCGGGGTGGGTCACAACGCGCCCTTGGTGCTGGGGATCCCGGTCTCGCGGGGGTCGAGCGCGATCGCGTCGCGCAACGCGCGCGCGAACGCCTTGAACTGGGTCTCCACGATGTGGTGCGGCTCGCGGCCGGCGAGGACGCGCACGTGCAGCGCCAGGTGGCCGTGGAAGGCGAGGGTCTCGAAGACGTGCTGGGTCAGCGAGCCGAGGTAGGGCACGGTGCCCGGCACCCCGCCGCCGAGAGCGACGTACTGCTGGCCCTCCGGCTCCCCGGTGTGCACGCAGTAGGGGCGCCCGGACACGTCGACCACGGCCTGCACCAGCGCCTCGTCGAGCGGCACGGTGGCGTCACCGAAGCGGCGGATGCCGCGCTTGTCGCCGAGCGCCTCGCGTAGCGCCTGGCCGAGGGCGATCGCGGTGTCCTCGACGGTGTGGTGGGCGTCGATGTGGACGTCGCCCTCGGTCTGCACGGTGAGGTCGATCAGCGAGTGGCGGGCCAGCGCGGTGAGCATGTGGTCGTAGAAGCCGACGCCGGTGGAGATGTCGTGGCGGCCGCTGCCGTCGAGGTCGACCTCGACCAGCACCTTCGACTCGCTGGTCTGGCGCTCGACGCGTGCGGTCCTCGACGGGCTGTTCATGCTTGCTCCTTCATCGCCGCGACGAGGGCGTCGCGGAACTCGGTCATCTCCTCGGGCGTGCCGATCGAGACCCGCAGCCACCCGTCGGGGCCAGTCTCCCGGATCAGCACACCTCGGTCGAGCACGGCCTGCCAGACCGCGTGCCGGTCGGCGAAGGTGCCGAAGAGCACGAAGTTGGCATCGGAGTCGGCCACCTGCAGCCCCTGGGCGCGCAGCCATTCGACGGTGGCGTCGCGCTCGGCGCGCAGGGTGTCGACGTAGCCGAGCAGCTCCGGCGCGTGTCCGAGCGCGGCCAGCGCGGCGGCCTGGGTGACCGAGGAGAGGTGGTAGGGCAGCCGCACCACGCGGATGGCGTCGCAGATCGCGGGGTCGGCGGCCAGGTAGCCCAGCCGCAGTCCGGCAGCGGCGAACGCCTTGCTCATGGTGCGGGTGACGACGAGGTTGCGGTGCGCGGGCAGCAGCTCGAGGGCCGAGGTCGTGCCCTCTCGACGGAACTCGCCGTAGGCCTCGTCGACGACCACCAGACCGTCGTCGCCGACCAGCTCGCACAACGCCGTGATCGCGGCCGGCTCCAGGGCCGTGCCGGTGGGGTTGTTGGGCGAGGGCAGCAGCACCACGTGCGGCCGTTCGGCCTCGATCAGCGCCCGAGCGGCGTCGAGGTCGAGGCCGAAGTCGGCGTCGCGCCGTCCGGCGACCCAACGGGTGTGGGTGTCCCGGGCGTACTCCGGGTACATCGAGTACGTCGGCGCGAAGCTCACCGCGGTGCGTCCGGGCCCACCGAAGGCCTGGAGTAGCTGGAGCATGATCTCGTTGGAGCCGTTGGCCGCCCACACCTGCTCGACGCCGATGCCGTGCGGGGTGTCGCGGGAGAGGTAGTCGGCCAGGGCGGTGCGCAGCGCGACGTGCTCGCGGTCCGGGTAGCGGTTGAGGCCGGCCGCGGCCTCGCGGACGGCGGCGGCGACGTCGTCGGCGCACGCCTCGGAGGGCCCGTAGGGGTTCTCGTTGGTGTTCAGACACACCGGGACGTCCAGCTGCGGAGCCCCGTAGGGCTCGATGCCGCGCAGCTCGTCCCGCAGCGGCGGGAAGGTCATCGGTCGAACCGCACCCTGACCGCGGCGCCGTGGCCGGGGAGGTCCTCGGCCTCGGCGAGCGTGACGACGTGGTCGGCGACCTCGGCCAGCGCGTCGCGGCTGTAGTCGACGACGTGCATCGACTTCAAGAACGCCCGCACCGACAGGCCCGAGGAGTGGCAGGCGCATCCGCCGGTGGGAAGCACGTGGTTGGAGCCGGCGCAGTAGTCGCCCAGGCTCACCGGCGCGTGCGGCCCGACGAAGATCGCCCCGGCGTTGCGGACGCGGGCGGCCCAGGCCGCGGCGTCGGCGGTCTGGATCTCCAGGTGCTCGGCGGCGTAGGCGTCGACGACGGCGAGGCCCTGCTCGAGGTCGTCGACGAGGACGATGCCCGACTGTGCGCCGCCCAGCGAGGTGCGGATCCGCTCGGCGTGCTTGGTGGCGGCCACCTGGGTCTCGAGCTCGGCCTCGACCGCGGCGGCGAGAGCCTCGGAGGGGGTCACCAGGACCGCGGCGGCCAGGGGGTCGTGCTCGGCCTGGCTGATCAGGTCGGCGGCGACGTGGGCGGCATCCGCGGTGTCGTCGGCGAGGATCGCGATCTCGGTGGGCCCGGCCTCGGAGTCGATGCCGATGACGCCCTTGAGGAGTCGCTTGGCGGTGACGACGTAGATGTTGCCCGGTCCGGTGACCAAGTCGACGCGCTCGCACGGGCCGACGCCGTAGGCGAACATCGCGATCGCCTGCGCCCCGCCGACGGCGTAGACCTCCTCGACGCCCAGCAGCGCGCAGGCAGCCAGGATGCTGGGGTGCGGCAGGCCGCCGTGGTCGCGCTGCGGCGGACTGGCCAGCGCCAGTGAGCCGACGCCGGCGACCTGCGCGGGGACGACGTTCATCAAGACGCTGGAGACCAGCGGCGCGAGGCCGCCGGGGACGTAGAGACCGACCCGGCCGACCGGCACCTTGCGGTGGGTGACCGTGGCGCCCGGGCCGAGCTCGGTGACGGCGTCGTGCTCGAGCTCGGCGGCGCAGGTGGCCCGCAGCCGGCGGATCGACTCCTCGAGTCCGGCCCGGATGTCGGGGTCGAGCCCCTCCAACGCCGCGGTGAGCGCGGCGGCGGGCACCCGGATGTCGTCGCCGGCAGTGCCGCCGTCGAAGCGCTCGTTGAACTCCAGCACCGCCTCGACGCCGCGGGTGCGCACCGCCTCGCAGATCTCATGGACCGCCGGGATCGCCGCCTCGATGTCGAAGTCGGCTCGGGGCACCACGGCGCGGTAGTCCGGCACGCTGGTGCCGCGCAGGTCGATGCGGCGGATCATGGCACCGATTCTAGGTCCGCGACGCGCCGGCCTCCGACCGGGCGACGCAGCATGGACGCCGCACTGGGCTAGGTTCGGGGTCGTGAGCGAGCAGTTGCCGATGTTCCCGTTGAACACGGTGCTCTATCCCGGCCTGAGCGTCCCGCTGCACATCTTCGAGGACCGCTACCGCGCCCTGGTCCACCATCTGCTCCGGATCGAGGACCCCACGCTGCGCATCTTCGGCTCCGTCGCGATCCGCGAGGGCTACGAGATCGGCGACCACGGCGCCCAGTCGTTGTTCCGGGTCGGCTGCAAGGTGCTGCTCACCGACGTCGAGAGCCACGCCGACGGCACCTTCGACGCCGTCGCGGTCGGGCTCGAGCGAATCCAGCTCGATCGCCTCGACACCGGCGGGCCCTTCCCGATCGGGCACGTCGAGGAGCTCTTGGAGCCCGAGTCCGAGGTGAGCGACGACGTGCTGGAGCAGGCCCGCGCCACGTTCACCGCCTACCGGCAGGCGCTCGCGCAGATCCGGGCCGACCCGTACGAGGGCTCGCTCCCCCGCGATGCCTCCTACCTGTCGTGGACCCTCGCCGCCTGTGCGCCCCTGCCGCTCCCGCAGCGGCAGTCCCTTCTCGAGGCCGACGACGCCGGCGAGCGCCTCATCCTGGTCACCGACCTGCTCCGCTCCGAGCTGCGCGCGATGAACGTGATCCCCTCCCTCCCGGCCACCGAGGTGGCCAGGACCCGCTGGTCTCCCAACTGAGCGCGAAGGAGGCCACGATGGCCAAGAAGAGCGGGGGCGGCACTCCGGCGACGGTGGCGCTGACCCGCGCGGGCGTCGACTTCGTGCTGCGCGAGTACCACCACGACCCGCGGGCGGAGTCGTTCGGTCTCGAGGCCGCCGAGGCTCTCGGCGTCGATCCGGAACGGGTCTTCAAGACTCTGCTGGCCGAGGTCGACGGCGCCCTCGTGGTCGGGATCGTCCCGGTGACGGGGCAGCTGGACCTCAAGGCCCTGGCGAAGGCTGTCGGCGGTCGCCGCGCGAGCATGGCCGACCCGGCCGTCGCCGAGCGGGCCACCGGATACGTCGTCGGCGGGATCTCCCCGATCGGGCAGAAGCGCCGCCACCCGACCCTCCTGGATGCCTCCGCGCTGGACCACGAGACCGTGCTGGTCTCCGGCGGACGCCGCGGCCTGGACCTGGAGATAGCTCCGGCCGACCTCGTCGCGGTCACCGGGGCGACCACGGCCGAGATCGGCCGGAGCTGAGTCCTACGCGGACCGACCGGTCAGTCGGTCGTGACCTTGAGGAGCGAGTGGACGATCCCGTCGTCGACCCATCCGGTCATCCCGACCGCGGACAGCGGGTCCAGGTTGGCCTTGGCCTCGGGGTCCTCCTCGGCCAGGCTCTGGAGCCAGTCGGCGTTGAAGTTCACGAAGAACACGCCGTTGGCGTCACCGGAGTCCTCGATGACCGACTGATAGGCGTCGGTGTCGCCGAGCTTGCCGCCATCGAGCAGCTGCTCGGCGTACTCGGGCGAGAAGCTGACGACGACGTAGTCGCCGTCGACCTTGTAGTTGACCTGGTCCTTGGCGTCGGCGGGCAGGTCGGCGTCGGCGAGCAGGCGGTCGATGATCTCGGTGATCTTGTCGGGGTCGCCCTTGATCTTCACGCCGATCGGGAGGCTGCCGGTGTCGGTGCCGTCCATGCCCTCGATGCTGGCCGGGTCGAAGTCCCCGCCGAGCGCCACCGCGAGCGACTCGCCGGTGAGCGTCTCGAGGTCCTCGGGCAGGCTGAGGCCGGACTCGTCCTCCAGCTGCTGGAGCGCCTGGTCGAAGTCGGCCCCGGCGCCACTGTTCTTCTTCACGAAGTCGAGGAGCTGCTGGGCCCAGCCGGACTCGAATCCGACTCCGAGCGCGATCGCGGTGTCGTCGGGAAGGGTCGAGACGACGTCGTCGCCGTGGTCGTTGTCGTAGAGCTTCTCCAGGCCGAGGTAGTCGACGCTGGACACGCTCTCGACCTCCACGCCGCCGTCGTCGAAGCGGACGGTGAGGGCCGCGCCGTCGAAGTCCTTGAGAAGGTCCGCCAGGGCGTCGGTGCTCGGGGTGGAGGACGGGAGGGCGTCGCAGGGGTCCTCGGAGTAGTCCGGGAGGCCCGAGGACTCCGGGGAGTCAGGAGTCGGGTACGGCGACGTCGGGGCCGGGCTCGTGAGCGGGTCGGCGGGCTCTACCGGCGTGGCCGAGCCTTCGAGGCCGCACGCCAGGTCCGAGCCCAACGAGCCGGCATCCTCGGCGGCCAAGGCCAGCAGCGGTCCGGCCTCGGGAGCGGCGTAGGCGGTCAGGATGCCTGGGTCGCCGGCCGCCTCGGTCCACTTCTGGTAGTCGTCGTCGTCGGAGAGCGGGTTCTCCTTGGCGGCGTCGGTCACCTGCTTGGCGATGTCGTCGGTCTCGGCGAGGACGACCCAGTCGCCCTGGACGGACCAGCCGAACGCGTCGGCGGACTCGCCCTCGTCGACGAGAGCAGCCTGGTCGGCGTTGGTGGTGCCGGAGTCACTGTCGGGAGTGCTGTCGTACTCGTCGTCGGGGGTGGCGCTGCTCGACCCGCCGACGACCAGGCACTCGCGCAGCTTCTTCAGGCCCTCCTCGGCCTTGTCGGCGTCGTCGAGCTGGACGACACCCACCCCGACCACGCCCTCGGTGGCGTCGCCGCCGTCGAGGTCGACGCCGGCGAAGCCGAAGCGGTCACCGAGCCAGGGGTCGATGTCGTCCTCGAAGCTGATGTCGGGGCAGACGCCCTCGCTGTCCTGCAGCATGTTGAAGAACTTCTCGCGCAGGTCGTCGTCGCTGTTGAGGTTGACGTTGTCGTTGAACGCGGGGAACTTCTTCAGCGTCTTGAGCGCCTCGATCTTCTGCTTGCCGCTCGGGTCGAGGTCGACGCTGACGTAGCCCACGGTGCTGTCGGGAAGGGCCTCGGCAGGCTGGGGGCCGGTCGCGAAGTAGGCCGACCACGCGAAGTACCCGCCGGCGCCGACCGCTGCCAGGCCCACGACGGCGCCGCCGCCGATGAGCCACTTCTTGCGTCCGCTGCCACCGGCGCCTCCACCGGCACCTCCGCGAGCCGGGAGCGCGGGTCCACCCGAACCACTGTCGAGGAACTCCGGGGCAGGGACGGTCGGCGGTCCCGCCGGCGGACCGGAGGGCGGGCCGACCGGGGGCTCGGCGGGGTTCGGGGCTCCGGGAGGCGGCCCGTTGGGTGGGAGGTTGCTCATGGCGGCTACCTGCTTTCAGGCATCGGGGTCACGCGCCGGGTCACGGCGCGCTGCACAGCAATGGTGTTACGACGGGGGTGTACCCGAAGCGGTTCCCTCCGAACCGTCGGGGTGACCTGAGTCACTCGCGACGGCTGCGTCACCGCCGGCAGCTCCCGCGGCGGCGTGGCGCGGGGCCCGCCCGGGACGCGCCGGCCGACCGTAGGGCGTCGGGACGATGAGGAAGTACAAGAACGCCAGCGCCGCCAGGGCGGTCACCGACCAGGCGACGAACGGGCTGAGCTCGGTGATGGCGAGGTCTCCGACCAGCATCGTGCCGTTCTTGGCGGAGGCCGCCGCCACGTCGGGGTCGCTCGGACCGAGCGCGAGCCCGACCCGGTAGCACACGACCGCGGCGAGCACTCCCCCGACCAGCACGGCAGCAAGGGTGGCCAGCTCGGAACGGCGGCACAGCAGCGCAGCGGCGACGCCGAGCAGCAGCCCACCGACCAGCCCGATCACCACGAAGGTGCCGATGACGCCGAAGCCGTGACCGAGGCTGGCGTAGTCGGAGACGAGGAAGTCGCCCCGGATGCGGTAGCCCAGACGCCACTTGCCGTCGTTGACCACGCCTTCGGGTGGGGTGACCCAACGCTCCCAGATCCAGCCGCCGATCGCCCCGGCCACCGCGAAGGCGACCACCACGGCCACCGCCTCGGCCAGGACGCCGCGCCACGAGCCGGAGGAGGGTGCCGGCTCGGCGGTCGGTTCGGCGCCTGGCGCGGGAGACGGGTGCGCCGGAAGCTCGGTGGTCACGCTGTCAGACAACCTGGTCCGAGCAACTGCTTCAAGTCCGCGAACAGCGCCGGGGTCGGGGTGACCCGCAACCGGTCGTCGAGACGCATCACCTTCGTCGAGGAGCGCGACAGCAGCCGTAGCCGGACCTCGGTCATGCCCGGATGGGTGCCGAGGACGTCGCGCAGCTGCTCGATCACCGGCGCCGTGCAGCGGGTCGAGGGCAGGCTGATGGTGACCGGGCCGCTGGGTCCCTCGGTCAGGTCGGGGACCGAGACCTCCTGGCCGTGGATCTCGGGCTGGTCCTTGCTCCGTGAGAGCCGGCCCTTGACGGTGATGATGGCGTCCTCGATCAGGTGGGGACTGGCCAGCTGGTAGGCGCTGGGGAACAGCAGGACGTCGATGGCGCCGTCGAGGTCCTCCAGGGTGATCATCGCCCAGGCGTCGCCGCGCTTGGTGATCTTGCGCTGCACCGAGGTGATCAGACCGCTGATGGTGAGCGTGGAGCCGTCGGCGCGCTCCTCGTCGAGCATCAGCTGACCGATGGTGCAGTCGGTACCGGCCGAGAGCACGTGCTCGAGACCGAGCAGTGGGTGGTCGGAGACGTAGAGACCGAGCATGTCGCGCTCGTGACCCAGCAGGGTCATCTTGTCCCACTCGTCGAGGTCGGGGAGCTCGACGCTGACGCCGAAGCCACCGGAGCCGCCGTCGTCGTCGAGGCCGGCGAACAGCGAGTCCTGGCCGATCGCCTCGTTTCGCTTGATGTCGACGTACTGGTCGACGGCCACCTCGTGGACCGCGACCAGGGCACGGCGCCGGTGCTTCATGTCGTCGAAGGCGCCGGCCTTGATCAGCGACTCGATGACCCGCTTGTTGCAGACCTGGGCAGGCACCTTGGCCAGGAAGTCGTTGAAGTCCTCGAAGCGGCCTCGCTCGTCGCGAGCCGAGACGATGGCGTCGACGACGTTGGAGCCGACGTTGCGCACCGCGGTGAGCCCGAACCGGATGTCGCGGCCGACGGCGGTGAAGTTGTGGGCCGACTCGTTGACGTCGGGCGGGAGCACCTGGATCTTCATCCGGCGGCACTCGTTGAGGTAGATGGCCATCTTGTCCTTGTCGTCCTTGGCGGACGTGAGGAGCGCGGCCATGTACTCGGTCGGGTAGTTGGCCTTGAGATAGGCCGTCCAGTAGGTGATGACGCCGTAGGCGGCCGAGTGCGACTTGTTGAAGGCGTAGTCGGAGAAGGGGAGCAGGATCTCCCACAGCTTGTCGATCGCGGCCTGCGGGAAGCCGCGCTCGAGCATTCCGGACTGGAACCCGGCGTACTGCTTGTCGAGCTCCTCCTTCTTCTTCTTGCCCATCGCGCGACGCAGGTTGTCGGCCGCGCCCAGGGTGAAGCCGGCGAGCACCTGGGCGATCGCCATCACCTGCTCCTGATAGACGATCAGGCCGTAGGTCTCCCCCAGCACCGGCTCCAGCGCCTCGGCCAGCGCCGGGTGGATCGGCTCGATCTCCTCGCGCCCGTTCTTGCGGCGGGCGTACTTGTTGTGGGAGTCGGCGCCCATCGGGCCGGGACGGTAGAGCGCGCTGACGGCGGTGATGTCGGCGAACTGGTCGGGCTGCATCGACCGCAGCAGCGCCCGCATCCCGCCACCGTCGAGCTGGAAGACGCCGAGGGTGTCGCCGCGGCTCATCAGCTCATAGGTGGCCCGGTCGTCGAAGGGCAGCTCCTCGAGCTCGACGGTCTTGTCGAGGTTGGCGGTGATGTTCGCCAGGGCGTCCTCGAGGATCCGCAGGTTGGACAGCCCGAGGAAGTCCATCTTGACCAGGCCGAGCGACTCGCACATGGGGTAGTCGAACTGGGTGATGACCGCGCCGTCCTGGGGGCGGGCCATGATCGGCACGATGTCGATCAGCGGCTCGCTGGACATGATGACGCCGGCCGCGTGCACGCCCCAGTTGCGGATCTGGCCCTCGAGGCCGGTGGCGGTCTGGTAGATCGTGCGGACGTCGACGTCGGCCTCGTAGAGCGCGCGGAACTCGCCACCGTCGTGGTAGCGCTTGTGCTCGGGGTTGAAGATCTCCTTCAGCGGCACGCCCTTGCCCATGACGTCGGGGGGCATCGCCTTGGTGATGCGGTCGCCGATGGCGAAGCCGTGGTCGAGCACCCGTGCGGCGTCCTTGATGGCGGCCTTGGACTTCAGCCGTCCGAAGGTGGCGATCTGGGCGACCCGTTCGGCGCCGTACTTCTCGCTGACGTAGGCGATGACCTCGCCGCGGCGGGCGTCGTCGAAGTCGATGTCGAAGTCGGGCATCGAGGGGCGCTCGGGGTTGAGGAAGCGCTCGAAGAAGAGGCCGTGCTCGAGGGGGCACAGGTCGGTGATCCGCAGCGCGTAGGCGGCGATCGATCCGGCACCGGAGCCACGGCCGGGGCCGACGCGGATGCCGTGGTCCTTGGCCCAGTTGATGAAGTCGGCGACCACGAGGTAGTAGCCGCAGTAGCCCTTCTGCGAGACGATCGCCAGCTCCATCTCGACCCGGTCTCGCACCTGCTGGGTGAGCCGGTCGCCGGGGTAGCGGGCCTCGATGCCGCGCCACACCTCGGCGCGGAACCACGACTCCTCGGTCTCCCCGGCCGGGATGTCGGCCCGCGCCATGTAGCCGCCGGTGGACTCGGTGAACTCCACCTCGCAGCGCTCGGCGATGGCCAGGGTGTTGTCGCAGGCCTCCGGCATGCCGAAGCGGTCGGCCCACAGCTCGCGCATCTCGGCGGCGGACTTGATGTAGTAGCCGCCGCCGTCGAACTTGAGCCGGTTGGTGTCGGCCAGCCGCTTGCCGGAGGCCACGCAGATCAGCGCGTCGTGGGCGTCGGCGTCCTCGGGGTTGTTGTAGTGGGAGTCGTTGGTGGCCAGCGGCGGGATGGAGAGCTCGCGTCCGAGGCGGAGCAGATCGTCGCGGACCCGCTTCTCGATGTCGATGCCGTGGTCCATCAGCTCGAGGTAGACGTTCTCGCGACCGAAGATGTCCTGCAGCTCGCCGGCCTCGCGGACCGCCTCGTCCCACTGCCCGAGCCGCAGCCGGGTCTGGATCGCGCCGCTGGGACAGCCAGTGCTGACGATGAGCCCCTCGCTGTGCTCGGCGAGGATCTCCTTGTCCATCCGGGGCTTGTAGAAGTAGCCCTCCAGGCTCGAGCGCGAAGAGAGCCGGAACAGGTTGTGCATGCCGGCGGTGCTCTCTGCCCACATGGTCATGTGGGTGTAGGCGCCGCCGCCGGCGACGTCGTTGCCGCCCTCCTCGGCCAGGTCGCCCTTGCCCCACCGCACGCGGCGGCGCTCGCCGCGAGGCGTGCCGGGCGTGACATAGGCCTCGATCCCGATGATCGGCTTGACGCCGTACTTGCGGGCCTTGGAGTAGAAGTCGTAGGCGCCGTGCAGGTTGCCGTGATCGGTCATCGCGATCGAGGTCATGCCGAGCTTGTCGACCCGTTGGAACAACCCGTCGAGCAGCGAGGCGCCGTCGAGCATGGAGTACTCGGTGTGGACGTGCAGGTGGACGAAGGAGTCCTGGCTGGAGCCGGCGGACATCTGGCGGAGCGCTCCTCAGGAGGTCGTGGACTTCGCCACCGCACCCTCGGCCGGAGCCATTGCGCGGTGGTAGGGGGCAGGCCAACGGAGGAAGGTCGTCGATCCTGAGGGAAGGAGATCAGCCTACGCGAGCCGTCGACCCGATCCTGGCACCCACCGCCGACAACGCCCCCGAATCGGTCCCCGGTCGGTCGCAAGTCGGTCGGATCAGCGCGCGCGGGCCGGCTCCCAGGACATCCGCAGGTCGGGCTCGCCCTCCTCGTTCTCGCCGCCGTCGGTGTGCTCGCGCTCGACGAGGCCGCGCCCCCGGTAGAAGGCACGGGCGGGATGGTTGGTCTCGAAGACCCACAGCGAGAATCCGTCTGGGCGGCGGGACTTGGCGAGGTCGAGGAGCATCGAGCCGATCCCCTGCCCGGCGTGGGCCGGGGCGACGTAGAGGTCGTCGAGCCAGGTCGAGGTCATCCGCAGGTAGCCGACGGGCTCCCCCTCCACCTCGCCGTCCACCGCGGCGACCCACACCTCGTCGGTAGAGGCCAGACGCGCTGCGAGCCAGGCGCGGACGTCGTCGGGCGGGTGGATGCTCGCCGGCATCGGCGCGGCCGACCGGGCGGCCAGGTGGATCCTCGCCAGGGCGGCGGCGTCCTCGACGTTCCCCGGGCGCAGGAGCACCTCGGGGACCTCGTCGTCAGTGGGACTCACGAACCGCCTCGAGCGAGCGCGCCAGGTCCTCGGGATAGGGCGAGGTGTACTCGACGTAGGCGCCGGTGTCGGGGTGCTCGAAGCCGAGTCGGACGGCGTGCAGCCACTGTCGCTGGACGCCGAAGCGCTTGGCAAGGGTCGGGTCGGCGCCGTAGGTGAGGTCGCCGACACAGGGATGCTTCAGCGCCGACATGTGGACCCGGATCTGGTGGGTGCGCCCGGTCTCGAGGTGCACCTCGAGCAGGCTGGCGAAGCGATGCGCCTCGAGGGTGGAGTAGTGCGTGACGCTGGGTCGGCCGCCGTCGAGGACCGCGAACCGATGGTCGGCGCCCGGATGACGGGCGATCGGGGCGTCGATGGTGCCCTCGAGAGGATCGGGATGACCCTGCACGAGGGCGTGGTAGGTCTTGTCGACCGTGCGGTGCCGGAAGGCGTTCTTGAGCTTGGAGTAGGCGTGCTCGGACTTGCAGATCACCATCACGCCCGACGTGCCGACGTCGAGACGCTGCACGATGCCCTGCCGCTCGGAGGCACCGGACGTCGCGATCCGGAAGCCGGCCCCGGCCAGGTGCCCGACCACGGTCGGGCCCGACCACCCCGGGGAGGGGTGCACGGCCACGCCGACCGGCTTGTCGATGACGACGATCGAGTCGTCGTCGTGGATGATCCCGATGCCCTCGACGAGCTCGGGCCGCACCTCCAGTGGGTCGGTCTCGACCGGGATCGTCACCTCGAGCATCGAGCCGGGCAGCACCCGGTCGCTCTTGCTCGGCTCGGTGCCGTCGACCTGGACCAGGTTGCGGGCGATGAGGTCGGCGGCCCGCGTGCGGGACAGGCCGAACATCTGGGCCATCGCGGAGTCGACGCGCTCGCCGCCGAGGCTCTCGGGCACCGGAAGGCTGCGGAAGTCAGTCATGGGTGTCCTCCCCCTCCTCGGCCGGTGCCGTCGGGCGCTCGGCATCGGTGTTCTCGGACTCGGCGAGGTCGACGTCGTCGTCGGCCGGCTCACCACCCCGGTCCTCGCGGGTGCCGTCCAGGCGCACGCCACGGAT
This sequence comes from Nocardioides epinepheli, assembly GCF_037936805.1. Taxonomy (NCBI): domain Bacteria; kingdom Bacillati; phylum Actinomycetota; class Actinomycetes; order Propionibacteriales; family Nocardioidaceae; genus Nocardioides; species Nocardioides epinepheli. The sequence continues at coordinate 162,582 of NZ_JBBMMC010000006.1, read as the reverse complement.
CGCCTGGATGATGATCAGGGCTGCGGCGATGTTGATGCAGATGTCGGCGACGTTGAAGACCGGCCAGTTCGGCAGCTTGAGGAAGTCGATGACGTGCCCGTGGAAGGGCGAGGGGTCTCGCAGCATGCGGTCGGTGAGGTTGCCGGTGATGCCGGCGAACAGGAACCCCAGCGCGACCGCCCACAGGGTCGTGCCGACCCGCCGGGCGAACCAGAGCACCACGCAGGTCGCGATGATCGCCACGACGCTGATCACCGGCGTCAGGTTCGTGCCGGTGCTGAACGCCGCGCCGGGGTTGCGCACGAGCGTCAACTGAAGCAGGTCGCCGACGACCTCGACATCGGGACGCCCGTCGAGCCGCTCGACCGCCACGATCTTGGTGACGACGTCGACGACGTAGGCCGTGAGCGCGACGGCGAGGAAGGTCAGTCGGAACCGGCGACCGGTGCGGGGTGCCTCGGTGGCGTCCGGGTCTACCGGCGTTCCTCGCGCTGCTTGCATGTCATGCAGAGTGTCGCACGGGGGAACGCCATCAGCCGATTCTTACCGATCGGGTTGCCGCAGGACTCGCACACGCCATAGGTGCCGTCGTCGATGCGCGCCAGGGCCCGGTCGATCTGAGCGACCTTGTCGCGCTCGTTGCTGACGACGGTGAGCTCATGGTCGCGCTCGAAGCTGGAGGCACCGAGATCGGCCTGGTCCTGGCCGGCGCCGTCGCCGGCGTCGCGCATGAGACCGGCGAGCTCCTCCTCCATCTCCTCCACGATGCGCGCGCTGTTGGCGCGCTGCTCGTGGAGCTCGTCGAGGACCTCGGTCAGCTCGGCCTGGGTCCACGCCGACTCCCCCGCCTGGACCACCAGCGCACTGGCGGGCGCCTTCTTGGCCGGCGCCTTCTTGGCGGGCGTAGCCTTCTTGACCGCAGGGACCTTCTTGGCGGGCGTGGCCTTCTTCGCGGGAGTGGCCTTCTTGGCGGGCGTGGCCTCCTTGGCCGCAGTCGCCTTCTTCGCCACAGGGGCCTTCTTGGCTGCGGTGGCCTCCTTGGCCGGGGTCGCCTTCTTCGCGGTGGTCGCCTTCTTGGCCGGCGCCGCCTTCTTCGCGGTGGTCGCCTTCTTGGCCGGCGCCGCCTTCTTCGCGGCGGTCGCCTTCTTCGCCGGCCCCGCCTTCTTCACGTCGGTCGCCTTCTTGACCGGCGTGGCCTTCTTGGCGGGCGTGGCCTTCTTGGCCGGCGCCGCCTTCTTGTCCGGCGCAGCCTTCTTCACGGCGGTCGCCTTCTTGGCCGGCGCAGCCTTCTTCACGGCGGTCGCCTTCTTGGCCGGCGCAGCCTTCTTGGCCGGCGCAGCCTTCTTCGCGGTGGTCGCCTTCTTCGCGGGCGCCGCCTTCTTGGCGGGCGTCTTCGCTGCCGAGGTGCTCTTGGCCGCCGGCGTGGACTTCTTGGTCGTCCTGCTCACGGCCTTGCGCACTGCCTGCGCGACCTTGCGGGGCGTACTGCGAACCATCGCCGGCCTTCCTGCCGCCGTGGCCGCTGCGGGGTGCCACGGGCGGCACGAACGGTAGCGGGTGGCCTCGGGTGTCACAAACAGGCGCACGGAAGCCGTCAAAAAACGACTACGGCGGCCACCCCGAGGGGTGACCGCCGTGCGTCGGGTGCCGAAGCCTGGGCCGGGGAGCCGAGGAGGTCAGCCCTCCTCCTCCCCGAGGATGGAGCGCAGCCGCTTGGGGGCCGGAGAGTCGTCCTGGCCCTGCTGCGGCTGCTGCGGGACCTGCGACTCGTGACCGGCGAGGGCCTCGAGCTGCTGGGTGAAGTAGCTCTTCAGGCGCGAGCGGTACTCGCGCTCGAAGGAGCGCAGGTTGTCGACCTCGACGCTGAGCTTGTCGCGCTCCTTCTCCAGGTCGCCGAACAGCTGGGTGCGCCGCTCGGCCGTCTCGGAGTCGAGCATCTGGGCGCGGGTGCGTGCGTCGGTCTCGAGGCGGTCGGCCTTGCCCTTGGACTCGTTCTCGAGGCGCTCGGCCTTGGTGCGGGCCTCACCGATGATCTTGTCGGCGTCGTTCTTCGCCTCCTCGACCAGCTCGTCGGCGTTGCGGGTGGCGATCTCGAGCAGGCGCGCCGCGGCGTTGGAAGCCTCGGGCACGGTCTCGACGCGGATCGTCTCGACGCCGCCGGCGGCCGCCATGGCGGGCGCGGGCGCCTGCTGCGGGGCGGGAGCCGCGGCAGGCGGCGCGGGGGTCGGGGGCGGGGTGGGCGCCGGGGTGGGTGCGGGCGCCTTCTCGATGACGACCGCCTCCTCCACGGCGGTGACCTGAGCGGGCGGGGCGGACTGAGCGGCGGCCAGCTTGGCTCGCAGCTCGTCGTTCTCTCGGGTCAGCCGGGCGAGTTCTGCCTCCACCTCGTCGAGGAACTGGTCGACCTCGCCCATGTCGTAGCCCTCACGGAGCCGGACGGGAGTGAACCGCTTGTTACTCACGTCCTCAGGCGTCAACGGCATGGTTTCACTCACTTCTTCGTCGGTTGATGCTTGCGATGTCTGCACCCGCGAGGTGGCCCGCGAGATCCTGCGAAAATCCTTGGATCGTTCCTGTGCGAACGATGCTTCGGGTGGTGCTGGAGGTGTCAGCGTGATCTGACCAGAAGCACCTTAGCGCTTCCGACCGAGCAGGCGTTATCGGCGCCCATCACAACAGCGTACGCATCGCGACCTGGAGCAGGATGTAGGAGCCGATGAAGACGATGAGGAAGCTGAGGTCCAGAGCGAAGTTGCCGATCCGGAGCGGCGGGATCACCCGGCGCAGCGCCTTGATCGGCGGGTCGGTCAGGGAGTACACGCCTTCGAGGATCACCAGCAGGACTCCCCGTGGGGTCCAGGAGCGTGCGAAGACCTGGACCCAGTCGGTGATGAAGCGCACCCACATACAGGCGATGAAGACCAGCAGCAGCCCGACGACGATCTGGCCGAAGACGTTCAACGATGTCCTAGCTCTGGTTGAAGAAGCCGCCGCCCTCGGCGATCCGCTGCTTGTCCTCGGCGGCGACCGAGACGTTCGGCGGGGAGAGCAGGAACACCTTGTTGGTGATGCGCTCGATGGTGCCACGGGTCGCAAACACCAGGCCGGCCGCGAAGTCGACGAGCCGCTTGGCGTCGTTGTCGTCCATCTCGGTGAGGTTCATGATCACCGGCGTGCCGTCGCGGAAGTTCTCGCCGACGACCCGCGCCTCGTTGTAGGTGCGCGGGTGCAGGGTGGTGATCCGCGACAGCTCGGCCACGGCCGGTGCCGGCACTGCGGTCGGGCCGGTGCGGCGGCGCTCTGCCAGGTCGGCGACCGTGGCCGCCCGCTGCTCGCCCTGCTCGGGGCGAGAGGTCTTCTCGAGCCGGTCGGTGCGCTCTGCTCGCCGCTCGGGGCGCGTGGGCGCGACCTCGTCCGCGGTGACCTCGGTCTGGTAGTCGTCGTACTCGTCGTAGCGACCGGTGTCCTCGAGCAGGCCGAGGTACTCACCGATCCTGCGCATCGCACCGCTCATGACACTCCACTCATCTCAGACTCGTCCTGCATCGCTTGCTCGGGGGCAGTTCGGACATTACTTGACCGCAGGCCTCGAACCGAGGACCGCGGAGCCAACGCGCACGTGTGTCGCGCCATGGGCGATGGCGGCCTCGAGATCGCCGCTCATCCCGGCCGAGAGGACGCCGGCATCAGGATGCGCGGCCAGGAACGGCCGGCGGATCTGGGCCAGTCGCTCGAACGCCGCGCCGGGGTCCTCCCCCAGCGGGGCGACCGCCATCAGGCCTCGAAGCCGGAGGCCCTCGGCCTCCTCCACCCGCTCGGCGAGCGGTGCGAGCTCGGCCGGGTCGACACCGCTGCGACCGCCAGCGCCCGGTGGATCCAGGCTGACCTGGATCAGGACGTCGAGCGGGCCGCGGCCCCGGGCGGCCGCGCCGCGCTGGAGGCCGCTGAGGAGCTTGACCCGGTCGACGGACTCCACGACGTCGGCGTAGCCGGCGACGGCCGCCGCCTTGTTGCTCTGCAGTCCGCCGATGAAGTGCCAGCAGAGGTCGAGGTCGGCGCACTCGGCGGCCTTCGCCTCGGCCTCCTGGTGCCGGTTCTCGCCGACGTCGGTGACGCCGAGATCGGCCAGGATCCGCACGTCGGAGGACGGGAAGAACTTGGTGACGACGACCAGCCGGACCGAGTCCGCCTCGCGTCCGGCGTCGGCGCACGCAGTGGCGATCCGCTCACCGACCGCGGCGAGCCGGGCGGCGATCTCCTCGCTCCGCTGGCTCATCGCGGCACCCCTTGCTCACTTTGCTCACTGCCGTGGATCCGGATCAGCCCGGCCAGCCTGCCCGACCCGGCGCCGTCGCGCCGATAGGAGTACAGGTCGGCCGACTCGCGGGTGCAGCCGGACGCATCCACCTCTCCGATCAGCCGGACGCCGGCGGCGGCCAGCTGCGCGGCCACTCCGGCGCCGATGTCGAGCGCCGGCGTCCCCCAGGTCGTGGTGGCGCGGGTCGCGGGCACCACGGCCGCGACCTCCTCCTGGAGCTCCGCGGGGACCTCGTAGCACGCCCCGCACACGTGGGGCCCGATCCAGGCGACGAGGTCGCGCGCACCGAGGTCGCGCATCGCGCCGACGGTCTCGGTGACCACGCCGGAGGCCACTCCGGGGCGCCCGGCGTGCGCGGCGCCGATGACCCCGGCCCGCGGGTCGGCGAGCAGCACGGGGACGCAGTCGGCCGCGCGCACGAGAAGGACGACGTCGGCCCGGTCGGTGACGATGCCGTCGGCCTCGGCACGCGGCGAACCAGGCTCGGCGAGCACCACCCGGGACCCGTGCACCTGGCTCAGGTCGGCCAGGGGCACGCCGGGGGCGAAGTCGTCGAGCAGCAGGGCGAGGTTGCGGGCCGGTACCTCTCGCTCACCGTTCTCGAAGAAGGCGAGATTGAGGGAGTCGTACGGCGCGCCACTGACCCCGCCGTGCCGGTCGGTGAAGGCCAGCTCGACGGGGCCGAGGGAGGTGCGCAGGTGGTACAGAGCGGTGACCTACTGACTACTTGAGGAAGTCGGGGATGTCGAGCTCGTCGTCGTCGAAGACCGGCTGGCTCGGCTGGGACCGCTGACCGGAGTGCCCGTCCTGGCTCGACGGGCTCGACGGCGTCGGCCGGGTCGACTGGTCGGCCGGGGCCGTCTGGGCTCCCTGTGCACCCTGACCGGTCTGACCGCCCTGCGGGGTGACCGCGGGGCGCTCGTGGGTGTCGCCGATCGGGCGGCGTTGCGACGTGGCGTCGCCGGCGCGGTTCTCCTGGTGGGCGGCGACGGCCGCCTTGACCTCGGCCTGGCTGACCGGCTGGGGGGCCTGCTGCCGCAGGGCCGATCCCTCGGTGCGGCGCTTGGGCGTGCCTCCGTCGAAGCCGGCCGCGATCACGGTGACCCGCACCTCGTCACCGAGGGCGTCGTCGATGGTGGCTCCGAAGATGATGTTGGCCTCGGGGTGCACCGCGTCGGCCACGAGCGCGGCGGCGGTGTTGATCTCGAACAGACCGAGGTCGGAGCCGCCGGCGATCGAGAGCAGTACGCCGTGGGCGCCGTCGATGGAGGCCTCGAGCAGCGGCGAGGAGACCGCCATCTCGGCGGCGGCGACCGCGCGGTCCTCACCGCGCGCCGAGCCGATGCCCATCAGCGCGGAGCCGGCATTGGCCATGACCGACTTGACGTCGGCGAAGTCGAGGTTGATCAGGCCCGGGGTGGTGATGAGGTCGGTGATGCCCGAGACACCCTGGAGCAGCACCTGGTCGGCCTGCTTGAAGGCGTCGAGCACCGAGACGTTGCGGTCGCTGATCGAGAGCAGCCGGTCGTTGGGGATGACGATGAGGGTGTCGACCTCTTCGCGCAGCGCGGCGATGCCCTCGTCGGCCGAGGTGGCGCGGCGACGTCCCTCGAAGGCGAAGGGACGGGTGACCACGCCGATGGTCAGTGCGCCCAGCGAGCGGGCGATCCGGGCCACGACGGGGGCGCCACCGGTGCCGGTGCCACCGCCCTCGCCGGCGGTCACGAAGACCATGTCGGCGCCCTTGAGGACCTCCTCGATCTCCTCGGCGTGGTCCTCGGCCGCCTGGCCTCCGACCGACGGGTTGGCGCCGGCGCCGAGGCCGCGGGTGAGCTCGCGGCCGATGTCGAGCTTGACGTCGGCGTCGCTCATCAGCAGGGCCTGGGCGTCGGTGTTGATCGCGATGAACTCGACGCCCTTGAGTCCGACCTCGATCATCCGGTTCACGGCATTGACGCCACCGCCGCCGATGCCGACGACCTTGATGATGGCCAGGTAGTTCTGTGCTGCAGCCACGACGGCTTCCCCTCGGGTGTCGGGTATGGGATCGGTCTGTGGAGGCGCCGGGACTGTCCCCGGAAACTGTGACCCTCAGGCTGAGGGTTATAGTTATGTCAACCTCGTCGTGGTGAAGACAGTAGGGATCGCGGGGTCGCGATCTCGGGACGACGCGCGGCGTGTCGCCCGGTCGGATCAATTGACCGAGCTGCCGGACAGCTGCCGGACAGCTGCCGGGCAGCCATCGGGCAGCCATCGGGCAGGAGGCACGGGGCGACGAACCGGCTACTTCGCAGGGCCCTTGATGGTCGGCTGGCCGGGCACGCTGACGTCGTAGACCCGGCCCTTCTGGGCCAGCAGCGCGAGGGCGATCTCCCCCTTGTCCTTCGACGCCTCCGCGCTCCCCCACCGCACGATCCGCTCGTCGCGCAGCACCAGGTCGATCTGGTCGGCGCTGCGCACCTCGACATGGTCGACCATGGTCGCGAGCTCGTCGGGGAGCGCCGCCACGACGGTGACCGCCGCCTTCAGCACGTCGGGGTGCGCACCGGCGGTGGGGTCCTCTCCGTCGTCCTCGGCGCTCTCGATCAAGGGCAGCCCGTCGCGCGCCTGCCTCGGGGATCCGAACAGCACCCCCTCGACGTCGACGGCGCGCAGCAGCGTGCCACGCCGGACCACCGCCACCGGCTGGCGCTCGGTCACGGTGATCAGGACGTCATGGGGCCACTTGCGGGTCACCTCGACGCTGCGCACCTCCGCGATGGCCGCCACCCGGCGTTCGATCGCGACCAGGTCGACGGTGGCCAGCGGCCCACCGAGCGGCACGTCGGCCGCGGCCAGCACGTCCTTCTCCTCGATGCTCTTGGCGCCGGACACCTCGACACCCTGCACCGAGAGGGCGCTGGAGAAGTAGACGGCGTAGATCGCGCCGCCCACCAGCGCGAGCACCACCACGACGGCTACGACGTAGCGCCAGGTCAGCCACCGTCGTGCCCACTGGCGGCGGGCGAACCGGCGACGGGTGCGCTCGGCCGGGCTGTCCTTCCCGGGCCGCTCACCGGAGCGGCGCCCAGGCAGGCGCTCGAGCCGTGGGAACCTCATCCGGCGGCCCCGGTCCCCCGCGCGTCGAGCAGGTCGAGCAACGCAGGCCCCACCTGGGTGACGGTTCCCGCGCCGAGGGTGAGCACGAGGTCGCCCGGCCGTGCGCGCGCGGCGAGCACGGCGGGTGCGTCGTCGAGGGAGGCCAGTGCGACCCGATCGGCGGGCAGCGGGACGGCGTCGGCGACCAGCCCGGAGGTGACGGCGGGGTCTGGTTCCTCGCGCGCGAGGTAGAGGTCGAGGACGACGACCTCGTCGGCCGCGCCGAGCGCCTCCCCCATGGCGGCACCGAAGATCCGGGTGCGGGAGACCAGGTGCGGCTGGAAGGCCACCACGAGCCGCCCGTCACCGGCGAGCAGCCGCGCGGACTGGAGGTCGCCGACGATCTCGGTGGGATGGTGGGCATAGCTGTCGTAGACCCGGACGCCGGAGCTCTCGCCCTTGCGCTCCATGCGGCGTCGGGTGCCGGTGTAGCCGGCCAGGCCGCGCCGCAGGTCGGCACGCGACAGCCCCAGCGCCTCGCCCGCGGCGAGGGCGGCCAGCGCGTCGGCGACGTAGTGGTCTCCCGGAGCCCACAGCGAGACGCCGTCGAGTGCGGTGGCGTCGGCCGCGCTGACCCGCACCACCCGCCGTCCGGACGCCTCCTGGCGGTCGGCCAGGCGCGCCGCTCCGGGATCGTCGACACAGCAGACCAGGAAGCCGTCGGGGTGGACCCTGTCGGCGAACTCGTCGAACGCCGCGGCGTAGGCCTGCGGCGTGCCCCACTGATCGAGGTGGTCGGCATCGACGTTGGTGACGATCGCCGCGAACGGCTCATAGACCAAGAAGGCGCCGTCGCTCTCGTCGGCCTCGGCGACGAAGGTCTCCCCGGTGCCCAGCGCCGCGTTCACCCCGGTGGCCGCCAGGTCGCCGCCGATGGCGTAGGTGGGGTCGGCGCCGGCGGCCTGGAGCGCGACGGTGAGCAGCGAGGTGGTGGTCGTCTTGCCGTGCGTGCCGGCGACCGCGACGACGCGGCGACCGGCCATCACCGCCGCGAGCGCCGCCGAGCGCGGCAGGATCCGCAGCCCGCGCCGCACCGCCTCGAGGTACTCGGGATTGTCCTCGGCGATCGCGGTCGACACCACGAGCGTGTCGCCCGGCCCGAGGTCGCCCAGGTGGGAGGCATCGTGGCCGAGCCAGACCTGCGCGCCGAGTGCGCGCAGCGACTCCAGGGTCGCGGAGTCGGTGCCGTCACTGCCGCTCACGACGAGCCCGCGCGCCAGCATGAGGCGGGCGATACCGGACAGGCCCGCTCCGCCGATGCCGACGAAGTGCACCCGTCCGAGCTCGTCGGCCGGCTCGATCCGCTCGGGGACGGGCACTCTCACCTGCGGGCCCCGGCGGTCTCGGCGACGATCGCGGCCAGCCTGTCGTCGGCGTCGCGGGGAATCAGCGCCGCCGCCGCACTGCCCATGGCGGCCAGCCGCGCGGGACCGAGGATCAGCGGCGGGACGTTCTCGGCGATCCACTCGGCGGTGAACTCGGCGTCCGGGACCATCAGCGCGCCCCCGGCGTCGACCACCGGCTGGGCGTTGCGCGGCTGTTCGCCGTTGCCGATCGGGAGGGGCACGAAGATCGCCGGGACGCCGACGGCGGCCGCCTCGACGACGCTGTTGGCGCCGGCGCGGCACACCATCAGGTCGGCCGCGGCGAGGGCGTAGTCCATCCGGTCGACGTAGCCGACCGGGTGGTAGGTGGGCACGTCGGCCTGGGGCACGACGTCGTTCTTGGGTCCGACGACGTGCAGCACCTGGATGCCGGCCTCCCCGAGTACGCGGGCGGCGGCGGCCACGGCGGTGTTGACGTTGCGGGCACCCTGCGAACCACCGGTGACGACCAGGGTCGGCAGGTCGGGATCGAGATCGAAGAAGGCCCGCGCCTCCTCGCGGGTGGCGGCGCGGTCGAGTCGCGAGATCATCGTGCGGATCGGGAGACCGACGTACTCGGCGTTGCGCAGCGGGGTGTCGGGGAAGCTCACCGCCACCCGGGTCGCGGCCCGCGCGCCGACCTTGTTGCCCAGGCCGGGCCGTGCGTTCTGCTCGTGCACGACGATCGGGATGCCGGCCTTGCGGGCGGCCAGGTAGGCCGGGACCGAGACGTATCCGCCGTACCCCACCACGACGTCGGGGCGCACCCGGTCGATGACGGCGCGAGCCTGCTTCACCGCACCGCGCAGGCGCCCGGGGACCCGCAGCAGGTCGGCGTTGGGGCGCCGCGGCATCGGGACGGGCGGGATCAGCTCGAGCGGGTAGCCGGCCTCGGGGATGACGCGGGTCTCGAGTCCACGAGGCGTGCCCAGGCAGGTGATCTCGGCCTCCGGGTCGAGCCGGACCAGAGCGTCGGCGGTAGCGAGCAGGGGCGAGGTGTGGCCGGCGGTGCCGCCACCGGCAAGAAGGACGCGCATGGTGGATCCAAACTATCCAAACGGTGCGAGGACGACGCGCGGGGCGCGGCTCAACGGCGCGCCGAGACGCCGGACGAACGCCGCCTGCGGCGCTGCGCCAGGGCCCGGGCGGCGGCCGGCTCCCGCCGCGCGAATCCGACCAGCAGCCCCAGGGCCACCAACGTCGGCAGCAGGCTGGACCCGCCGTAGGACACCAGCGGGAGCGGGATCCCGATGACCGGGAGCAGGGCGAGCACCATCCCGATGTTGATCATCATCTGGCCGATGAGCCATACGACGATCCCGAAGGAGGCGTAGCGCACGAAGGGGTCGGTGGTCTGCCGCGCCACCCGCAGCGCCGCGAAGGCGATGGTGAGGAACAGTCCGATCACCAGCAGGGTGCCGACCAGGCCCAACTCCTCGCCCAGCACGGCGAAGATGTAGTCGGTATGGGCCTCGGGCAGGGTCCCCCACTTCTGCTGGCTGGCGCCGATGCCCTGCCCGAAGAGTCCTCCCGACGCGATGGCGTACAACCCGTGAGCGGGCTGCCAGCCCGAGCCGTGGAAGTCCTGGAACGGGTCGATGAAGTTGGTGAGCCGATTCAGCCGCTCGGCGTCGGTGGCGGCCAGGGCCAGCGCGGCGACCGCGATCGGCATCGTGGCGAGCAGGAACAGCCGGATCGGCGCACCCACCACCCAGAGCATCCCGGCGAGAATCGCCATCATGACCAGCGCGGTCCCGAGGTCGCGTCCGATGACGACCAGGCCGATCGCGAGCAGCATCCCGGGGACGACGGGCACCATGATCTCGTGCACCCGGCCGAGGCGTCGGTCCTTGTTCGCGTAGATGTGGGCGGCCCAGATCACCAGGGTCAGCTTGGCGATCTCCGAGGGCTGGATCTGGAACGGTCCGAGCGCAAGCCAGTTCTTGTTGCCGTTGATCAGCACGCCGAAGCGCGCGGTGGCCAGCAGGAGCAGCAACGAGATCGAGAACGCGGGATAGGTGAGCCGACGCACCCACTGGTGGGGCACCCGGCTGGCGACGAAGGCGGCCGGAAGACCCACGATCACCCAGGTCAGCTGACGGAGGACCACGCTGTAGGAGTTGCCGGTGTCGCGGTAGGCGCCGACGCTCGAGGCGCTGAGCACCATGATCAGGCCGATGGTGAGCAGCAGCGCGGCGGCGCCGAGGATGAGGTAGTACGTCGTCAGCGGGCGGTCGAGGGCCTCACGGAGCGCCCCGATCCAGGAGGACGGGCGCGAGGTCAGACCACGCCGAGGAGTCTCGACCTTCGTCGCGCCCGACGCGGTGCGTCGCAGTGTGGGGACGCGCGGCCGCCAGGAGCGCTCGGGGGTCGCGGTGGTCAACGAGGGGTCTCCTCATCTGCGGTACTGCTACGGGGAAGTGATGCTGTGCACCGCCTCTGCGAACATCTCGCCTCGGGCGGCATAGTCGGTGAACTGGTCCTGCGAGGCACAGCCCGGGGCCAGGAGCACCGTGTCGCCGGGGACGGCCAGATCGGCAGCCGCCTCGACGACGCGCCGCATCAGGTCCGGTCCGCCGTCTACGGATCCAGTGTCACCGCCCTCGACCGTGATCACCCGGACATCGGGTGCGTGTCGCGAAAGGGCCTCGGCGATGACGTCGCGATCGCGGCCGATCAGCACCACTCCGCGCAGCCGCGAGGCCACAGAGCGGACGAGCTCGTCGAACCTGGCGCCCTTGGCCAGGCCGCCGGCGATCCACACCACCGGGTCGTAGGCCTGCAGGGAGGACTGCGCGGCATGGGGGTTGGTGGCCTTGGAGTCGTCGACCCAGGTGACGCCGTCGGCGCGGGCGACCACGGCGATGCGGTGGGCGTCGAGGCGGAAGGAGCGCAGCCCCTCCCCGACCGCGGCGCGATCGACGCCGTGGGCGCGGGCCAGGGCGGCCGCCGCGAGCGCGTTGGCGACCACGTGCGGCGCCGGGGCCTCGGCGGCGTCGGGCGCGAGGTCGGCCAGCGTGCACAGCTCGGCCGCGCTGGTGGCGCGCTCCTCGATGAACGCCCGGTCGACGAGGATGTCCTCGACCAGGCCGAGCATCCCGACGCCGGGCATCCCGAGGGTGAAGCCGATCGCCCGGGCTCCCTCCACGACGTCGGCCTCGCGGACCAGCTCCTCGGTGCCGGGATCCGCGACGTTGTAGACGCACGCGCGCTGCACGTCGTGGTAGATCCGGCCCTTGTCGGCGGTGTAGCGCTCCATCGCGGTGCCGGTGCCCCAGCCCTCGTACCAGTCGAGGTGGTCCGGTGCGAGGTTGAGGACGGCGGCGGCCTGGGCGCTCATCGAGTCGGTGTAGTGCAGCTGGAAGCTCGACAGCTCCACCGCGAACACGTCGTAGGGCGCCGGGTCCATCACGGCCTCCACGATCGGCAGTCCGACGTTCCCGGCCGCGACGCTGCGAAGGCCGGCGGCGCGCAGGATGGAGTCGAGCATCTGGGTGGTGGTGGTCTTGCCGTTGGTGCCGGTGACGCACAGCCAGGGCGCCGGCTCGCCGTCGGGACCGGGCGCTCGCAGCCGCCAGGCCAGCTCGACCTCCCCCCATACCGGGACGCCGCGGGCCACGGCCGCCTCGAGCAGTGGCGAGTCGGGGCGGAAGCCGGGTGAGGTGACGACCACGTCGACGTCGTCGGGGAGGGTGCGCGTGGCGCCCTGGTGGATCTCGACCCGGGCGCCGAGGATCTCCAGCAGCTCGGCCTTCTCCAGCTGGGCGGCGGTCGCGCCGTCGGCCAGCGCGGTGACGCTCGCGCCGAGGTGGGTGAGGTTGTCGGCCGCGGCGAACCCGGAGACGCCGAAGCCGAGCACGACCGCCCGGACGCCGTCCCAGGAGGACTCCCGGTTCAGCGCGGCGACGTCAACCGGTCCAGAGGTCATAGCCGGGCCACCCACTCGGCGTAGAAGATGCCCAGGCCGGTGGCGACGAAGAGGCCAGTGATGATCCAGAAGCGGATCACGATCGTGACCTGCTCCCAACCCAGCATCTCGAAGTGGTGGTGCAGCGGCGCCATCCGGAAGACCCGGTGCTGGGCCTGGACGCGGAAGACCTTGCGGAACAGCGCGCTCTTGCGACTGGCCTTGAACACCGTGGTCTGGATCATCGACGACAACGTGATGAGCACGAACAGGCCGCCGAGGATCACCAGGAGCAGCTCGGTCCGGGTGAGGATCGCGAAGCCGGCGAGCGCGCCGCCGAGCCCCAGCGAGCCGGTGTCGCCCATGAAGATGGCGGCAGGCGACGCGTTCCACCACAAGAACCCGAAGCAGGCCCCGGTGATGGCGGCGGCGATGATCGCCAGGTCGAGCGGATCTCGCACGTCGTAGCACTGCGGGCCCGGGCTGTTCTCGCACGACTGACTGCTCTGCCAGATGTTCACCAGCATGTAGGCGCCGAACACCATCATGCACGCGCCGGTGGCGAGTCCGTCGAGGCCGTCGGCGAGGTTCACCGCATTGCTCGTGCCGGTGACGATGAGCCAGATCAGCACCACCGCGACGACCATCGGCAGGGCCAGCCAGTCGATCTCGCGCAGGAACGAGATCTTCTCCGAGCCGGGGGTGCGACCGCGGTCGTCCTCGAGCCACGGGGAGAGCGCCAGGATGCCGAAGGTGACCGCCACCAGGGTCTGTCCGACGATCTTGGCCTTGCTGCGCAGGCCGAGCGAGCGCTGCTTGTAGATCTTGATGAAGTCGTCGAGGAAGCCGACCAGGCCGCAGCCGACGAAGAGACCGATGAGCAGCAGGCCGGACGCCGAGGGCCGGGTCAGCGTGATCAGGTTGGCCCCGAAGTAGCCGATCACCGTGGCCCCGATGATCACCACGCCGCCCATCGTGGGCGTGCCGCGCTTGGTGTGGTGCGACGTCGGCCCGTCGTCGCGGATCTCCTGGCCGTAGCCGAGCCGGGTGAACTGCCGGATGGCGACGCGGGTGCCGAGCAGCGAGATCAGCAGCGCGAGACCGCCGCCGAGGAGGATCGCTCTCATCGGGCCGCTTCTCCTCCGGTTCGTGGATCGTGTTCGAGCAGGTCGACGGCGATCTGCTCCAAGGCCGCTGCCCGCGAGGCTTTGACCAGGACGACGTCGTCCGCCGAGGCATTCTTCCGCACCCAGGCCGATGCGTCGTCACGCCCCGCCGTGAGAATCACCTCGGGGACACCGGCCTCGCGCGCACCGGTCGCCGTTGCGGCCGCCTCGTCGCCGACCACCAGCACCACATCCACGCCCGCGGCAGCGCGACCGACCTCCAGGTGGGCCGCCTCGTGCTCCTCGCCGAGCTCCCGCATCTCGCCGAGGACCGCGACCAGGCGTCCGCTCCGCTCGCGCCCGAGGGCACGCAGCGCGTCCAGCGCGGCGACCATCGAGGCGGGGTTGGCGTTGTAGGAGTCGTTGAGGACCAGGAGCCCGTCGCCGCGGCGGTCGAGCTCCATCCGCCAGCGCGACGCCGTTCGGGCCGTGCCGAGCCGGGCGGCGATCTCGCGCAGGTCCATCCCTGCGGCCAGTGCCACCGCGGCGGCCGCGGCGGCGTTCGAGACCTGATGGGCACCGGTCTGGAGCAGTTCGACGGGCTCCCAGGCGCCGTCGTGGCCGAGCTCGAAGCGGGCCCGGCCGAGGGCGTCGAGCTCGAGGCCGCGCCAGGTGACGTCTCCGGCGGCGCCGAAGGTGAGGATCCGCGCGGCGGTGCGCGAGGCCATGGCGGCCACCCGCGCGTCGTCGGCGTTGAGCACGGCGGTGCCGGAGGCCGGCAGGGCCTCCACCAGCTCGCCCTTGGCCGCGGCGATCGCCTCGACGCCGCCGAACTCGCCGATATGGGCGGTCCCGACGTTCAGGACCGCCGCGATGCTCGGCGTCGCGATCTCGCACAGGTAGGCCAGGTGCCCGACGCCGCGGGCGCCCATCTCGAGCACGAGGTGGCGGGTGCCGGCATCGGCGCGCAGGACGGTGAGCGGCACGCCGAGCTCGTTGTTGTTGTTCGCGGCGGTCGCAACCGTGGCGCCGGCGCCGGCGAGCACGTGGGCCAGGAGATCCTTGGTGCTGGTCTTGCCCTGCGACCCGGTGAGCGCGGCGACCGGCGTCCCGACCTCGTCGAGGACGGCGCGCGCGAGCCGGCCCAGGGCGACGGTCGGGTCGTCCACGACCACGGTCGGCGCCGCGGTCGGCCGGCTGCCGAGGACGGCGTGCGCCCCGGTCGCGAAGTCGTGTCCGTCGACCCGCTCCCCCACGATCGCGACGTAGAGCCCGCCGGCGACGGGGTCGCGACTGTCGAGATAGGCGGCGCCGTCGACGACGAGGTCGGGGTCGCCGTGCACGGTGCCGTCGACCGCGCGGGCGATCCGGCCCAGGGGCCAGGGGATCATCGGGTGAGCGCTCCGCGGGCGACGTCCCGGTCGTCGAAGTCGTGGACCACGCCGTCGATCTCCTGCCCGGTCTCGTGCCCCTTGCCGGCGATCAGGACGACGTCGCCGGTACGCGCCAGGCCGAGGGCGCGCTCGATGGCTGTGCGCCGGTCGCCGACCTCGACGACGCGATCGCGGTGCTCGGGCGCCACCCCCGCCAGCATGGCGGCGCGGATCTCTGCCGGCGCCTCGGTGCGCGGGTTGTCGTCGGTGATCACCAGCACGTCGGCCAGACGTGCGGCGATCTCGGCCATGATCGGTCGCTTGCCGGGGTCGCGGTCGCCGCCGGCTCCGAGGACGACGATCACCCGACCGCCACCGGCATCGGCCAGCGGCCGGAGGGTCTCGACGGCGGCTGCCACGGCGTCGGGCTTGTGCGCGTAGTCGACCACGACGAGGAAGTCCTGGCCGGCCTCGACCCGCTCGAGCCGGCCGGGCACTCCGGCCGAGGTGCGGATCGCCTCGGCGACGGCGGCGGGGTCCTGCCCGGCCTCGCCCGCCGCGGCGATCGCGGCCAGCGCGTTGGCGACGTTGAACTCGCCGGGCAGCGGCACCCCGGCGGCGAACCGGAGACCGCCGGGCCCGAGCACGGTGAACGTCGAGCCCTCTCGCTCCAGGGAGAGGTCGACGGCTCGCCAGTCGGCGGTCTCGTCGTCCAGCGCGAAGGTGGTCAGGCGCAGCTCGCTCGCTTCGGTCACCTCGCGGGCCAGGCGACGCCCGTGCTCGTCGTCGAGGTTCACCAGCGCGACGCGGGCGCGGTCCGCGGTGAACAGCGAGGCCTTGGCGAGGTAGTAGTCCTCGAGGTCGCGGTGGAAGTCGAGGTGATCGCGACCGAGGTTGAGGAACACCGCGACGTCGAACACGACGCCGTCGACCCGGCCCATCACCAGGGCGTGGCTGGAGACCTCCATCGCGCACACGGCGACGTCGGCCTCGCGCATCACGCCGAACAGGGCGTGCAGGTCCGGCGCCTCCGGCGTGGTCAGCGAGGTGGCGATGTCCTCCCCCGCGATCCGGGTGCCGACCGTGCCGACGACGGCGGCGCGGACGCCGGCCCGCTCCAGGCCGGCCTCCAGCAGGCGGGTCGTGGTGGTCTTGCCCTGGGTGCCGGTGACGCCGATCATCTGCATGCTGACGGCCGGGTCGCCGTACAGCCAGGCCGCGAGCGCGCCGAGCACCCGGCGCGGCTGGTCGACCTGGAGCGCCGGGAACCGCGGGTCGACGCCGACGTGGAGCGCGTGCGCGAGGCCGTCGGCGTCGGTCAGGTAGGCCACGGCGCCGCTGTCGATCGCGGGCTGGAGGTAGTCGGCGCCGTGCACGCGTCCACCCTGGAGGGCGGCGTACAGGTCGCCGGGGGCCACGCGGAGCGAGGACAGGGTGAGCCCGGTGACGTGGCGGTCCTCGCGCGCGCCGTCCTCGGCACCGGTCAGCGTGGCACCCAGCCACTGCGCGACCTCCCCGAGCGTGCGCGGGGTCACCGCGCGCGGGCGGGGCGGTGGAGATGCCTGCGGAGAGGTCAATGCATTCATCGGGCGACCATCCTCGCCCATCGAGCGTCGTTCACCACACGACGGGCAGCTGCGAAGGCTTGGTCCCCGTCGGGGGCACGCCGTACTTGCGCAGGGTGTAGCCCATCAGCTTCGAGAACGCCGGGCCCGCCACCGAGCCACCGCCGCCGCCGTTGCGTGGGTTCTGGACCACCACGTAGATCGTGAACCGCGGGTCGTCGGCCGGCGCGAACCCCGCGAAGGAGACGGTGAAGGTGCCGTCGTAGCCGCCCTCCCCGGCCCGCTGGGCGGTACCGGTCTTGCCGGCCACCCGGTAGCCCTCGACGGCCGCGGCGGGGGCGACACCGATCTCGGGGTCTGGGTCGACCACCCGCTCCATCATCCGGGCGGTCTGACGTGCCGCCTCGGGGCTGACCACCTGGCGCTTGGTCGCCACTCCGGTACCGACCTCGGTGCCGTCGTCGAGGGTTGCGGTCCCCTGGATCAGGCTCGGGTCGACCCGGACCCCGTCGTTGGCGATGGTGTTGACCGCCGCGGCCATCTGCAGTGCATTGACCGACATCGACTGGCCGAACGCGATCCGGTCTCCCGCCTGGCTGGTCCAGTCGCTGCCCGCCGGGAGGATGCCCTTGGTCTCGCCGCGGATCCCCACTCCCGTGCGCTGGCCGAGGCCGAACGCCGAGAGATAGCGACGCAGCTGGCCCGGGCCGTACTCGTCGGCAGCCATCACGGTGCCGATGTTGGAGGACTTCGCGATGATCCCGGCCAGGGTGAGCCTGATCCACCCGTGGTCGAAGTGGTCGCCGATGCGCCGGTCCTGCCGGAACAGCTGCGGTGGCACCCTGAACTTGGTCCTCGGCGTCACCAGCCCGGCGTCGATGAGGCCGGCCGCGGTGAGCACCTTGGACACCGATCCGGGCTCGTAGACGTCGGTGAGCGCACGGGAGTTGTAGTTCGACTCCGGCGACAGCTCGGGATGCGCGGCGTCGTAGGTCGGGTAGTCGGCCAGCGAGAGGATCTCGCCGGTCCGCGTGTCCATGACCACCGCGTAGCCGGAGTCGGCGCGGGCGCCCCTGACGGTCTCGGCGAGCACCTGCTGGGTGTACCACTGCAGGTCCCGGTCGAGCGTGGTGGTGAGTGGTGCGCCGTCGCGGGCCGGGTCGACGGTGTTGTCGCCCAACGGGATCCGGCTGCCCCCGGCTCCGGTCTGGTAGCGGGCCTCGCCGTCGTGGCCCGACAGCCAGCGGTTGAACGCCACCTCGAGGCCGGCCAGTGGCTGGGCCGCACCGTTCTTGTCCGGCGTGCCGAGGAAGCCGACCAGGTTGGCCCCGACGTCGCCGGACGGATAGACGCGCACGGGGTCATCACGCGTCTCCAGGCCGACGAAGCCCTCCTCCTTGGCCGCGGCGACGGCGTCGCGTGCGGTCGCTGCGGGCACCTGTCGGGCGATGTACTGGAAGCGGCTGTCCTTGGCGCGGAGCCGGTCGAGGGTCTCGAAGTAGTCGATGCCGAGGCGCTTGGACAGGAAGGTCGCCAGCTCGGGCGCGTCCTCGCTGGTGAGCGAGGGGTCGGCGACCACCATCAGCCCGTCGATGGAGTCGGCGAAGGGCTTGCCATTGCGGTCGAGGATGTCGCCGCGCTCGGCGGGAAGGACGACGCTGACCTTGCCCTCGGCAGCGGCCATCGCGGCGTACTGCTTGGGGTCGATGCCCTGCAGCTGCACGAGCCGGGCGGCGAACACCGACATCACCATCGCGATCACGATGAACCCGATGCGCAGGCGCAGCCCGGTGGCGCCGCGGGCGCTCCCGCGAGGGCGGCTCCGCAGCCGGGGTCGCGCGGACGCGCGCCCCGAGGCGCTGGGCCGCGAGCCTTTGAGTGCGGGTCGCTTCTTGCTCGGCATCGTTCCCACTATCGGTTGCCTGCGCGGTTCGCGGCACCCGACGCGCCGGGGCACGGCCCGGCGACCGCGGCGCTGCGCGTCCCGGTGACCTTGCCGGTGGCCAGGTCGATGAAGGCGGCCGGTGGCGCGGCGACCATGCCGAGATCGCAGGCGCGCTCGGCGATGTGGGTCGGGTTGCTGAGCTCGTCGATCTCGGTCCGCAGCGCCTGCTGGCGCGCGCTGAGCACCGCCGCCTCGTCCTCGAGCCGGTCGGCGGTGAACGAGGCCTGCTGCATCGAGGTGTTGAACAGCAGGAGTCCGACGACGCCGGCCAGGAGCAGCACGCTGACCAAGGAGACGAAGGGCACCCGCGGTGCGCGGCTGCGCAATCGCGGCACCACTGCCAGGCGGGCCCGGTCGACGGCGCCGCCGCGGGCCAGGGCGCCCCACCGGCGCGAGAGGGGGGTGCTCGACGGGTGACGCAACGGGCTGCTCATCGGGGTGCTCCCTGGTGTGGTGCTCTCGAACCTCGAGACGGTGTGGACTCGGCAGCGCGGACCCGCTCGACGGCGCGCAGCCGCACCGACGCGGCCCGCGGGTTCGCGGCGATCTCGGCGGCGTCGGCCTTCTCCGCGCCCCGGGTGACCAGGCGCATAGCGGGCTCGCTGCCTTCGGGGACGAACGGGAGGTCGGGCGGGACCTCACTGCGGGTGACGGCGGTGAAGGCCTGCTTCACCAGGCGGTCCTCCAGCGAGTGATAGGCCTCCACGACGACGCGGCCGCCGACGTCGATGGCATCCAGAGCCGCCGGCAGCGCCCTGCGGAGCACCGACAGCTCGTCGTTGACCTCCATCCGCAGCGCCTGGAAGGTGCGCTTGGCGGGGTGGCCGCCGGTACGCCGGGCCGGTGCCGGGATCTCGGCGTAGAGGAGCTCGACCAGGGCGCCGCTGGTGGTGAATGGCGCGGCCTCGCGCTCGCGGACGATCGCCGCGGCGATCTTGCGGGCGAACTTCTCCTCGCCGTAGTCGCGCAGGACCCGGGTGAGCTCGGCGGCACTATAGGTATTGAGGACGTCGGCCGCCGTGGGGCCTCCCGCTCCCCCGCTCCGGTCCATCCGCATGTCCAGCGGGGCGTCCACGGCGTAGGCGAACCCTCGCTCGGCGACGTCGAGCTGCATCGAGGAGACCCCGAGGTCGAACAGGACGGCGTCCACGGCCGGCAGCCCGAGGTCGGCGGTCACCTCGGCGATCTCGTCGTAGACGGCGTGCACGCCGGTGAACCGGTCGCCGAAGCGGGAGAGCCGGGCCGAGGCCAGGGCGAGCGCGTCGGTGTCGCGGTCGATGCCCACGACCCGGGCGTGCGGACAATGGGTGAGGACCGCCTCGCTGTGCCCGCCGAGCCCGAGGGTGGCATCGATCAGCACCGTCTCGCGCCCGGCGTCGTCGCGCCCGGGGCCGCCACGCTCGAGGGCGGGACTCAGCAGGGCCACGACCCGGTCCAGGAGCACCGGGTCGTGCTGGGGAGAGGCCACCTCAGCGTCCCAGCGCGGCCAGGAGGAGGAAGCCGGCGGTCAACGCGAGCGAGACGACCAGGGAGAAGCTCATCAGCACCGCGACCTCGCGCGCCTGCTCGCGCACGCGCGGCGCCGGCGTCTGGGCGGGTGTGGCGCTCATCGGTGTCGACCTCACTGATGCCTTGGGGAAGAGATGTGGGGAAGAAGAGGGTGGTGCGGGGTCCTGCGGGTGTTCGCCGGAGCGGATCCGTAGATCGGGGTCCCAGGCCCGCTTCCTCGCGCTTCGCGGGGTGAGCCGGAAGTCAAGGGGAAGTGCGCCTTCTGGAACCGGGGAAGGTGCCCCAGACGGCGTGGAGGAAGCGGGCCCAAGGCCTCGTCCTACGGATCCGCTGTGCTGTTGTGGGTGGTGCTGGGTGGTGCTCGGTGTTGGGGGTGGGTGCTACTCGGCCTCGTCGAGGTCGGAGAACTTCTGGATCTCGGCGGCCTGGTAGGCCTCCCACGCGGTGGGGTTCCAGATCTCCAGGCGGTTGCGGACGCCGATGACGACCACGTCCTTCTCGAGCCCGGCGTAGTCGCGCAGTCCGGCCGAGATCGAGATGCGCCCCTGCTTGTCGGGAGCCACCTCGTCGCCGCCGGAGAAGAACATGCGCTGGTAGCCGCGGGCCGCCTTGTCGGTCATCGACCGTTCGGCGGCCTTGTCGGCCTCCACGTCGAAGACGTCGGGAGGCCACACGACCAGGCAGTTCTCCTGTCCCTGCGTCACCACGACCCCATCGGCTAGTCGATCCCTGAACTTCGCGGGGAGGAAGAGGCGGCCCTTCTCGTCCAGCTTCGGCCGGTAGGTGCCCATGAAGCGCATCGGGCACCTCCCACTTCAACCACGAGACACCACCACCGTGCCCTCGTCCTCCACTTTCCCCCACTCTACGCCACTTCTCCCCACCGTCAACCACATTCACCCCATCTCCCCCACTTCTCACCCCTCCTCGAGCGCGCCGGGGTTCGCTGCGAGGGCCGGCGCGCGCAGCGACCGAGACCGGCCGGCCGGTCGCGAGCGCGGCGGTCACCGAGAGAGGCGCGCAGAGAGGACCGGAGGGTGGCCCGGCGAGAGGGAGAGTGGGAGCCAGAGCGGCGTCGTACCGAACGTGCAACCAAATCGTGACCGGCGGCGTCGGAAGAAGTTGGGACTAGCGCGTATGTTGCGCGCTAGTCCTACGGTGGAGGTGGTCGATCCGCGTCCCTGCGGGTCAAGCCCGCATTCAGTGACACGTAATGACACGCGATGACACTTAACGATCTGCAGGACACCTCAGCCTCAGGGAACAGGGAAGGACCAGCACCCGTGGAGCAGCCGCACCAGCCGCAGCCCGCCGCCCCAGTCGGTCAGGTCGGCCAACCGCGCCACGCCGGCCAGCCGGACCATCCAGCCCCGCACGGTCACAGCGACCAGGCGGGCTCGCGCACCGGCGATCTCGACACCTTGGCGCGCGTCGCCGGCCGGATCCGGCACAACATCGAGCGCGTCATCGAGGGCAAGCCCGACGTCGTGCACTCCGCGCTCGTCGTCCTCCTCGCCGAGGGGCACCTGCTGATCGAGGACGTGCCGGGCGTCGGCAAGACCATGCTCAGCAAGGCTCTCGCGCGCAGCATCGACTGCTCGGTGCGACGCATCCAGTTCACTCCCGACCTGCTGCCCTCCGACGTCACCGGCGTGTCGGTGTTCAACCAGAACACCCGCGAGTTCGAGTTCCGTCCCGGCGGGGTGTTCGCCAACATCGTCGTCGGGGACGAGATCAACCGGGCCTCCCCCAAGACCCAGTCGGCGCTGCTGGAGTGCATGGAGGAGCGTCAGGTCACCGTCGACAACGCCACCTACCAGCTCGACTCGCCCTTCATGGTGATCGCGACCCAGAACCCCATCGAGATGGAGGGCACCTACGCCCTCCCCGAGGCGCAGCGGGACCGTTTCATGGCGCGGGTGTCGGTCGGCTACCCGGTCGAGTCGGCCGAGATCGCGATGCTCGACTCCCACACCGACGCCCGACCGCTCGACGACCTCGAGCCGGTCACCGACGCCGGCGAGGTGCGCAAGCTCGCCGCGATCGTCGGCCAGGTCTACGTCGCCCCCGCCATCCAGCAGTACGTCGTCGCCCTCACCGGCGCCACCCGGCGCAGCAGCGACCTGGTGCTCGGCGCCTCCCCGCGCGCGACGCTGCATCTGGTGCGGGCCGCCAAGGCCCACGCGGCGATCGAGGGGCGCGACTACGTCCTGCCCGACGACATCCAGCGCCTGGCCCAGCCTGTGCTGGCACACCGGCTGCTGCCCAGCGTCGAGGCCGCGATGGGCGGACGCTCGACCTCCACCATCCTCGACGCGATCCTCGCCGGCGTCCCGGTGCCGACCCCGCAGAGCCGTGCGTGAGGCCCTCGCCGGACTGACCGTCCGCGGACGGGCTTTCCTCGCGGCCGGTATCACCGCGATCCTCTGCGCGATCCTGTTAGGCCAGCCCTCACTCATCCGGGTCGGCGTGCTCGTGGTGGCCGTGCCGCTGGTCACGGCCCTGGTGATCGGCCGGTCACGCTATCGCCTCGCCCTGGTCCGCACGGTCACCCCGCAGCTGGTGACGGCCGGGCAGCCCGCGCGGGTCAACCTCGCCCTGACCAACGAGGGGCGCACGCCGAACGGCGTCCTGATGCTCGAGGACCACGTGCCCTACGTCCTGGGCACCCGGCCGCGCTTCGTCCTCGACGGCATCGGACACGGCTGGCGGCGTCAGGTGACCTACCAGGTGCGCTCCGACGTGCG
The DNA here is from genome assembly GCF_037936805.1 of Nocardioides epinepheli. NCBI lineage: Bacteria > Bacillati > Actinomycetota > Actinomycetes > Propionibacteriales > Nocardioidaceae > Nocardioides > Nocardioides epinepheli. Next base: position 139,610 of record NZ_JBBMMC010000006.1, on the reverse strand, counting down.
TGGGCGTTTCGAGATCGGGCCGATGACCGTGCGGGTGGGTGACGGATTCGGCATGGTCGAGCTCGGTCGCGCGTTCCGGATGACCGTGCCGCTGATCGTCACCCCGCGCACCGTGCCGCTTCCGGTGATCCCGCTCGGCGGCGGCTGGACGGGGTCGGGAGACAACCGCCCCCGCGCGTTCGCATCCGGCTCGGCCGAGGACGTCACCGTGCGCGAGTACCGGCAGGGCGACGACCTGCGCCGGGTGCACTGGCGCAGCTCGGCGCGCATCGGCGAGCTGATGGTGCGTCGCGAGGAGCAGCCCTGGCAGTCGCGCGCGACGATCGTGCTCGACAACCGCCTGATCGCCCACCGAGGACAGGGCATCGCCTCCTCGCTCGAGGCGGCGGTCTCCGCTGCCGCCTCGATCGCCGTCCACCTCAGCCAGCGCGGCTTCCAGGTGCGGCTCGTCACCGCCGCCGGCGAGGACACGGCCACGCCGTGGCACGTGCGCGACGCCGATCTCAACATCCGCACGCTGCTGGAGTCGCTCGCCGTCGTCAGCTTCGACGACCGCGACCGACTCGACACGTCCTGGATGGGCGAGGCCGCCCACGGCGGTCTCACCGTCGCCGTGCTCGGTGCCGTCGACCAGGCCGACGCACCGGCGTTGCGCCGGATCGTGCACCACACCGCCGCGGCCCTCGCCATCGCCCTCGACGTCGACGCCTGGAGCGGAATGCCGGGCAACGGCGGCGCCGCCCCGTTCCTGACCAGGTCCGGCTGGCGCGCCGTCGCCCTCGCGCCCCGCGACCGCCTCGAAGCGGTGTGGGAGGACCTCGGCCGCACGTCGGCGCGCGAGGGGGTCGGGCTGGAGAACGGCATCGACCCGGCGGTCGGTGCGGGGGTCGGCTCATGACCGCCACCCAGGCTCCCCCGGGCTCCACGCCACCGCCCCCCTCTAAACCCACCACCTCGGGCCTCCGCTCCAGCGGTCGCGGCACTGGTCGCCACCGCGACTGGGCCAGGGAGCGCTCGGCGCTGAGGATCGAGCTGCGGATGGCCGCAGCGACCGTCCTGACCACCTGGCTGGCGATGTGGTCCTGGCGCGGCTTCACCGCCGAGCCGGGCGGCTTCCTCGGCCCGCTGCTCCTCGTGGCACTCACAGTCGGCCTCGTCGGGGCGCTGGCGCGCTGGCGCCGAGTGCCCGGCGTCCTCGTCGTCGTACTGCAGGCACTGATCGGCGGCGTGGTCGTCTGTCTTCAGGTGGCCGGCCGCCCCTACCCGGGCCCGGCATTCTGGGAGGCCTTCGCCGACGCCGTCCACGACGCCAACACCTACGCGCCGCCGGTCCCGGTGACGGCGACGATCGACGTCGTCCCGCTGCTCCTCGTGTCGGGCCTGATCGCGCTGCTGATCGTCGACCTGTGCGCCGGCACACTGCGCCGCGCGCCGTTGGCAGGTCTCCCGCTCCTCACGATCTACAGCGTGCCCGTCAGCCTCCTGGGCGGCGGCCTGTCCTGGCCGCTGTTCGCGGGCACCGCGGCGGGCTTCCTGGCCATGTTGTTCTTCCAGGAGGAGGAGCACCTGACCAGGTGGGGCCGCTCGCTGGACGGCGCCGGCGAGCCGGTGCGGCGGATGAGCGACTCCCTTCGCGGGAGCGCGTTCGGCATCGGCGCCGCCGCGGTCGCCGCGGCCGTCGTCATCCCGATGGCGATCCCCACCTTCAACTTCTCGATCTTCGACGTCGGCCCCGGTGGCGACGGCGACGGCGACATCCAGGTGACCAACCCGATGGCCGACCTACGGCGCGACCTGCAACGCGGCGAGGACATCCCGTTGCTGACCGTCCGCACCGACGACCCGATGCCCAACCACCTCCGGATCTCGGTGCTCAACCGCTTCACCGAGCGCGAGTGGAGCGCCGGCGACCGCAGCGTCCCGTCGTCACAGCTGGCCCAGGGCGACCTTCCGGCCCTGGCCGGGGTCGAGGCTCCGGTCGCCGAGGAGTCCGCGACCTACGACTACCAGGTCGAGGTCTCCGACAGCTTCGACTCCCGCTGGCTGCCGACCCAGGCGCCGATCGACTGGATCCGCGCCGACGGCGACTGGCGGTTCGACACCAGCTCGATGGACTTCCTCGCCGGGGGCGAGGACCAGACGACCGCCGGCATGTCGTATGAGATGAACGCCGTACGTCTGGCCTACGACGATGCGCGACTCCTCGACCTCGACACCCAACCCGCCGCTGCTCCCAGCGAGCTCACCACCCTGCCGGACGACGTCAGCAAGCTCCAGATCGAGGACCCGAGCGGCACTGCCTCGCTGGAGACCCTGACCCGGCGCATCGTCGGCGGCACGACCAGCGACTTCCAGGCCGCCGTCGCCCTCCAGCAGTGGTTCCGCAAGGACGGCGGCTTCACCTACGACCTTGCCAAGTCGCCTCCGGAGGTCGGCGCCGACGAGCTGCAGGCGTTCTTGTCGGCCGGCGAGGGCGGCCGGGTCGGCTACTGCGAGCAGTACGCCGCCTCGATGGCGGTGATGGCCCGCATCCTGGACATCCCCTCGCGGGTCGCGGTCGGGTTCCTGCAGCCCGACGGCCCCGACGTGACCGGCGAGGCGAACACCTACGTCTACAGCTCGCACGACCTCCACGCCTGGGTCGAGCTCTTCTTCCCCGGCGCCGGCTGGGTCCTGTTCGACCCGACGCCGCAGCTGCGGGTGCCCCAGGACATCCTGCCGACCTACACCACCGCCGACATCGGTTCCGAGCCGCTGCCGACCGGCACCAGCGAGCCGCGGCCGACTCGCGAGCCGAGCGCGACCGCTCCGGCGCCGACCCGGACCTCCACCCCCGCCACCCAGCCACAGACCGCCGAGCCCGCCACCGAGTCGGGGTCGCGGTTCCCGTGGGGCTGGCTCGTCGGCGTCCTGGTGGTGATCGCGCTGGTGGCGCTGCTGGTCCGCCTTCCGCACGTGATCCGCGGGCGGCAGCGTGCGCGGCGGCTGTCCGGCGGTCCGGAGGCGGCCTGGGCCGAGCTGCGGGCCTCCGCGCTCGACCACGGCCGAACCTGGCCCGAGGGTCGATCGCCGCGCGAGACCGCGGACGTCGTCGGCGGCTGGTTCGGGCGCCGCCCCGGCGCCGAGGACCACGACGACAACGAGCGACCGGCACACGGGCCCGGCGTCGACCCGGACGCCGACGCCGCCCTGGCCCGCCTGGTCGACGAGCTCGAGCGCGCCCGGTACTCCCGTGGTCACGTCGTCGAGCCGGGCACGCTGCGCCCCGACGTCCTCGCCTGCTGCGCGGCGCTCTCCGCGGGCTCGACCCCCCGCGCCCGCCGTCGAGCGGCCTGGGTGCCCGTCTCGGTCCTGCACCGCCAGGACCCGGCCGAGCACCAGTCCCCCGAGCCGCCCCCGGACTCCGAGCCGGTCGGCTCCAACGCCCGCGTCGACCACATCTGACCACCCGGGCCGACCCACCCACTTTCGCTGACCCGTCCGCTATAGCTGACGGGTCACCCACCCATTTGCGCTGACCCGTCCGCTATAGCTGACGGGTCAGCGTGAATGCGGACCGACCCGTCGGCTATAGCGGACGGGTCGGTGGGGTGCAGGTGGCGCCGGGGAGCGGGGAAGGGTGCCGAAGAGCGGGGAGGGTGTGGCGAGTGCCGGTGGCCCGAGGGCGGGGTCAGACAGGCGGGGTCAGACCGGAGGGTCAGAAACCGCCGCCCTCGCGACGACGGCGCCAGCGGGCGTCCATGCGCTCCATGAAGCTGCCGCGGGAAGATGAGCCCGAGCGGCCACGGGGCCGAGAGCCTCGGCCGAAGCGGCGGCCGCCGTCGATCGAGGTCAGACCGGAGGGGTGCTGGGAGATGCCACGCGGATCGGCCGCGGCATGACGACCGCGGATCGCGCCCAGCCCGACGACGGCTGCGCCGAGCATGAGGACGAAGCCGAGGATGCCGACGTACCACTCGGTGAGCACCCCGACGAACAGCAGCGCGACGCCGACGGCGAAGACCAGGCCGGCCGCGATGGCGCGGCGCCGGACGCTGTGGCGCAGTGCGGTGCCGCGCAGCGTGGAGGCGAACTTGGGGTCCTCTTCGACGAGGGCGCGCTCCATCTGCTCGAGCAATCGCAGCTCCTCTTCGGAGAGTGGCACCGGAACCTCCTGCGGATGATGATCTTGTGCTGACATGACCCGGACCGTGGGTCGTGCTCATGCCCAGTCTAGGCAGGATGTTCGCGCGACGGTAGGACGGATCGAAAATCCGTCCGACGGCGCTGGGAAGCCGACTGGCACAATCGCCGCGTGACATCAATCTTGGAACGTGGACTGGGTCCCTTCGCGGAGTTTCTCGGCCTGGAACTGGTGAGCGCCGACCCCGACGGGATCGTGGCCACCTGGACCGCGCGGCCCGAGCTCCACCAGCCCTACGGGCTCGTGCACGGCGGCGTGCACTGCTCGGTCGTCGAGACCCTCGCGAGCGTCGGCGCCGCGGTCTGGCTCGGCGACCGCGGGCAGGTGGTGGGGGTGAGCAACCAGACCGACTTCTTCCGCGCCACGACCGAGGGCGCGATGACCTCACGTGCGGTACCGGTCCATCGAGGGCGCTCGCAACAGGTGTGGGACGTGGAGACGACCGACGAGGAGGGTCGGCTGGTGTCCCGCGGGAGCGTGCGACTCCAGAATCTGACCTCCCCCTCCCCCCAGCCGTAGCCCTAGCCCGCAGCGGCCTGCCTAGCCGACCACGTCGGTGCGCAGGCTGTCGGCGCCAAGCAGGGACGCCGGGCGCACGGCTCGGGAGCCGAACCGGTCGGCGGCGCGGTCGGCTGCCCGGTCTGCCGCGCGCCAGCCGGGCTCTCGCTCGCCGAGGACTCCTTGGCGCTGGACGCCGGCGCGCGGGACCAGGCCCTCGACGCGGACCCCGACCAGCCGCAGACGGGTCCGGCCGAGCCCGAGGGCGTCGTAGAGGCCGACGGCCACCGCGTAGATCTCCCGGGTGGTGTCGGTGGGTTCGCGCAGCGTGCGGCTGCGGGTGATCGTGCGGAAGTCGGTGAACCGGACGGTCAGGGTGACCGTGCGTCCGACGAGGTCGGCGGTGCGCAGCCTCCGCGCGACCTTGGTGGTGAGCCGCAGCACCTCTCGCAGCACACTCTCCCGGTCGCCGGTGTCGTGACCGAAGGTCTCCTGGGCGCCCATCGACCTGTCGGGAGCACCCAGGCCCGACCGGACTCCGTGGCCGAAGTGGCCGGTGGTGCCCACCTCGAGGGTGCTGCGGTCGGTGCCGTGCGCGAGCCGGTGCAGATGCGCGCCGAGGTGGCGACCGAGTGCCTGCTGCAAGAAGCCCACCGGCTGCCGCGCGACGTCTCCGACGGTCTCCAGGCCGATCCGGTGGAGCTTGGCGCGGGTGCGTTCGCCGACACCGTAGAGATCGCCGACGTCGAGGGGCGCCAGGTACTCGGCGAGGTCGCCGGGGGCGAGCACGAGCACGCCGTCGGGTTTGGCCCGCTTGCTGGCGAGCTTGGCGATCGAGATCGTGGCGGCGATGCCCACCGAGCAGGTGATGCCCTGCTCGTCGTGAACCACCGCTCGGATCCGCTCGGCGATCCGCACCGGATCGCCGAGGCGTCGCGACGCACCGCGGACGTCGAGGAAGGCCTCGTCGGGCGAGGGCGACTCCACCAGCGGAGTGATGGTGTGGAACACCTCGAGGACCGCGGTCGAGACGATCGCGAACGCGTCGTAGTCGGGGGCGAGGGCGATGACCTGGGGGCAGACCCGGCGCGCCTCCACCCCGCTCATGCCCGCGCGGACGCCGTGGGCGCGCGCGGGATAGTTGGCCGCCAGGACGACGCCGCGGTGGCCGCCGCCGACGACGACCGGCAGCTCGCGCAGCTCGGGCCGCTCGCGCAGCATGACCGAGGCGTAGAACGCGTCGAGGTCGACGTGGAGCAGCGGCGTGGCGCTCATCGAGTGCCCCGGGGCCGGGACCCGACGGGCTCAGTGTGCGAGCAGGTGCAACTGGGTCGCGAGCGGGAGGTACTCGGGCCGAGAGGCCACGTCGCGTTCGAGGTCGACCAGTGCGGCGGTGGCGCCGGGTTCGAGGTCGAGCAAGGAGCCGGGGACGAGGTCGGCGAAGACGCGGACCCCGTGGATGGAGTCGATCGCGAAGCCGGCCGAGACGAGCACCGAGGAGGCCTCCTCGGCGGTGAACCGGCGCCCGGCGCGCACCCGCTGATCGGCCGGGACGCTCGCCGGATCGGTCGCGAGCAGGGCCGAGGCCTGGGCGAAGTGCCCGGCCATGGCGCGCGCGATGACCGCCGCGTGCCGCTGGGCCACCAGCAGGGAGAGCCGCCCTTCGGGGCGCAGAACCGAGCGCAGGCCGGCCATGGCACCGACCGGGTCGTCGACGACCTCGAGCACGCCGTGACACAGCACCAGATCGACGCTGCCGGGGTCGAGCAGATCGGGCACCTCGGCCAGGTCTCCTTGTCGCCCGGTGACCTCGACGCCGCGCTCGTGGGCCCGGCGATCGAGCGCGGCGAGGGCGTCGGGGCTCGGGTCGACGACGGTGACGCGATGACCGAGGCCGGCGATTCGCACGGCCGATCCGCCGGTGCCGCCGCCGATGTCGAGCACCGAGAGCGGTGCGGCCGAGAGATACGGCTCGAGGTCGTCCCACACCACGGCGGTACGGGGGGCGGCCGCCGGCGCCAGGGAGGGACGGCGTTGGCTGGCGGACATGGTCGTGACTCTAGTGGGTCGGTGACCGGCGCAGCGGGCACGGGAACCTCCAGTCGTCGTCGACCCGGACGTCGATGCGCCTATTATCGAACCTCTGTTCTATTCACGCAAGGCCGTCGGGACATGGCGGTGCTGGCTCACCAGATGCTGTCGGCCCACTCGGGATGATCGATGAACGGATTGCGGTTGCCCTGGAACTCCTGCTGGATCAGGTCGTTGCGCCGCCTCTCGGCCTCACTGGGGGGATCCTGCTCGTGCCAGCGCAGCAGCACCGAGACCCTTCCGTGCCGGGGCGCCGAGCCGTTGCCGGCCACGTCGTTGACCTCCAGGTCTGGGAAGCCGTCGCCACCGTCGTAGCGCACCGACATGTAGAAGATCATCCGGGCGACGTCGCCCTTGTCCTCGGCGCGCGGCTCCCAGGAGTCGGAGTCGGAGTAGTTGCCGGGCGCCTCGTCGTTCTCGGTGCCCCCCTCGTCGAAGTCGAGGTTTCCGCGATCGGAGTTGACCGTGACGTCGGCCGGGCGCAGGTGGTGCAGATCGGTGCCCGGACCGGCGGTCGTCCCGAAGTCCCCATGGGACTTGGCCCAGACGTGCTCGCGATTCCACTGGTCCGGATCGCCCCCGTGACTCGCGGCCGGCACGGAGGTCCCTTGGTAGAGGAGGATCACGTTGTCGGGGTCATCCGGGTCGCGGTCGGTGACCGCGAGCGCGTCCCACACCTCGCCGTAGCCGAGCACGGTGACGTCGGTGGAGATGATCTCGTGCAGGGCGGCCTCGAGCTCGGCGCCGCGCTTGCCGGCAGCGGGTTCCCAGTAGCTCTCGTCATAGTCGCCTTGGTCGCCCCGCGGAGCCGGCGCGGCCGCCGCGGGTCCCGGATCGAGCGGACCGGGAGCCGGCCAGAGGACGAGGCCGAAGGAGATGAGCACCACGCCGACGCGGCGCAGGGTCCGGCGCGGTCGCGGCGGGGCCGAGGGCTGAAACGGGGTCATGGGTCGACCCTTCGTCCTCACCCGCCTGAAGTCGACCAGGGAATCCCTCGCGTCACGAGACCCGTTGCTGGGCGGGATAGGAGACGGTCTCGGGGCCCGTCCGGGACGACCCGGGCACCAGGCCGAGCGACTGCTCCACGACGGCGAGGAACCGGTCGGCATCGCGCACCAGGTCGTCGGCCTCGCGCTCGGAGACGGCACGGGTCGAGCCGGCCTCGGCGGCCGCCCGCTTGCCGGCGCCGGCAGCGAAATAGGTGGCCCACTCCCCCAGCTCGGGTGCCACCTCGGCCAGCAGGACCCAGGCGTTCTTCTGCGGACGACGCCGAGTGGCCCCGGCGGGCCGGGCCCGCGCCGCGAGCAGCGCGGCCGCGGCACGCAGGGCCGCCACGTGCGCCAGCGCGTAGCGAGTGGGCACCTCGGGCGTGGCGACCGCCTCGCTGAGCGAGTCCGCGGCGCGGAGGAGGTATGAGTGCGTGGTGGCCGGGAGGATCATGGCGGCGCTCCTGCAGTGAGGGAATCGGTGTTCGAACACGTGTTCGAACACCGAGAACGCTACACCCGGCCACCGACAGCCGGTCAAGAGCCGACCACGAGCCGGTCACTGGCCGGTCCGGACGCGGATCACGACTGCCGCGCGGCGTCCGCCCCTCGCCCACCCACCGGCACCAGATAGGCGGTGGTCTCGGGCCGGTACAGCAGCACGACGATGAGCACGTCGAGGACCAGGCTCAGCAGTCCGCCGAGGACCGCGGCCGCCGGAGGGTTGCTGTCGAGCATCGCCGAGACCGTGCCCACCGCGATCAGCGCGACCGTCGCCGCGAGCGTATGGCGACCCCACACGTGTCCGCCGAGCAGCATCGCGGTGAGCACCAGCAGCAGGCTCGAGACGGTCACCCACAGCACCACGGCCACGGGGGCGAACGACGGGGGCACGCGGGTGTCGTCGGCGGTAGCGCCGGCGGCGCCGAAGGCGCGGACCAGCTCGTCCTCGAACACCACCGAGAGGGCGGCGAGGACGCCGGCCAGGACGATCAGGGCCCAGACCAGCCGCACCGCCCAGGTGACCGTCGAGGGGCGGCCGGCGGGGGGCGCGGTCATGCTCGTCTCCGTTACGGGTCTCGGACGGTTAAGGTCGGGGCCGTGTCCAGCGAACACCCGATGATCGGCCGGTTCCGTGAGGAGCATGCGCGCCTGGGCGGCACCGGCGAGATCGTCATTCTGCCCGACTCGGTCCATACCGCCGTCCTCGCCGCCGAGGCGCTGGGCTGCGAGCCCGGCGCGATCGCCAACAGCCTGCTCTTCGACGCCGGTGGGTCGCCCGTGCTGATCCTCACCTCGGGCGCACACCGGGTCGACGCCGCGCTCACCGCCCAGCGCATCGGCGTGGACCGACTCCGGCGCGCCAGCCCCGAGTTCGTCCGCGAGCACACCGGCCAGGTGATCGGCGGGGTCTCCCCGCTGGCGCACCCCGCTCCGGTACCGACCTACCTCGACCCGTGGCTGTCGCGCCACCCGGTCGTGTGGGCCGCGGCCGGGCATCCGGCCGCCGTCTTCTCGACCACCTACGACGAGCTGCTCCGCCTGACCGGCGCGAGCGTCGTCGAGGTCGAGTAGGCGACACCGGTGGACTCTCTGGCGCTCACCTTCTCCAGCGGGTGGGCCAGCGGCGTCAACGCCTACCTGGTCGTGCTCGTGCTCGGCCTCGGGTCGCGGATCGGCGGCGTCGACGACGTCCCCGACGTGCTGGCCCGCTGGGACGTGCTGGCCGTGGCCGGGTTCTTGTACGCCTTCGAGTTCGTGGCCGACAAGATCCCCTTGATCGACTCGACCTGGGACGCCATCTCTACCGTCATCCGACCTACCGCGGGCGCGGTCATCGGCGTCCTGCTCGCCGGCGACGCCGACTCCCTCGACCAGGCCCTGAACGCCGCGGTCGGCGGAGGCACCGCACTGGTCTCTCACGTGATCAAGGCCGGCGGCCGGCTGGCCATCAACTCCTCCCCCGAGCCGGTCACCAACGTGACCGCGAGCGTCGTGGAGGACCTGGTCGTGCTCGCCCTCGTGGCCTTCGCGATCCGGCATCCGGTCGCGGCCGCCTCGATCACCGCCGTGCTGCTGCTGGTCGGGCTCGGCGTCCTGGTGCTCGCGATCAAGGTGATCCGCCGCGGGTGGCGGCGCTTCCGGGCCCGCCGCGAACGGCGGATCGTCGACACCACATGAGGAGCACCCGATGCGCATCGTGGTGATCGGCGGCGGCTTCGGTGGTCTCGCGTCGGCGCTGAGACTTGCGAAGGTGGGACACCAGGTCACCCTGGCGGAGAGCTCGGACCGGCTCGGCGGCGCGGTCACCACGGTCGAGGCCGACGGCTTCGCCTGGGACGCCGGGCCCCGCTCGGTGGCCCTTCCTGCCGTGGTGCGCGACCTGTTCCGCAAGACCGGCAGACCCTTGGAGTCCGAGCTCGGTGGCGACCTCACGCCGCTCGCCGTGCTGCGCGAGCACCGGTTCGCCGACGGCAGCATTCTGCGGCTGCCACCCGGCGCCGGGGCCCAGCGCGCCGCGTTCGAAAGGCTCGCGCCGGGGCTGGGCGAGACCTGGGCCGCCTACCTCGCGCCCTACGCCGAGGTGTGGGACGTCCTGCGCCGCCACTACTTCGAGGAGCCGTGGACCCCCGCCGCGCTCCCCCGGGAGGTCGCCGCACTCCTCGATGCCCGCACCACGCTCCGGCGCCGACTGCGCACCGCCCTCCGCGACGAACGCGCCGCCCTCGTCGCGGGGCACGGGTTCACGTCCGAGGGGCACCGGCTGCGCGACGTCCCTGTGTGGGCGGGGGTCCACTCCTATCTCGAGCAGCTGTTCGGCACCTGGACGATCCCCGACGCCGACGGCGGTCTCGCCCGAGTGCGCGACCTGCTCGCCGGACGGCTCTCCACCCGAGGCGTGCAGGTGCACCTCGAGACGCCGGTCCGCGACATCGTGGTGCGAGATGGTCGCGCCGTCGCCGTGGACACCGCCGCCGGCGAGCTGCCCGCCGACGCCGTCGTGTGCGCGATCGACCCGCGCCGCCTCCCGGCACTGAGCCCGCACGTCAAGCGGACCGCGCCGGCCAGGGCGCCGACGGTCACCCATCTCGGCGTCACCGCAGACACCGATGACGACGGCGGCGGGACCGGGGCCTGGCCCGAGCACGAGACCGTCCTGCACCACTCCGGCATCTCGGACACGATCGTGCTGCGCCCAGGCGGCCGGGCACCCGACGGGACGCGCGCACTCACCCTCCTCGTGCCTCCGGGGAGCGATGTCGCCGACCCGGTGGCGGCACTGGCCGCTCGTGGACTCGATCTTCGTGGCCGCGTGGTGGCACGGGTCGAGCGGAGTCCGGCCCAGGTCGCGGCCGCCGGCTCGCCGTACGGCGTCGTGTGGGACGGCCGCGGCACGGTGCGACGTCGACTCGGGCCGGCCACACCGATCCCCGGCGTCTACGCGGCCGGCGCGCACGCCACGCCCGGGTCCGGACTCGCCTACGTGGGGCTGGGGGCCGCGTTGGTCGCGACGCTCATCGGACCTGCCGAGAAGAAAGTCCCGCCACGTCGGTAACGAACCGGGCGAGCCGCCCCGTCTATTCGCTGTGAAGGGCCGAGACGACGAGAGGGGGTCGGTCGATGGATGACTTCGAGGAGTTCGCCGCAGCGGCGATCCCCGGCCTGCACCGCACGGCGTGGCTGCTCACGCACGACGCGCACCGTGCCGAGGACCTGGTCCAGGAGACGCTGACCCGGATGTACGTGAAGGCCCACCGCCGGGGCCCCCGCGGCAGGATCGACCACCCGCTGGCCTATGCCCGGCGGACGATGCTGCGGCTCCACCTCGACGAGCGACGACGCAAGCGCTCCGGCGAGATCCCGGTCGACGCGGTCCCCGACGCCGCGGCTCCCGCCGCCGACCTCACCGCCACCCTCACGCTGCGCGAGGCACTCGACGAGCTCAAGCCCACCGACCGCGCCATCGTCGTGCTGCGGTTCTACGAGGACCTCACCCACGCCGAGATCGGGGACCTTCTCGGACTGTCCGAGGCCGCCGTCCGCACCCGCACCTCGCGTGCGATGGGCCGGCTGCGGCAGACGGCGGCCCTCTCCGACCACCACCCACCACACGAGCCCCAGACCCTTGCGAGGCGACCATGAACGACATCCACGACCTGCTGACCCGCTCCGCCCACGAGGCGCCCGTCCCGACGCCCGATCTCCTCGAGCACGCGCTGCGCGAAGGTGGCGACCGTCGCCGTCGCGCTCGGCGCACCGCCCGCCTCGGGCTCGCCGGAGCCGGAGCGGCGCTCGCCCTCGCGACCGCGGTCGCCGTCACGACCCCCTGGCCGTGGGACGGCGCCCCCGATCGCACCGCCACGGACTCCCAGTCCGCCGGCGCCGGCCTCCCACAGGCGCCGGTCGCCTCCGGGGAGCCCGGCTCCGACGCACTCGAGGCCGCCGGCAAGGCGCTCATCGAGTCGCCGGAGGCCAAGGGCTGGAGGCTCGTCGCGATCTCCTACGACCCGGAGTGGAAGGGCATCGAGATCATCCTGGACCGCGCCGAGCCCGATCCCGCCGTGGAGAAGGCGATCGAGGAGGCAGCGGGCGTGCCCGTCCGGTTCCACTACGAGTCGCGCCGGTGACTCCGGTCACCACACGAACGGATCGGTCACGACCTCGTAGGGCGGCGTGGCGACCTGCTCGTCGAACTTGCTGTCGACGTAGAGCGTGCGACCGGCGAGCCGCTTCGCGGTGGTCAGCACCCGGCCCGGGTCGGTCGCCCGGTCGCTGACGAGCCGGGCCGAGCGTGCGTCGTAGGAGAGCCGCAGCGTCGTCACCGCACGCGAGAAGTTGCGGACGACGGTGAGCCTGGTGCCGTGCCGCACGAGCCCGTCTGCGTTCAGGAGCGGGGCATCACCCGTCTCGACCCGGGTGACCGCGCGGGTGCGGAGGTCGAAGCGCCACAGCGCCCCGACGTTGCCCTGCGCCACCACGAGTGCGCGCCGGTCGGGGCTCAGCACGATGCCACCGAGGTTGAAGCCCGGCTGCTGCTCGATGACCTCGGAGGCCTCGACCCACAGATCCATCGTCCAGCCGTGGTGTCCGTTCGTCACCCGGAAGACCTCCGGCGCGTTGGAGTTCGTCACGTACGCCGCGCCGTCGGGACCCACCCACACGTCGTTGAGGAAGGCGTTGTCGCCGGGTGCCCGCAGGGCCGCGAGCAGGCGGCCCGAGGGCGAGTAGACCCACAGGTCGGGCCGGCCGTTGTCGGTGCCGTCGTCGCCGATCCCGTTGGGTCCACCGGCGACGTAGACGTTGCCGGCCCGGTCGGTCGTGACCCCGCGAGCCGTGAAGCGCCCGTCGACGCCGTCGCCGCCGAGCCACTCGTGGGTCCGCGCCGTCCATGCCGACCCCCGGTGGATCTCACCGCCGGTGGTCTCGCTCACGTAGAAGCGGCCGCGCCGCTCGTCGGTGCCGATCCCCTCGAACTTCGAGCCGCCTTCGTCGCCGGTCAAGACATAGGTCGAGGGACGCGTCGGGCGATGCGCGTCGGCGCTGGGCGTGATGGCTGCGGTCGCGGCGAGTGCCGCGACGGCGGTGACTGCGCTTGCTGCGAACCTGCGGTTCATGGGGTGCTCCGATCCGGTCGAGTGGCTGGTCCCGCCAGCCTCGCCGCGTCGCCGCCCCGGTCGAATCGGCCGGGCGGCCGGTCCGCGATAGCCGATCGGTTGATGCCGCACAGGTCTCGGCGCGCCTACGCTGTGCGGTCATGAGCGGGCCAGCCAACGGCATGCGCGGCGTGCTGGCGCCGGTGCGTCAGCTCGACCGGTGGCTCGATGCCGCCCTGCTCGTTCTCGTCGCCGTCTGCACGATGCGCTACCTGGCCCGTCATCCGCTCGACGGCGCCGGCGTCTTCGTGCTGTCCGGCGCCGCCGTGTTCGCCGCTGCCTACGCGGTGCGCGGCCGAGTCCGCGGGCGCACGTGGTGGCCGACCGCGTGGATCCTCGGGGTGATCACGCTGTGGGCGGCTCTCACCCTGGTGGCTCCGTCGTTCGCGTGGACCGCGGTCCCCGTGGCCTTCGCGACGCTCCGGGTCCTCCGCGTGCCCTATGCGGCGGCACTCGTCGCACTGATGACGCTCGTGGTGAGCCTGGCGTGGGCCCGGCTCACCGACGGCGTGGACCCGACGATCGTGGCCGGTCCGATCGTGATCGCGTTCGTGACCGTCGTCGCGTTCCACACCCTCGCTCGTGAGGCCGCCGAGCGTCAGCGGCTGCTCGACGAGCTGACGGCGGCCCAGGACGAGCTCGCCAGCGCCGAGCGGCGCGCGGGAGCGATCGCCGAGCGCACCCGGCTCGCTCGCGACCTCCACGACTCGATCGGGCAGGGCCTGACGAGCATCAACCTCATGCTCCAGGCCGCCGAGCGGGACTGGGACCGGGAGCCTGCCGTAGCACGCGACCTGGTGACCACCGCCGCGGGAACGGCCCGCCGCGAGCTCGACGAGAGCCGTCGCGTCGTCCAGAACCTCGCCGCCACGGGTCTGGACGGTGAGCTGGTCTCGGGGACGGCGCTCGCCGAAGCCCTGCGCTCGGCGATCACCGAGTCGACCGGCGCGACCACCACCGTCGCGAGCCTCGCGCTGCACGGCGAACCGCAGCCGGTGTCACCCGCGATCGCGACGGCGCTGATCCGCACCGTCCGCGGCTCGCTGGCCAATGTCGTCGAGCACGCCGACGCCGGTCGCGTCGCGGTGACCCTCACCCAGCTTCCGGGCGAGGTCCTGCTCGACGTGCGCGACGACGGCCGCGGCTTCGACCCCGCGGCACCGCCCGGCGGGAGCCACCGCGGCACCGGCCTGCGCGGCATCCGGCAACGGGCCGAGTCCCTCGGTGGACGGGTCAGCCTCGAATCGGCGCCCGGCGAGGGGACCGCCGTCTCCGTCGCGCTCCCGGTCGGGACGGCCACATGAACCCGTCCGTGCGGGTAGTGCTCGTCGACGACCATCCCGTCGTCCGAGCCGGCCTGCGCGCCCTTCTGGCCGCGGCGGGCGACCTCGACGTCGTGGGCGAGGCCGCCGACCTGGCCGAGGCGCTCGAGGTGGTGCGGCGCACCGGCCCCGACGTCGTGCTGATGGACCTCTCGCTGGGCGACGGTCCGGGCGGCGTCGAGGTGACGCAGCGGCTGCGGGACCTCGACCCCGCCCCGGAGGTGCTGGTGCTGACGACCTACCACACCGACGCGGACGTCCTGCGCGCCCTCGATGCCGGGGCGCGCGGCTATCTACTCAAGGACGCGCCACCCGACGAGCTGTTCGCCGGGGTGCGGGCGACCGCCCGCGGGGAGACCGCGCTGGCGCCCCCGGTCGCCGCGACGCTGGTGCGCCGGGCGACCGCCGGGGCCGGTGCCTCGGTGATCACCGAGCGCGAGGTGGAGGTGCTCGAGCTGCTCTCGGAGGGACTCGGCAACCGCGAGCTCGCGCGTGCGCTGCTCGTCTCCGAGGCGACGGTGAAGAGCCACCTCTCGCACATCTACACCAAGCTCGGCGTCGACACCCGCGCCGGTGCGGTCGCCGCAGCGATCGAACGCCGGATCATCCGTCGCTGAGCCTGGAACCACCGATTGTCGGCGTTTGCTGCGCGTCATCAGATGGGTTCGATGGCAAGGCGCGGTCGCGAAGGGCGGTCTGGTTGACCGTCGAGCGGCCGCAACGCCGCCAACGCGCTCATATGGTGGCGCGCAGCAGGCGAGAATCGGTGATTCCAGGCTGAGCCTGCTCGCGCGCCGCGGCTGGGCACAGGGCCAGAGGATTCAGACCAGCTCCCACGTCACCGTGACCGAGGCGACGACGTCCTGCTCGCCACTCTCGAACCCGACGTCGGCCTTGGCGCTCGTCATCCGGACGGCGGCCTCCGCGCCGATCGCTCCGGGGCCGGCCTCTCCCTCGACCACCGAGAGCACGCCACCCAGCGCCGAGCCGGCGAGCCCCGCCAGGTGCTCGGCGACGGAGCGAGCATCGGCGAAGGCCCGCTCCCGTGCGGTCCGGCGGTCGTCGTCGGTGGGCGCGGCGGCCGGCGACACGCCGTCGAGGCTGATCCGGTCGCCGACCTCGTCGGCCAGTGCCCGCACGAGCTCGGCGGCGGCGTCGAGGCTGGCCACCCGGATGCTCAACGAGTGCCGGGCCTCGTGGCCGTCGGGGCGTCCCTGCATGTCGGTGGTGGGCCAGATGTCGAGGCTCTGAGTGGCGATCGCGGACGGGTCGACCAGACGCCGGGCGACCTCGACGACGGCGGCTCGCGCGGACTCGGCGCCGGCGAGCGCGTCGGCCAGACCCGGCGCGCGCTGGATCGCCGAGACCCGCACGAGCGCGATCGAACGCGGCAGGCTGACCCGGCCGGCGCCGGTGGTGGTGACGGTGCGCGCAGTCAACATGCACGCGAACCTACCTGCGCCGCCTCGGCGCGGGCAGGCTCAGCCTGGAATCACGCGCGGATCTGGAGCCGCTCGAAGATCTCCAGGGTCGCCCGGGAGAAGTTGAGCGTGTAGAAGTGCAGGCCGGGCGCGCCACCGGCGAGGAGCTCCTCGCACAGCTCGGCGGCGATCGCGATCCCCTCGGCGCGGATCGCTGCGGGGTCCTCGTGCGCCGAGATGCGAGCGACGATCTCGTCGGGCACGTCGGCGCCGATCAGCTCGCTCTGCCGCCGGATCGCGGCCAGGTTCAAGATCGGCATGATCCCGGGCAGGATCGGGATGTCGACGCCCCGGGAGCGGACCCGCTCCACGAGCTCCACGTAGTCGGAGGCCCGGAAGAACATCTGGGTGACCGCGAACTGGGCGCCCGCGCGGGCCTTGGCGACCAGCACGTCGGCGTCGGCGTCGCGGGACTCCGCGTTGGGATGTCCCTCGGGGAAGGCCGCCACCCCGATCTGGAAGTCGCCGCGGCCACCGGCGAGCTCGACCAGCTCGCTGGCGTAGTCGAGGCCTCCCTCGGTGCGGGTCCAGGGGGCGCGCGGGCCCTCGGGTGGGTCTCCGCGCAGGGCCATCAGGTGGTGGACACCCGCCTCGGAATAGGTGTCAAGGATCTTCTCGAGCTCCTCGCGGGTGTGGCCCACACAGGTCAGGTGCGCCACCGGCGTCAGGGAGGTCTCGCGAGCGATGCGGCCGGTGATCTCGACCGTGGTGTCTCGGGTGGTCCCGCCGGCACCGTAGGTGACCGACACGAAGGTCGGCTTGTAGGGCTCCAACGCCTGGATCGCGCGCCACAGACGCTCGGCCCCGGCCTCGTCCTTCGGGGGGAAGAACTCGAAGGAGATCGTGCGCTCGCCGCTCTCGATGAGCTCGGCGATGCTGCGTCCACGACCCGTTGCCATGGCCTCAAGACTAGGCATCTAGCCTCGATGCGTGGTCATCGGCGACGAAGGTTGGGACGAGGCGGGATTCCGCGCCGGGATCGAGCAGGCGCTGACCGAGTTCCTCGACCTGCAGGCGGTGCGCCTGGCCCCGCTCGGCCCCGACGCCGAGCGCCTGCTCGCCGAGGCCCGGGTAGCCGTCGCCGGTGGCAAGCGGTTCCGGGCGGCGTTCTGCTACTGGGGTTTCCGGGCGGTGGCCGAGCCCCTCGACGAGGCAGAGGATGCAGCGCTGCTGCGCGCCTGCGCCGCGCTCGAGCTCCTGCACGCCAGTGCGCTCGCCCACGACGACCTGATGGACGCCTCCGACACCCGACGGGGCCGCCCGGCCACCCACCGCGAGTTCGAGGGCCAGCACCGCAGCGAGCAGTGGCGCGGCGACCCCGAGCAGTACGGCGCGGCCGCCGCCATCCTGCTCGGCGACCTGCTCCAGGGTTGGGCCGACGAGCTGCTGCGTCGCTGTGGATTCGGCTGGGACCGGGTCGGCCCAGCCCTGGAGATCTTCGACCTGTGCCGGTCGGAGGTGATCGCGGGCCAGTTCCTCGACGTGTCGGTGCAGGCCCGCGGCCGCGCCGACGTCGAGGCGGCGATGACGGTGCTGCGCTACAAGTCGGCGAAGTACTCCATCGAGCGCCCGCTGCACGTGGGGGCCGCCCTGGCCGGCGCCTCCCCCGACACGATCACGGCGCTCACCCGCTTCGGCCTCCCGCTCGGTGAGGCCTTCCAGCTGCGCGACGACCTGCTCGGCGTCTTCGGCGACCCCTCTGCCACCGGCAAGCCGGCCGGCGACGACCTGGTGGAGGGCAAGCGCACCGTCCTGGTGGCCCTCGCTCTCGACGCCGCCGACGCCGAGGACGCCGCCCTCCTCGACGGCGCCCTGGGCTCCCCTCTCACCGAGCCCGAGGTCCAGCGGCTGCGCGAGATCATCGACACCTGCGGCGCCCGCGCCCAGGTCGAGGCCGTCATCGCCGAGCTGGTCACGATCTCCCTCGCCGCCCTCGACGACGCCGCCCTCGACCCGCACGCCACCGCCGTCCTGCGCTCCCTGGCCGACGCGGTCACGCAGCGGGTGGTGTGAGGCGGCCGTTCGCCGCATCGCCGGAGGTTGAGCAAGCGAGCGCCAGCGAGCGCCCGTTGATTGATCGAACCCCGACAACCGGCGCTGCCAGCGTTGGCGAGGTCGGTTGCGAGGTTTCGTCGGCGCCGACGAGCTCGTTCCTCACTCGCCGGCTTGCTCAACCTCCGAGACCAGCCCGCCGCCGGAGGTCGAGCCAGCGAGCGCCGACGGGTGCGAGGTCTCGTGAGGCGGGTCAGCCGAGGGTCGGAAGCCCGGTCTCGGGGCCGGGGCCACGCAGGAGGAGGGTCAGGGACTCGCCGAGGAGATCGACGGCGATGGAGAAGACCCGCGGCTCGGCGCGCGCGAGGACCGACCAGGTGTCCCACAGCAGCAGCTGCTTCTCGGGGAGCTCGGCCAGGCACTCGGCGAGGGCGTCGAGGTTGCGGCCGTAGTACTCGGGCAGGTCGAGGGCCTGGGACAGCGCCTCGTGCAGGTCAGGCACCGACTCGATCCGGGCGCCCTCGAGGTGGGCGAAGCGCCACCCCGCGTGCTCGACGGTGTGCCGGATCTCGTCCGGCGACCAGTTCGAAACCCAGTGGTAGGCACCCTGGGGTGCTCGTCCGCTGAGGACCTCCGCCAACCCGCTCACCGGACGATCCTCTCAAACGATGCGTAATGGTCGGTGGTCCAGTAGAGCTCGCCGGCGTCCCCGGCCACGATCCGCAGTGGACCGCGGTGGCTCAGACCGGGCGACTCCACGGTGAACTCCCGGTAGTAGCCGCGCTCGTGGTCGGGCAACAGCCCCTCGTAGTTGCCGAAGGTCCGGCCGTCCTCGTCGTAGGGATAGGGACCGCCGGCATCGATCAGGTCGAGGGTGTCGAGCGCCTCGGGAGGCAGGTCCTCCACCGCGATGCTGCCGTCCGGGACGCCCGGCTCCGACGTGGTCGAGGGCGAGGTGTCCGAAGCCGAGGATGAGGCCGAGTCGCGCGCCGACGGGGCCGGATCGGTCTCCTGATCGCCACCGTTGCCCGCGAGCAGCCAGACCACGGCCACCAGGACCAGGACGACCCCCGAGACGAGCGTGCTTCGCAGCCGTGGGCTCACCAGGCCAGCGCCTGGGCGCGGCGCTTGACCTCGGTCCCGCGGTTCTCGCGCAGCGCGTCGATCGCGCGACCGGGGAAGTCCTGGTCGAGGAAGAGCCACGCGATGCACTCGCGGTCGTCGTAGCCGTTGTCGTGGAGGACGGTGAGCAGGCCGGGTAGGCCCTTGACCGGGAGGGCGTCCTGGATCAGGTCCGCCGGGATCAAGATGCCCTCACCGGGTACCGGGACCGCGGCGGCCAACTGGTGCTCGCGCACCATCGTGCGCACCTTAGCCGGCGTCACCTCGAGGCGACGTCCGGCCTCGGCCCAGTCGATCCAGTCGTCGACGAGCGCGGCCAGGTCGACCTGCGCCAGCGGGGGTGTGCTCATCGGAACATGGTCCCAGTCGGCTCGGATGCCTGTCACATTGGCAGACACACGGGGCCGCGACCTGCCGGGACAGGTGGGGTCGCGACCGTAGGATGACGCCCGTCGGCATCTTCCCCTGCCGGCACAGGAGGGTCGAGGTGGCGACAGACGCGGACGGCGCCGCGCCGTCGACCGGGCATGCCGGTCGACTGCTCGACGGTCGCTATCGCATCGGTCCGCGCATCGCCCGCGGCGGGATGGCCAGCGTCCATGAGGCCCACGACATCCGCCTCGATCGCACCGTCGCGGTCAAGATCATGCATGCCGGGCTGTCGGACTCCGACAGCGACCGCGACTTCGCCGACCGGTTCGTGCGTGAGGCCCGGGCAGCGGCCCGGCTGTCGCACCCCAATGTCGTCGCGGTCTACGACCAGGGCGACGACGACGGCACGGTCTTCTTGGCCATGGAGCTGGTGAGCGGCCACACGCTGCGCGACACCATCGCCAAGGAGGCCCCGATGTCGCCGGCGCGGGCGCTCGCGCTGATCGAGCCCGTGCTCTCCGCTCTCGCCGCGGCCCATCGCTCCGGGCTGATCCACCGCGACGTCAAGCCGGAGAACGTGCTCATCGCCGACGAGCCGGGACACCCGGGCGGCGCCGGTGTGCTCGGCACGCGGATCAAGGTCGCCGACTTCGGCCTCGCCAAGGCGGTCGGCGCCGACACCCAGCACACCGCCACCCAGGGCGTGTTGATCGGCACCGTGTCCTACCTCGCGCCCGAGCTGGTGGTCGACGGGCGCGCCGACGCTCGGGCCGACGTCTACGCCGTGGGCGTGATGCTCTACGAGCTGCTGACCGGTGAGAAGCCGCACGAGGGTGAGAGCCCGATCGCGGTCGCCTATCGCCACGTGCACCACGACGTCCCGCTGCCCTCCGAGCTGGTGCCGGAGACACCCGCCTACGTCGATGCCCTGGTGGCCCGGGCCACCGCACGCGACCGGGCGCTGCGCCCCGCCGACGCCGGCGTGCTCCTGCACCAGGTCCACCGCGTCGCGCACGCCCTCGACCGGGGCGTGCGCGACGACCCGGAGCTCACCCTCGACCTCACTCCGATGGTCCGGCCGGAGTCCCCCGACGCCGTCGAGGACGGCGAGCAGTGGATCGAGAGCGGCCACGAGCCCACCACCACGCTGCCGGTGCTCGGCCCCGACTTCGATCCGCCACGCCCGGTCGGGCCTCCGATCGCGCCACCCGCGGGTCCGCCGGCGAAGCCGCCCGGACGATCTGGTCACCCCGCCGGTGCCGCTGGTCCGCCTCGCCTCCCCGCGGAGGCTCGCCCTGCCCGGCCGCGCCGTTCGCGCAGGGGACCCCTCCTGCTGGTGCTCGCCCTGGTACTGGCTCTGGTCGTCGGCGGCGGCGCGTTCTGGTACGGCTGGGCCCGCTACACCGCCGCCCCCAGCGTCACCGGGCAGGATCGCGCCGCCGCGGTGGCCGCGATCGAGGACGCCGGGCTCGAGGTCGACTTCGCCGACCCGGTCTACGACTCCGAGGTGCCCGAAGGGTCGGTGGTCTCGGCCGATCCCGGCGGGGGCGCGAAGGTGCTCCCGGGCGACACGGTCACCCTCACCTTGTCGTTGGGCAAGCTGATCGTGCCGAAGGTGCGCAACCTCAGCGAGGACGAGGCGCAGGACGCGCTGCTGGAGTGGCAGCTGAAGATCGGTGAGCGGATCGAGCGCTACTCCGAGACCGTGGAGGAGGGCACCGCGCTCGGCACCGTGCCGAAGGCGGGAGCCGAGCTGTCGGCCGGCGACACCGTACAGATCGTGGTGAGTCGCGGCCGGCGCCCGATCAACGTCGGCGACTGGGTCGGCAAGCCCCTCGACACAGCCGTCAAGGCGCTGGAGAAGCGCCAGCTGGGCTACGAGACCTCCGAGGAGTACAGCAGCGACGTCCCGGAGGGACACATCATCTCGCAGGACCCGTCCAGTGGCACGCTGTTCCGCGGCGACGTCGTGACGCTCGTGGTGTCGCAGGGCCCCGAGCTGGTCGAGATGCCGAAGGTGACGTTGTTCGGCATCGACGCCGCCGAGCAGGCGGTGCGCGATGCCGGTCTGGTCCCCGAGCGGGTGGAGTCCGACGACTACTACGGACTCGGGTTCGTCGTGCGGACCGATCCTGACGCCGGCGAGATGGTGCCGATCGGGAGCACCGTCCGGCTCTTCGTGGTCTGACCGCGTCACGCTCCGACCACGTCACAGTCGGGTAACACTGCCGGTCCCCCGGTTGTGCGCCGACGACGGGCACTGTCGGATAACCCGGTGTCGGTCATCGATCTGGACGAGCCCTGGTCCGCCGACGGCGCTCCGCCGCCGAACGGAGGCATCGAGGTGCGTTGCGAGGGAGTGGTCCACCTCTACCGCACCTTCGCCGGCCACGACGTCGTGGCGTTGCGGGGCATCGATCTCACCATCGGCGCCGGCGAGCGCGTCGCCTTCCTCGGGCCCTCGGGCTGTGGCAAGTCCACCCTGCTGACCCTGCTCGGCGGGATCCAGCGTCCCAGCGCCGGACGGGTCTTCCTCGACGACGTCGACATCTCGCGGCTGAGCGAGCGCCGGCTCACCAAGCTGCGCTCGCATCTGGTCGGCACCCTGCTCCAGGGGGCCACCCGCAACCTGCTCCCCTACGCGACCGCCCACCAGAACCTGGCCTTCGCGCGACTGGGCGTGGGTGGCCGCGGCGAGTCAGCAGGGCGGCCGCTCCCCCACCCCGAGGAGCTGCTCGAGATCGTCGGGCTGGCCGACCAGCGTGACCAGGTCGTCTCCACGATGTCCGGCGGGCAGCGCCAGCGGCTCGCCCTCGCCTGCGCCGTCGCGACGGGACCCCGGCTGCTGCTCGCCGACGAGCCCACCAGCGCCCTGGGGCACGCCGACCGTGATGCCGTCGTGGCCCTGATGCATCGCCTCGGCACCGACTTCGGCACCACCTTGGTGGTCGTGACCCACGAGGCAGCAGTGGCCGCGACCTTCCCACGCACCATCACGATGGCCGGCGGACGCATCGGCACCGAGGGCCGCTCGGGCTCGGAGTACGCCGTCGTGGGCGACGAGGGCCTGCTGCATCTTCCGGCCGACCTGGTGCAGGCGTGGCCGGCCGGCACGCTGGTACGCATCGAGGAGTCGGCCGACGGGGAGTCCCTCGCCATCACCCGCGAGGACGCGAACGCGGCCGGCGACGCGGGAGCCTCCTGATGATCCAGCTCTCCGGTGTCGCCTACGACATCGCCGGCCGGCCCGTTCTCGCCGGCATCGACCTGGGCTTCGAGCCCGGCCGGATGACCGCGGTGTCCGGCTCGAGCGGCTCGGGCAAGACGACGCTGCTCTCGGTCGCCGGTGGCCTGATCGAGCCGACCCGCGGGACCGCGACTCTGGACGGCACACCGACTTGGACCGGGAACGGCGACCCGAGGCCGGAGATCGCGTTCGTGCTCCAGGTCTACGGCCTGGTGCCGATCCTCTCGGCCCGCGAGAACGTGTCGATCGCGCTGCGCGCTCGCGGCACCCCGCCGGCCGAGGCCGACGCCCGCGCCGAGGAGGCGCTCGCCGACCTCGACGTCGGCGACCTCGGCGGACGCCAGGTCGAGGAGCTGTCGGGCGGCCAGCTCCAGCGGGTTGCGATCGCCCGAGCACTCGTCGTCCGGGCTCCGGCGCTGCTGGCCGACGAGCCCACCAGCGAGCTCGACGTCGGCACCCGCGGCCGGGTCCTCAACCTGCTCCGCGCACAGGCGGACGCCGGTGCGATCGTCGTCGTGGCCACCCACGACCCCGAGGTGATCGCGTTCTGCGACGACCACTACCCGATGTCCGAGGGGCGGTTGGTCCCGGAGGCCGTGCCGAGGCACCGCCAGCCGTGATGCGAGCCGTGGGAGCCCTCCGAGCCGCCGCCGGCCCGTTGCTGCACCTGGCCGCCACGGTGGCGGTGCTGACCGGCGCGGTGCTGGTCGCGGTCGCCGCGGCGGGGCCCGAGGGCAGGGTGACCGGTGCGGTAGCGCTGGTGCTGCTCGGTCTCGTCGTGGTGCCCTCGTCGGCGCTCGAGCTCGCGCGGCGGCAGCGTGCCGAGGTGACCCTGGCGCGTGTGCGTGGAGCCTCGGTCCTCGTCCTGGCCAGGGTCGCGCTGGGCCGTCCGTTGGCCGCCGTGGTGCTCGGCACCGCGGCGGGAATGGGTGCCGGCACTGCCGTGGTGTCGTGGCGCAGCGATGCGTGGGCGCTCACCGGCTCGGGCGCCGGGAGCCCGCTGACCTGGAGTGCCGTCGCCGCGGCGGTGAGCCTGGCACTGAGTCTGGGGACCTGCGCCTGGGCCGCGCGGGAGCCGCTGTCGGTGGCGCTGGTGCGGCCGCACTGGCGCCCGGGAGGTCGAGGAGTCGGGGCACTGGACGCCGTCACCGTGGCCGCCCTGGTGGTCGCGGCGCTGCTGGTGCTCTACCGGTCCCGGTCGGACGACGGCGGGGTGCTGGTGCTGGCGGGGCCGGCGCTCCTCGGGATCGCGGCGGGGCAGGTGCTCGTTGTCGGACTCCGCCGGCTCGCCCCGGTCGCGGTCGGGACCGACCGCCCGACCGCTGCCCTCCTGGCGCTACGGCGGGTGTTCGGTGGCGATCACGGTGGGCGCACGCGTGCCGTCGTCGCGGCCGGCATCGTCTTGGTCGCGGCAATCTCGGCCGCCGTCGCGGTCCACGACTGGGCGGACCGGAGCGCAAGGATCGACGCCGGGGCGCCGGTCCGTCTCCCGATCGACGACGACGCCTTGTCGGTGCTGGAGATCACCCGTGAGCTCGACCCGGAGGGCCGCTGGCTGATGGCCGGCGCGGTCACGGCCAGTCGCGCCGAGGCCGAGCAGCGCACGGTGTGGCTCGACCTCGAGCGCTACGAGCGGGTGGCGGGCGACTTCCTCTCCGGCACCGGCTTCGGCCTCTCGACGGGGAGCATCGACCGGCTCCGCGACGCCGCGGGGGTCGCCCTCGTGTCCGGGACGGAGGTCACCGCGACCCGAGCGGATGCCACCAAGCCGGTCACCCTCACCCTCACCTATCGCGACGACGACGACGTCACCGCCACCGCCACCATCGATCTCGCGGCGGGTGCCCGCGGGGGCAGCGCCAAGGTGTTGGGGTGCACCACGCGCTGTGTCGTGGTCAGCCTCGGCGCCGACGCACCCACGGAGGTGACCGAGCTGCGTCTTGGCGAGCACGACCTGGCAGCCGAGCAGTGGGGCGGCGCCGTGCCGCTCGACCCGGACACGCCGAGCGTCCCGAGTGCTGGTGCCGCGGCGGAACCGGTGCTCACCGCCGGCCGTCCGGAGTGGCCGGAGACGGGGCCGGCAGTCGCGGGGATCGGCGGAGGAAGTCGCTCGGCCGAGGTGATCGGACGCCCCGAGGCGCTGCCGCTGGTCGCCGCGGCCGGAAGCCTGGCCGACCTGCCCGTGGCGTTGGCCGCTGCGCCGGCGTCGGTGCCCGACGTCGACGTGCTCGTCCTCGCCCGCGAAGACACTCCCGACGAGATCCTCACCGCCCTTGCCGAGGCCGGCGCGGAGCCGCCGGTCCGGTTCGCGGCCTCGGATGCCGAGGTGGTGCTCGGCCCCGCCCGCGCCGGGGAACGACGAACCCTGGTCGTCGTCGCCGTCGGAGCCGCGCTGCTCGGCGCGCTCGCCCTCCTGGCTGGACGCCGACGGCGGGCACTGGAGGCACGTCGCGAGAGCGCTGCTCTCCGACTCATCGGCCTGCCGCCCGCCCTCGAGCGCCGGGCCAGGGTGCTGGAGCTCGGGGTGCGCGGAGGCGTCGTCCTCCTGGTCGTGGCTCTGGTCGGGGCCGTTGCCGCCGCGGCGCTCGGGGCCGCCGGACTGGTGCCGACAGGCCCCGACCTCCCGTCGTTCGGTGGCGCGGTCGTGGTGCCCGTCGTCCTGCTCGGCGCGGCAGCGGCTGCGATCGCGTGCGTGCTCGGCGACGTCGCGCCCCGGCTCGGCGCTAGCATCCACAGCGAGCCGGCGGCCCTCCTGAGCACACCCGAGAACGGAGCAGGGCGATGACTTCGGCGACGGGACCGGTCACCGTCCTGGCCGCGGTGCTGCGCGGCGTCCGCTCCCGGGGACTGCTGTCACTCACCAGCCTGGCGATGATGGTGCTGGCGATCGCCGCCGCGGTGCTCGGGCCCGCCTACCAGGAGGCCGCCACCACGTCGTACTCCCTGTCCCGCCTGGCCGACGCGTCCGCACCCACGACCGCACTCACCTTCGACCTGGAGCCCGGCACCGAGGGCAGCCTCGAGGAGGTCGTCGACGCCGGCGTCGCCGCCGTCGAGCGCGAGCTGCCGCAGGCCTACTCGGCGCCTGAGGTCACCATCCTGTCCACCCCGCTGCTCCGCGCGCCCGACTTCGCCGAGATCACCTATCTGGCCCGAGACGACGTGTGCGCACTGCTCACCGTGACCGGACGCTGCCCCACTGCGCCCGGCGAGGTGCTGATCAACGAGGCCGACCTGGGCCGCAAGGCGATCGGCGACACCGTCGACGGCCCGAGGCTCGGCACGTTGCGCATCGTCGGCACCTATCCCACGCCGAGCGGTCCCGACGCCGTCGACGACTGGCTCTTCCCCACGCTGCTAGCGCCACGCCCGGCGTCCAACGTGGCGAACCGGTCACCGGGCCCCTACATCGTCACCGAGGACGTGATCGACACCCTGCCGCGGCGGCTGTGGTTCGCCTCCCTCGACAGCCGGCTGCAGGTCCCCGACAGCATGCCGGCCACCGAGGTCGACCGTCTGGTCACCACCACCGAACGACTCAATGCGGCCGAGATCGACCTCGGGCCGACCGGTGTGGTCACCGGCACCTCGACGGTGAACGCGTTGCCTGCCGTGCTGGCCGACATCCGGGTCCAGCGCGAGGCCGCGGGCTCGGCCGTCGCCCCGGCAGTCGTGTCGCTGATCCTGGTCGCGCTGGCGATGCTGCTGCGCCTGCAGACCGCGACCGCAGAGCTGCGCGGCCCGGAGCTGGCGCTGGCCGCGCTGCGCGGCGTCGGACGACGGCGGGCGTGGGTCCTGGGGCTGAGCGAGCCCTGGCTGCTGCTGGTGCTCAGCGTTCCGCTCGGCGTCGCCGCCGGCTTCGGCGCCACCCTCGCGCTGGCTCGCTCCTCGCTGCGCGAGGGGCTGCCGATCACGGTGCCGACCCCGTCGATCCTCGCCGCCGCGCTCGTCGTGCTCGGCATCGCCGCGGTCTCGGCGATCGCCATCGGCCAGGGCATGCGCGAGAGCCTCGGCTCGCGTCTGGCGGGTGTGCGTCGGCCGGCCGCGCCCGGCGCGGGCGGCACCCTGGGAGTGGTGATCGAGGTCGTGGTCATCGCCCTGGCGGCGTTGCTGCCCCTGGCCCGCATCGGCGCCGATGGCGACGGCCTCGGCGTCACCGACCTCCTGCTGCCGGTCGCCATCGCGATCGCCGCCGGCCTGATCGGAACCCGCGTCACCACCTGGCTCGCTCGCTGG
The DNA here is from genome assembly GCF_037936805.1 of Nocardioides epinepheli. Lineage (NCBI taxonomy): Bacteria > Bacillati > Actinomycetota > Actinomycetes > Propionibacteriales > Nocardioidaceae > Nocardioides > Nocardioides epinepheli. The sequence continues at coordinate 112,426 of NZ_JBBMMC010000006.1, read as the reverse complement.
TGGGTCGAGCGCGGCGCCGACCGGCCCCTGTCGGCGTTCGTGGCCGCTCGCGCCGTGGCCAGGCGGTCGCAGGGCACGCTGGTCATCCTGCCGGTCACGGCCGCGATCGCGATCGCGGTCTTCGCCGTCGGCGTCGACTCGGTCGCCAACCGGTGGCGCGACAGCGTCGCCGCCACCAGCGCGCCCGGCGACCAGGTGTGGGCCTCCCCGCTCGACGCCGACGCGAACTGGCGGCTCACGCGCTCGGTCGACCCCGACGGGCGGTGGACGATGGCGGTGACCTCGTTGGCGGTGCCCGACACCGGCCCGATGGTGCTCGTCGACTCCGAGCGGCTCGCGCGGGTCGGGCACTGGTCGGAGCAGTGGCTTCCCGACGGCGGCGACGGCGCTGCAGCCGCCGCGCTCCTCCGGCCCACGACGCCGGTCCCCGTGCTCACCGGGACCGAGGTCGCCCTCGACGTCGACGCGGATGCGCCGGGGGGCGCCATCGTGCTCCAGGTCCGGGGGGCCGACGAGGCCCAGTACCTCCGCCTGGGCGCGATCGCGGCGGGTCCCACCACCCTCACCGTGAGCGCCCCCGGCTGCCGGAGCGGCTGCCAGGTGCTCGCGATCGAGGTCGAGGACACGACCGGTCCGGTGCGCATCTCCGGACTGCGTGCCGACTCGGCCGAAGCCACCGGAGCCGCGGTCCTGGGCACCGACTGGGTCGACTCGGCGACCGGGCGGCCGGCAACGGTCGATGGCGACGCCCTGGAGCTCGAGCCGGACCAGTCCTACGAGCCCGCCGTCGCGGTCGCACCGCTGCGCGTGATCGAGGGCGTCTCCGCCGGCGACACGGTGCACGCCGGCGAGTCGGCGGACGCACGAGTGATCGATGCACCCACCGGCGTCCTCCCGGTCCAGGTCGTCTCGCGGGCCGCGAGCGTCCCGCTCGCGGGCCCCGGCGGCGTCCTGCTCGACCTGTCCTCCTACCTCGCGCAGGAGGAGCCGACCCTCGCGCTCACCGAGAGCATGGTCCTGGTGCGCGGCGACGCTCCGGCGTCGGTGACCACGGCCCTGAGCGATGCCGGGCTGACCGAGGAGATCGACGCCGCCACGACCCGACGAGCCCTCGACGACACCGCCTACGCCCAGGCGCTGCGGCTGTATCTCGTGGTCGCGGCCGTGATCCTGCTGATGGCACTGGGCGGCCTCCTGGTGTCCACCGCGGTCCAGATGCGCGGTCGCCGGCGCGACGCGGCGTCGCTGCGGGTGGTCGGCGTCCCACGACGCACGATCGTGCTCTCCTCGTTGTGGGAGTCCCTGGTCGTGCTCGGCACCGCGGCGGTGGCCGGTCTCGCGGCCGGCTGGCTCGCCCAGAGGGTGCTTCTGGGGTCGCTCACCCTCGGCCTCGTCGAGGACTCAGCGACGCCACGGGTCCAGTCCGACCCGGACACCGCACGACTGCTGCTCCTCGCGGGCTCGGTGGGCGTCGTCCTCCTGGTCGTCGCCGTGCTCACCTCGGTGGCCGTGGTCCGTCAGGCGCGCGCGGCCACCCTGCGGGAGGACGCGCGATAGCCGGCCCCACCGGTGCCACACTTCTCCGGTGAGCGAGCAGAACCGGACGCAGGAACGGCGACGGGACCGGACGACCGTCCTGGCCACCTTCGCTCTGCTCGCGATGGCCGCGACCTGGGGCTCGACGTTCATCTTGATCAAGGACCTCCTCGACCGGATCCCGACCCTCGACTTCCTCGCCGTCCGCTTCCTCATCGCGGGGTTGGTGATGGTCGCGGTCGCCCCGAAGGCGCTGGCGCGTCTCTCCCCCACCGCGCGCCGACGGGCGGTGGTGCTCGGCGCTCTGTACGGCGCTGCTCAGATCCTCCAGACCGCCGGGCTCGCCCACACCCCGGCCAGCGTGTCGGGATTCGTGACCGGCCTCTACGTGGTCGCCACCCCGCTGCTGGCCGCGGTGCTGCTCCGGACCCGGCTCACCGCGTTCACCTGGACCGCCGTGGTGCTCGCCGCGGTGGGTCTCGGCGTACTCACCCTCGACGGCTTCTCGATCGGCTACGGCGAGGCGATCACCCTCGTCTCGGCGGTCATGTACGCCCTTCACATCGTGGCGCTGGGCGCCTGGGCGAGCGCCGAGGAGGCTCTCGGACTCTCGATCCTGCAACTGCTGGTGATCGCGGTGATCTGCCTGGTGGCCACCGCACCCAACGGCCTGGTGCTCCCCGACCGGACCGGCGACTGGATCTCGATCCTCTACATGGCCCTGATCGCCGGAGCGGCGGCCCTGATCGGGCAGACCTGGGCCCAGGCCCACATCGCACCCACGCGAGCCGCGATCGTGATGAGCATGGAGCCCGTCTTCGCCGCCGCCTTCGCGGTGGCCTTCGGCGGGGAGTCGCTCACCTGGCGGCTGCTGCTGGGCGGCTCACTGGTCCTGACGGCGATGCTGGTGGTCGAGGCGGGGCCGCGACGTCCGATCGAGGGCGAGGTCCAGCATCTGGCCGTGTGAGGCTCTCGCCGGCCGGTGGGCTAGAATCCTCGACGTGGCGCACACCTATTTCTTCGGACACCTGCCGGGAGCCCCCGTGCAGGCTCGTCCCTAGACGCGCCTCCACACCGACGCCCCGGCCGCTGGCCCGGGGCGTTTCTCATGTCGGGGGCCGGAGGTCGGGGCCTACACCGACACACAGAGAACCGAGGAACATCATGGTCGTCGTCATGTCTGCGGACGCCACCGACGAGGACGTCGCGCACGTCGTCGAGAAGGTCGAGAGCGTGGGCGGTGAGGCCTTCGTCAGCAAGGGCGTCCTGCGCACCATCATCGGCCTGGTCGGCGACATCGAGTCGTTCCACCACCTGAACCTGCGCACCCTGCGCGGCGTCGCCGACGTCCACCGGATCTCCGACCCGTACAAGCTCGTCAGCCGTCAGCACCACGCCGAGCGGTCCACGGTGTGGGTCGGGCCGGTCGGACGTCGCGTGCCGATCGGCCCCGACACCTTCACCTTCCTGGCCGGACCGTGTGCGGTGGAGTCGGCCGAGCAGACCCTCGAGGCCGCGCGGATGGCGCAGTCGGCGGGAGCGACGATCCTGCGCGGCGGGGCATACAAGCCGCGTACCTCGCCGTACGCCTTCCAGGGCCTCGGCGTGCGCGGCCTGGAGATCCTCGCCGACGTGCGCGAGGCCACCGGGATGCCGGTGGTCACCGAGGTCGTCGACGCCCGCGACGTCCCGGTGGTGGCCGAGCACGCCGACATGCTCCAGATCGGCACCCGCAACATGGCCAACTTCGGTCTGCTGCAGGCCGCCGGCGAGTCCGGAAAGCCGGTCCTGCTCAAGCGCGGGATGACCGCGACGATCGAGGAGTGGCTGATGGCGGCGGAGTACATCGCCCAGCGCGGCAACCTCGACGTCGTCCTGTGCGAGCGCGGGATCCGCACCTTCGAGCCCTCCACGCGCAACACCCTCGACATCTCGGCGGTGCCGGTGGTGCAGGCCACCAGCCACCTCCCGGTGATCGTGGACCCCTCCCACGCCGCAGGCCGCAAGGACCTGGTCGTCCCGCTGTCGCGGGCCGCGATCGGCGTCGGCGCCGACGGCGTGATCGTCGACGTGCACCCCGAGCCCGAGACGGCGCTGTGCGACGGCCCCCAGGCCCTGCTCGGCACCGAGCTGCGCGACCTGGCCCAGGCCGTGCGGCTGCTTCCCGAGGCCGTCGGACGGGTCGGATCGGGCGAGCGCGCCGAAGGGGCCTGAGCATCCCGCTGCGCGCCGCCAGGCGGGCGGGTTTCCTGGATGTGCCGCGATCTCCCCTAGGGTTGGGGCCCGAAACAGCGACCAGGAGACCCGGACGAAGGAGCAGGTGACCAGCGATGGGCGATTGCGCGCACTGCGGCCACCCCCTCCCGCCCGGCGGCGCGGGCCGGTTCTGCTCGCACTGCGGGCACGCCGTCGATGCCGGCGGTGCCGGCGGTGCCGGCGATGTGCGTGCCGAGGACTGGCGCACCGACACCGCGGAACGAGCACCGGTGCAACCCGCGGTGCCCCCGCCGGCCTGGGACTCGCCGTCGCGGCCCCGGTATCCCCTGTTCGCCGACGAGGCCCAGACTCCGCCGCCCGGGCCCGCGCCGACGGCTCCGCCCGCCTCGGCCGCCGCCGAGACGGTGCTCGCACCCGACGTGCCCGAGGAGCCGCTGGTACCCCTGGAGTACGACGATCCCGAACCTCGGCAGGGCAATCACCTGCTGCCGTGGGTGCTCGTCGCGCTGGCGCTGCTGCTGGTGGCGGGAATCGGCGGGTTCCTGCTGCTCGGTGGCGACGACGACAACGCCGAGGATCGCGGCTCGGCGGACACCACGCCGTCGGCGGGCGGGAAGTCATCGGCGCCGTCGGCTCCCCCATCGGACTCCGACTCCCCCACTCCTCCGCCGTCGTCGGCGCCACCGCCGGGCGACGGCAAGCCTCGCGACGTCGCGAGCGACGCCTCGGCGAGGGTGCCCGCGACGGCCAAGCCCTCCCGCGCCGTCGATGGCGGCGTCGTCCGCTATGACGCCGCCAACCTGTTCGACGGCGCGGCCGACACCGCCTGGCGGATGCCGGGCGACGGCGCCGGGCAGAGCATCGAGATCACCCTGGGCGAGCCGGCCACGCTGTCGAAGGTCGGCCTCATCAACGGCTACGCCAAGCGGGAGCCGGGCTACGACGGCTATCAGGCCAACCGGCGCATCACCGAGGTCGAATGGGTCTTCGCCGACGGCACCACCGTGCCGCAGACCCTGCGCGAGGGGGTCGGGATGCAGACGGTGAAGGTCGACGTCACCACCGACACCGTCCAGCTGCGGATCCTCAAGGTGACCCGGCCGGCCAAGGGCCCGGCCGGACGCGACTACACCGCGATCAGCGAGGTGAGCCTGGTCGGCGTCCCGGCCTGACCGGCTCCTCTCCCGTCCGCCTCAGCTGCTCAGCACCCGCGACAGGATCGACGCCGCGCGCTCGGCGTCGGCGCTGCTCACGTCGAGGTGGGTGACAATCCGCACCGTGCGCGGACCGACCGTCGCGACCCGGACGCCCTCCGCAGCGGCCCGCTCGACGACCGTGGCGGCGTCGGGGCGATCGAGGACGACGATGTTGGTCTCCACTCCCGCCGGGTCGAGGCCGCACGCCTCGGCAAGGAGCCGCGCATGGGCGTGGTCGTCGGCCAGCCGCTCGAGGTGGTGGTCGAGCGCGTAGTCGCCGGCCGCCGCGAGGACGCCGACCTGGCGCATCCCGCCGCCCATCCGCTTGCGCCACACCCGGGCCTCCGCGACGACATCGGCGCTGCCCACCAGCAGCGAGCCGACCGGGGCGCCCAGCCCCTTGGACAGGCACACCGAGACGACGTCGGCGGTCGCGCCGTACTCGTCGAGTGGGACGCCGGTCGCGACGTGGGCGTTCCACAGCCGCGCGCCGTCGAGATGCACCCCGGCGCCGGTCTCGCCGGCGTACGCCTTGAGCTCGCGCAGCACCTCGATCGGCTGGATCGTGCCGCCGGCGAAGTTGTGGGTGTTCTCGACCGAGAGCGCGGCGGTCCTGACGAAGAACGGGCCGAGGTCGGGGGCGAACAGGCCGCGGACGGCGTCCAGGTCGACCAGGCCGCGCGGATGGGTCCAGGTGCGCATGGTGAGTCCGGTGTAGGCGCCGTGGGCGCCGAGCTCGGCCCGCGCGATGTGAGCGCTCGACTCGCACAGCACCTCCTCGCCCGGGCCCACCAGAGACCGCACGGCGAGCACGTTCGACATCGAGCCGGTCGGCATGAACAGGGCAGCCTCGTGCCCGAGCAGGCCGGCCACCCGCTCCTGCAGTGCCGTGACGGTCGGGTCCTCGCCGTACACGTCGTCGCCGACCTCGGCCGCGGCCATCGCCGCTCGCATCCCCTCGCTCGGCCGCGTCACGGTGTCACTGCGCAGATCGATCACGCCCCCATCCTCGCCGACCCGTCCGCTATGGCTGACGGGTCACCCACCCATTTGCGCTGACCCGTCCGCTATGGCTGACGGGTCAGCGTGGCTGGGAGGGTCGCGCCTGTGGACAAGGCGCTGCTCGGCCCGCTCAGGCGGACCGGGCGCGCAGCATCTCGGCCACGAGGAAGGCGAGCTCGAGGGACTGGACCCGGTTGAGGCGGGGGTCGCAGACCGACTCATAGCGTTGGGAGAGCGCGGCCTCGCTCAGCTCCTCGCCGCCTCCCACACACTCGGTGACGTCGTCGCCGGTGAGCTCGACGTGGACGCCGCCGGGCCAGGTGCCGAGCTGGTGGTGGACGTCGAAGAAGCCCTGGACCTCCTCGATGACGTCCTCGAAGCGGCGGGTCTTGTAGCCCGAGCTGGCCTCGAAGGTGTTGCCGTGCATGGGGTCGCAGACCCAGGCGATCTCTAGGCCGGCAGCGGTGACCTTCTCCACGACCTGCGGCAGCCCGTCACGGATCTTCCCGGCCCCGAAGCGGGTGATGAAGGTGAGCCGGCCCGGGATGTTGTCCGGGTTGAGGCGGGCGGCCAGCGCGATCGCGTCGTCGGCGCTGGTCGTGGGGCCGAGCTTGACGCCGATCGGGTTGCGGATGTGGCTGAGCAGCTCGACGTGGGCGCCGTCGAGCTGCCGGGTGCGCTCCCCGATCCAGACGAAGTGGCCGGACAGGTCGTACGGCGCCTCGGTGCGCGAGTCCAGGCGCGTCATCGCGTGCTCGTACTCGAGCACGAGCGCCTCGTGCGAGATGTGGAAGTCGACCCGGTGGAACTCGTCGGGGTCGGCGCCGATCGCGGCCATGAACGACATCGCCCGGTCGATCTCGTGCGCCATCGCCTCGTAGCGCTGGCCGGCGACGGAGTCGGCGACGAAGTCGGTGTTCCAGGTGTGGACCTTGCGCAGGTCGGCATATCCGCCGGCGATGAAGGCGCGGATCATGCTCAGTGTCGCAGCCGAGGTGCGGTGGACGTCGAGAAGCCGGCCGGGATCGGGGATCCGGGCCTCGGCGGTGAAGTCGAAGCCGTTGACGGCGTCGCCGCGGTAGGCCGGCAGGGTCACCGGCGCGCCGTCGACGGTCCGGGTCTCCTGGTCGGAGCTGCGCGGCTTGGCGTACTGCCCCGCGAGCCGGCCGAGCTTGACCACCGGCACCGAGGCGGCGTAGGTGAGCACCACCGCCATCTGGAGCAGCACCCGCAGCTTGTTGCGGGTGTTGTCGGCGGTGACGCCGGCGAAGGTCTCCGCGCAGTCGCCCCCCTGCAGCAGGAAGGCCTCGCCACGGGTCACCGCGGCGAGCTGGTCGGTCAGGTCGTCGCACTCGGCGGGGAAGACCAAAGGCCGGGCGGCACGCAGTCGCTCGACGACGTCGTCGACGACGTCGCGATCGGGGTAGGTCGGCTGCTGGGCCGGGTGGAGCGCGTGCAGCGCGGCGAGATCGGGAAGAGCCACCCGCCAAGACTACGCGGCCCGGCGGGTCACTCCTCGAGGTGCTCGATGTCGCGGAATCCGGTCTTCTGGCCGCGCGCCCCGCGGTTGATGAGCCAGGTGATCGCCCACAGCACGATGCCGATGCCGAGCAGGCCCGCGGCGATCTTGTACTGCACCATGTCGGCCTCGAGGCGAGCCCACGGGCCGAGGAGGTACAGGCAGGCGATGGCGCCGATCACCGGGATCGCGGTGGGCGCCCGGAAGGAGCCCGCGGGGTCCTTGCGCAGGATCAGCACGCACACGTTGACCACCGCGAACACGGCCAGCAGGAGCAGGGCGGTGGTGCCAGACAACGCCGAGACGATGGTGCTCTCCGACTGGGTGCGCACGTAGACGATGAGGCCCAGCGCGAGGAGCGTGGTGAACGCGATCGCGAAGTAGGGCGCACGCCGGCCCGACGACACCCGGCCCAGCTGCCGCGGCAGGACATCCTGCTGGGCCATGCCGTAGATGAGGCGGCTGGCCATCAGCATGTTGATCAGGGCGGTGTTGGCCACGGCGAACACGGTGAGGAACGGGAAGATCTTGTCGATCGGGATGTCGGGCGCCCCGACGCGGACGACGTCGAGCAGGATGCCGGCCTCGGGGTTCTTCGGCTCCGCGATCGCACCCGCGGGGATGACCGCGACCACCGAGATCGCCACCAGCACGTAGATGATGACGGCGATGCCCAGGCCGGTGAGCATCACGCGCGGGAAGATGCGCTCGGGATCCTTGGTCTCCTCGACCATGTTGACCGAGTCCTCGAAGCCGACCATGGAGAAGAACGCGATCGCCGTCGCGACGGTGACCGCCATGAACAGGCCCTTGTCGTCGGGGCTCTCGAAGACCGTGATCCGGCTCAGGTCGCCGTCGCCCTTGGCGATCGCGACGAACCCGACGCCGATCACGATCGCCAGCGCGGTCATCTCGATGACGGTGAGGATGACGTTGAACTTCACGCTCTCCCCGACACCGCGCAGGTTGATCGCGGCCAGCAGCAGCATGAACGCGAGGGCGACGAGCAGGGTGGCGGTGTCGCCGGTCGGGACGCCCGGGATGAACTCGTCCAGCCCGATCATCAGGTTGGAGGCCAGCAGGCCCGAGGACGTCGAGGCGCTGGTGATGCCCGAGCACACCACGGTGAACGCCACGAGGAAGGTGACGAAGTGGATGCCGAACGCCTTGTGGGCATACAGCGCCGCTCCCGCCGCCTGCGGGTACTTGGTGACCAGCTCGAGGTAGGAGAAGGCGGTCATCGTCGCGACGGCGAAGGCCACGATGAACGGTAGCCAGGCGATGCCGCCGACCTGGCCGGCCAGCTTGCCGGTGACGGCGTAGATGCCGGCACCGAGGATGTCGCCGACGATGAAGAGCAGGAGGAGCTTCGGGCCCATCACCCGCTTCAGGTCGGGGGAATCGCCCCCGTTGACGTCGGGGTCCTTGCTCAGATCGGTGGTCATGCCCGAACACCTCCGGCCGTGATCGATGTGTGCCTGCTCACACTCAACACCTCGGCGCCCCGGCTTGTCTGCACCCCGCACCGAGGGTGTCATCTCTAGATTTGAGTCACCGTCGTCTCAAGTGAGACACTTATGTCTCATTCGATCGAGGAACAAGCATCATGCCCACCCGTGACGAGATCCTGGGCGCCGCCCAGCGTCAGCTCAACGCCCAGCCGACCGCGTCGATGGCAGACCTCGCCGCCGCCGCCGGAATCGGACGCGCCACCCTGCACCGCCACTTCGCCACCCGCGAGGACCTCCTCCACGAACTGGGCACCCGCTCGATCGACCGCTGGCGCGACAGCCTCGACGGCGCCGATGTCGCCGGGGTGGCCGCCTCGGGCGACCCCGTGCGCATCCGCACCTGCCTCGACGACCTCCTGAGCCGCTACCTCGCCGACTCCGACGACTTCGGGTTCGCACTCACCGACTTCTCCCTCACCGCGGCACCCGACCTGGTCGCCCGCTCCGAGCGGCTGGTGGCGCGCGAGGTGGCCTTCTACGCCGCCGCCCAGGCGGCCGGCGTCCTGCGCGCCGACCTCCCGCCGCGCTGGCTCGCCCACGCCGTCTACGGGCTCCTGGTCGCCGCGCGCGACGCGCTCGCCGTCGGCGACGTTGCCCGGCGCGACCTCGACACCCTCGTCCTCTCGACCTTCCTCACCGGAGCCCAACAGCCGTGACCACGCCACACACCACCCGCCCGACCCTCCCCCGAGTCGAGTCCGACCCGCGCCGGTGGGCCGGACTCGCCGTCCTGACCGCGAGCCTGCTCGTGATCGTCATGGACATGACGATCCTCAACGTCGCGCTGCCCGACCTGACCGCCGACCTGCAGCCCAGCGCCGTCTCGCAGCTGTGGATCGTCGACGCCTACGCGCTCGCGCTCGCCGGCCTGCTCGTGCCTCTGGCCGCGGTGGGCGACCGCTGGGGCAGACGCCGCATGCTGCTCACCGGGTTCACGCTGTTCGGCGTCGCCTCGCTGCTCGTGCTGCTCGCCGACTCCCCCGGCGACGTCATCGCCGTGCGCGCCCTCCTCGGCGTCGGCGGAGCGATGATCATGCCCTCCACGCTCTCCCTGATCCGCACCCTGTTCCCCGACCCGCGCGAGCGGGCGCTCGCCCTGGGCGTCTGGGGCGCCATGGCCGCCGTCGGCGGGGCGATCGGGCCGATCGTCGGAGGCGCCCTGCTCGAGGTCTTCAACTGGCACGCGGCGTTCTTGTTCAACGTGCCGGTGATGGTCGTCGCGATCATCGCCGCCGTGCTGCTGCTCCCCGAGAGCCGCTCGGACCGGCCCGGCCGCCTCGACCCTGCCGGCGTCGTCCTGTCCTCGGGCGGGATGGTGAGCCTCGTCTACGGCATCAAGCACCTCGCCAAGGACGGCCTCACCGCGGACTCGCTGCTCACCCTGGCCATGGGCGCCCTGCTGCTCACCGTGTTCGTGCGCCGCTGCCTGCGCGAGGACGATCCGATGCTGGAGGTCCGCCTGTTCGGTCGTCCCCAGTTCACCGCCGGCGTGCTCGCCGCCCTGTGCACGAGCATCGCCATGGTCGCCCTGCTGCTGGTGGCCTCGCAGTGGCTCCAGCTCGTGCACCGCTGGTCGCCCCTGGAGACCGGGGCCGCCCTGCTGCCGATGGCCGTCGGCGGCATCATCGGCTCCCCGCTGGCACCGGGCGTGGCCGAGCGCATCGGCGCGCGGACCGTGCTGGCAGGCGGTCTGGCCATCGCCGGGCTGGGGCTGCTCCTGCTGTTCGTGGCACCGAGCCCGCTGACCTACCCCTTCCTCGCCGTCGCGCTGACGCTGGTCGGCATCGGCACCGCCTCGCTGGCGGTCGCCTCGGCGGTGATCATGGGCGCGGCGCCGTCGGACAAGGCCGGGAGCGCGGCCGCGATCGAGGAGTCGTCCTATGAGATCGGCGGCGTCCTGGGCATCGCGGTCCTTGGCAGCCTGGCCGCCTGGGTCTATCGCGACGGCCTGCCCGGCGGCGCCGACGACGCCGCCCGGGAGTCGCTGGCCGGCGCGCTGGGGACCCCGGTCGCCGAGCAGGCGCTGCGCTCCTTCGAGCACTCCTTCGCCGTCCTCGGCCTCGCCTCCGGCCTGTTCCTGCTGGCCGCGGCCGCACTCGTGTGGTGGCTCACCCCCGCCGATCTCGACCTCGCCGACGTCGAGCACTGATCCGCGCAGAGGTAGAGCAAGCCGGGAGGGCGATTCATCCGGAGGTTGAGCAAGCCGACGAGTGAGGAACGAACTCGTCGGCGCCGACGAAACCTCGCAACCCTCCTCGCCAACGCTGGCAGCGCCGGTTGCCGGGGTTTCGTCGGCCCCCTACCCGAAGAACACCTGCGCCTCGGCGTACTCCTCGGGGCTGACCAGCTTGAGCTCGCCGGTCCCCTCGGCGAGTGGGACGCGGTCGATGCGGGTGCCGCGCAGGGCCATCATGGTGCCGAAGTCGCCGTCGGCGACGGCGTCGATGGCCTGGAGGCCGAAGCGGGTGGCCAGCCAGCGGTCGAACGCGGTGGGGGTCCCGCCGCGCTGGATGTGCCCGAGGACGACGGCGCGGGCCTCCTTGCCGGTGCGCTCCTCGATCTCCCCGGCGAGGCGGTCGCCGATGCCGCCGAGCCGGACGTGGCCGAAGGCGTCCTTCTCGCCGGAGGCGAGGGTCATCTCGCCGCCCTCGACCGGGACGGCGCCCTCGGAGACCACGATGATCGGGGCGTACTCGCTCTGGAAGCGGGTCTCGACGTGGGCGCAGACGCGTCCGATGTCGAAGGGCTGCTCCGGGATCAGCACCGCGCTGGCCCCGCCGGCGATGCCCGAGTGGAGGGCGATCCAACCGGCGTGGCGGCCCATGACCTCCACCACGAGGACCCGGTGGTGCGACTCGGCGGTCGTGTGCAGCCGGTCGATCGCCTCGGTGGCGATGTTGACCGCGGTGTCGAAGCCGAAGGTGAAGTCGGTGCCCGACAGGTCGTTGTCGATCGTCTTGGGGACGCCGACGACGTCGACGCCGAGCTCGGCGAGCTTCGTGGCGACGCCGAGGGTGTCCTCGCCGCCGATCGCGACGAGGGCGTCGACGCCGTGGTCGGCGAGGTTCTGCTTGATCTTCTCCACGCCGCCCTCGATCGTGAAGGGGTTGGTGCGGCTGGAGCCGAGGATCGTGCCGCCGCGCGGGAGGATCCCGCGGCACTGCTCCACGCCGAGCGGCATGGTGATGCCCTCGAGCGGACCGCGCCAGCCGTCGCGGTAGCCGACGAACTCGAAACCGTGGTCCTTGGTGCCCTTGCGCACCACCGCTCGGATCACCGCGTTCAGTCCGGGACAGTCGCCCCCGCCGGTGAGTACTCCGACCCGCATCGACGTCTCCTTCTGGTTCATTGGATCGTTCAAACCATTCAAGGTCACCTAACCATGCCGCGGGTCGCGTGGCGAGGGCCTCACCACAGCGTGAGCACGAGCGCAGCGATCAACAGACCGGTGCCGATGCCGAGCAGGAGCGCGCCACCCAACGGCAGGTAGCCGCCGACGACGCGACGGTCGCTCGGCAGCCGCTCGGTGCGCCAGCGCGGGTCGGCCTCGACCTCGGCCAGCCGATCGGGGGTGACCCTGTCGTCGAGCACCGCCGCCTCTCGGTGCTCCGGGTGCACCAGCAGCACCGCCGGGACGTCGCGCACCTGCGAGAACCCCAGGTCGGGCGGCACCAGGGCGGCCACCCGCCGCGGCGGCTCGTCGCCGAGCGCGACGAACACCGCGATCTCCGACGGCGCGGGCCCGCTGCCCCGCACCGGCAGCCACCAGCCGTGTCGCCGCTCGGTCCGGGCTCGCACCAGTCGGCCGATCTCCGGCACCGGCGAGACGTCGCCCGCCGCAAGCTCGTCCGTCGCCGCGGCCACCTCTGCCGAGAACCGGCGCTGGGCGCGGCCGGCCCACACCGGGAACGCGGAGATCACCACGAGCTCGACCGCAATGCCCACGAACAGCAGGGCGAACGCCGTCGTGGAGTCGCTGGTGTCGCCGGACGTGCCGAACGCGGGACCGCCGATGATGAGTCCGAGCGCCAGGCCGAAACCGGCCACCAGCGCCCGGGTGGGCCAGCGGATGTCGTTGAGCACACCGACATCGTGCCCGGGCGGCCACGGTCTACCCTCGCCGGCATGACGTTCTCGATCGTGGCCCGCTCCGACGACGGCGAGTCCTGGGGCGTCGCGGTCGCCTCCCGGTTCCTCGCCGTCGGCGCGATCGTGCCGGCCGCCGTCGCCCAGGTCGGCGCGCTGGCCACCCAGGCCAACTCCAACGTCGCCTACAAGGGCCTGGCGCTGTCCCACCTCGACGAGGGCGCGACCGCCGAGATCGCGCTCCAGCGCCTCCTCGAGGAGGACGAGGGCCGCGAGCAGCGCCAGGTCGGCATCGTGGACCTCGACGGCGGCGCCGCCTCCCATACCGGTCGCGCCTGCGTGCACTGGGCCGGCGGCGTCACGGGCGACGGTGTGGCGATCCAGGGCAACTGCCTGGCCGGCCCGGAGGTGATCGAGGCGATGCGGTCCGCCTGGGACGCCGGCACCGACCTGCGCTTCGAGCGGCGTCTGCTCGCCGCGCTGGCCGCCGGGGACGACGCCGGCGGCGACTGGCGCGGACGCCAGTCCGCGGCGCTGCTCGTCGTCCGCGACGGCGCCGGCTACGAGGGCGGCGACGACATCGCCGTCGATCTCCGCGTCGACGACTCCCCCGCCCCGATCCCCGAGCTGGCCCGGCTGCTGGACCTCAACGACCTCTACCTGGTCGCCTCCACCGAGGAGGAGAAGGTGGAGGTCGACGACGCCCTGCGCACCGAGCTCGAGGCCTTCGCCCGCGACCAGGGCCACCCCGACTTCGCCACCTGGGTGGGCACCGAGAACTACGAGATGCGCGTCGACCCGGCGCTGGCCTGGATCGACCAGCGGATCCTCGACGTCGTCCGCGCAGTCGCCTCGGTGTCCTGAGCCCCTCGACCCCACCCGCCCCAGGAGCCCCGGATCCGGGATAGTCCCGGGACTTTGGGTTGGGTTCCGCGGCCGGAGCCAACCCGAAGTCCAGGGACTATCCCGGCCGGCGGGCACTCACGACAGGCGGGCCAGGGCGGCGGCGGCCTCGTCGCGGTCGGAGCGGGCGGAGGCGAGGTGGACCTCGGCCTCCTCGCGGACGGCCTCGGCATCGCCGAGCTCGTCGTCGACCTCGTCGTAGGTCTCCTCGAGGTCGGCGATCCTGCGCTTGAGCTCGTCGATCTCGGCCTCGACCTGGAGCTGACGGGCGCGGAGCTGGTCGACGTCGGCGACCGCCTCGTCGTAGGCGCCCTGGGCGTCCTCGAGGATCACCTCGGTGCTGGTGAGGTGCTCCTGCGCGGCGGCGCGGGCCTTCTCCTCGGCGTCGGGGTCGGGGACGACGCGCAGGTCGGGCCGCGACGGCGCCTCGTCGTGGTCGGTGCCCCTCGATGGGGTCGCGACGTGGCCGATGGCCTCGGGCACGGCCACCGCCGCGTCGAGGTCGACGTCGCCGATCCCGGTCGTGGTCAAGGCGGTGACGAGCAGGCCGCTGCGGACCGCCTCGCCACAGCCCGCGGAGACCATCGCGGCGGTGAGGGTGGCCTCGACCTGGTCCGCGACGGCCGGGGTGACGCGCACCCCCTCCTCCCGCGCGAGAGCCCGCGCCTGGGTGGTGATGGCGGCGGTGAGCTGGCGGCGCTGCTTGGTGAGCTCGCGCAGCTCGGCGCCGGACATGCCCTCCTGGGCGGCTCGCAGCGCGGCGCCGACGTCGAGCACCTGGGTGACCTGCTCGCCCTCGCGGCGCGCGAAGAGGTTGACTACCCACGCCGCCAGGGACGGCTTGCGCAACGCCTTCACCGCGGCCGACAGGTCGGCGTCCTGCTTCTTCAGCGCCTTGGCCCGCGCGTCCCGAGCCGGAGTGAACTCACCGAGCGGCAGCGCGTACAGCTCGTCGGCGATCTCGAGGAGGGTCGTCACGGGCGCCCTTCCTCCACCCAGGCCCGATGGGCGACCAGGGTCCGGTCGAACAGCGCGCGCACCTCGCCCTCGGGGACGTCGGCGAGGGGAAGCCGGAGCTCGGCGAGCGCGTCGCGCCACTCGTCGTACGTCGTCGCCTCGTGCTGGTGCAGCCCGGCCTCGTCGACGCGCACCACGACGCAGCCACGCACGGTCAGCATGGCGTCGGGATCGCGGCGCTGGACCACCAGCTTCTTGGTGAAGGTCCCGTCCGGCGGCGTCGACAGCCGCCGGTGCGCGGCCTCGACGGCGTCGGCGCCCACCGGCAGCGCCCGCACCTCCAGGCCGGTGAAGCTGCCCCGCGGGTCGTTGCGGAACGACCAGCCGTCCTCGCTCACCTCGGTGACCGACATCGTGAGCGGACCGTCGTGGATCGTGCCGACGACGAGCGGAACCGGGTCGAGGAAGCCCTCGCCGAGACCCGCGTCGGGCCACCAGCGGCCGCCGGGATTCGCCTCGGTGGGCAGTCCGGACACCGAGAGCACCAGATGGTTGAGGTCGGTGCGGTCCCGATCGGCCGGGTCGAACCACACCGCGCCGTGGTGCCGCCTGACGGCGTACCCGAGGTCGGTCAGCAGGGCCTCCAGCGCGCCGTTCTGGTGGAAGCAGTAGCCGGCCCGTCCGATCGTGGCCACGCGGTCCAGCGAGTCGCGCGGGTCGACCGAAACGGGACGGCCGAGCATGATCTCGAGGTTGTCGTAGGGCACCTGCTGCACGTGGGCGCGGTGGATCGCGGTGAGCGTGTCGAGGGTCGGCTCGGGGTCGGGGTCGAGGCCGAGTCGCTCCAGGTACGCCGCCGTGGTCACCCGCGTGACACTAGTCGGCGTCCAGGCCCTGCTCGATGGCATACCGCGTGAGCTCGACCCGGTTGTGCATCTGCAGCTTGCGCAGGGTGTTCTGCACGTGGTTCTGCACGGTGCGGTGGGAGAGCACCAGCCGCTCGGCGATCTGCTTGTACGACATGCCCTTCGCGACCATCTTGAGCACCTCGGTCTCACGCTCGGTGAGCTCGGGGTTGCCGGTGATGGCGGGACCACCGGCCGGATCGGACAGCCGCCGGAACTCCCCCAGGACCAGCCCTGCGAGTCCGGCGGTGAACACCGAGTCACCGCGCGCGACCCGCCGCACGGCGTCCAGCAGCTCCTCGCGCGAGGCCGACTTCACCAGGTAGCCCGTGGCTCCCGCCTTGACCGCCTCCAGGACGTCGTTCTGCTCGCCGGACGCCGACAGGATCAGCACTCGCGCGCTCGGGTCCTGCTGGAGCACCTGCCGGGTCACCTCGACGCCGTTCGGCCCGGGGATCTGCAGGTCGAGGACGACGACCTGCGGCCGCGCCGCCGGGAACCGCGCCAGCGCCTGGTCGCCGTCGGCCGCCACCGCGACGACGTCGAGCCCCGCGCCCTGCAGGTCGCGTTCGACGGCGTCGCGCCACATCGGGTGGTCGTCGACCACCATCACCCGGATCGCTGCCGCCTCGCCGCTCACGACCGTGACCCTAACCGCACCCCGGACGTCAGGGGCGCGCGTACCGCCCGCGCCGGTGGAGCAGCGGCTCGTCGTCGGCGCCGACGACGACCTCGGTGATCGGGCAGGTGAGCAGGAGCGACCAGCCGACGGGGCTGGCCGACTCGAGGGTGACGTCGGCCCAGGTGGTCGCCCCGCGCAGCCGCGGACCCGACGGCGTCTGGTCGAACTCCGCCATCCGGAACGGACCCCCGGGGGCGGGAGCCACACCGGCGAAGGCGTCGGCGAGGTCGCGGTGCCCCCACGAGAGCAGCTGGACGACGGCGCGCCCGGTGTCCTCGAAGACGTCGGCGAAGTCGGAGTCCGGGTCGACCAGCGCGAGCAGGCGCGGCGGGTCACCGTTCGCCAGCAGCACCGAGGTGATCGTGAGTCCGGCCCGGGTGCCGGGGGTGGTGCCCGCGCCCGAGGTCCACAGCGTCACCGCCGCGCCGAGGCGGCCGCGCAGCCGCCTGGCCGGGTCGTCCTCGGTCGGGAAGGGGTGCCCGGAGTGGATGGTCACGGTCCGATCATGCCTCTCCGCGTGGCACCACGAGCTCCCACTCGGTGCCGAACGATCCCGAGGTCACCACCGCGGTGCCGCCGAGATCCTCGATCCGTCCGCGGATCGAGCCGGTCACACCGAGCCGCCCGTCTGCGGCGGCCTGTTCGAGCCGTCCCGGCGCGATGCCGGGGCCCTCGTCGCGGACCGAGACCTCCACCCGGTCGGGGAAGGCCTCCAGCAGCACCCAGGCCGGCGCACCCTCGCCGACGTGCACCGTCACGTTGTCCAGGCACGCGGCGACGGCGGCGACCAGCTCGGCGGCGACGGCGCCCGGGAGCTCCACCGGCCCACCCGGCACGACGACGTCGACGCCGGGCCGCAGGCTCAACCGGCCCAGCCGCGAGGCGACGTCGACCACCTCGTTCGACGTCCCCCCGGCATCCTCGCCCACCGCATCCTGCGAGCGGATCAGCGTCCGCAGGCGCGACTCCTGCTCGCCGGCCAGTCGGCCGAGCTCGGCGGCGCCTCCCCCCAGCTCGGCGCCGCGCCGCTGCACCAGCGCCAGCACCTGGAGCACCCCGTCGTGGACGACGCGGGCCAGCCGCGCACGCTCGGCGGCGGCCGCCGCCGAGCGCTCGGCGGCGTCACGTTCGGCCGCCATCTCCTGCAACGAGCCACACATGTAGCCGACGATCGGACCGCCGATGAACAGCAGGTACACGTTGGCGTAGTTGGTCTGGGTGAGCTCGTCGCGCAGCAGCAGGTCGGTGGCCCCGATCAGCGTCGCGGCCACCAGGCCGCCCCACAGCCGGAACCGGATCGCCCAGGCGAGCAGGGCCGCCATCACCCAGAAGCCCGGGATCGTGGCGTTGAAGGTCGGGCCCTTGAAGACCGGAGTGAGGGCGATCGCGGTCAGCGCGACCGCGAGGTCGAGGACGAGCAGTACCCACGTACGACGCAGGGCATCGGAGTAGGCCCAGGTGGCGATCGCCGACCACACCACCATGCCGCCGACGACGGCCCACGCGCCGATCGGGTGGTCCAGGTTGTCGCGCCGGTAGATGTTGAGCCCGACGGCATTGATCAAGGTGACGATCCGCAGGACCGCCAGCGCCCGGAACAGCCGGTCCTCGACAGCCACCGCCGCGAGGACCCCACGGGACCCGAGACGGCTCAGGACGCCAGCTTCCGCTCGGCGGCGGTCTCGGCCTTCGCGGCGGCCTCGGCCCGCTTCGACTCCTCCTTGGCGACCGTGGCGTACTTGTCGACGTACTCCTGCCCGGAGAGCCGCATGATCTCGTACATGATCTCGTCGGTGATCGAGCGCAGGATGTAGCGGTCGTTCTCCATGCCCTCGTAGCGGGAGAAGTCCAGCGGCTTCCCGAAGCGGACCACCGGCCGGGTGAACGATCCGAACTTCTTGCCCGGGGGCGCCACGACGTCGGTGCCGACCACGGCAGTGGGGATCACCGGGACGCCGGTCTCGAGCGCCAGGCGCGCCACTCCGGTCTTGCCTCGGTAGAGCCGGCCGTCATGGGAGCGGGTGCCCTCGGGGTAGATCCCGAACAGGCCGCCGGCGCCGAGGACCTTCTTGGCCGACATCAGGGCGCCGGCCGCGGCGTCGGCGCCCGAGCGGTCGATGGGGACCTGGCCGGCTCCGGAGAAGAACTGCTTCTGCAGCCAGCCCTTGATGCCCGGGGTGGTGAAGTACTCGGCCTTGGCCACGAAGGTGACCCGGCGCGCCAGGGTGAGCGGCATGAACAGCCAGTCGGCGTAGGAGAGGTGGTTGCTGGCCAGGATGGCCGGTCCCACCTCGGGCACGTTGACCTCGCCCTCCACCCTGGGCCGGAAGATCACCCGGAGCAGTGGGCCCAGAGCGATCCACTTGAGGAACCAGTAGAACAACGCGACCCCTTACACCCGTGGCACCGTGGACACGCCGACCCGCCGGCCCGCCCGTCCTGACCGACGAAGCGTAGTACCTCCGCGCGGGTGCTCCCATCCATCGGACCCGGCCCCCGGGCCTGCGCGTGGGCGTTCGCACTGCGGCATGATCTGCCCATGCCCCTCGACCCGCGGCACGACCCGCTCACCATCGCCGCACGCCCGGAGCTGACCGGCGGACGTCGCGTCGGCGTCCTGCTCAGCCACGGCTTCACCGGATCGCCGTACGCGATCCGCCCGTGGGGCGAGTTCCTCGGCGAGCGTGGCTACGGCGTCCGGGTGCCGAGGCTGCCGGGGCACGGCACCACCTGGCAGAACCTCAACGCCCACCGCTGGAGCGACTGGTACGGCGAGGTGTCGCGTGCCTTCGACGCGCTGTGCCTCGAGCACGACGCGGTGGTGGTGGGCGGGCTCTCGATGGGCGGCGCCCTGGTGACCAGGCTGGCCGAGGAGCACGCCGAGCAGATCTCCGGGGTGATCCTGGTCAACCCCGCTGTCGCCAGCAAGCGGCTCGACCTCAAGGCGCTGCCACTCCTCAAGCACCTCATCCCTGGACTTCCGGGTATCGCCAGCGACATCAAGAAGCCGGGACAGCTCGAGCACGGCTACCCCCGCACCCCGCTCAAGGCGCTGCACTCCTTCGTCCGTATGTGGCCGCAGCTGGTCGAGGACCTGCCGCGGGTCACCAGCCCGCTGCTCTACTTCCGTTCCACCGTGGACCACGTGGTCGACGACGCCACCCAGCCGCTCATCGTCGGCCGGGTCTCCTCGACCGACATCACCGAGGTGTCACTGCCCGACAGCTATCACGTGGCCACCCTCGACAACGACGCCCCGACGATCTTCGCGGACAGCGCCGACTTCATCGCCCGCGTGACCGCCTCCGCATGACGACGTAGTCTCAGGTGGTGCCCATCGACGACGACGAGGCCTGGCAGGCGATCGTCGACAACTACGGGGAACGGCCGGCGCTCGACGACGAGCCCGCGCTGCCGTCCACCGGCCGGGAGTCCGGCTCGGCCGACGACCTCGGCGAGGAGTCCGCGGGGGTGTGGGACACCCTCGACGACGACCCGCCGCCGACGGCGTCCTGGGACGACGAGTATCCCGACTCCGACTGGACCACCGATCGGTTCGTGCCGCCGCCCCCGCCGCCGATCCCGACGACCACCCCCGACCGGTACGCCGCGTGGAGCGGGGTGCTGGGCGCGCCCGCGATCTTGCTGATCTGCCTGATCTTCCGGATCTCGCTGCCGCAGCTGGTGGCCTACTTCCTCGTGGCGGCGTTCGTCGGCGGATTCCTCTACCTGGTCTTCAAGATGTCCCACGAGCCCCGCGACCCGGACGACGACGGCGCGGTTTTATGACGCCCGAGCGGTAGTCGCCGGGTCCGATCGTCTGGATGCCGCGCACGCTGCGCGCGGTGCGAGCGGTGCGGGCCGAGCCGGCCCAACGGGCCGAGCGGGCCAGCAGCGCCGCACCGATCAGGCCGGCCTCCGGACCGAGACCGGCGGCGGTGACCTGAGGCGGCGTCCGATGCCCGGCGCCGACGACCGTGCGTGCCAGTGCCTGGCGGGCCGGATCGAGCAGGATGTCTCCGGCCGCGGAGACGCCACCCCCGACCACGATCAGCTCGGGGTCGAAGGCCGAGGTGAGGGCACCGAGGCCGGCCCCGAGCCACTCGCCGATCACCGCGAACGCCTGGCGGGCGAGCGGGTCGCCGCGCTCGGCGGCCTCGGTGACCATCGGGCCCGTCAGCAGGTCGAGATCACCGCCGCACAGCTCGCGCAGCAGGGCTCCGTCGGGGCCGTCGAGATGAGCACGGGCGAATCGCACCAGCGCGTTCCCCGAGCAGTACTGCTCCCAGCAGCCCGACATGCCGCACTCGCAGTTGCGCCCGTCGGGGACCAGCTGCATGTGTCCGAACTCGCCGGCCATGCCCTGGGCGCCGCGCACCAGCTGGCCGGCCAGCACGATGGCGCCGCCGATGCCGGTACCGAGAGTGATCATCAAGGCGGAGGACGCACCGCGCACGACCCCGAAGGCGGTCTCTGCGACGGCGGCGCAGTTGGCGTCGTTGTCGAGCGCGACCGGTGCCCCCCAGCGCTTGCTGAGTCGTTCGCGCACCCGCTCGCCGGCCCACGGCAGGTGCGGTGCGAACATGACCCGCTCCCCCGCGGCGTCGACGAATCCCGCCGCGGCGAGCCCGACCCCGGCGATCCGGCGACCCCCCGCGACGTCGAGCACCGCCTCGGTGAGAGCGTCCTCGACCGCGCTGATGTCGACCCGGCGTCCGGGGGTGCTGCGCCGCGCGGTCCGGACGACGGTGCCGGCGCGCGTCACCTCGCCGGCCAGGACCTTCGTCCCGCCGACGTCGACGCCGATGTAGAGAACCATGAGATCAGTACCGTGCCAGATCGGCGGCACCGATGACGCCGGCGCGGTTGCCGAGCGAGGCGGCGCGGATCTCGGGGACCGGCCGGTGGCCGCGGCCGGTGAGCTCGCGGGCGAAGGCCTCGCGGGCCGGGTCGAGCAGCAGGTCGCCGGCCTCGCTCACCCCGCCGCCGATCACGATGACGCCGGGATCGAGGACGGCGGTCAGGGAGGCGATCGCCTCGCCGAGCCAGCGCCCGGCCTCGGCGACCCGGTTCCTGGCGAATGCGTCGCCGGCGGCCGCGGCCGCGGTGATCGTCGGGCCGTCGATGGCCTCGGGGTCTCCTCCGGCACGAGCCAGGAGGGCGGCGGCCTCGGGCGTGTGGGCGAGGGCGCGGGTGTCGCGCACCAGCGCCGACCCGCTGGCGTACTGCTCCAGGCAGCCCCGGTTGCCACAGCCACACGGCAGGCCCTCGGGGACGACCCGCAGGTGGCCGATCTCGGCGGCCGACCCGGAGGCTCCTCGGTAGAGGGCGCCGTCGATGACGATGCCGCCGCCGACGCCGGTGCCGACGGTGATCATCAGCATGTCGTCGGCGTCGGTGGCCGCCCCGAAGGTGAACTCTCCCCATGCGGCGGCGTTGGCGTCGTTCTCGACGACGACGGGAAGACCGACCCGCTCGTGGATCTCGCGGCCGAGGTCCTCGTCGCGCCAGGCGACGTTGGGAGCGAACATGACGATCCTGCGGCCGGAGTCGACGTATCCGGCCGCGCCGATGCCCACCGCCTCGATCCGGTGACGCGATCCGAGGTCGCCCACCAGCCGAGCGATGGCGTCCTCGACCGCTTCGGCATCGGTCGCCGGCGAGGTGACGCGCTGCTCCTCGAGCACGTGCCCCTCGGCATCGACCACGGCGCCGGCGATCTTGGTGCCGCCGACGTCGATGCCGCAGGTCAGGCCGCCGGTCCCGGCGGCGGGACTACTCGTCATCGAGGTCGATCCTCTCGAACCCGCGGCCGGTGTCTCGCCCCGGGGCGCCGGCCGAGCCGCTGGCGGCGCCGGGCATCAGTCCTTGGAGAGCCAGGAGCAGGGAGCTTGCCGCCTGGGTGAGGTGCTCGACGACCTCGGGATGGGTGGTGCGCAGCAGTCGCGCGGTCCGGCACAGGGGGCAGTAGCTGCATTCGCACTGCCTCGGGGAGTCCTCGGCGCCGTCTGCTGTCTCACCGGTCGGCCGAGCCTCCTCCCAGGAGGCCGCAAGGCTCTCGGCGGCCTGTCCGGCGAGTCCGGCCAGACCGGAGACCAGTCCGGCAGCCTGCTCGGCCACGCCCCTCGCCGCATCCTGCGCGGCGTGACCGTCGGCGACCGATCCCTCCGGCTCGCCGCCGGTCAGGGCGCCGTGAAGAGCGCCGAGGAGCCGGGCCGCCTCCTCGCCGACGCTTCCGACGGACTCGGTCCACCCGTTCGAGGCGCGGTCGCCGTCGCCCTGGTCGGTGCTCACCCTCGTGCCTCCTGTCGTGCGCCCGTCTGCCCGCCTTCTCGCCCACCGGTTCGCGTGTCTCTCGGCTCGTCACGGAAGCGGACCCGGAGCTCGCCGTCCTCGACCCGAGCACCGGCCACCGAGAGTCGCGCGAGCCCCGAGGGCAGCGTGAGGAGCCGACGATACGGCCCGACGGTCACCACGAGCTCCTCGCGGTGCCGAGTGAGGTCGACGTCGCTGCTGCGCGCACCGGGCAGGGCGAGGTGGAGGACGGCGCCCTCGGCGGTGCGGGTGACCCGGAACGGTCCGGCGCCGCTGGACGGTGCGAACGGGTCGGCAGCGGCCGGCTCGGAGTCGTACAGGTCGCGGGCGAGAGCCGCGAGCGCCGCCACGCCCACGGGCTCGCTGGGCTGGTAGGGCGCCCGCCACACCGGCAGCCCTTCGAAGGACTGCCCTACCTGCTCCAGGACCTCCGACTGCGCCTCCACCCAGCGTGCGCGCCAGGCGTCCGAGCCGTCGGCGGGGAAGATCCGGTTGGCCACCACTCCGTCGACCCGGTAGCCGAACAGCGACAGGCTGGTGTGACTGCGCCGGGCCTCTGCCAGCACCACCTGCTCGGGCGTGAGCACGATCCGCACGCTGGCCCCCGGCGCGCTGAGCAGCGCGTGCACCTCGCCGAGCTCGGCGTGGAGTCGCTCGATGGCCCCGAACACCGAGCCCTCCGGCATCGGGACGCCGGCGGCTCGGTTCAGCACCGGACGCAGCGCCCGCACGACCCGCTGTTGGGTCGGGAAGATGCGCTGCATGTACCAGCCCAGCGCCTCGGGCAGGGCCAGCAGGCGCAACGTCTCTGCGGTGGGAGCGCAGTCGACGACGATCACGTCCCACGCCGGCTCACCCCGCTCCGTGCGGCCCCTCGGACGGCGGCCGGCTGCGTGGAGGCCGAGCGCGTGCTGGCGCAGCTCCAGGAGTGCGAGCACCTCCTCGGCGCCCGGGATGACGGTCAGCTCCTCGGCGGCCACCGGGTCGACACCGACGACGTCGAGCACCGAGAGCAGGTAGCCCTGCACGTCGGCCCACGACTGCTCGAAGCGCAGCTGCGCATCGACCTGCTGCACGAACAGCCGGTCGGCCACCTCGGTCGGCTCGGCACCGACCTCGACGCCGAAGGCGTCACCGAGGGAGTGCGCGGCGTCGGTGGACAGCACGAGGGTGCGCAGTCCTTCGGCAGCCGCCAAGGCGGCGGTACCGGCAGCGACCGTGGACTTGCCGACACCGCCCTTGCCGGTGAACAGGAGGATGCGCACGCGAGACTGAGCTGCTGAGTGGTCGACGTCGGGCAGTGGGTGGCTACTCAGGCGAGCGACTCGACGCGCTGCTTGAGCCCCTTGAGCGCGGTGTCGATCAGGATCTTCTCGCCCTTGCGCTTGATCATCCCGATCATCGGGATCGACACGTCCAACGCGAGCCGGTAGGTCACCTCGGTCGAGCCGTTGCCGAGGTCGCGCAGGATGTAGGCGCCGTCGAGGGCCTTGAGCATCTTGCCCTCCACGAGGGTCCAGGTGACCTGCCGGTCGCCGTCCCACACGTAGGCCAGCGTGTACTCGTCCTTCACCGGTGCGACGTCGAGGGCGAAGAACACCTCGCGGGCCCGGTCGTCCTGCTCGCCCTGGTACTCCGACTGCACCTCGCACACCTTCACGCCCTTGGCCCAGGCGGGGTACTCGGGGAAGTCGGCGATCACGTCCATGACGTCGGACGGCGCGGCCTCGACCACGATCGAGGAGGTGGTCTGCTCGGCCATCGGGACCTCTCTCTCCCCTGCGGGGCGTCGGTGCTGGCGGGTGCGCTGATGCGTGCGGCGGCGGCTCGCAGGAGGCTACCGGATCGGGTGATCCCTCCGAGCGGGTCGGGCGGTAGCGTGCCCCCGTGCGCGAGTTCTCGACCCCCTTGACCGTCGATCTCCCCACCTCGGGCAATCTCACCGACGACGTCGTCCGCAATGCCGCCGAGGCGCCGGACGTCGCCGTGCTCTCCCGCCGTGTCGGGAGTGGTGAGGATGCCCGCTGGGAGGACGTCACCGCCGCTCAGTTCCTGGCCGAGGTCGTCGCGGTCGCCAAGGGGCTGGTGGCCGCCGGTATCGAGCCGGGCGACCGGGTGGCGATCTTGTCGCGGACCCGCTACGAGTGGACCCTGGTCGACTACGCGATCTGGTTCGCCGGCGCGGTCACGGTGCCGATCTACGAGACCTCCTCCGCCGAGCAGATCGAGTGGATCCTGCGTGACTCCGGCGCGGCCGCGGTGGTGGCCGAGGGCCCTGCCCACCTGGCGCGGATCGCCAGTGTGCGCAGTGGGCTCGACGACCTGCGCCACGTGTGGAGCCTCGAGGTCGACGACCAGGGCGCAGACGGCGGCCGCGGGGCGATCGACGTGCTCACCCGGCTGGGCGACGACGTCTCCGACGCCGACCTGGAGGCACGCCGCACCGCGGCCGGGCCCGACGACCTCGCGACGTTGATCTACACCTCCGGGACGACCGGACGCCCCAAGGGCTGCCTGCTGACCCACGGGAACTTCCAGACCGAGCTCGGGGTCGCGGTCGCCGAGCTGCCCGAGCTGTTCGAGCCAGCCGGCGGCGAACCGCCCGCGACCCTGCTGTTCCTCCCCCTCGCCCACGTGTTCGCGCGGATCATCCAGGTCGGCTGCATCCAGGCGCGGGTCCGGCTGGGCCACAGCGCCGACATCGCCAACCTGGTGCCGACGCTCCAGGAGTTCCGCCCGACGTTCGTGCTGGCCGTCCCGCGCGTGTTCGAGAAGGTCTTCAACACCGCCTCGCAGCGCGCGACCGCCGACGGCAGGGGAAAGATCTTCGACAAGGCGGCCGAGACCGCGATCGCGTGGTCGCGCGCCCAGGACAAGGGCCGTGTCTCGCTGGCGCTGCGCGCCCGGCACGCCCTGTTCGAGCGCCTGGTCTACGGCAAGCTGCGCCAGGCGCTCGGCGGGGCCTGCGAGTACGCCGTCTCAGGGGGCGCCCCGCTCGGGGAGCGGCTGGGCCACTTCTTCCGTGGGATCGGGTTGACCATCCTGGAGGGCTACGGCCTGACCGAGACGACGGCCGCGATCACCGTCAACCTGCCCACCGCGCAGAAGGTCGGCACCGTCGGGCGCCCGCTGCCCGGCACCGCCGTCCGGATCGCCGACGACGGGGAGCTGCTGGTCCGCGGCGGCACCGTGTTCCACGGCTACCGGGACAACGAGGAGGCCACCGCCGAGGCGATCGACGCCGAGGGCTGGTTCCACACCGGCGACATCGGCGAGGTCGACGACGAGGGCTTCGTGCGGATCACCGGCCGCAAGAAGGAGATCCTGGTGACCGCCGGCGGCAAGAACGTGGCCCCCGCGGTCCTCGAGGACCGGATCCGCGCGCACGCGCTGGTGAGCCAGGCGCTCGTCGTCGGTGACCGCCAGCCCTTCATCGCGGCGCTGATCACCCTCGACCCCGAGGCGGTGGCCGTGTGGGCCGAGGTCAAGGGCAAGCAGGCGGGCAAGGACCCGGTGGCCGACCTGATGCGCGACCCCGACCTGGTGGCCGAGATCCAGGCGGCCGTCGACGACGCCAACTCCGCGGTCTCGAAGGCCGAGGCGATCCGCAAGTTCACCATCCTGCCCATCGACTGGACCGAGGAGGGCGGCCAGCTGACCCCGAGCCTGAAGCTGCGCCGCAACGTCGTGGTCCGCGAGTGCAAGGACGAGATCGCCGCGCTCTACGAGTAGGCCCCGGCGAGTAGGTCCCGGCTTGACGCGATTTGACCGATCGAGCACGGTACAGGGGTGACCAGGGCGGTCGGTTGGTGCGGGCGCGGCATCGTAGGTGAGAATGTCGCCAGCCGAGACGGCTCGACGCGACTTCTCACCGATTTCCATGTGAAGCGGCGGCGGGCTCCCTATCCTCAGGGCGGCGTCGCGGAGAGCTCCGTGGACACCGGGTGTCCGTTGGGGAGGGAGACACAAGCGTGAGCAGGCGCACCGTCATGCTGGTCGTGGCAGTCGTGGTGGCCCTGATCGGGGCCGGCCTGGTCTTCCTCTATGCCGCCGGCGCCGACGAGCGTGCCTCGGCGAAGACCTCCACCCGCCAGGTGGTCACCGCCATCGGGCAGATCCTCCCCGGCGAGTCGTTCGAGGAGGCCACCTCGCAGGGCAAGATCCAAGTGGTCCCGGTCCCGGTCGATGAGGTCCTCGAGGGCTCGGCCTCCGACGGCCGTGATTTCGAGGGCAAGATCGCGGTCACCACCATCTATCCCGGTGAGCAGCTGTTGGCCCAGCGGTTCACCGACGACCTCGCCGACGTCGAGAGCGCGGTCACCCTGGAGATCCCCCAGGGCATGCAGGGCGTCGCGCTCACCCTCGACGACGAGGAGCGGGTCGGCAACTTCACCCGCCCGGGCTCCCGCGTGGCCGTCTACGTCAGCGGCGTCCCAGGCGTCGACGGCGCGCTGTTCACCGAGGTCCTGGTGATCGGCGTCGGCAGCACCACCCTCGCCGAGCAGCCCGGCCTCGACGCCAATGGCAACCCGCTGGCCGCCACCCCGAGCACCGTCATCACGCTCGCGCTCTCCCCCAAGGACGCCGACCGGCTGATCACCGCCCGAGACAGCGGGGCGAAGGTCCGGCTCACCCTGCTTCCCGCGACGTCCACAGGTGGGAGCGGCTGATGCCCGTCCTCGTCGAGACCGACTCGGCCGCCGTCTCCACGCTGCTCGGGGCGATGCCTCCGGGCGCGCAGGCGGTCAGCGCCCCCGACCGGATGCTGGGCTGGCTCGACCAGCACCCCGACGAGTACGTCGTCGTGCTCGGTCCGAGCCTCCCGCTGGAGACCGCCCTCCAGGTCTGCCAGGACCTCAGCGTCGACAAGCCGGTCGTGAGCGTCGTGCTCGCGGTCGACTCCCCCGACGCACACGTGCTGGCCGGGGCGATGAAGGCCGGGGCCCGCGACGTCGTCGCGGCCGGCGACCCCGGGGCCACAGCGGCGGCGATCCAGCGCGCCCACCAGCTCGCCGAGGCGCTGCGCGGCCCCTCCGGTGCGCGCCACCTCGGCCGGATCGTCTCGATCTTCTCCCCCAAGGGCGGCGTCGGGAAGACGACGATCGCGGTCAACGTCGCCCTGGCGCTCGCCGAGGGCGGGGCCCGCAAGGTCTGTCTGGTCGACCTCGATCTCGGATTCGGCGACGTCGCGATCACTACCCAGGTCTTCGCGACCAACTCCATCGAGCAGGCCATCGGCGCCGAGGACCAGATCGACCTCACCATGGTCCAGGGCCTGCTCACCAGACACCAGGACTCGCTGATGATCCTGGCCGCGCCGCCTCACCCCGATGCGCGTGATCGGGTCACCCCGACGCTGGTCACCCGCATCCTGCGAGCGCTGCGGGAGGGCTTCGACTACGTGGTGATCGACCTGCCACCGTCCTTCGACGACCAGGTGCTCACCGCGCTCGACGAGACCGACGAGTGCGTCATCGTGACCACCCTCGACGTCCCCACCCTGAAGAACGTCAAGCTCGCCCTCGAGACCCTCGAGGTGCTCTCGATCGCCAACGGCCATCGCCATCTCGTGCTCAACCGGGCCGACGACGCCGTCGGCATCGGACCCGCCGAGGTCGAGTCGATCCTGGGCATGCCGATCACCGCCAGGCTCGCCACCTCCATCGACGTGGCCGCGGCCACCAACGCAGGCACGCCGATCATGCTCCAGTCGCCACGCCACCCCGCGAGCGTGGCGATCCGCGGGCTCGCCTCCGCGCTCGCCGGGCAGCCGGTCGGCGCTCCGCTTCCGCTGAACGGCTCGACCGCCGGGCCCGGCACCAAGCGCCGGCTGTTCCGTCGGCGCCGGAAGGCCCGCGGATGAGCAGTCTGTCGGAGCGGCTCGCGGCGGCTCGACGGGCAGCCAAGGAGCGTGACGAGCCGCCGCGGGTGGTCGACGCCGATCGCCCGCGACCCCAGTCGGACCGCGCCGGCACTGAGCCGACGGTGAGCGGACCGCCCACGCTGGACAAGCACCCCGACGACCAGCACCCCGACGACCAGACGCAGGTTCCCGCCGTCACCGAGGGCAAGAGCGAGGCCGGCCAGGCGGCTCCCCCGGCTCCCAGCCACCCGCCGACGCCGCACCCGATCGGTGCGCCCTCCTACGCTCAGGCGCCGTATCCCCCGCGGCAGCCCGGCGGCCCGGTACCACCAGGGCTTCCCGCCCGCGTCGACTCGACCGTCGGCCCGATCATCGACCGGGTGGGCGGCACTCGCCGGGCCGGACCGGAGCGGGTCGGGGCGCACCAGGGCTCCGGCGGGCGCGGGTCCGAGACCCCCGGACGTCGTCGCGCCGGCCAGAGCGATCGTCTCGACGAGCTGAAGAGCAGCGTCCACGTCGAGCTTCTCAAGCAGCTCGGCCCCCACCTGTACGACCCCAACATCGATCAGGGCGAGCTCGAGCAGCGGGTCCGCGTGGTCCTCTCGGACGTGCTCAGCGCGCACGACCGGCCCTTGAGCAACAGCGACCGCGCACGGGTCACCCAGCAGATCAGCGACGACATCCTCGGCTACGGCCCCCTCGAGCCCTACCTGCGCGATCCCGAGGTCTCCGAGGTCATGGTCAACACCTACGACTCGATCTGGCTGGAGAAGCACGGTCGGCTGGTGAAGGCCCACACCTCGTTCACCGACGAGGCGCACCTGCGCCGGATCATCGACAAGATCGTCTCCCGGATCGGGCGCCGCGTCGACGAAGCGAGCCCGATGGTCGACGCCCGCCTGCCCGACGGCAGCCGGGTCAACGCCGTCGTCCCGCCGCTGGCGCTCGACGGCTCCGCGCTCACCATCCGCAAGTTCGCCGCCGACCCGCTCGGGATCGACGACCTGGTGAACTTCGGCACGGTCACACCGCAGACCGCCGACTTCCTCGACGCCTGCGTGCGCGGCCGTCTCAACGTCATCGTCTCCGGCGGCACCGGCGCCGGCAAGACCACCACGCTCAACGTGCTCTCCTCCTTCATCCCCGAGGACGAGCGCATCGTCACCATCGAGGACGCCGCCGAGCTCCAGCTCAAGCAGCAGCACGTCGTCAGGCTCGAGTCGCGCCCGGCCAACATCGAGGGCAAGGGCGCGGTGACGATCCGCGACCTGGTGATCAACAGCCTGCGCATGCGCCCCGACCGGATCGTGGTCGGTGAGGTCCGCGACGCCTCGGCGCTCGACGTGCTCCAGGCGATGAACACCGGCCACGACGGGTCCATCTGCACCCTGCACTCCAACGGCCCACGCGACACCCTCTCCCGGATGGAGACGATGGCGCTGATGGCCGGGATGGAGCTGCCGATCCGGGCGATCCGCGACCAGATGGCCTCCGCGATCGACCTCATCGTGCATCAGCACCGCTTCAAGGACGGCACCCGGCGCATCACCAGCATCACCGAGGTCGAGCGGATGGACGGTGACGTCATCACGCTCAAGGAGCTCTTCGTCTTCGACAACTCCCTGGGCTTCGACCCCGACGGCCGGACCCTCGGCCGGCTGCGCGCCACCGGCCTGCGGCCGGGGTTCTTGGAGAAGATGGAGAACTCCAACGTCACCGTCGACCCGATGCTCTTCTACTCGGATCGAATGTGAGGGCCACCGACATGAGGCCCACCGGCAGCCGCATGGGGCGCGCGGGTGCGGCGGTCACAGTCCTGGCCCTGGCGGCCCTGACCCTCGGCCTCGCCCTGGCCCTCGGCTCCGGGCTGACCTCGGGGGCCGCCAGCGCCGCCGACGACGAGTTCGGGATCAGCGGCGCCGAGCGCAAGGACCCCGGCGTCGTCCTCAACGTGGCCGTCCCGGAGGGGGTCCAGGTCGACCTGGGCGGCGTCAGCGCCACGATCGACGGCGAGGACTACGAGACCGAGGCCCGCCTGATCAAGGACAGCGCCACGCGGGTCACCCGCACGACCGTGCTCGCCATCGACATCAGCAGGTCCATGACCGGCGCCCGCTTCACAGCCGCGAAGGCCGCCGCCCGGACCTTCCTGGAGAGCGCGCCCACCGACGTGCTGGTCGGCATCGTCACCTTCGACAAGACCGTCGAGGTCGCGCTGGAGCCGACCACCGACCGCGAGGCGGCCCTCGACGTCGTCGACGGTCTGCGCGTCGCCAAGGTCAAGGACACCCAGCTCTTCGACGGCATCGAGCAGGCCCTGACCCAGGCAGGTGACGACGGCCAGCGCTCGGTTCTGGTGATCTCCGACGGCGAGGACACCAGCGGAGCGCTGCCCGACGAGATCGCCGCCGAGGTCGCCGAGTCCGGTGTCGACGTCGGCGTCGTCGCCCTCGACCAGAGCGAGTCGGCCCTCGCGATCCTCGAGGAGGTCGCCGGCGATCGCGGTGCCGTCCTGGACGCCAGCGCCGAGGCGCTGACCGCGGAGTTCGCCGCCGAGGCCGAGATCCTCAACCGCCAGATCGCCGTCGCCATCACCGCGCCGGCGGAGGCGGTCTCGGAGGACAAGTCGATCTCGGTCTCGATCACCCTGCCGCTGCCCGAGGGCGAGAAGTACCTCTACTTCACCCTGCCCGCCCTGTCCGGGGGTGAGGTGGTCACCGACCCGGCGAGCACGATCCCCGTCGTGCTCCCCCCGTCTGCAGACGACGGCAACCGGTGGGTCATCTACGCAGGCTCCGCCGTCTTCGGCCTCGGCCTCTTCGCGATCGCGCTGGCCCTCGTCCCCGCCAAGCCCAAGCCGCTCACCGCCGAAGCCCGGATCAGCGACTTCCTCTCCGGTGGCCTGGGCCCCATCAACGTGCCCAAGGAGTCGCACACGCCGCCGGTCTTCCAGCAGATGGCCGACGCGCTGGGCAGGGTCCTCGAACGGCACCGGACCCTCGACCGGTGGATCAGCGTCAAGCTCGACGCCGCCGGCAGCGAGCTGCGCTCCTCGGAGTGGGCACTGCTGTCTATCGGGATCTTCCTGGTCTCCAGCGCCTTCGGCGCCCTGGCCGGCCAGGGCGACCCCGTGGTCATCCTGCTCTTCATGATCATCGGCGCACTCGGGCCGATCGCCTACCTCAGCATGCGCATCTCGCGGCAACGGCGCGCCTTCGACGCCGTCCTGCCCGAGACGCTCAACCTGATGGCGGGATCGCTCACCGCGGGCCTCTCGTTCGTGCAGGCGATCGACGCGATCGTGCGTGAGGGCCTGGAGCCGGTCGCCTCCGCGTTCGGGCGCGTGCTCGTCGAGACCCGAATCGGGGTGTCGCTCGACGACGCGCTCGAGCGGGTGGCCGACCGCTACGACAGCCGCGACTTCCATTGGGTCGTCATGGCGATCCGGATCCAGCGCCAGGTCGGCGGCAACCTGGCCGAGTTGCTCACCACCGTCGCCACCACGATGCGCGAGCGGGAGTTCCTCCGCCGTCAGGTGAACGGCCTGGCGGCGGAGGGTCGGCTGTCCGCACTGATCCTCGGCGCACTCCCGCCGCTGTTCTTGACCTACATGCTGATCGCGCGCCGCGACTACATCCTGCCGCTGTTCACCGATCCGCGCGGCCTGGTGATGATCATCGGCGCCGCCATCTGGCTCTGCATCGGCATCTTCTGGATGAGCCGGATCGCCCGGGTGGAGGTCTGATGGCCACCGTGCTGTTCCTGCTCGGCGTCGCCCTGGTCGTCGGCGCCCTGGTGTTGGCGGTGGTGGTGCTCACCAGCGAGCGTCCGCCGACCGGCGTCCAGAAGTCGCTGGCGGCGATCGAGGCCATGACCACCGTGGCCCCCATCGAGACGCCGGAGGAGGACGAGCGCCCCTTCTCCGAGCGCATCATCGAGCCCCTGTTGCGCCGCACCGCCCGGATCGGCCGCGTGTTCACCCGCTCCGAGACCTCCAGCCGGCTCCACCACCGACTCGACGTCGCCGGCAACCCCGGCGACTGGAGCGCCGACCGGGTGGCCTCGGTCAAGGTGATCGGCGCGGTCGTGGTCTTCCTGATCGGCCTGGCCGCCGGCGCCCTGATGAGCGACCGGCTGGTGGTGATCGCGCTCGTGGCGATCATCGGACTGCTCCTGGGCTTCTTCCTGCCGGACCTGTACCTCTACCAGACCACCTACAACCGGTCCGAGCAGCTGCTGCGCGAGCTGCCCGACGCCATCGACCTGCTCACGATCAGCGTCGAGTCCGGGCTGGGGTTCGACGCCGCGCTCCAGCAGGTCGCCAGGCACACCGACGGCGCGCTGGCGATGGAGTTCGCGCGGGTGCTGGCCGAGATGCAGATCGGCCGGAGCCGTTCCGCGGCGCTACGCGACATGGCCGAGCGCACCACCGTGCCCGACGTCCGCTCCTTCGTGAGCGCGATGGTGCAGGCCGACTCCTTCGGCATCCCGATCGGCCAGGTCCTGCGGGCCCAGTCGGTCGAGATGCGCTCCAAGCGGCGCCAGCGCGCGGAGGCCAAGGCACAGCAGGTGCCGGTCAAGATCACGCTCCCCCTCATCATCTGCATCCTCCCCTGCCTGTTCATCGCCGTGCTCGGTCCGGCGGCCCTCTCGATCCTGGACACGTTCTAAGCCAACGCGTCCAGCCCACCCAGATCGGTGACCACACCCACATGAGAATGAGACTCAGCCGGATCTCCATAGGCGCGCGTGTATTCACTGTCATCGCGCTCGCTGCGCCGATCCTGGCCTACAACCGCAGTCGGGGTGCGCTCGTAGCGCTCGGCCTGCTCTGCCTGGTCTGGCTGGCCACCAGCGTCGCCGAGCGCCGCTCCGACCTCGCCCCGTACACCCCACTGATCGAAGCGGCCGCCGTCGGCGCCATCGCCGGCGCCTCGATCGACATCACCACCGGTTTCCTCCTGGCGCTCGCCCTGCCGCCGTTCATCGCGGCGATCCGACTCGGTCCCCGGGGCTGCATCCTGGCGGTGTGCGCCGAGCTGGCCACCGTCGTACTGACAACGTTCATCGCCATCGGACCGAAGCCCGATGACAGCCAAGTCCTATCGATCTTCTCCTGGACGATGGCCGGGCTCGGCTTCGGCCTGGTCGGCAGCGTCATCCACGCCGGTCTCGAGCGAGAGCGCGCCGGGCTCGCGCCCTACCTGGACGCCCAGCACCTGATCAAGCAGCTGCTCGACCTCTCCGACGACCTCAGCTCGGGCCTGGACGTGGCGACCTTGTCCGGGACGGTCCTCAGCGCCGTCGGCGACACGGTACCCACGACCGCCTCGGGCCTGTACCTGCCGCGTGGCGAGGTCCTGATCCCGCTTGCGGCCCAGACCCTCGACCGCACCGACCAGTCCGGGCTCAGCCTGGCCGAGGAACTGGCCGTGACCGCGCTGACCCGTGGCGAGACGGTGATCGACGCAGGCGGCTTCGCGTTCAAGGTGGGCGACGCCGCCGTCTTCGCCGGCATCCTCCCCTTGCGCTCCACGTTCGGCTCCCAGGACCTCGAACGCCTGGTCGGCCGCATCCGCCGGGACCTGCGTACTCAGATCGTGCAACTCGACACCGCCCTGCTGTTCGCCGACTTCCGAGACTCGGCCTCGGCCGACGTCCGCAAGCGGCTGGCTCGCGAGATGCACGACGGGGTGGCCCAGGACATCGCCTCGCTCGGCTACCTCGTCGACGTGCTGGCCGCACGTCCGGCCGATGAGAAGCAGGCCCAGCAGTTCGCGATGCTCCGCGGCCGGATCACCTCGATCGTCGCCGAGGTCCGGCAGTCGGTGCTCACCCTGCGCACCAGCATCGGGGAGGCCGAGAGCCTCGGTACGGCGATCGGGGCGGTGGCGCGGCACCTGAGCGAGTCCTCGCAGATCCCGATCCACGTCACCCTCGACGAGCACGCCACTCGCCTGCGCCCGGAGGTGGAGGCCGAGCTCTTCCGCATCGCGCAGGAGGCGATGAACAACGCGATCAAGCACGCCCAGTGCAACTCGATCGACGTCCACTGCCGGGTGCATGCACCCGAAGCCCTGATCACCGTCACCGATGACGGCCGCGGCCTCCAGAAGGGCCGCAGCGACTCCCACGGTCTCAAGATCATGCGCGAGCGGGCCCGGCTCGTCGGCGCCGAGATCTCCATCGGCGACCGTCCAGAGGGTGGGCTCGCCGTCGCTGTGGAGATCTCCCACCAAGACAACCGTTAGAGTCGCCTGGCCGCGCCATGACGCGCGTTCCGGCTGGGGGGTCGGGCGGCTACCCTTCCCTCAGCGCGCCGAGACCCCGAGAGAGTTCCTTCATGAGCGACACACCCACCCGGATCCTGCTGGTCGACGACCACGAGCTGATCCGCAGCGGGCTGTCCATGGTCCTCGACCTCGAGGACGACATGGACGTCGTCGCCACGGCCGGCTCGGTCGCCGAGGCACTGGCCAGTTACGAGGAGCACCAGCCCGACGTCGTGGTCGCCGACCTCCAGCTCCAAGACGGCACCGGGCTCGACATCGTGCGCACCATCCGCAAGGACAACGACGCCACCGGCCTGATCGTGCTCACCATGCACTCCGGCGACGACCAGATCTTCGCCGCCATGCAGGCCGGCGCCTCGGGCTTCGTCGGCAAGGACGCCCCCTCCTCGGAGGTCGTCAAGGCCGCCCGCCACGCCGCGATCTCGCCGCGTGCCTTCATCTGCGCGGGGCTGGCGGGCGCGATGATGCGCCGGGCGTCGGGCGAGTCCACCAGCCTCACCGAGCGTGAGCACGACGTCCTGCTGCTGCTCGCCGACGGTCTCGGCGCCGCGGCCATCGGCGAGCGCCTCTACCTCAGCGAGTCCACCGCCAAGTCCCACATCGCCCGGATCTACCAGAAGCTCGGGGCCGCCAACCGGGCCCAGGCCCTGGTCACCGCCATGCGGATCGGGCTGCTCTCCAGCATCCAGCCCGGCGAGAGCTGAGCCTGCATCCAGGCTGAGCCGAGGACCACCTTCCGGTGCGTCATCTAGTCATAAATGACTAGATGCGTTCGGACGATCGCCTGAGGTATCGCCGCTGCGCGCCGCGCGAGAATACCTGCGTGAGCACTTTCGGTCTCGGGGCCTCTCACACCCCATCGCATCAACTAGAGGAGCCAGCACCCCATGCTTGACTACCTGCTCATCATGATCGGCGCCCGCAAGGCGCGGATGGACGAACGGGGCGCCTCGGCCGTCGAGTACGGCCTGCTGGTCGCCGGCATCACCGCCGTCATCATCCTCGTCGTCATGGCCCTGGGCGGAAAGATCCAGGACATCTTCAAGGAGACCTGTTCCGGAATCTCCGGTGGGGAGGCCAACGCCCCCGCCAACTGCAAGTAGTAACTGAGGGACGATGGGAGACAGCACCATGGACCACGTAGCGGACCACGCTGCGGATCTGGCCACCGAAGGCCCTCGCACGCTGCGCAGCCGGCTGGCCTTCTGGCGCCGTCGCGGTGAGCGCGGCGCCTCCGCGGTCGAGTACGGCATCCTGATCGCCGGCATCGCCGCCGTCATCGTGCTCGCGGTCGTCGCCTTCGGCGACAGCGTGAACAACCTGTTCGGCGACACCTGCTCCACGATCGACAAGGTCGGTCCGGGCGAGTGCAAGGAGACCCCGTCCCCCGGCACCACCCCGTAACCACGCCGCTGCCGATGCCCCGGATCTCTCGATCCGGGGCATCGGTGCGTACTGAGCCGGGCTGAGCCTGTCAGTCCGCGACGCGCTGGGCGATCGCGATCCGGGTCAGCACGCCTGGATGACTGGCGAACCACAGCTGCGCCAGCGCCGGCGGGGTCGGGTCGGCCAGCGAGCGCTGCGCCAGCCGTCGCTGGACGCCGATGAACGCCGCCTGCGCCTGCGCTCCCCCGTCGACCGCCGAGCTCGCCCGGACGGCGTCGACGTCGGCGCGGGTCTCGAGCTGACGGCTCACCGCGTTGGTCACCGGCGCGACGACGAACATCGCCAGCGCGGCCAGGGCGAGCACCAGGGGCACGACCTGGGGGTCCCCGGGCTCCGGCGCGCCCCGTCGTCGGGCCGCTGCGAGTACCAGGCCCAGCAGGCCCACCCCGGCCAGGACACCGGCGGCCCCGAGGACGGTGCCCGTCACGACGTCGTGGTGGCGGGCGTGGGCGAGCTCGTGCGCCACCACCGCGAGCACCTCGTCCTCACCCGACGTCGCGAGCGTGCCGTCGTCGCGCCGGGCGGCCGGCCGCCCCGCCTCGGCGAGGAGGGTGTCGTAGACGACGACCCGTCGTGTCGCACCGAAGCCGGACACGTAGGCGTTGAGCGTGGTGGTGCGCCGCGAGGCGTCGGCGACCAGCACGTCGTCCACCTCGACTCCCTCGGCCTCGGCAAGCGCCAGGATCCGGGTGCGCAACGACCCGTCGGGCAGGGGCTCGACATCGGTGAACAGAGGCTCCACGATCACCGGATAGGCGAAGGAGCCCGCCACGACGAGGACCGCGAGCACACCACCGGCGATGGCCGGCCAGGCCCGCTTCCACCGCCGGGCGCAGCCCACCAGCACCAGCACGACCACCGAGGTCGACACGATCGAGACCGCCTCGGTGCGCGCGACGTCGAGCCCGAACGCCGCCCAGGACTGGTGGGTGAGTCCCTCGTCGAGCCGCAGCCGGCGCAGCGCCACCGCGCACGGGAAGGTGACCAGCCGTCCGATTAGGATGAGCGCCGAGACGGCCAGCGGTACCCGCACCCACCACCGGCCCGGCAGTGCCGAGACCAACCGACGACCGCGGTCGGTGAGACCGAACCAGCAGGCGACCAGGATCGAGGCGCCCAGCGAGGACCAGCTCCACAGCCGGGACCAGCGGGCGAACGCCTCGGCGCGGTCGACCTCCTCGGGAGTGAGGACCTGGGCCACCGGCACCGGCGTCAGACGACCGCCCGGCACCGGATCCCACGGCACGAGCAACACACCGCCGACCACGAGCGCGAGCAGCCCGACGGCGAGCGTGGCGAGCGCGACGCGGCGTTCGGTCACGAGCCCAACTCCGCCAGTCGCGCCCGCCAGGCGCGTACCAGGTCTCCCTCGGTCCAGCCGAAGCCGGTGCGCAGCCCGTCTGCGAGTGGCACGCCGGCCCCGACGCGGTGGACCAGCCGAGCCAGGGCGTCCGGCCCGCGACGCTCGGCGAGGGTGACGCACGCCAGCCACGCGGCCTCGTAGGCAGCGCCGAGATGGGGAGCCTCCGCGTCCAGATCGTCTTCGCCGGGCAGTCGCGCCGGGAGTCCGTCGGCGCGGACCCGATCCGCGATCTGGGCCGCGGTTCGCGTCAACGGGAGGGGTCCGGTCTCCGTGCGTCCGGCCCCGCGGAGCGCGACATAGTCGGCGAATCCCTCCACCAGCCAGGTCGGCGCGGCGCTGGCGGGCGAGTCGGTGGCCACGTGGGTGGCCTCATGGGTCATCACGACCTGTCGGGCCGCCGGTCCGAGCCGGTCGAACACGTCGGGATTCACGACCACATGCACCGGCGCGTCCTGGACCATCCCTGGCGTGCTCGGCGCCGCGGTGGCGGCGATCGGCTCGTGGCTGCCCGGCTCGGCGCCGAGGGTCCGATCGACGGCGTCGGCATCGGCCGGCACCTCCACCACCAGGCTCGGCCGCCACCCGCGCACGATGCGCGAGACCTCGGGAAGGGCCCGCACGGCGGTGCGCAGATAGGACTGCGGCCGACGGGACGCGGACGCCACGACGAGGACGTCGGCGGTGCGTGCCGTCCGGACCGGGCCCGCAAGCCAGATCGGCAGCCGCTCGCGGCCGGCGAGCTCGTCGGCACCGATCGAGCTGACTCGCACGGCGTCGTCGACGATCCGGAAGCCGATCGGCACCTCGACGGTGGCCGGCTCGTCGTCGAAGCCGGCGTAGGACCACGTCACGTCGACGACGCCGAGCCAGTCGCCGTCGTCGAGCGGCTCTCCTCGCTCGCCGGTGTAACGCAGCCGCACGTCGTCGATGCCGACGTTCTCGACGGCGTCCGCGGCTGCACCGAGCCGATCCGACGTCGCGGTATCCCCCGGCACGGCGAGCGCCTCGGCCGCACTCCGGTCGCCGGCGCGCAGGGCGTCGGCGAGACGGCGCACCGTGGCCGCGGCCGCCGCGGGTGCGGGTGCGTCGGTGCTCGACCGTGACGCCGGGGCCGGCTCGTGGTCCTCGAGCATCAGGTGCACCAGCACGGCTGCGCCGGCGACCAGGCAGGCGGTCAGCAACAACGAAAGACCGGCCGCCCACCATCGGGGGCGACCGGTCCTTCGCGGGTGGTCGGTCAGGGTCGAGCCGTCAGCCGGGGCGCACCGCGCCGACGTAGGGCATCGAGTTCACTGGCGCGGTCGTGACACCGGAGCCCGGGTTGGCGGCGTGCACGATCAGGCCATTGCCGATGTACATGCCGACGTGGCTGATCGGGCTGTAGTAGAAGACCAGGTCTCCGGGCTGCAGGTCGGACTGCGAGACGCGGGCCCCGGAGGAGTACTGGGCGCTCGAGGAGTGCGGCAGGCCGACGCCGGCCTGTGCCCAGGCCATCATGGTGAGGCCGGAGCAGTCGAAGGCGTTCGGGCCGGCGGCACCGTAGACGTAGGCGTCGCCTACCTGGGCCATGGCGTACTTGATCGCCGCGCCCGCGCGGCCCGAGGCCGGCACGCTGGTGGCCGGGACCCGGGTGGAGGTGGTGCTGCGCGACAGCATCTCCTGGCGCTCCTCCTCCTTGAGCCGGTCGAGGAGGTCGTTGGCGTCCTCGAACTTGTTGTCGATGGTCTCCTTCTCCCGCGCCAGGTCGGCCTCGACCTCGGCGACCTGGTCGACGCGCCGCTGGACGGCGTCGGTGCGGATGGAGAGGGCCTCGAGGTTGGTCGTGTAGTCGTCGAACACGCCGTCTTGGATGTCCTGGTAGGACGACATCGTCGAGAGCCGGTCGAGGAAGGCGCCGGAGTCGGTCGCGGTGACGACCTGGGTCACTGCGCCGAGGTCGCTTCCGCCACCGGTGTACTGGCGCAGGATGCTGTCGCGGGCCTCGCTGCGCACGGCGTCGAGCGCCTTGCGCGCCTGCCGCTCGTCGGCGCGCAAGGAGTCGAGGTCCGACTCGAGCTCGGCGAGCTGGAGCTTGGCGTCGTTGTAGCGCTCCGAGGCCTGCTCGGCCTCGTGGTAGAGCTTGTCGACGCGCTCTTGGACGTCGTCGACAGTGGGCTCGGCCTGGGCCGGGGAGGAGTTGAGCAGGCCGAAGGTCGAGACGAGCACGACACCCGAGACCGCTGCGCTGGCGCGCACCCGGAACTTGGTCACTACGTGTGGGTCCTTTGCAGTCGTAACGCTTACCGGGTGAGCTGACGGATTCGGGCACGACCTGCCCTACCTCTGCTCCCCGGCTTGATTCTCGGCACCCGGGTCGGGCGCCTTGAACCAGTCCGCCTTGCAGAGGATTCACCCCAGGAGAGTTGGTTCCCCGGCTCCCCCGCCGCGGACGGCGAGAGACTCAGCGTGGCCTCCGCGCGGGACCTGGTGGACCCACTTCCACGGATGCCTCGGTCGCCCACCGTAGACCCGCCCCGAAGGGGCCGCCAAATATCGGTCCAGATCGCGGCGTGGCGTGCCCCACACGCCACATGGGTCACACGTGGGGACGGCGCTCACGCCGATTCGACGGCCGGCCCGTCGACGGGCTGCACCAGCCGCAACGGAGGCACCAGGCCGCCGTCGGCCAGGACGTCGAGCGCGCGCCGCTCGTCGTCGTCGATGCTCAAGTCGGCCAGCTCGGGCGGCGGCCCCAGCAGCACGGTGACCACGCAGTCGTGGCACGCCAGCCCCCGCACCAGGCAGGAGTCGCAGTCGATTCGTGTCGTCATGGCGGGCACGCTGCCAGTCGCCACCGACAGTCCGTCCCGACCCGTTCCGCGCAATTGCGCCGTTCGGGTCGTCCGCCGGCCCTCGGACTGCACCGTTCCGCGCAATTGCGCCGTCCGGGTCACCCACCGCCCCTCCGACTGCACCATTCCGCGCAATTGCGCCGTCCGAGTCACCCACCACCCCTCCGACTGCACCATTCCGCGCAATTGCGCCGTCCGGGTCACCGCACGCCATCCGACAGCCACTCGCCACCCAACCCAGCCAACCCACCCAACCCACCGCGCGGCGGCACCACCTTGTCGGTGCCGCCGCCTACCGTGCCGGACATGGGCACGACCACCTCCGCCGTCGAGGGAGCCGCCACCGGCTCGCGCTGGGAGAGCCAGCGCAGCTTCGACGAACTGGGCCGGTCCCTGGCCGACGTCACGTTCTGCGTGGTCGACCTCGAGACCACCGGCGGGTCGGTGCAGGCGGGCTCGATGATCACCGAGATCGGCGCGGTCAAGGTGCGGGGCGGGGAGGTGCTCGGCGAGTTCCAGACCCTGGTCAACCCGCACACCGAGATCCCCGCCTTCATCGCGGTCCTCACCGGCATCAGCAACTCCATGGTCTGCGACGCCCCGCCGATCGAGTCGGTGCTCCCGGCGTTCCTCGAGTTCGCCGCCGGGTGCGTTCTGGTGGCGCACAACGCGCCGTTCGACGTCGGCTTCCTCAAGCACTTCGCCCAACAGCAGCAGCGGCCCTGGCCCGCGTTCGAGGTGGTCGACACCGCCGTGCTCGCCCGGCGCGTCATCACTCGCGACGATGCCCCCAACTGCAAGCTCTCCTCGCTGGCCAAGCACTTCCGCTCCGCCACCACGCCGAACCACCGGGCCCTCTCCGATGCGCGCGCCACGGTCGACGTCCTGCACGGGCTGATGGAGCGGATCGGCACCCAGGGTGTGCGGACGCTCGAGGAGCTCCAGACCTTCTCCTCCCGCGTCACCGCCGCCCAGCGCAAGAAGCGGCACCTCGCCGACGGGCTGCCGCACTCCCCCGGCGTCTACCTCTTCCAGGACGACGCCGACCGGATCCTCTACGTCGGCACCTCGCGCGACGTGCGCACCCGGGTCCGCTCCTACTTCACCGCCTCCGAGACCCGGTCCCGCATGGGTGAGATGGTCCGGCTGGCGGCGCGCGTCACGGCCATCGAGTGCGCCACGCCGCTGGAGGCCGAGGTCCGCGAGCTCCGCCTGATCGCCAAGCACAAGCCGTCCTACAACCGCCGCTCGCGCCATCCGGAGAAGGTCACCTTCGTCAAGCTCACCCGCGAGCCGTGGCCGCGTCTCTCGCTGGTCCACAAGGTCCTCGACGACGACGCCGACTACCTCGGTCCGTTCTCCTCCCGCGGCGCCGCCGAGCGCTGCCTGG
Source organism: Nocardioides epinepheli (assembly GCF_037936805.1). NCBI lineage: Bacteria > Bacillati > Actinomycetota > Actinomycetes > Propionibacteriales > Nocardioidaceae > Nocardioides > Nocardioides epinepheli. The sequence continues at coordinate 70,411 of NZ_JBBMMC010000006.1, read as the reverse complement.
CCGCGCTGCACGACACCTTCCCGGTCCGCCAGTGCACCGATCGCCTCGGCCGTCGCCCGTCCCGCACCGCCTGCGTCCTGGCCGAGATGGGGCGCTGCCTCTCGCCGTGCGACGGCAGCGTCGACGAGCACACCTACGCCGCCGTGGTCCGCCAACTGCGCGAGACCCTGCTCCAGCGCCCCGACGAGGTGGTCGAGGCGGTCAACACCCGCATGGCCGTGCTGGCCGCCGACGAGCGATTCGAGGAGGCGGGGGTGCATCGCGACCGGCTGGCCGCCTTCGTGCGGGCCGCCGCCCGCACCCAGCGCCTCACCTCGCTCACCCGGTGTCCCGAGGTCGTCGCCACCCGGCGCGAGGACGACGGCCGGTGGGCCGTCCACGTCGTCCGGTTCGGCCGGCTCGCGGCAGCCGGCGTCATCCCGCCCGGCGCCAACGCCCACGCCTACGTCGCCCAGCTCCGGGCCGGCGCCGAGACCGTCCCCGCACCGGCCGGCACGCCCGGCCCCACGCCCGCGGCCACCGCCGAGGAGACCGAGCGGGTGCTGCGCTGGCTCGAGGCGCCCGACCTCCGCCTGGTCGACATCGATGGCGAGTGGACCTGCCCGATCTCGGGCGCGACCCGGCATCTTGCCCGGCACGCCGGCTCCAAGCGCCTCCTGCCGGCGCCCTTCGAACAGGCCGGGTAGCGCCCCCGGACCCGGCTCAGTGCAGCCGCACCCGGGGGTCGAGGAAGGCATAGCCGACGTCGACCAGGATGTTGGCGACCACCACGGCGGCCGAGGCGAAGAGCACCACGGCGATGATCACCGGCAGGTCCTGCTGATTGATCGCGTCGATGGCAGTCTTGCCGAGCCCCGGCAGGCTGAACACCGTCTCGATGATCACCACCCCGCCGATGAGCTGTCCCAGGTCGATGCCGAACTGCGTCACCACCGGGGTCAGGGCGCTGCGCAGCCCGTGCCGGACGATGACCCGGCCCTCTCGCAGTCCCTTGCTGCGGGCGGTGCGGACGTAGTCCTCGCCGAGCACCTCGAGCATCGAGCTGCGGGTGAGCCGGGTGTAGGTCGCCGCCAGCAGCAGCGCCAGTGAGAGCCACGGCAGGATCAGGTGCTGGGCCCACGCTCCCACGCTCTGCGTGATCGGAACGTAGCCGCCCGGCGGGAACCATGGATGCCCGGCCACGGTGAGCTTGTAGTAGAGCAGGTAGAGCAGCATCAGCCCGAGGAAGAACGAGGGCATGGAGTAGAAGAACAGCGCGAGCACCGTGAGCGCGCGGTCGGCGAGCGAGCGCGGCCGGACCGCGGAGATCACGCCGTTGGTGACGCCGAGCAGCAGCCAGATGACCGCCGCGCCGAGCGCGAGGGAGAGGGTGATCGGCGCCGCCTGCCCGAGGATGCGGGTCACCGCGACCTGGTGGTAGTAGTCGTAGCCGAGGTCGCCTCGCAGCGCCTTGGTCACGAACGACCAGTACTGCTTCCACAAGGGGCGGTCCAGGCCGAGGCGATGGTTGATCAGGTCGATCGTCTGCGGGGTCGCCTGGCGTCCGGCGAGGGTCCGGGCGACGTTGCTGGGCAGCACGAAGAACAGCCCGAAGACCGCGAGCGTGATGACCCACAGCACGAAGATGCCCAGGGCGACTCGGGTGAGCAGGAACCGGATCATGGTGTGGTCCTGGGATCGACGGCGTCACGCACACCGTCGCCGAACAGGTTGAACGCGAGGGTGGTGACCACCAGGGCGAGGCCGGGAAAGACCACGAACCACCAGGCCACCGTGTAGTCGGTGCGAGACTCCGCGATCATGCCGCCCCAGTCGGCGGTCGGCGGTTGCAGACCGAGTCCCAGGAACGACAAGGCGGCCTGGGTGACGATGACGACAGGGATGAGCAGCGTGGCGTAGACGATCACCTGCGCCGTCACGTTCGGCAGGATGTCGACGAACATGATCCGGACGCTGCTGGCTCCTAACGAACGCGCCGCCTCGACGAACTCGCGCTCGCGCAGCGAGAGCACCTGACCGCGCACGATGCGCGCCATCGAGGCCCAGCCGAAGAAGCCGATCACCAAGATCGTGACTGTCAGCCCGGGAGAGGTCACCGAGACCAGGGCGATCGCGGCGAGCAGGAACGGCACGGAGAGGACGACGTCGATGAGCCGGGCCAGCACCGTGTCCACCCAGCCGCCGAAGAAGCCGGCCGCCAGTCCCACGACGACGCCGATCGCCACCGTGAGCAGGGTGGCCAGGACACCGACGCCGAGGGAGATGCGGGCGCCGTAGGCGATCCGGACGAGGACGTCGCGTCCGAGGTCGTCGGCACCGAGCCAGAAGCTGCCGTTCGGTCCCACCGGCAGGCCGTCCGGCGTCGTGGCCTCGGTGAGATACTGCTGGTTCGGAGGATGGCCGGTGACCGTGGCGAAAAGCGGAGCGAAGATCGCCATCAGCGTGATCAACACGATCACCGCCAAGGAGACCATCGCGACCCGGTCGCGTCGCAGCCGCTGCCAGGCCAGTGCCCAGGGGCTGCGTCCCCGAATCGTCGGAGTGTGGTCGACCGTGGCGGTGCTCGCCGGTATCGAAACGGCCATCACGACCTCGTCTCCGAGTCGGTCCTGGGCTGTCCTTCCGAGCCGACCAGCTCCTCGCCGCGGTGCAGCGGGAAGTGGCAGGCGGTCACGTGGACGACGTCGTCGTGGAGCACCGGCACCAGGCTCGGATCATCGAGGGAGCACCGCTCCTGGGCTCTGGGGCATCGTGGGTGAAAGTGGCAACCGGCCGGTGGGTCGACCGCCGACGGCGGATCTCCCGGAAGCAGCGTCGTGGTCCGGCTGTCTGAGGCGTCCGGATCCGGGATCGGCACCGCCGAGAGCAGCGCACGGGTGTAGGGATGGCGCGGCGTCGAGAAGATCTCCTCCGTGGGAGCCGACTCCACGATCCGGCCCAGGTACATCACCGCGATCCGGTCGCTCACATGCCGCACCACCGACAGGTCGTGGGTGATGAACACGTAGGTGAGGCCGAGCTCCTCCTGCAGGTCGCTGAGCAGGTTCAGGATCTGCGCCTGGATGGAGACGTCGAGGGCCGAGACCGGCTCGTCGCACACCAGGAGTCGTGGCTGCAGGGCGAGCGCCCTGGCCACCCCGATCCGCTGCCGCTGCCCTCCGGAGAACTCGGCCGGGAAACGGTTGTAGTGCTCGGGATTCAGGCCGACCATCTCCATGAGCTCCTGGACCCGCGTTTTACGGTCACGCCGACCGGCCACGTGGTGGATCACGAACGGGTCGCCGATGATCGAGCCCACCCGCCGCCGCGGATTCAGTGATCCGTACGGGTCCTGGAAGATCATCTGCATCTCTCGCCGGATCGGTCGCAGCGCACGCCTGGAGTGGTGCGTGATGTCCTCGCCGTCGAAGTACACCGCGCCACTGGTGAGGTCGTAGAGGCGCGTCATGCATCGTGCGAGGGTCGACTTGCCACACCCGGTCTCCCCCACCAGCCCCAGCGTCTCCCCGGCCGCCACCTCGAGGTCGACGCCGTCGACGGCTCGGACCCGGGCACCACGGACACCGCGCTCGTGGAACGTCTTGGTGACGGCGTCGAGAGCAAGGAGGGGATGGCGGCTCTCTCGCCGGCAGTCGGTCATCGCGCTCATCGGGCCGGCACCCCCTCCGGCGCTGACGAGGCGCTCGGGCCGCGTGGCGCGCCGGGGAGGGCCTCGTCGGCGTGATCGGGTGGCAACCAGCACGCCGAGAGATGAGCCGCACCCCGGGAGTCGGCGCGCACAGCGCTCGGAATCGGCCTGGGCGGCGGCGGGGTGGTGCGGCAGGCGTCGAAGGCCCGAGGACACCTGGGCACGAAAGGGCACGGCTCCAGCCTTCCGACCAGGCTGGGCGGGCTGCCGGCGATCGGCGTCAGCCGTTCTCTGTCCCCCGTGCCCCTGGCCGGCAACGACGCCAGCAGCCCGCGTGTGTAGGGATGATGCGGGTGATAGAACAACTCGCGACGGCTGGCGCGCTCCATCGCCTGGCCCGCATACATCACCACGACGTCGTCGGCCATCTCGGCGACGACTCCCAGGTCGTGGGTGATCAGGACGATCGCGGTGCCGAACTCGCGCTGCACGCTGGACATCACCCCGAGCACCTGCGCCTGGACCGTGACGTCGAGTGCCGTGGTCGGCTCATCGGCGATCAGCAGAGCCGGGTCGAGCGCCATCGCCATGGCGATCATCGCGCGCTGACGCATGCCGCCGGAGAACTGGTGCGGATAGTCGTCCACACGACGCGCCGGGTCGGGGATGCGCACGAGCCGCAGCAGCTCGATCGCGCGGGTCCGGGCCGCTCGCCTCGACATCCTCCGGTGGGCACGGATCATCTCGCTGATCTGCCAGCCGACGGTGTAGAGCGGGTGCAGGCTCGACAACGGGTCCTGGAAGATCATGCCGATCCGCGCGCCCCGTATCTCGCGCAGCTCCGACTGTGTGGCCTGCAGCAGATCGATGCCGTCGAAGGTCGCGCTGCCGGTGATCCTCGCTCCGGGCAGCAGCCCGGTCAGGGTCTGGGTCGAGACGCTCTTCCCCGAGCCCGACTCGCCGACCAGGCCGAGCGTCCGCCCGGCGTCCACCGAGAACGAGAGACCGCGCACCGCCTCGACCACGCCGTCCGCGGTCTCGAAGGAGACCCGGAGATCGGAGACCTCGAGCAGCGCCATGACGTCGTCCGTGGTGTGGTCTGGTCGGCGGTCTCGTCAGTTGCCGTTGGCGTCCGGGCTGAGCCAGACGTTCGCCGGGTCGAAGTTCTGGAAGGCCGGCACGTACACGGCGTTGTGGACCTGGCTGGCGTGATAGGAAGCCTGCTGCGGGTTGGTGATCGGGAAGAAGACCGCCTGGGTCATCACCCGCTCGTCAGCCTTGGCCCACAGCGCAGTGGACTCCGCCGACGTCTTCGCGGTACTCGCCTGCTCGATCAGCTTGTTGGTCTGCGGATCGTCGTAGAAGCCGAAGTTGCTTCCGACCGGAGGGAACGACGGGGCGCCGGAGAACAGTGGCGCGAAGAACGACAGCGCCGCATCGCCGTACCAGTCGGCTCCCCATCCGGCGATCGCGAGATCCCAGACACCGCGCTTGGCGACCGTCGGGACCTGGAGATAGCGGGTGTAGAAGTCCGCGTCCGGAGAGGGGACGCCGGTCACCTTGATCCCGACTTTGGAGAGGTCCTGCTGGATGACCTGGAAGACCTTCGAGGAGCCCTGGGACTGGTTGCGGTACAAGACCTTCAAGGTAAGCCCGTTCGGGTAGCCGGCCTGCTTGAGGAGATCGGTGGCCTTGGTGTCGTCGTGCTGGTAGAGGTCGATCGAGGTCGAGCCGTCGATCGACGACGGGAGCACGTGGGTCAGCGACTGGTTGAGCGAGGGGCCGCCGAGGACGCGGATCATGTCGTCACGGTTCAGCGCGTACTCGAGCGCCTGCCGGACCTGGAGGTTCTGGAGCGCCGATCCGTTGTTCGGCGAGACCATGTTGAAGACCACGTAGGGATTGCTCGACGACGTCGGTCCGAGGTCGAGGCCCGGGTCCTTCTTGGCGAGCAGCCCAGGCACCTGGGACGGTGGCGGCGCCATGTCGAAGCCCATGTCGGCCGAGGGGGTGTTCGTCTGGAGCTGCTGCTGGATGGAGTCCTGGCTGACGGACTCATCGATGTTCACCTGGTCGACGTAGGCATGTCGGACAGGGTCGGTGGCGGCGTCCCATGCCGGATTGCGGACGAACTGGATGCTCTTGGTCGGGTTGTACGACTTCACCTCATAGGGCCCGTCGCTGATGGTGTGCTGAGCCTGCTCCGCGCTCGCGGGCAGATAGGCCAGCTGCTCCACCGGCGCCGGAGAGAAGGCCGTCAGGGTGAGCATGTCCACGAAGTAGGTTGCCGGATGGGTCAGATGGAACACGACGGTCTGGGGGTTCGGGGCCGCGACGCCGGGGAGGTCGGTCTTCTCGATGTAGCTGCGGAACGCCGAGACGTTCGTCGGCACCTTCGCGAAGCCGTCGCAGAAGGTCTGATAGCCCTCGATGAGACCGGCGAAGTCTGGAATGCCCCCGAACGGCTGCTGCGGATTGCAGGTGCGCTTGACGCCGCGGACGACGTCTGCCGCGGTCACCTGCCGCGCGGGCGAGGTGTTCCACTTGGCACCCTGGACGAGGTGGATCGTGTACGTCTTGCCGTCCGCGCTGATGCCGCCATTGGTCGTGGTCGGCATCACCGTGGCCAGGTCCGGGACCGCGGTCTCGGTCTGGCCGGGCTCTGCGGGATAGGTGAACAGCTGACGGCTCCACAGCCGGAGCGCGAGATAGCCGACGGAGTAGTAGCTGATGTTGGGGTCCATGTAGTCGACGTCGCCGGCGCCCAGCATGTTGAGCGTGCCGCCCTGCTGGGCCCCCTGGGTCGTGCCGTTGCGAGCGTTCTGGGTCACCTGGCCGGCGGCCGAGGGGTTGTTCGACGACGACCCGCCGCACGCCGACAGCGCGAGCAAGCCGACTGTGACGAGCGACAGTGCCACGGTCCGACGGCGTGACCGACTGCTTGAGTTCGACAGCGAGCGCATCGTTCCTCCTCGGCCGCCTCGGTGGTCGCGGCCACTCCTCGCGACGCTAGGTGTCCCCCGGCGCCGCCAGGACGAGCCCGGCGAGTTGTCATGCAACTGCCATCGGCGCGCACGCGCACGCGGGGCCGGGCCTCGCGCAGGGCAGCCGGGATGACGGCCGTCATGGTCGTCATCGATCCGACACCCGGCACCACCCGACTTGGGGCTGGGATCCGTCGCCGTCCGGGGGCATCCTGGAGAGGTGAAGCGGCGGGTCCTCTTGGTCGAGGACGACCCCAGGGTGCGACGGGTTCTCCGGCTCGCCCTGGAGGACGAGGGGTACGAGATGCTCGAGGCGGCGACCGGCCGGGAGGGCATCGCCGCGCTCCGCCTTGCGCCCGATGTCGTGCTGCTCGACCTGATGCTTCCCGACACCGACGGCTTCGGCGTGTGCCGCTGCATCCGCCGCGACTCCGCCGTGCCCGTGATCATCGTGACCGCACGCACCGACAGCCACGACATCGTCGCGGGGCTCGAGGCCGGCGCAGACGACTACGTCACCAAGCCGCTGGTCGCCAAGGAGCTCTCCGCACGGATCCGGGCCCTGCTGCGCCGGACCCGCAGCGTCGAGGACGTCGTGTTCGAGGCGTTCACCGTCGGCGAGCTCGAGCTCGACGTCGAGGCCGCGACCTGCCGTCGCGCCGGCGTCGAGCTGTCCTTGACCCGCACCGAGTTCCGGCTGCTGGCCGAGCTCGCTCGCGCCGAGGGCCGGGTGTGCAGCCGGGACCACCTGCTGGAGAAGGTGTGGGGCTACGGCTACTTCGGCGACAGCCGGCTGGTCGACGTCCACATCCGCCGGCTCCGCAAGAAGGTCGAGCGTGATCCGGCGACGCCCGAGTACGTCGTCACCGCGCGCGGCATGGGCTACCGGCTCGTGCCGGGCTGAGCTAACAGATGGCTGGGCGCTGGCGTCGGAGGCTGGGTCTACGGGCCCGGGTGACGCTCGCGCTGGGTGCCCTCTCGCTGGCCGTCGCCGGGTCGATGGCGATCGTGTCCTGGACGTTGGTTACCCACAGCCAGCTCGACCAGCGACGTCAGGAGGTGCTGGCCGAGGCCGAGGACGACGCAGGACTGGTCGGACTGGTGTTGGCCCGGGGCGCCGCTCCCGGCCAGGCCATGGCCGCGTTGACCGGGACCCCGCCACCGGTGGCGCTGCTGTGGCGCGATGGCGCGTGGTACTCCGCGGGGCTGCGTCCCGAGGATCTCCCGGCCCGCCTCTCGGACCCGACGCACAGCGGCCGCACCCAGCTGAGCCCGGAGCAGATCGGTGGCCGCGACGTCCTCTTGGTCGAGGTGCCGATCCGTCCGACCGGCTCCCTCCCGCATGCCCACGGAGGCGGTCGGTACTACGCCGTCTTCGGGCTCGACGCCGTGGAGAGCCTCGAACGCCGCCTCGCGCTGATCCTGCTGGCGGCCGCCGTCGGCACCGGCGCCGCGGGGATCGTGCTCGGCCGATGGCTCAGTGACCGCGCCCTACGCCCCCTCCGCGGCCTCACCGAGGCCGCCGAGGCGTTCGCACAGGGCGACGTCGAGGCCCGCCTCGAGGCCGCCGGCGATCCTGACCTGATGGGGCTCGCGCGCTCCTTCAACGAGACCGCCGAGGCGTTCGGCAGACGGGTGGCCGCCGACGCCCGGTTCGCCGGCGACGTCAGTCACGAGCTGCGGACGCCGCTCACCACCATGCTCAACTCGCTGGAGCTGATGGAGAACCGCCGCGACGAGCTACCGGACCGGCTTCGAGAGCCACTCGACCTGCTCGCCGGCGATCTGGCCCGGTTCCGGACGCTCGTGGTCGACCTGATCGAGATCTCGCGCGACGACACCGCCTCGCACTGCGACCACGATGAGCGGGAGCGCATCGAGATCATGCGGCTGTGCCGGCACACCGCTGCTGCGACGGTTGGCCGCGACGTGCGGGTCGATGGCCCCGACGAGCTGTACCTGGACGGTGACAAGCGGCGTCTGGCGCGCGTGGTGGCGAACCTCGTGGCGAACGCCGAGACCCATGGTCATGGCGTCCGACGCATCGAGGTGACCGGCTGTGGAGCCCGCCTCTGTGTGGCCGTCGAGGACCACGGCCCCGGCGTCGCCCCGGCCGAGCGCGACCGGATCTTTCAGCGGTTCGCGCGCTCGGTGGACCCCGCCGGCTCCGACAGCGGCGGCGTCGGGCTGGGACTGGCGATCGTCGAGCGGCACCTGTCCTGGCACGGTGGCGGCGTTCTGATCGAGGACGCCGACGGCGGTGGCGCGCGCTTCGTCGCCTGGGTTCCGTGGGACCGTAGGCTGAGGCCATGATCACCGCCATCGTGTTCGTCAAGGCCGAGGTCGACCGGATCCCCGAGGTAGCCGAGACGATCGCCTCGCTCGAGGGGGTCACCGAGGTCTACTCGGTCACCGGCCAGATCGACCTCATCGTCATGGTCCGCGTCCGCAACCACGACGACGTCGCCGCGGTGATCGCCGACCGCGTCAACAAGGTCGAGGGCGTGCGCGAGACCGAGACCCACATCGCCTTCCGCGCCTACTCCCGCCACGACCTGGAGTCCGCGTTCTCGCTCGGCCTGGACTGACCGGCAGGCCGGACCCTCGCACAACCCCCCGGTGAACCGGGGTTGACCGGTCTGGACCGCTCCCAACCGACCGGCTCGGCTTCTCAAGTCGCCACGAGGACCGACCGAGATTCCCGATGCCCCCACATCGGTGGGCAGCCGTCCTATCGGGAGTTCCTGCATGCGTCAGCGTCGTACTCGTGTCCGCCTAGCGAGCCTGCTCGCCACCCTCGTGGTCGCCACCGGGGTGGTGACCACCAGCGGCGCCGCTCCGGCGACTGCCGCGGTCACCTCGCCCGGAAACCTGCGGGCCAGCGATGCCCCCACCCCGGTCCTCGCCTGGGACGTGGTCAGTGGCGCCACCGGCTACGACGTCGAGGTCTCGACGACCTCGACCTTCGCGACCAAGCTCGTCTCGGCCTCGACCGTCAACCGCCAGTACGTCCCGGTGGGTCAGATGCCGACCGGCGAGGTGTGGTGGCGGGTCCGCGCCAAGGACACCAGCGGCGCCGGTGAATGGACCACCGCGAGCTTCTCCCGTTCCGCGGCGGCCGCACCGACCCTGGTGGCTCCCGCGCCCGGCGTGTCCTTCCAGGCACCTCAGACGCCGCGCTTCACCTGGGACCCGGTGCCGGGAGCGACCTCCTACACCGTCGAGACCAGCCGGGACCCGGACTTCACCGACCCGGCCGGAACCTCCGCACTCACGCAGAAGACCACGGCCGCCTACCTCAAAGGCTATCCGACCGTCGGCGACTACTACTGGCACGTGCGCGCCGAGCTCAGCGGAGGCCACTGGACCCGGTGGTCCGAGCCGCGCCTCTACTCGATCCGCGGTCTCGACCCCGCGCAGCTCACGGCGCCGGCCGACGACTTCTCCGGCATCACCGACGTCGTCCTCGACTGGGAGCCCGTCCCCGGAGCGGCGACCTACGAGGTGCAGGTGAGCCCCGACGACGGCTTCCTCGCCGCTACCACGAGCACCACCAAGGACATCGCCGGTACCCGGTTCACGCCGCCGAGCGCGCTCAATCACGACGAGTACTACTGGCGCGTACGCCCCGTCGACGCCAGTGGCAATGCCGCCCCATGGCCGGCGACCCCGTGGAAGTTCCGTCGAGCCTGGCCGGATCAGCCGACGCTGGTGCACCCTCTCGGGCAGGTGAGCAGCGACGTCCCGTTCTTCTACCAGTGGGACGCGATCGACCGGGCAAGCAGCTACGTCGTCTATCTCTTCAACGACGCCGGCGAAGAGATCTGCAACTCCATCAACCGGCCGACGATCCACACCACCCTCGCCAACACGTGCGTCCCCTCAAAGACCGGCGACTACAGCTGGAAGGTGCTCGCGCGCAATGACGTCGCCTCCGGCAGCCAGACCCTCACGACCCTTCTCGCGCAGACGGCCGGCACGTTCCACTACACCGCACCGGGCCCGATCACCCCTGCCTCGCCCGGAAGCCTGTCGACCGATCAGGTGACAGGTCAGGCGGCATCCCTACGCGGCACCACCAGCTATGGTCTCGGCACGGCGCAGGATGCCTGCAGCACGCGGCTCCCCGGGACGTGCATCGATCTTCGCAACACGCCGGTCCTCACCTGGGATCCGGTGCCGGGGGCCCTGTCGTACAAGGTCACGATCTCCCGCGACAAGGAGCTCACCAACAAGCTGACCACCTACGACGGGGTCGTGGTGAACAGCTCGATGTTCACCTTCGTCTCGAGCCTCCCCGACAGCCAGGCCGGGTCGGCCTACTTCTGGGTCATCCAGCCCTGCTACGACCTCAACGGCGCCCAGTGCGCACCGATCCAGTACCCGGCCAACTCCTTCGCGAAGAAGAGCATCGCTCCGACCCTGCTCGGTCCCGCCGACGGCGCCACAGTCTCCGACGACGTGACCCTGTCGTGGACCACCGCGCTCGCGGCACAGCGGGCTCCGGGGGCATCGACCGGATCCACGCTCACCACCGACGGTTCGGTCGAGGCGAAGTCGTACGTGGTCGAGACCTCGGTGGATCCGACGTTCGCGTCCACGATCGAGACCGCCACCGTCGACCAGACCAGCTACACCTCCCCGTCGGCGACCTATCCCGAGGGGATCGTCTACTGGCGCGTCCGCGGGATCGACAGCAGCAACAACCAGACGGTCTACAGCGAGGTGCGGAGCTTCGTGAAGCGCTCCCCCGTGCCGGTTCAGCTCACCCCCGCGGACGACGCCGAGATCGGCACGGACTTCGCCGTCAGCTGGCAGCCGTTGCCGTTCGCGAAGTCCTACAAGATCGAGGTCTACGCCGGTTCGACGCTGGTCAGCCCGGCCGGCGCCTCCACCATCTACTCCTCGTGGTCCCCGTCGTCGCCGTTCCCGGTGAGTGCGGAGAGCTACACCTGGCGGGTCCGCCGCGTCGACGCGAAGGGTCGGGAAGGAGCCTGGAGCGACTTCCGCCGGTTCAAGGTGGTCGGCTTCCCTCCCGCGCTGGCAACGCCCGCCGCGGGGCAGTTGGTCGAGCCGACCGGCGGCCTGTTCTCCTGGGACACCGACCCGCGAGCAGCCACCTACCGCTTCGAGCGACGCAAGCCGAACGACGCCACCAATAGCATCGCGGAGAGCCAGGTCACTCGGGCCACCTCGTGGGCACCGACCTCGGCGCTGCCGGCTGGTACCGCCCAGTGGCGGGTGGTCAGCCTCGACGCCTCCGGCAAGGACCTCGCCGCCTCCCCGTGGCGCGAGTTCGTCGTCATCGACCCGCCCGCTGTCGCCACGGCCACCACCATCTCCGGCAGCGGTCAGATCGGCACCGAACTCCGGGTCTCGGCGCCCATCTTCGACCCGGCGGCGGAGACGACCACCTACCAGTGGATGCGTGAGACCTCCAAGATCACCGGGGCCACCGGCGAGGTGTACACCCTCACCACCGCCGACCTAGGCAAGAGGATCAGCGTGGTCGCCACCGGCACCCGGACCGGATACAAGTCGGCCTCGTCGCAGAGCAACGGCATCACCGGTATCGCCGGCAGTGCCATCGCAGCGACCGCACCGCCGGTGATCACCGGAGACGCGCACCCGGATCGCCGGCTCACCGTAACCCCCGGCGTCTGGGAGAACAGCCCCTCGGTCACCCGACAGTGGCACCGCGACGGCGTCGCGATCGCCGGTGCCACCAGCACGACCTATCTCGTGGCCGCCGCCGACCTCGGTCACGACCTGACCGTGGTGGAGACGGCGAAGAAGACGGGGTACGAGAACAGCACGGCCACGAGCAACCCGGTCCAGGTCACGACCGCGCCGGCGCTCGAGCCGACCACCTCGCCCGCGATCACCGGGACCCCATACGTCGGGCAGGTGCTCCGAGCCACGGCGGGCACCTGGCCGAGCGGATCGAGCGTCACCCGCCAGTGGTACCGCGACGGGGAGCCGGTCGCCGGCCGGACCAGCACCTCCTACACGCTGACCGCAGCCGACGGCGGCCACGAGATCACCGTCGTGGAGACCGCGAAGAAGACCGGTTGGTCGAACGGAACCGCCGCGAGCGACCCGGTCTTCGTCGAGGCGCCACCCGCGGTGTCCATGCTCTCCAAGCCCGCGGTGACCGGGACGCCGAAGGTCGGCCAGACGCTCACGGCGAACCCGGGCACCTGGAACGCGACCTCGGCGCGATTCACCTACCAGTGGTTCCGCAACGGCGTCGCAATCGCCAATGCGACGCGGTCGTCCTACACGCCGACCGCCGCCGACGCCGCCCGCCGGGTGCACGTCGTCGTCACAGCGACCGCCACGGGCTACTCGCCCGCCTCCGCCGCGGCCGCGCCGGTGACGATCGCCAAGATCGCCTCGACCACCGCGGTGACGATCTCACCGACCAAGGTCACCAAGAAGATCCGTGCGAAGGCAGCGATCCGGGTCACGGTTCCTGGGCTCACCACCCCCGGAGGCACCGTCACCATCTACGACGGCGCCCGCAAGCTGGCCACCAAGCCGGTCGGCACCGGAAGCATCACCTACAAGCTGCCGAAGCTGTCGGTGGGCAAGCACAAGATCAAGGTGGTCTACAGCGGCGGCGCGCAGGTGGCCGGCTCGTCCAAGACCGTCACGGTCAAGGTCACCAAGAGGTAGCCACACCGCGGGAGGGGCGTGGCCTCCTGAGTCAGCTCAGGAGGCCGCGGCCACCCAGCGTGCGAGTGCCTCACGAGCGGCGCCGGTGTCGATCGCGGCGGCCGCACGCACGATCCCGGCGGCCAGCGCCTCGTCGACCGGGTCGCCCGGAGCCTGGTGCACCGCCAGGGCCGCGCCGGCGTTGAGGACGACGGCGTCGCGGACCGGCCCGGGCTCGCCGTCGAGCATCCGGCGCACGACGTCGGCGTTGTGGGCGGCATCGCCGCCGCGCAGGTCGGCGGTCGTGGCGCGGGCCAGTCCGTGGTCTGCGGGGTCGATCGTCACCGCGGCGACCTCGCCGTCGTGAACGGTCCACACCTGCGAGGTGGTCGTCGTCGTGAGCTCATCGAGGCCGTCGTCGCCGCGCACCACCCAGGCGTCGTCGCCGCGACGGGCGAAGACCCCCGCCATCACCGGCGCCATCCGCAGGTCAGCGCAGCCGATCGCGGAGGCCGCCGGTCGGGCCGGGTTGGCCAACGGGCCCAGATAGTTGAACGTCGTGGCGATGCCGAGCTCACGGCGCGGGCCGGCCGTGTGCCGCATCGCGGGGTTGAACGCCGCGGCGAAGCAGAATGTGATGCCGGCCTCGCGGGCGACGTCGGCGACCCGGTCGGGCGCGAGGTCGAGCCGGATCCCGAGCGCCTCGAGCACGTCGGCGCTGCCCGACATCGAGGAGGCCGAGCGGTTGCCGTGCTTGACGACGGTCGCCCCGGCACCGGCGGCGACGATCGCGGCCATGGTCGAGATGTTCACCGACATCGAGCGGTCGCCGCCGGTGCCGACGACGTCGAGCAGGCGGCCCTCGACCGAGATCGGGACCCGTCGCTCGTACATCGCGTCGGCGAGGCCGCTGAGCTCCTCGCTGGTCTCGCCCTTGGCCCGCAGCGCCACGGCGAACCCGGCGACCTGTGCCCCGGTGGCCTCTCCGGCGAGGATCTCCCCCATCGCCCAGCCGGTCTGCTCCGCCGAGAGGTCCCGTCCGGCGACCAGGTCACTGAGCAGATCGGCCCAGGTGGTGGGCTGCTGGCTCACCGGATCAGGTGGCCGGGACGCGCGAGTGGAGCAGGCCGATCACGACGTCGGCGAGCACCAGCGGGTCGATCGGTTGCGGCACCGCGGCGTCGGCCCGGGACCACGTGGCCAACCACGCGTCTTCGGGGCGGCCGGTGAGCACCAGGATCGGCGGGCATCCGAAGATCTCGTCCTTCAGCTGCTTGCAGATCCCCATGCCTCCGGCGGGCGCGGCCTCGCCGTCGAGGATCGCCAGGTCGATGCCGCCGACGTCCATGTTGGCGATCACGACCGGCTCGGTAGCCACCTCGACGTACACGACCTCGGGCAGGTCGGGATAGGGGCGTCGCCCGAGCGCCAGGATCACCTGCTGACGGGTGTTCACGTTGTCGCTGTAGACGAGCACCTTGAGCGGGGGTGTCGACTCCCCCGACTGCATGTCATCGGTCACGAGCCGGATCCTACGCGTCCACTGTCGCCGGCTCGCGTCGCGTCGTCCTCGGCGGACCTCTCGGCCTTCGTGGTCGGGGGCTCTGCCCTGCCGGCGCGGGCGGCTCGCGCCTCCATCAGGTCCAGACGCCGATCCTCCCGTTTGGCCTCCTGCATCGAGGAGCGCACCCATTGGGCGAACAGGACGCCGAAGAACGAGAGCCCGATGAGGTCCCCGGAGGCCCACAAGATGCCGCCGGCGAGCTCCTGGTCGACATAGGGGTCGGGCAGCCAGGCGCCCATCGGGCCGTTGTGGAGCGATGGGTACCAGTCGCCGCCGATGAGGGTCGACTGGCCCATGATCGTGACGCCGAGGAAGGCATGGAAGGGCAGGGTGAGCACGGTCAGCAGCACCCGGAAGGGGTACCCGACCCGACCGGGCACCGGATCGATGCCCATGAGCGGCCAGAAGAAGAGGGCGCCGACCAGGACGAGGTGCACGTGCATCATCTCGTGGATCCACACCGACTCCAGCGAGGCGCGGTACCAGCCGGAGAAGTACAGCGCCCAGGGCGAGACGATGTACAGGGCGAAGGTGAGCGGCGGGAACGAGAGCACCTTCGCCACGCGCGAGTGCAGCACCGCGAGCAGCCAGCGCCGGGGCCGCGGCGGCAGGGTGCGCAGGGCCAGCGTCACGGGCGCCCCGAGGGCCAGCGCCAGCGGCACCATCATCGACAAGATCATGTGCTGGACCATGTGCACGCTCAGCAGGGCGGTGTCGTAGGTCGCCAGGCCGGACGACGTCGCGAGGTAGAACGACCCGAGCCCCACCCCCACGAACGCGATCGTGCGGCCCACCGGCCAGTGGTCACCCCGTCGGCGCAGGGTGCCGACGCCGATCAGGTACAGCCCGCCCGCCCAGACGGTGATCACCAGCGGGAGCGGCGCCAGCGACCACTGGGTGAACATCGACTCGGCGCTGAACCGGGGAAGCACCTCGGAGGCAGTCAGGACGCTGCCGAGAACGTTCGAGGCCGATGATTCCCACACATCTGACAGGGTAGAAGAGCGGCACACCCGGGGGGTGTGGTGCCCCCGGGTGCGGGTCGGGCCATAATGCTCTCGTGGCGACCACAGCAACCGTTCCGGCATCCCGGCTTCACGGGCATCACGACCGCCCGTCGATGGTGGCGGTCGGCACGATCATCTGGCTCTCGAGTGAGTTGATGTTCTTCGCGGCACTGTTCGCCGCGTACTTCACGATCCGCTCGGTCAGTCCCGAGTTGTGGCAGGTCAACACCGAGGTGTTGAACGTGCCCTTCGCCTCGGCGAACACCACGATCCTGGTGCTCTCCTCGCTCACCTGCCAGCTCGGCGTCTTCGCCGCCGAGCGCGGCCAGGTCGGTCGCACCGGCAAGCTGTGGAACGTGCGCGGCTGGGGCCTGCGGGAGTGGTTCATCCTCACCTACGTGATGGGCTCCATCTTCATCGCCGGCCAGGCGCTCGAGTACGCCGAGCTGATCCACGAGGGCATCACGATCCCGAGCTCGGCCTACGGCACGATGTTCTACCTCACCACCGGGTTCCACGGGATCCACGTGACCGGCGGCCTGATCGCCTTCCTGCTGGTCCTGGGCCGCACCTATGTGTCCCGCAAGTTCACCCATGAGCAAGCGGTCAGCGCGATCGTCGTGTCGTACTACTGGCACTTCGTCGACGTCGTGTGGATCGGGTTGTTCGCGACGATCTACCTCATCAAGTAGCACCGACCCAACTCGAAACCGACGCCCGAACCAACGACGACCTAGGGAAGAGAAACGTGCGCCTCCTGAACCGCTCCGCCGGTCGCCTCTCCCGGCACCGCAGAGGCCCGCTCGCGGGTCTGGTGGTGCTGCTGCTCGGCCTCCTGCTCACCGGGGGCATCTACTCGATGTTCTCCCCCGGCGCCCGAGCCGACGAGACCGCCACGACCGCCGAGGACATCGCCGCAGGACGGGAGCTCTTCCTGGTCGGGTGCGCGTTCTGCCACGGTCAGAACGGCGAGGGCGTGCTCACCAAGCGCGGCACCCAGTACGGTCCGGCGCTCACCGACGTCGGCGCCGCCTCGGTCGACTTCCAGGTCGGCACCGGCCGGATGCCCATGGCTCAGCCGGGCCAGCAGGCCGTGCGCAAGGCGGTCGTCTACACCGATGAGGAGATCCGCCAGCTCTCGGCGTTCGTCGACTCCCTCGGCACCGGCCCCGGCATCCCCGACGCCTCGGTCTACGAGCTGCCCTCCGACTTCACCGACGAGGAGCGCCAGGAGGCGATCACTCGCGGTGGCCAGATCTTCCTCACCAACTGCACCGCCTGCCACAACTTCGACGGCTCCGGCGGTGCCATGCCGCGCGGTGGCTTCGCCCCGACCCTGCGCGGCGTCGAGGCCAAGCACATCTACGAGGCTCTCCTCACCGGACCGCAGTCCATGCCGTCCTTCTCCGACGGCAACCTGACGCCGGAGGAGAAGCGCGACGTCATCGCCTACCTCAAGGAGACCGAGGCGGACCCCGGCTACTCCGGCTTCAGCCTCGGCGGTCTCGGCCCGGTGGCCGAGGGCGTCTTCGCCTGGTTCCTCGGCATCGGCGGCCTCGTCGCGGTCGCGATCTGGATCGCCGGGCACACCACCCGATCCACCAAGAAGAAGCCCGCCGTGTCGTCGGGCTCCACCAGCACGACGGGAGCCGACGCGTGAGCGACACCCAGCACCCCGACTCCCACGGCTCGCTCGAGCCGGTCGAGGAGCCGATCCCCAACCCAGGACTGCACACGCACACCTGGCGCCCCACCGACGTCGATGACCACGCCAGACGGCGCGCCGAGCGCCAGGTCTCGATGCTGTTCGGTCTCTCGGCCCTGTGCACCGTCGCCTTCGTCGTCTCCTACTTCACCTTCAAGATCGGTGACAACTGGGACACCTTCGCCGGACTCGGCGCATCGACGGTGTTCTTGGGCGTCTTCCTCGGTCTGGCCCTGCTCTTCATCGGCTTCGGCATCATCCAGTGGGCCCGCAAGCTCATGGGTGACCAGGAGATCGTCGAGATGCGTCACCTGGCGGCCTCCTCCGCCGAGGACCGCACCGCCACGGTGGAGGCCCTCGAGCTCGGCATCGACGAGTCGGGCTTCAAGAAGTACAAGATGGTCCGGCGTTCGCTCCTGATGGCCGTCGGACTGCTCGGGGCGCCCGCCGTGGTGATGCTGCGCGACCTCGGCCCGCTGCCGCAGCAGGTCGAGAACGCCTCCAAGGGCACCGGCCTCAACCACACGCTGTGGGGCGTCGGCGGCACCGTGCGCGTCCTGCGCGACGTCGTCGGCACCCCGATCCGGGCCTCCGACCTCCAGATCGGCGACCTGGTCAACGCCGTCCCCGACGGCATCTTCCAGCTGCACGGCACCGCGCTCCAGGAGGCCAAGGCCAAGGGCGCGGTCATCGTGGTGAAGATGTCGCCCGACGAGATCGTCTCCCAGCAGGGTGGCGACGAGGACTGGAGCGTCAACGGCATCGTCGTCTACTCCAAGATCTGCAGCCACGTCGGCTGCCCGATCTCCCTGTACGAGCGCACCACCCACCACGTGCTGTGCCCGTGCCACCAGTCGACGTTCGATCTCGCCGACTCCGCCAAGGTGGTCTTCGGGCCGGCCGCTCGCCACCTGCCGCAGCTGCCCTTGGGCGTCGACGAGGAGGGCTTCCTCGTCGCCACCAAGGACTTCCAAGAACCGGTCGGACCGAGTTACTGGGAGCGTGACCGATGAGCATCGACACCAGCAAGGTCGCCGAGAGCAACACCACCGCCGCGACCGCCAAGAAGCCGACCAAGGCCGGAGCCGTCGCCACTTGGGCCGATGACCGCCTCGGGCTCGGCACCTCGATGAAGAAGCAGCTGCGCAAGGTCTTCCCCGACCACTGGTCGTTCATGCTGGGCGAGATCGCGCTGTGGAGCTTCGTCGTCCTGCTGCTGACCGGCGTCTTCCTCACCTTGTGGTTCGACCCGAGCATGGCCGAGTCGGAGTACCAGGGCGCCTACGATCCGCTGCGCGGGCGCGAGATGTCGCAGGCGATGGTCTCGGCGGTCGAGCTGTCCTTCGACGTCCGCGGTGGCCTGCTGATGCGCCAGATGCATCACTGGGCGGCTCACATCTTCATCGCCGGGATGATGATCCACATGATGCGGGTGTTCTTCACCGGCGCCTACCGCAAGCCTCGTGAGCTCAACTGGGTCATCGGCTGCCTGCTGCTGCTCCTCGGCAGCCTCGAGGGCTTCACCGGCTACTCGCTCCCCGACGACCTGCTCTCGGGCACCGGCGTCCGGGCCGCGGACGGCTTCCTCAAGGCCACCCCGGTCGTCGGTACCTACATGTCGTTCTTCCTGTTCGGCGGCGAGTTCCCCGGCGATGCGATCATCCCGCGTCTCTACATCATCCACGTGCTGTTGATCCCGGGCCTGCTCCTGGGGTTGATCGCTGCCCACATGCTCCTGCTCGTCTACCACAAGCACACCCAGTGGCCTGGGCCTGGCCGCACCCAGCAGAACGTGGTCGGCTATCCGATGCTTCCGGTCTACGCCGCGAAGGCCGGTGGGTTCTTCTTCATCGTCTTCGGTGTCGTGGCTCTGCTCGGCGGGCTCTTCACCATCAACCCGGTCTGGAAGTTCGGGCCGTACGACCCGACGAAGGTCACCGCGGGCTCCCAGCCCGACTGGTACATGGGCTGGCCCGACGGCTTGCTCCGGATCATCCCCGGCTGGGAGTCGGTCATCGGCGGGTTCACGCTCTCGTGGAACGTGATGATCCCGATCTTGATCGTGCCCCCGTTGATGCTGACGATCCTGATCCTGCTGCCGTTCTTGGAGTCGTGGATCACCAAGGACAACCGCGAGCACCATCTGCTCGAGCGTCCTCGCAACCGGCCCACGCAGACCGCGATCATGGTCTCGCTGATGACCTTCTACGGCATCGCCTGGGCTGCCGGCGGCAACGACATCATCGCCATCAAGCTGCACCTGTCGATCAACCAGATCACCTACTTCTTCCGGGTGATGATCTTCCTCGGGCCGCTGATCGCGTTCATCATCACGCGGCGCTGGTGCATCTCGTTGCAGCGTCACGACGAGGAGAAGTTGCTCCACGGCTACGAGACCGGCATCATCATGCGTTCCCCCGAGGGCGGCTACTCCGAGCGTCACCTGCCGATCAGCAACGACGCGGCCTACAAGATCACCGCGCGCCCGCGTGACGAGGTGTTCGTCGCGAACGGCCGGATCGACGAGAACGGGGTCGCCGCGCCCGGCGGCAAGCTCGACGGGCTGCGGGGCAAGCTGTCGGCGTTGATGTTCGCCGACAACGTGCAGAAGCCCACGGCCGAGGAGCTCGAGGCGGCCCGGCACCACGCCGAGCACGAGCACCAGCTCACCGCGGCCCTCGACGGCCACTCCGCGGACGGCCACCAGTTCGACGGCCACCACTCCGTGGACGACGAGACCCTCCGCGGCAGCCACTGAGGCGCCCCTCCCCCGCACCACCGGTCGCCGACCCGTCAGCCATAGCTGACGGGTCGGCGTCACTTTTGCGCTGACCCGTCAGCTATAGCGGACGGGTCGGCGCGGATCGCACGCTGACCCGTCAGCTATCGCGGACGGGTCGATCACGCTGCGCTGTGCGCGCCGCCGGCGCGCCGGCGAATCCGCCCGGCGGCGTCCCACCGGCGCCGCAGGGTGATCGGGAGGTCCTGACCGCGGCCGACGACATTTCGGCGCCTCGCCACGGTGAGGATCCAGTCACGGCGCTCGCGGAGCCACAGGAGCCTCGCCCGGTCGTGCGAGCGCTGTGACGGTCCATGAAACTCCTCGCCGAAGTACTCGAGACCGAAGCGCTCCTCGGGAAGGCCGATGTCGATGTAGTAGCGGCCGCCGTCCGGCGCATCGACCGGCACCTGGCACTGCGGCCGGGGCAGCCCGGCGTCCCACCAGCGCAGGCGGGCGATGCTCTCGAACGGCGACGCGGCGCCGGCGTCCGCGATCGAGACGAGCATGCGAGCCTGGATCACGCCGCGAAAGCCCTTGAACCGTGGCAGCTCACCCGCGATCTCCTCGACCGAGCACAGCGAGGCGAGCGCGTCCAGGGCGGCGAGCGCCTGGTCACGGTGAAGCAGTCGACCGAGATCGCACGCGGTGCGTAGCGGTGTGGTGGCCAGGACGCCGTTGACCTCGACCGCGTCGCGAAGGGCCAGGCGCCGCTCACCGCTGTCGACCAGGCCGTTGCGCAGACGGCGTCCGGGTGGCGCGAACACGCTCACTCTCGGCACCGTGAGGTGCTCACCCGGAGCGAGGGCGCGGTCGCCGAGCCAGAGCCATGCCGCAGTGCGGTCGGTGACGACGCAGTCGGACGGCACGATGAGGCGCAGCGCTGCAAGACGGAGCTCCTGGGAGTCCTCCACTCCGTGCCTGTAGTAGACGCCCGGAATCGGCCAAACCAGGGCGCCGCGGTCGACCAGATCGCGGCATTGCCGGTTGGTCAGGCCCGCATCCTCGGCCTCCCGAGCGGAGAAGGGCGCGTGACTGGAGGGCAAGCGTGCGAGGAGCTCGTCGAACTGACGAGAGGTGCGTGGCCTGGTCATGGGAGCCATCGTCCCCAGCCGATGGTGCGTCCCGGCCGATATCCACAGGCCATCGCTCCGCCTGCGCGCTGACCCGTCCGCTATAGCTGACGGGTCAGCGGAAATGGGTGAGTCAGGCGAGTGCGGAGCCGGCGCGGTAGTCCTTGAAGGACTTGTTCCAGTCGCCGTAGCCGTTGTCGAAGGTCATGGGGCGGTCGGTGCCGGTGTACTCGACGACGTCGCCACGGCGGCTCATGGCGTAGAGCCAGGCGGCGTTGTCGGTGCTCAGGCCGGTGCAGCCGTGCGAGACGTTGGCGTAGCCCTGGGACCCGACCGACCACGGGGCGGCGTGGATGAACTCACCGGAGTTGGTGACTCGCATCGCCCACTGGACGTTGTTGATGTCGTAGGCCTCGGCGCTGCCCTGCGGGATGCCGACGGTCTCGGAGTTCATCCGCTTGGAGTCGAACTTCTCCATGATCACCTTGACGCCCGAGCGGGTCGTGAAGCCCGGCTTGCCGGTGGTGATCGGGATGGTCCGCAGCAGGTCGCCGTTGGAGTAGACCTGCATCTGGTGGCTCTTGGCGTTGACCTTGTAGATGTGGGCGTCACCGACCTGGAAGTCGACCTCGCGGTTCTCCTGGCCGTAGATGCCGTTGCCGGCCTCCACGCCGTTCACGTCGACGTCGACGCTCACCTCGGTGCCCGGCTGCCAGTAGGACTTGGGGCGCCAGTGCGCGGTGGTGTCGTTGAGCCAGTACCAGGAGCCGGCCTGGGCCGGGGTCGAGGTGACCTTCATCTGCTTCTCGAACGCCGCCTTGTCGGTGACCGGCAGGTCGAAGGTGACGACGACGGGCATTCCGACGCCGACCGTCTCGCCCTGGAGGGGCGCGACCGAGGGATAGGTCTGCTGGTCGAGGGAGAGGTCCGCGGTGGTGAAGCTCAGGCGGCTCCGGGCGGCGGTGTCGCCCTCGCCGGCGCGGGCGGTGACGGTGTACTTGGTGCCCGGCTCGAGCCGGTCGGTCGCGGTCCAGGTGGCGCCGTCGTCGGCGATCGCGCCGGCGACGTCACCGGCCTCGGACGTGACCTTGACGTCGTCGAGCAGCCCGCCCTTGGCCGACACCGAGACCAGCGTGGAGACCGCGACATCGCTCGCGCCGCGCTTCACGTTGGACGTGATGGTGGCGCGTGGGGTGTCCACGGCCGGGGCGTTCGACCCGCCGTCGCTCCCGGCGTTGCCCGCGTCGGTGCCGTTGCCGCTTCCGGTCGAGCCGTTCGCGGCCGCCTCGGATCCGGAGTCGTCAGAACTGCAGGCGGCCAGGGAGAGGCCGAGGACGGCAGCGAGTGCCGCGGCGGCCACTCGAGCCGAGGGACGCACGGACATGGGGCGGACTCCAAGAATCGATCGGGTTGAGGATCGCAGTCACCGACTGCTTCCTCAGCGTAACCGGGGGCCGGTCACGAACCCGATTCGCCGCGCCTCCAAGAGGCACAGCCGCTCAGTGAGCGTGCTCACCCCGGTAGTACTCGAAGACCAGGCCACACAGCGCCACCGAGCCCAGGACGCCACCGATGATGGCCAGCCACCACGCCTGTGCGGCCGTGCCGAACACGATGACACCGAGGGTCAGACCGCACCACAGCGGCCACCAGGAGTAGGGCGGGAAGAAGCCGAGTTCGCCGGCGCCGTCGGCGATCTCGCCGGACTTGCGGTCCTCTGGCCGCGGCTCCATCTTCTTGGCGTGGAAGCCGAGGTAGAGGGTGACCATCGCGGCCAGCAGCGTGGTCATGGTGAGCGCGGACGTGCCGGTCCAGTCGCCCCCGTGGTCGCTGGCGTCGGTGACCAGCCAGTAGGCGGGGGTCACCAGCGCCATGAAGACCGTGGTGACGCCGAAGATCCAGGTCTCGGCCTTCATCGGGCTCCTCCGTCGTCGTCCGAGGTGCCTCGGTCCTTGCGGAGGCGGTCCTGGATCATCTCGTCGCGGCCGTTCATGGTCGGCGCGTCGGCAAGGTCACCGTCGCGGGCGGCTTCGTTCTGGTCGAGCTCGATCGCGGCCACCTCGGGGTGGTGCAGGTCGAAGGCGGGCGACTCCGAACGGATCCGCGGCAGCGAGTGGAAGTTGTGACGCGGCGGCGGGCAGCTGGTGGCCCACTCCAGCGAGCGTCCCCAGCCCCATGGGTCGTCGACGGTGACCAGTGGCGCCTTGCGGGTGATGTAGACGTTGTAGAGGAAGGGCAGCGTCGAGGCACCGAGCAGGAACGCACCGATCGTGGAGATCTGGTTGAGCGTGGTCCAGCCATCGGCCGCCGTGTAGTCGGCGTAGCGACGCGGCATGCCCTCGACCCCGAGCCAGTGCTGCACCAAGAAGGTGAGGTGGAAGCCGACGAACAGCAGCCAGAAGTGCACCTTGCCCAGCGTCTCGTTGAGCATCCGCCCGGTCATCTTCGGCCACCAGAAGTAGAACCCGGCGAACATCGCGAACACGACCGTGCCGAAGACGACGTAGTGGAAGTGAGCGACCACGAAGTAGGAGTCGGAGACGTGGAAGTCCAGCGGCGGGCTGGCCAGGATGATGCCGGTGAGGCCGCCGAACAAGAAAGTGGTCAAGAAGCCGATCGACCACAGCATCGGATTGTCGAACGATATGGATCCGCCCCACATCGTCCCGATCCAGTTGAAGAACTTCACGCCTGTAGGCACCGCGATCAAGAACGTCATGCCGGAGAAGAACGGCAGGTTCACCGCGCCGGTGACGAACATGTGGTGGGCCCACACCGCCACCGAGAGGATGGCGATACCGAGCGTCGCACCGACCAGGCCGACGTAGCCGAAGACCGGCTTACGGCTGAACACGGGCAGGATCTCGGTCACGATTCCGAAGAACGGAAGCGCGATGATGTAGACCTCCGGGTGCCCGAAGAACCAGAACAGGTGCTGCCACAAGATCGCGCCGCCATGAGCGGTGTCGAAGACGTGGGCGCCGAAGAGGCGGTCGGCCTCGAGCGAGAGCAGCGCGCCGGCGAGCACCGGGAAGGCGATCAGCACGAGCAGGCTGGTGATGAGCGTGTTCCACACGAACAGCGGCATCCGGAACATGGTCATGCCGGGGGCGCGCATGCAGATGATGGTGGTGATGAAGTTGACCGCACCGAGGATCGTGCCGAGACCGGCCATCCACAGGCCCATGATCCACAGGTCGCCGCCGACGCCGGGCGAGCGAACGGCGTCCGAGAGCGGGGTGTAGGCGAACCAGCCGAAGTCGGCGGCACCGGCCGGGGTCAAGAAGCCCGAGGCTGCGATGAGACCGCCGAACAGGAAGAGCCAGTAGCTGAACATGTTCAGCCGCGGGAACGCGACGTCGGGAGCGCCGATCTGGATCGGCATGATCACGTTGGCGAAACCGAAGAACAGCGGGGTCGCGAACAGCAGCAGCATGATCGTGCCGTGCATCGTGAACAGTTGGTTGTAGAGCTCGTCGTTGACGACCTGGCTGCCGGGGAAGGCGAGCTCGGAGCGGATGAGCATCGCCATCACGCCGCCGATGAGGAACCAGCTGAAGGAGGTGACGAGGTAGAGCTTGCCGATCAGCTTGTGATCGGTGGTGGTCAGGAGCCGGACGAGCTGCTGCCCCAGCGGCTTGCGCTCGGGGAATTCGGATGCGGGCTTCGCTGCCGGGTCGGCCGTGGTGGTCACTGGCAGACCTCCTGAATCTCGTCGGTCTCGAGACCCACCTGGGTCTCGGCGAACTTGCCTCCACAGATCGGCTCGGGCGAGTACGAGCCGGCGTCGACACGCGACTCGAGG
This sequence comes from Nocardioides epinepheli, assembly GCF_037936805.1. Classification (NCBI taxonomy): domain Bacteria; kingdom Bacillati; phylum Actinomycetota; class Actinomycetes; order Propionibacteriales; family Nocardioidaceae; genus Nocardioides; species Nocardioides epinepheli. The sequence continues at coordinate 45,209 of NZ_JBBMMC010000006.1, read as the reverse complement.
TACTGGTCGTACTCCTCCTGGCTCACGACGTCGACCTCGAAGATCATGCGCGAGTGGTAGACGCCGCACAGCTCGTAGCACTTGCCGGCGTAGGTGCCGGTCTCCTTCGGCGTGACCTGGAAGTGGTTCTTCGCGCCCGGGATGACGTCCATCTTGATCAGGAAGCCGGGGACACCGAAGTCGTGGATGACGTCGGGGCTGCGCAGCTCGAACCGGGTGGTCACCCCGACCGGGATGACCAGGGTCGGGATGTCGTCGCCGGTGCCGGCCTCGTAGGCGTTGACCGGCTGGCCGTCAGGCCCCTCGACCGCATCGGGGTAGTTGAAGGTCCACGACCACTGCTGCCCCACGACGACCACCGTGTTGGTCGCCTCCACCTCAGGGTCGTTGAGCACGAGGTTCTGCGTCTTGATCGTGTGGTCGAAGAAGACGATGACCATGATGATCGGGAAGATCGTGTAGAAGATCTCCAGGGGCAGGTTGTAGCGCGTCTGCACCGGTACCTCGTCGGCGTGACGACGACGGTAACGCCAGATGACGTAGAAGATCAGTCCCCACACGACCGCGCCGGTGATGAGCGCGGCGATCCAGGCGCCCTGCCACAGAGCCAGGGTGTGCTCACCCTCCTCGGTGATCGGCTTCGGCATGGCCAGCCGCTCCCACTCGGAGTCGGAGCCACAGCCGGCGAGGACTACCAGTGCGCTGCTCAGCAGCGCTGCGAGCGCAACGCGCCGGGCGCGCCGGGGAGCCGGCGCCGAGCGCTCGGGGAGTTGGTGACCCACGAACGAGCCTTCCTCTCAGCCAACGATCAGGCGAATCACGGACAGATCGCACACTATCGCGATCAGGCACCGTGAGCGCGACGGGGTGGTGGTTGGATCGTCGACGTGTCTGAGAGCGCAGCGGTCGGCATCGGATCGGCTCCACCGGCCTACCTCGACGCCGCGTCGTCCGAGCCCCTCCATCCGGCCGCGCGCGAGTCCCTCCTCGCGGCCCTCGATGCGGGCTACGCCGACCCGCGCCGACTCCACCATCCCGCGCGCAACGCCAGACTGCTGCTCGACAACGCACGCGCCGTCGTCGCGGAATGTCTCCAGGTCGGTCCCGAGGAGGTCACCTTCACCGCGTCCGGCACCGAGGCGGTACACCGCGGGCTGCTCGGCCTCGCTGCCGGAGCCACCGGCGCTCGAGGACCCGTCGTGCTTCCCGAGGTCGAACATGCGGCCGTACGCCACGCCGCCGAATGGTGGTCCCGATGGGGATCGCGGTCTCGGGCACCCGAGGAGGGCCAGCCGATGCTGGTGGGAGTCGACCAGCTCGGCCGGGTCGACATCGCAGCCCTCGCCGAGGCCGTGCGCGCGGGCCAGCCGGCCGCGGTCGCGGTGCAGAGTGCCAACCACGAGGTCGGCACCCTCCAGCCCGTGGAGGAGGCCGCGGCCCTGGCCCGCGATTCCGGCGCCGGGCTCTTCGTGGATGCCTGCGCCTCGATGGGCCGGCTCCCGCTCCCCCGCGGTTGGGACGCCTTGGCGGGGTCGGCCCACAAGTGGGGCGGTCCCGCGGGGGTCGGCATCCTCCTCGTCCGGCGCGGTGCTCGCTGGGCGACGCCCTTCCCGGACGACGATCGCGCCGACCACCGGGCTGTGGGGTACGAGAACGTACCGGCTGCGCTCGCCGCGGCGGCAGCGTTGCAGGCGGTGGTGGCCGAGCGCGAGGAGACCGGACGCCGTCAGCACGCCATGATCGACCGGATCCGGTCCGCGGCCGCCGCGATCGACGACGTCGACGTGGTCGGTGATCCAGACCTCCGACTCCCCCACCTGGCCACGTTCTCGGTGCTCTATGTCAACGGCGAGCAGCTGGTGACCGAGCTCGATCGACGCGGCTTCTCGGTCGCCAGCGGGTCGGCTTGCACTGCCTCGACCCTGGAGCCGTCCCACGTGCTGGCCGCCATGGGAGCGCTCACCCACGGCAACGTGCGCGTCTCACTGACCCGCGAGGCCACCGACGCACAGGTCGAGGCGTTCTGTGCGGTGCTGCCCGACGTCGTCGCGGAGCTGCGCCGATGACCCCCGACGTCGAGCTCGACTGTCGCGGGCGCCCGTGTCCGCAGCCGATCATCGAGCTGGCCAAGCACCTGGGCGAGGTGGATGTCGGCGGCCTCATCGCCGTCGTGGCCGACGACGCCGCGGCTCGCTACGACGTCCCTGCCTGGTGCCGCATGCGCGGCCAGGAGTACGTCGGGGAGGACACCGCGAGCGACGGAGCCGCTCGCTACGTCGTGCGCCGCCTGACGTGAGGCCGGTCAGACCAAGTGGGCAGCGACGTCGGCGGCCGCCCTCTCGCCGTACGAGGCATCCACCCGCGCGACGAACTCCTCGGCGGTGAAGGTGTACTCCTGGGTGCCGACGGTCTCGACGACGTAGGCGGCGAGGACGCAGCCGATCTGCGCTGCCCGCTCATAGCCAAGACCCCACTCGAGCCCCGCCAGGAAGCCGCCCCGGAAGGCATCGCCGACCCCGGTCGGCTCGACGGCGGCGACGTCGACGGCCGCGGACACCTCGATCGGATCCTCGCCGCTTCGCAGCACTCGGGCGCCGTCCTTGCCCAGCGTGGTGACCTGGGTACCGACCCGCGCGAGGACGTCGTCGGCACTCCAACCGGTCTTCTTCTCGATCATGTGCGACTCGTACTCGTTGGAGAACAGCAACGTCGCGCCGTCGATCAGCTTGCGGATCAACGGACCGTCGCCGAAGGCGAGCTGCTGGCTGGGGTCGGCGATGAAGGGATAGCCCCGCTGCCGGCACTCGTCGGTGTGACGCAGCATGCCGTCGGGATCGTCGGGACCGACCACGACGTAGTCCGGCGCCCCCACGCGCTCGACGATCGGGCCCAGCTCGATGAGCCGCGCCTCGCTCATCGCGCCGGGGTAGAACGAGGCGATCTGGGCGCCGGTGGGATCGGTCGTGCAGACGAAGCGGGCGGTGTGCTTGCTCTCGGAGATACGCACCGACTCACAGTCGACACCATGGCGCTCGAGCCAGGAGCGATAGTCGGCGAAGTCCTCCCCCGCCGCCCCCACCAGAACCGGCCGGAGTCCGAGTCGCCCCAGGCCGAAGGCCATGTTCGCAGCCACCCCGCCGCGCCGGATCTCCAGATCGTCGACCAGGAACGACAAGGAGAGCTTGTCGAGCTGCTCGACGACGAGCGAGTCGGCGAACTTGCCGCCGAACGACATCAGGTGGTCGGTGGCGATGGACCCGGCGATGAGGAGAGGCACGTGAGGGGACACTACCTAGTGCTACCGGGTTCCATACCAATCAGTAGCGCCCTACGGTCGCCCCATGGCGACCCCTCGCACCCCCTATGACGACTTCGAGACTCCTGCTCGGATGCACGCCGACTGTCGCGCGGCGGGGATCCGGCTCGGTCTCGACCGGATCGGGGATCTCGCCTCGCGACCGGCGCCGAGCCTGTACTACGACGAGCAACCGGGCGAGCGGACGAAGACCTCGATCGAGGTCTCCGACGCCGCCGCGCGGCTGGCCGGCGCGTTGCACTTCCACTTGGAGTAGAGCTGCGGCCCGTCTGGCCCCGTCCTGGCCGGTCCTCTTGACTCCCGGTCCGGCCCGAGCGTGACGAAAGCCCCGCGACTTCGTCGCGGGGCTTTCGTGTGAGATCGGGCCGGACCTCGGTTGTCGAGGTTGTGTGATCAGTGGAAGCTGTCGCCGCAGGCGCAGGACCCGGTGGCGTTCGGGTTGTCGATGGTGAAGCCCTGCTTCTCGATGGTGTCGACGAAGTCGATCTCGGCGCCGTTGAGGTAGGGGACGCTCATCCGGTCCACGACCACGGCCACGCCGTCGAAGTCGGTGACGACGTCGCCGTCGAGGGTGCGCTCGTCGAAGAACAGCTGGTAGCGCAGTCCGCTGCAGCCGCCGGGCTGGACGGAGATGCGCAGCTGCAGGTCGTCGCGGCCCTCCTGCTCGAGGAGGCTCTTGACCTTGGCCGCGGCCACCGAGCTCAGGTTGATCTGGTCGGTGCGGCGCTCGGTCGTGGTGTCGAGCTGCTCGGTCATGTGATGTGACTCCCCACTGAGGTTCGAGGGTGGCTTCGGGTTCCTACAGTGCTCAATCGTCGCACATCGGCGGTTATTCCCCGCCAGGTGCGATCAGCGCGACCAGGTCCGGGCGACGCGCTCCGACACCTCGGCCAGCGCGCCCGCCGGCTCCCCGAGGGCGCGGTCCGTTCCGGCCAGCTCCACCAGCGAGTAGGCCGACTCGATGCCCAGGGCGCGCATCTCGCGTGCGCCCACGTCCACGCGTCCCGCGATGGCGATGCATGGCCGCAGCGCCTCGGCAGCCACCTGGGCGACGCCGAAAGGGACCTTCCCGGAGCGACTGGAGAAGTCGAAGGCACCCTCTCCGGTGACGACCAGGTCGCTGGTGCGGGCCCGCTCCCGAAGGCGCACGGCCTCCGCGACCAGCTCGATGCCCGGCTCCCGGCGCGCCCCCAGGCACAGCAGCGCGTAGCCGAGGCCGCCGGCGGCGCCGGCGCCCTTGTCGAGCGCGATCCGTCGGTTGGTCGCCGCCGCGAACTGCTCGAGCCAGCCGTCGACCTCGGCGATGCGGTCCTCGGCCAGACCCTTCTGCGGCCCGAACGTCTTGGTGGCGCCGAACATCCCCGTGAGCGGGTTGTCGACGTCGGAGGCGAGGACCAGCTGTGCGTCGAGGGCGGGGAGGGTCACCTGCGTGATGCCGACCAGTCCGGCCGCCCCGCTCTCGAGGGACACGTCCGCAGTGGCGCCGAGCGCCGCCAGGAGTCCGGCGCCGCCGTCGTTGGTGCCCGAGCCTCCGACGCCCACGACCACGGTGCTGGCGCCCGCCTCGGTGGCGGCGAGCACCAGCTGCCCAACGCCGTAGCTAGACGCCGCCTCGACACCGCGGCCGCCGGTGAGCTCAAGGCCGCACGCCTGGGCACTCTCGAGGTAGGCGGTGTCGCCCACGTGGAGGATCGTCGCGGGAACCGGGGTGCCCAACGGGCCTCGGACCGTCACGACGTCGAGCTCACCGCCCAAGGCGGCCTGGAGGACGTCGACGAACCCCGGCCCGCCGTCGGCCATCGGCGCGAGATCGAGCTGGTCGTCGGGCGCTCGGCGACGCCAGCCCGCCGCGATCGCCTCGGCGGCCTCGACCGCGGTGAGCGTGCCGGCGAACTTGTCCGGTGCGATCAGGACCCGCATGCCACTCATCCTCGCCCAGCCGGATCCTTCTATCGTGAGCGGGTGAGCGAGGTATCGATCCGACCGATGCGGCCGGAGGACGCCACCGCTGCCGAACGTCTCTCCGGCGACGCCTTCTTGGCGCTCGACCGCCGCATCATGCGACGCGACCAGCCCGCGCCGGAGCCGCGGTCCGACGAGCATCGCCGGGGCTGGGTCGAACGCACCCGCCACCTCGTCGCGACCGACCCCGGCGGTTGCTGGGTCGCCGACGCCGGCGGCGAGATGGTCGGGTTCGCGACGAGCGTCCGCCGCGAGGGCACCTGGATCCTGGCGACCTACGCGGTTCGGCCCGAGCTGCAAGGGCGTGGGCTGGGCAAGCAGGTCCTGGACGCCGCACTCACCCACAGCCGCGGCTGCCTGCGCGGGATGCTGTCGTCCTCCGCGGACCCCAAGGCGGTGCGTCGCTACCTGCTGTCCGGCTTCACCATGCATCCGCAGATGTACCTGACCGGCGTGGTCGACCGCAGCGCGATCCCGGTCGAGGTCGGCGCGAAGGTGCGCGAGGGGACCGCGGCCGACACCGATCTGATGGACTCGGTCGACCGAGCCTGCCGCGGGTCCGGCCACGGCCCCGACCACCCGATGATGCAGCGGATCTGGCGTTGGGTGGTCAGCGAGTCGACCACCGGCTCGGGATACGCCTACCTGACCCCGGGCGGCGCCGTGGCGCTCCTGGCGGCCACGAACCGGCGCACCGCCCAGCGTCTGCTGTGGGCCGCGATCGCCGACGGGCCGGAAGAGCAGAGGATCAGCCACGTCACCGCCGCGAACGCCTGGGCGATCGAGGTGGCCACCTCGGCACGGCTGGACCTGCACACGGCCGGCTACCTGGGGCTGCGCGGGATGCGCCCACCGACCAACTACCTGCACAGCGGCGCACTGCTCTGAGGCGGCAGCGCCACGTGCGGGATCTCGCACGAAGGGGATCCCTCACGTGGCGGATCCCGCACCCGACGGATCCGGCACGTGCCGGATCCCGCACGTGGATGTGACAGTCGCCCGACCTGTGTCACATCCTCGCCGCGGACCTGCTGGGAAGCGATCGGCGTCGTGCGTGGTTGCCCTCCCTGCACCGTCGCCGAGCCTCCTAGGATTGCGCCATGACGACTGTCGACCTCCCGCTCCTCCCCCTCGGCCGCGGCATCGACCGCGCCTCCGAACGCGGCGTGGAGTGTCCCGGCGACCTGCCGCCGGCGTCCGATCCCGACCTGGTGGCGCGCGCGCTGGCCGCCAAAGAGGCCCTCGGCGAGCGGGTGTTCGTGCTCGGGCACCACTACCAGCGCGACGAGGTCATCCAGTTCGCCGATGTCACCGGCGACTCCTTCAAGCTCGCGCGCGAGGCGGCAGCGCGCCCCGAGGCCGAGTACATCGTGTTCTGCGGCGTCCACTTCATGGCCGAGTCGGCCGACATCCTCACCGGTCCGAACCAGCAGGTCGTGCTGCCCGACCTCGCGGCCGGCTGCTCGATGGCCGACATGGCCCGGCTCCCACAGGTCGAGGCCGCCTGGGAGGCGCTGGCCGAGGCCGGCGTCCAGGACGTCGTCGTGCCGGTCACCTACATGAACTCCAGCGCCGACATCAAGGCGTTCTGCGGCCGCAACGGCGGGGTCGTGTGCACCTCCTCGAACGCCGACGTCGCGCTCGAGTGGGCCTTCGAGCAGCGCGGCCCGGACACCAAGGTCCTGTTCTTCCCCGACCAGCACCTGGGCCGGAACACCGCGGTGCTCAAGATGGGCTACTCCCTCGACGACTGTGTGGTCTGGAACCCCCACCTGCCGAACGGCGGGCTCACCACCGACGAGCTTCGCGCGGCCAAGATGATCCTCTGGAAGGGCCACTGCTCGGTGCACGGCCGGTTCTCGATCGACGTCGTGGACGAACTGCGCGCCACGATGCCCGGCATCCAGATCCTCGTGCACCCGGAGTGCCCGCACGAGGTCGTCCTCAGCGCGGACCTGGTCGGTTCCACCGAGTTCATCATCGCCACGATCGAGGCGGCTCCGGCCGGGTCGGCGTGGGCGATCGGCACCGAGCTGAACCTCGTACAGCGGCTGGCGCGCGCTCACCCGGACAAGAAGATCGTCTTCCTCGACCGCAACGTCTGCTACTGCTCCACGATGAACCGCATCGACCTGCCGCACTTCGTGTGGGCGATGGAGTCACTGGTCGACGGTGTCGTGGTCAACCGGATCGAGGTCGACGCCGACACCGAGCGCGAGGCGCTGGTCGCCCTCCAACGGATGCTGGACCTGCCCGGCAAGACCCACCGGGACTGAGCACCCACCGATCCGGAGCGATTCCGTCCGCGATCGGTGCCACGCTGTGCGGGTGACCCGTGACCTCCAACTGACCTTCGACGCCGCCGACCCTGCGGCCCTGTGCGCCTTCTGGTGCGCGGTGCTCGGCTACGAGCTCGATCCGCCACCACCCGGCTTCGACACGTGGGACGCCGCCCTCGACGCGTTCGGAGTGCCGCCCGAGCGACGCAACGACGCCTCGGCCGCCCACGACCCCGAGGCCACCCGACCCCGGCTGTTCTTCCAGCGGGTCGCTGAGCCGAAGACCGCGAAGAACCGGGTCCACCTCGACGTCCGGGCAGCCCCCGGACTCGAGGGGACCGACCGGATGGATGCCTTGGAGGCGGAGGCGGATCGCCTGGTCGGGCTCGGCGCCGAGCGCGTCGCTCGCCACGAGCCCGCTCCCCCGCTGGGCCACGGCCACCTGGTGCTGCGAGATCCCGAGGGCAACGAGTTCTGTCTCGACTAGCGCGGCAGGTCGAACCAGACGGTGGTGCCGCCACCGTCGGTCTCGGTGATCCAGATCGCGCCGCCGTGGGCTTGGACGACGCGGCGGCAGGTGTCCAGGCCGATCCCGGAGCCGGTGCCCTCGGTGGAGAGCCGCACCCGCGGCGCGAACACCCGCTCGCGGTCGGGTGCCTGGATGCCGATCCCGTTGTCCGCCACGCTGATCTGCCATCCGCGATCGGTCTGGCGGGCGGAGACCACGAGCGCGAGGCGCCGGTCGGGGTGTCGGTACTTGGCGGCGTTGTCGAGCACGTTCTGCAGGAGGGCCCGCAACTGAGCGGTGTCGCCGGTGATCGTCGGCAATGGCTCGCGTCGCACGTCGGCGTCGAGATAGGCCTCACTCTGGTCGGCCAGGGCCTCGGTCAGGATGCCGTCGAGGTCGACGGGCCCGGTGGCGGGCTGGCCGCCGAGCCGGGCGTAGGCGAGGAGGTCGTCGATCATCGACGCCATCCGTCGCGAGCCTTGCACAGCGCGATCCAACAGCCAGGTCAGCTCCGCGGGATCCTCGCCGTCGGCGATCTGCTCGCGCAGCATGTCCAGCGAGAGACTCAGGCTGGTGAGCGGCGTCTTGAGGTCGTGACTCACTCGTCCCGCGAACGACATCAGCCGATCGTTGGACGCCGCCAACTGCCGGTTCCGCACGGAGAGCTCCAGCGCGTCGATGACCCGGTCCGCCAAGGTGCTCAGTGCCTCGATCTGGGTCTGGTCCAGGGTGCGCGCCACCGGGTCGTAGACGCAGAGCGTACCGACGACGACACCGGCCGGAGTGACCAGCTGGTGCGAGGCGTAGAAGTGGATCTCCGGGCCGTCACCGGTGACGGACGGATGATCGGCGAAGCGCGGGTCCGCGTGCACGTCGGGAACGACCATCGGCGTGGGCCGCTCCAGGTACTGGGCGCAGATCGAGTCGGCCAGGCTGCACGTCGCGGGATCGAACCCGTAGGTGGCCACCTGGTGCTGGGCGTCGGTGATCAGGTTGACCGAGGCCATCGCGGTGCCGCAGATCTTCGCGGCGAGCTCGACGATCGCGGTGAGATCACGCCGCGACCGTCGTCCGATGACGTCGTACTGCGCGATGTCGGCGAGCCTGCGAGGCTCCCCCGTGCTGTTGCTCATCGCCGGGCATCGTAGCGACCTCGCCGCCTCGTGCGGCGCCGTCAGAGTCCCGGCGCGCCCCAGATCGCCAGCCACCGGGACGGATCCTGCTCCATGGGCAACTCATCGGCGAGGAGGTCGCGCACGGTCCGCTCGAGCAGGACATCGCGTTCATGGCCGCCGCCGGGCACCGGCGCGAAGGGGTAGAAGGTGCCTTGCTTGTAGAGATACACCAGGCCGAGGCGGCGCCCGGAGGAGTCGACGAACGGGATCAGCGAGCACAGCAGGGCCGGCCCGAAGCCGGCAGCCTCCAAGCCGGTGTTCACCGCGTGGAGGTCGGTGCACAAGGCGCCGAGGTCGGAGGTGCCCGGGTCGAAGGGCGGGTGATCGATCTCCAACCACGTGAAGCCGAACTCGTCCTCGCTCACCGAGACCGCGGGCGCGTGGTCGGAGGTGGTGCGCAGCAGCTCGACGACCTCGGCCTGGGTGTCGGTGAAGGCGGGTCCCGCGGCGGCCCGGTAGCAGACCGAGCCGTCTCCGGTCGGCGTCAGACCCAGCGACGCCTGGAGCGTGATCGCCGCGCTCGGCACGTTGAACAGGGCGTCGAGGTCGGCCTGACGCGGCTTCGTGCGGCCCAGGATGGAGTCGAAGAAGCCCATCAGTGTCTCCTGCTCACGCCGTCGGCCGGTCGAGCTCGGCCTGGATCCGGGCGAGCTGCTCCAGCCGCTTCTCCAGCGGCGGGTGCGTGGAGGTGATGCTCTTGAGGCTGATCGGCGCGATGCAGAGGGCACTGCCCGCGCTGACCTGGCGCAGGTCGCGCTCGGGGGTGCGCTCGATGCCGCCGCTGATCTTCTGCAGCGCCGAGGCGAGCGCGGCCGGCTTGAGGGTGAGGTAGGCGCCCGCGCGGTCGGCGGACAGCTCCCGATAACGCGAGAGCAGCCGCAGCAGGAGGAAGCTCACGGCGTAGACGATGAGGCTCACCACTAACACGACCAGCCAGGCAGGTGCGCCGTTGTTGTCGCGACGGCCGCCGAAGAAGCCCAGGCCGCCGTACTGACTGCCCTGGGTGAGCAGGCCGGCCGCGATGCCGGCCGAGGACGCCACGGTCATCACCAGCACGTCACGGTGCGCGACGTGCGACAGCTCGTGGGCCAGCACCCCCTCGAGCTCCTCGGTGGTCAGCAGCTGGAGGATTCCGGTGGTCACGCACACCACCGCTCGATCGGGCGAGCGTCCGGTGGCGAAGGCGTTCGGCACCCGGGTGTCGGCGATGCCGACTCGCGGCTTGGGCATGTCGGCGAGCGCGCACAGCCGGTCGATCATCCCGTGCAGCTCGGGCGCCTCCTCGGGAGTGACCTCGCGGGCGCGCATCGCACGCATTGCGATGGTGTCCGAGCGCGACCACTGGTAGGTGGCGATACCGATGCCGACGACGCCGATCAGGATCCCGATCCAGCCGCCGAACGCCGCAGCCAGCCCGACCACCAGCGCGACGAACAGCGCGCCCAGCAAGAACAGCACCAGGGTCATCCGGGCGGTCAGACCGGTGTCGCTGAGAAATCGGGTACGGGCCATGGGTCAATTGTCCAACGGTCGCCAAGCAGTCACGAGCAGTCCTGCGGTCAACCGGGGATCAGCCCGTCATCGGCCAACAGCTCGCGGACCTCCTCGATCGAGGCGTCGTCGGGCGGCAGGATCAGGTCGGACTCGTCGAGGGAGTCGGCGGCGTGGGCGACGCCGACGGTGCGGACGCCGTCGAGCAGCGCGACCAGGGCCGGCCGGAAGGTCGCCTCGTCGTCGGCCTCGATCGCGGCCTCCACGGCCGAGTCGAGCTCGTTGAGGTGGGTCAACGCATCGGCGGACACGTCGTACTGACCCTCGCCGAGGATGCGGATGATCAGTCCGTCCGAGCCCTTGCCCGCGTCGTCGTGTCCGGAGTCGGTCGCAGTAGCGCTCATCGCGGCGTCTCCCCCTCGATCTGCTCGACCTGGGTCTCCTTGGCCAGGCCGTCGCCACCCGCACCGATCTGGCCGGGGGCCTGCGGCGCGGAGAGTCCCTTGAGCCGGGCGAGCTCCATCTCGACGTCGGAGTCGGAGCTCATCGCCTCGAGCTGGCGGCTGATGTCGTCGCCACCGCCGGTGCCGGTGACGTCGTCGAGCGCACCGGAGGCGATGAGCTCGTCGATGGCGCCGGCACGGGCCTGCATGGTGGCCGTCTTGTCCTCGGCGCGCTGGATCGCCATGCCGACGTCGCCCATCTCCTCGCCGATGCCGGAGACGGCCTCGTTGATGCGGGTCTGCGCCTCGGCGGCGGTGTAGGTGGCCTTGATGGTCTCCTTGCGGGTGCGGAAGGCCTCGACCTTCGCCTGCAGCCGCTGCTGGGCCAGGACGAGCTTCTCCTCCTCGCCCTGGAGCTGGGCGTGCTGGGTCTGGAGGTCGGCGATCTGGCCGTTGAGCCCGGACTTGCGGGTCAGCGCCTCGCGCGCGAGATCTTCGCGGTCCATCTGAAGCGCCTTCTCGGCCTGCGTCTGCAGCTTGTTGGCCTGCTGCTCGAGCTGGCCGATCTGCAGTTCGATGCGCTTGCGACTCGTCGCGACGTCCGCGACGCCGCGGCGTACCTTCGAGAGCAGCTCGAGCTGCCGCTGGTAGCTGTAGTCGAGGGTCTCGCGCGGGTCTTCAGCCGCGTCGAGCGCCTTGTTGGCCTTGGCCCGGAAGATCAGACCCATCCGCTTCATCAAGCTCATGGCCTCACCCTATGCCCGAGCGGCAAGCGGGTCGACGGCTCACCGCTACCCTGGTGTCCTGACGACGAGTGACCTCCCGCTCGCGTTGCGCCCATTCCACCCCACAGGCCAGAAGGCAGCACGTTGTTCCGTCGCAAGTCCGGCACCGACTCATCCGAGCCCTCCGAGTCCACCGAGGGCGTCGACCTGTCCAAGACCCCGGGCAAGGGTCGCCCGACGCCCACGCGCCGCGAGGCCGAGGCCGCCGCCCGCGAGCGGGCCCGGGTCCCGCGTACCCGCAAGGAGCAGATGCAGCGCCAGCGCGCGGCGCGCGCCGAGTCGAGCCAGAAGGTTCGCGAGGCGATGAAGACCGGCGACGAGCGCTACCTGCTCGCGCGCGACAAGGGCCCGGTACGCCGGTTCATCCGCGACTTCGTCGACGTCCGGTTCTCCTTCGCCGAGATCGTCATCCCGTTGATGATCGTCTCCTTGTTCATCCCGGCGCTGATCCTGCCGCTGTTCGTGGTGCTCGTGGTCGACCTGGTCGTGATGCGGCTGCGCCTGCGCAAGCAGCTGGCGCTGCGCTTCCCCGACGAGCCCACCAAGGGCACCACCTACTACGCCATCACCCGCGCGATGCAGATGAAGTTCATGCGCCTGCCCAAGCCGCGGCTCAAGATCGGTCAGTCGCTCCCCGAGCACTACCGCTGACCTGCGGCACATTCAGCCGAAGAGCTCCGAACGGCGAGGCGACTTCGTCTGGGCCGGGTCCCTCTCGACCACGTCGCCCAGCGCCTCGTCGATCGCGGCGAGCGTGGAGGCGTCGAGGGTGACGCCGGCGGCCTTGGCGTTCTCGGTGACCTGCTCGGGCCGGCTGGCCCCGATGATCGCCGAGGACACGTCGGGCTGCTGCAGCACCCACGCCACCGCGAGCTGGGCCGGTGAGAGGCCCGCCTCCTCGGCGATCGGTCGCAGCAGCTGGACTCGCTCGAGGACGTCGTCGCGCAGCCAGCGCCCGATCATGTCGGCGCCGCCCTTGTCGTCGGTGGCTCGAGAGCCCTCGGGGACCGGCTCGCCGGGGCGGTATTTCCCGGTGAGCACGCCCTGGGCGATGGGCGACCACACGATCTGCCCGATGCCGAGCTCCTCGCAGGTGGGCACCACCTCGGCCTCGATGACCCGCCACAGCATGTTGTACTGCGGCTGGTTGGACACCAGCGGCACTCGGAGCTCGCGGGCGAGCTCGGCGGCCGCCCGGATCTCCTCCGCGCGCCACTCCGACACCCCGATGTAGAGCGCCTTGCCGGCGCGGACGACGTCGGCGAAGGCGAGCATCGTCTCCTCCAGTGGCGTCTCGTGGTCGAAGCGGTGCGCCTGGTAGAGGTCGACGTAGTCGGTCTGGAGGCGGGTCAGCGACCCGTCGATGGCCTCCATGATGTGCTTGCGTGACAGGCCGTGGTCGTTGGGCCCCTTCGGGCCGGTGGGCCAGAAGACCTTGGTGAGGATCTCCAGGCTCTCGCGGCGCTGACCGCTCAGCGCCTTGCCGAGCACGGTCTCGGCAGCGGTGTTCGCGTATACGTCGGCGGTGTCGAAGGTCGTGATGCCTTCCTCCAGCGCCTGGCGTACGCAGGCCAGGGCGGCGTCCTCCTCGACCTGCGAGCCGTGGGTGAGCCAGTTGCCGTAGGAGATGGCGGAGACCTTCATGCCGCTTGCTCCAAGATTGCGGAACTCCATGCCGCCAACCTAACGCGCCGCTCCCCTGGGATGATCGGACCATGAGCACACCGACCGCCGATGTCTCCGTGCGCATCGCCTGGGCCGAGGACGCCGCCGCGATCGCGGACGTGCAGATCCGTGCCTGGGCCGAGCAGTACGCCGACGTCCTCCCGCCCGAGGCGATCCCGGCCGACCCGGGCCCCATCGCTGCGGCGTGGCGCGAGTCGCTGGCCAAGCCCGCCGATGCGCGCAACCGGGTGCTGGTCGCGCTCGAGCGCAATCGGGTGGTCGGCTTCGCGATCACGACCCCTGCCTCCGATCCGGACTGCGACCCGATCGCCGACGGCGAGCTGACCGAGCTCACCGTCGATCCCGCCGACCGGGGACGCGGGCACGGGTCGCGGCTGCTCCAGGCGGCCGCGGAGACGCTGGAGGCCGACAAGTTCACCCGCGCCGTCACCTGGACCATCACCAGCGACGACCGGCGTCGCGCCTTCCTGGTGAGCGCCGGTTGGGCCGCCGACAGCGCGCACCGCGAGCTGGACCTCGACGGCAGTGGGGAGACCACGGTCAAGCAGGTGCGCCTGCACACCGCGTTGGCCTGACCCGGTCGTGGACGACGAGAGCCCCGGCGCACCGGTCGAGGACCGCCGCGCCATCCTGCGCGACAGCCTCGGCGTCGGCATCGCCACCGGCACCTACGGCGTCTCGTTCGGCGCGGTGGCCGTCGCCTCCGGTCTCGACGTGCTCCAGACCTGCGCCCTGTCGTTGCTGATGTTCACCGGCGCCTCGCAGTTCGCGATGGTCGGGGTGATCGCCTCGGGTGGCTCGCCGTGGGCCGGCACGTCGACGGCGCTGCTCCTCGGGACCCGCAACACCCTCTATGGCCTGCGCCTGGCCCCGCTCCTCGGCTTCCGCGGCTGGCGTCGCGCCGCCGCGGCCCAGGTGCTCATCGACGAGTCGACGGCGATGTCGGTGACCCGTCGCACCCGCGCGGGGGCTCGCACGGGCTTCCTGGCCACCGGCGTGTCGATCTTCGTGCTGTGGAACCTCGCGACGCTGATCGGCGCGGTGGCCGGCGAGGCCATCGGTGACCCGCGCGACTACGGCCTCGACGCCGCGGTCGGGGCCGCCTTCCTGGCCCTGCTGTGGCCGCGGCTGGACCGCCCGCTGCACCAGGTCGTGGCGGTGCTCGCCGCCGCAGTGGCCCTCGGCGTCGTCCCGTTCACCGCGGCCGGGGTGCCGGTCCTGGTGGCGGCGGGCGTGGCGCTGCTGGTGGGTGTCCTGCCGATCGGGACGCCCCCCGACATCGCCCCGGACGACCCGCCCGGACATCAGCACCAGGCGGGATCGTCATGACCTGGGCCGCGATCCTGGCCGGCGCGCTCGGCTGCTATCTCCTCAAGCTCGCCGGACTCTCGGTGCCCCCGCGGGTGCTCGACCATCCGGTCGTCTCCCGCGTGGCGGACCTGATCCCGGTCGCCCTGCTGGCGGCGCTGGTCGCCGTCCAGGTGGTCGCCACCGACTCCGGCGGCCTGGCCCTCGACGCCCGTGCGATCGGCCTGGGCGCGGCCGTGCTGCTGCTGGTCGTGCGGGCGCCGTTCCTGGTCGTGGTCTTCGGCGCCGCCCTCGTCGCCGCCTTGGCGCGCCTGCTCTGACCCGCGACCGGACTCGACCAGCGCGTCTCGGGCGCTGACCCGAACGGCGCGATTGCGCCGATTGGTGCAGTAAACAGCCCACCCACCGACCCAAACCGCGCAATTGCGCCGAACGGCGCGGGTCAGAGGTCGATGAGCTCCTCGAGGCCGACGGTCAGGCCGGGGCGGGAGCCGATCGCGCGGACGGCGGCGAGGACGCCGGGCGTGAACGAGGAGCGGTGCAGCGAGTCGTGGCGCAGGGTGAGGGTCTCCCCCGTACCGCCCAGGATGACCTCCTGGTGGGCGACCAGGCCGCGCACCCGGAGGGCGTGGACCGGCACTCCGTCGACGTCGGCGCCCCGGGCACCGTCGAGGGCTGTCGAGGTGGCGTCGGGAGCGGGGTCCACGCCGGCGTCCCGGCGGGCGGCGGCGATCAGCTCGGCGGTGCGGCGCGCGGTGCCCGAGGGGGCGTCTGCCTTGTCGGGATGGTGGAGCTCGACGACCTCGACCGAGTCGAAGTGCGGCGCGGCGGCTGCGGCGAAGCGCATCATCAATATGGCGCCGATCGAGAAATTCGGTGCGATCAGCACGCCGCTCCGTGGCGGGTCCCCCAGCAGCTCGCGCAGCCGCGCCAGGCGCTCGTCGTCGAAGCCGGTGGTGCCGACCACGGCGTCGATGCCGTGCTCGATGCACAGCTCCAGGTTGTCCATCACGACGTCGGGATGGGTGAAGTCGACGACCACCTGCGCACCGGAGGTCACGAGCTCCTGAGGGTCGTCGCCCTGGTCGATGGCGGCGACGAGCTCGAGCCCGGCGGCCTCCTCGACGGCCCGGCAGACCTCGGCTCCGACCTTGCCGCGGGCGCCCAGGACGCCGACTCGGACCACGTCACCATTCACTCCACCATCACCGGCCACGGCACCAACCCTAGGGGCTCGCGTCCCGGTAGACGGCGGGGGTGAGTGAATGCCTGGTCCGGTTCTGGCAGGCTGTCGCCCATGGTCGCACAGCAGATTCCGGCGCGGATCCGATGGGCGGTGGACTTCATGGACCCGCAGCCCGCCGACCACATCCTCGAGATCGGATGCGGACCGGGCGCGGCCGCCGAGCTCATGGTCTCCCGCCTGGAGACCGGCAAGCTGTTCGCCATCGACCGTTCCGAGTCGGGCGTCGACCGGACCAAGCGCCGCAATGCCGAGGCGGTGAAGGCCGGTCGGCTCACGGTCCGCCAGATCGACCTGGCCACCCTCCGCGTCCCAGTCAAGCGGCTCTCGAAGGTCTTCGCCTTCAACGTGAACCTGTTCTGGGTGCGCGAGTGCCGTGACGAGGTCGCGCTGCTGCACGAACGCGTCGTGCCCGGCGGTGCGGTCTTCCTCTTCTTCGAGGCCAAGATGCCCGAGCAGGTCCCGCAGATCGTCAAGGGCGCCTCCGCGGCGCTGGCCGACGGCGGCTTCCGGGTCTCGGTGATCGACAACAAGCAGCCGCCGGTGGTCGGCATCATCGGGCGGCGGTGATCACGTCCGAGCTCGCGAGGACGGGATCGTCGGTGGTCGAGCAAGGAGTCACGCACTGAGCCTGCGAAGGGCGTGAACCGACGCGTCGAGACCTAGTGGTGGGCTCCCTCGGGAGCCTCCCACTGGGACTGGGGCCGGGGTTTCGTCGGCGCTCGCAGGCTCGCTTGCTCAACCTCCGGCAAGCGCCCGTCGGGGACCCGAGGTTTCGTCGGCGCTCGCAGGCTCGCTTGCTCAACCTCCGACGCCGCCCAACTCCGGGCGGCGCTCAGGTAGGGCCGACGATCGCCAGCACCTCCGGGCGGGAGAACACCTCCGCTGCCACCTCGCGGACTTCCTCGAGCGTGACGGCGTCGATGCGGGCGATGACCTCGTCGATCTCCAGCAGCTCGTCGTGGACGAGCTCGGCCTTGCCGAGCCGGATCATCCGCGAGGCGGAGTCCTCGAGCCCGAGGACCAGGCCGCCGCGCAGCTGGCCCTTGCCGCGCACCAGCTCCTCCTCGGTGATGCCGTGGGCCGCGACGCGGGAGAGCTCGAGACGGACGGTGGCGAGCACCTCGTCGAGCTTGGCGGGCAGGCAGCCGACCGCGACGCCGACCAGTCCGGCGTCGACGTGCTGGGAGGTGAAGGAGTAGACCGAGTAGGCCAGCCCGCGCCGTTCGCGGATCTCCTGGAACAGCCGGCTGGACGTGCCGCCGCCGAGCGCGGTGTTGAGGACGCCGAGGGCGAAGCGTCGATCGTCGTCGCGGGCATAGCCCTGCATGCCGAGCACGACGTTGACCTGCTCGAACGGCCGCGTCGCGCTGACCTGACCCGACCGTACCCGGACCCGCCGGTTGGTGTGTCGCGGACCGGCCGGCACCTGGTCGCCGGTGAGGAAGTCGCGCCGGCCGAAGGCCTTGCGCACCTGGCGCACGACCTGGGCGTGGTCGAGGTTCCCGGCCGCCGCGACCACCATCCGCTCGGGGCGGTAGTGACGCCGGTAGAACCGGAGGATCCGGGCCCGGTCGAGTCCGGTGATCGAGGCCTCGGTGCCGGCGATCGAGCGGCCCAGCGGCGAGTTCGCGCCCCACGCCCGCTCGGCGAAGAGGTTGTGGACGACGTCGTCGGGGTCGTCGTCGTGCATCGCGATCTCGTCGAGGATCACCTCGCGCTCGGCCTCCACGTCGTCGGCGGCCAGCACCGAGGAGGTGATCATGTCGCCGAGCACGTCGATGGCCAGGGGCAGGTCCTCGTCGAGGACCCGCGCGTGGAAGCAGGTGTACTCCTTGGCGGTGAAGGCGTTGAACTCGCCGCCGATCTCGTCGAGGGCCACCGAGATGTCGAGGGCCGAGCGCTCGTAGGTGCCCTTGAACAGCAGGTGCTCGAGGAAGTGCGAGGCGCCGTGGAGCGACGGCGTCTCGTCACGGGAGCCGACGTCGACCCACACGCCCACCGTCGCCGAGCGGGCGCCGGCCATCTCCTCGGTGACCACACGCAGGCCGCCGGGCAGGACGGTGCGACGCACCCGGGAGGTGACCACCCCGCCGGCGTCGCGCACAGTCGAGACCGTGCGGGTCGTGCCCACTTTCTGGCCCTTCTGGGTCTTCTGGGCCTTCTCCATGCTCTCCATCATGTCCTCCTCGCCCCCGCGCGGCTCCCGACGTTCCCCGAAAACGCACCGACCCGCCGCCTCGCGGCGGCGGGTCGGGGTGACGAATCAGGCCTCGGCGTCGGCCTCGGCGGACTCGGGAGCCGACTCGGTCTCGGTCTCCTCGAGCACCGGGATCAGCGACAGCTTGCCGCGGTCGTCGACCTCGGCGATCTCGACCTGGATCTTCTGGCCCACCGAGACGACGTCCTCGACGTTCTCGACGCGCTTGCCGCCCACCAGGCCACGCAGCTTGGTGATGTGGAGCAGACCGTCCTTGCCGGGCATCAGCGAGACGAACGCACCGAAGTTCGTGGTCTTCACGACCGTGCCGAGGTAGCGCTCGCCGACCTCGGGCATCGTCGGATTCGCGATCGCGTTGATCGCGGCCTTAGCGGCCTCGGCGGCCTCGCCGTTGGTCGCGCCGACGTAGATCGTGCCGTCGTCCTCGATGGTGATCGAGGCGCCGGTGTCGTCCTGGATCTGGTTGATGATCTTGCCCTTCGGGCCGATGACCTCGCCGATCTTGTCGACGGGGATCCGGATCGTGATGATCCGCGGCGCGTGCAGCGACATCTCCTCGGGAGCCTCGATCGCCTCACCCATCACGTCGAGGATCGCCAGGCGGGCGTCCTTGGCCTGGGTGAGCGCGGCAGCCAGGACGTCGGCGGGGATGCCGTCGAGCTTGGTGTCGAGCTGGAGGGCGGTGACGAACTCGCGGGTGCCGGCGACCTTGAAGTCCATGTCGCCCATGGCGTCCTCGGCCCCGAGGATGTCGGTCAGCGCGACGTAGGTGGTCTCGCCGTCGACCTCGCCGGAGATCAGGCCCATCGCGATGCCGGCGACCGGCGCCTTGAGCGGCACACCGGCCTGCAACAGCGAGAGGGTCGAGGCACAGACCGAGCCCATCGAGGTCGAGCCGTTGGAGCCCATCGCCTCGGAGAGCTGGCGGATCGCGTAGGGGAACTCCTCGCGGCTCGGCAGCACCGGGAGCAGCGCCCGGCGGGCCAGCGCACCGTGGCCGACCTCGCGGCGCTTGGGCGAGCCCACCCGGCCGGTCTCGCCGGTGGAGAACGGCGGGAAGACGTACTTGTGCATGTAGCGGCGGTGCTTCTCGGGGCTCAAGGTGTCGAGCTGCTGCTCCAGCTTGAGCATGTTGAGGGTCGTGACGCCGAGGATCTGGGTCTCGCCGCGCTCGAAGAGCGAGGAGCCGTGGACCCGGGGCAGGACGCCGACCTCGGCGTGCAGCGGCCGGATGTCGGCCAGGCCGCGGCCGTCCATGCGGACCCGCTCGCGCAGCACGCGGTCGCGCATGAGGGCCTTGGTGACCGACTTGAACGCCGCGCCGATCTCCTTCTCGCGGCCCTCGAACTGGTCGCCGAGCTTCTCCAGCAGGGAGGCCTTGACGTCGTCGAGCTTGTCGTCGCGCTCCTGCTTGCCGACGATGGCCAGCGCCTCGGCGGTCTCGGCGGAGACGGCGGCCTCGACGGCGGCGTACACGTCGTCCTCGTAGTCGAGGAAGATCGGGAACTCCTGGACCGGCTTGGCGGCCTGCTTGGCCAGCTCGGCCTGCGCCTCGCACAGCTGCTTGATGAAGGGCTTGGCGGCGTCGAGGCCGCCGGCGACGATCTCCTCCGACGGCGCGGAGGCGCCGGAGGCGACGAGCTCGTAGGTCTGCTCGGGCGCCTCGGCCTCGACCATCATGATCGCGACGTCGCCGGAGTCGGTGACCCGGCCGGCGACGACCATGTCGAAGACGGCGTTCTCGAGCTGGCTGTGGCTGGGGAAGGCGACCCACTGGCCCTCGATGAGAGCGACGCGGACGCCGCCGACCGGGCCGGAGAACGGCAGGCCGGAGAGCTGGGTCGACATGGACGCGGCGTTGATCGCCAGGACGTCGTAGGGCTGGTCGGGGTCGAGCGCGAGGACGGTGATGACGACCTGGACCTCGTTGCGCAGGCCCTTCTTGAAGGTGGGGCGCAGCGGCCGGTCGATCAGGCGGCAGGTGAGGATGGCGTCCTCGCCGGGGCGGCCCTCACTGCGGAAGAACGAGCCGGGGATCTGGCCCACGGCGTACATCCGCTCCTCGACGTCGATGGTGAGGGGGAAGAAGTCGAAGTGGTCCTTGGGGTGCTTGCCGGCCGTGGTGGCCGAGAGCAGCATCGTCTCGTCGTCGAGGTAGGCGGTGACGGCACCGGCCGCCTGGCGGGCCAGCAGCCCGGTCTCGAACTTGACGGTGCGGGTGCCGAACTTGCCGTTGTCGAGAACGGTCTCGACGGCGGTGATGACGGGTTCTGTCACAGTGGATCTTCCTGTTCGCGGCGCGATCCGCGACTCCCGCGCAGATGACCGATCTTCGATCGAGACCCGCAGGGGCGGAATGGACAGCGCCTGAGAGTCACTACCGAGGACCGGGCCGGACGTGGCGCGGATCGCTCCAGTGGGTGGGTGTTCAGTTGTGAGTGGCCGTGATGCAGCAGT
Source organism: Nocardioides epinepheli (assembly GCF_037936805.1). Classification (NCBI taxonomy): domain Bacteria; kingdom Bacillati; phylum Actinomycetota; class Actinomycetes; order Propionibacteriales; family Nocardioidaceae; genus Nocardioides; species Nocardioides epinepheli. The sequence goes on along the minus strand of NZ_JBBMMC010000006.1, from coordinate 24,335 downwards.
CGGGACCCACCCGAGGGGTGGATCCCGACGACGGCGTCAGCGGCGCAGGCCGAGGCGCTCGATGATCGAGCGGTAGCGCTCGATCTCGGTCTTCTTCAGGTAGTTCAGAAGCCGGCGGCGCTGGCCGACGAGCAGCAGCAGGCCACGACGGCTGTGGTGGTCGTGCTTGTGCTGCTTGAGGTGCTCGGTGAGGTGGGCGATGCGGTGGCTGAGCAGCGCGATCTGCACCTCGGGAGAGCCGGTGTCGCCCTCGGCGATGGCGTACTCGGCGATGATCTTCTTCTTCGTCGCTGCGTCGGTCCCGACGGACATGGCGGCTCCTCTTCTTCTCTTCGCTGCGCGGCGCGCCGGGGCCTGTTCTCCCGGGCACTCTGGATCCGCGGCCGTTTCACGGCGGTCAGGCGAGTGTCAATCGATCAATGGCGTCGTCCCACGTGGGACGGACACCACAGGCTAACGCGCAGGCGCGGTGGCGCCCAAACCCGCGAGATCCCCACCCGGCGAGGGTCAGGCAGGCGCGTAGGACGCCGCCCGCACCGCCATGACGTCGGGCAGGTTGGCCGCCACGGTCCGCCAGCCGGCACCGGTGTCGGCACCGGCGTCGGGGTTGCACCACACGGCGCCGTTGCGGGCGCCGAGGTAGAGCCCGACCCGATCGTGGTCGTCGGCCGTCATCGCATCGCGCATCACGCCGACCCAGAACTGCTCCGGGAGACCGTCGGCCAGCGGCTCCCAGGTGGATCCGGCGTCGCGGGAGCGCCAGACCGCAGCCCTCGCGTCGGCCGGGTAGCGGCGGTCGCTGCCCAGCAGCGGGAAGACGTAGACGGTCTCGGGGTCGTGGGGGTCGACCACGATGGGGAATCCGAACTCGGCCGGCAGCCCGGCGGCGATCGACTCCCAGGTCCCGCCGTGGTCGTCGGAGCGGTAGACGCCCCCGTGGTTCTGCAGGAACAGCCGCTCCGGCCGGTCGGGGTGACGGGCGATCTTGTGCACGCACTGGCCGAACTCGGGGTACTGCTGGCCCTCGGGGTAGAACTCCGCGCGCAGGCCGACGTTGCGCGGTGCCCAGGTCCGGCCGGCGTCGGCGCTCTGGTAGACGCCTCCGGAGGAGATCGCCACCGTGACCGAGTCGGGGTCGCTGGGGTGCGGCAGGATCGTGCGGAACGCCTGGCCGCCGTAGCCGGCACCCCACTGCTCGCGATGTGGGTGCTCCCACAGTCCGCGCACCAGCGCGAAGGTCCGTCCTTGATCCTCCGAGCGCCACACCGCACCCGGCTCGGTGCCCGTCCAGACGACGTCGGGCTCGAGGCCGGGCGTGAGCTGCCAGACCCGCTCGACGGCGTCGCCGCTGCCCTCGTCGAACCGGATGCCGCCGCCCGGCGTCTCGTGCCAGGTGACGCCGAGGTCGTCGGACCAGCGCACCTGCGGGCCGAACCACGGCGACGACGTCCCGACCAGCAGCCGGGGTGCCCCGCCGCGGGTGTCGATCATGCAGGAGTAGACCTCCTCCATGTCGTGATGAGGTCCGGTGAGCCGCCAGTCGGCACGCTCGTCGTCGGACGTCGCGATCCACAGTCCCTTGCGGGTACCGATCATCACCACCGTTGGCATCGGATCCTCCTGGTCCGGCGCGTCAACCGGTTGCGGGCGCGCCTGTTCTCGAACTCAGACCGGTCGAGCTCGTCGAACTCATCGCGGTCCCGGTGAGCTCGGCGAGCCACAGGGCGATCTCCTCGCCGGCCAACACGCCGGTCGCCTCGGTGAGCGGGCCGTCCCAGCCGTGGGACTCCAGGTACGCCTCGCGCGGCACCAGCGCGTGCCGCGCCAGTCGGAGCATCCCCTCGTCGAGCAGGGAGTCGCCGGCGGCCGCGACCAACTCGTCGTCGGCACGCTCCAGCAGACGGGTCAGGCCGGACTCCTTGGTGAGGACGTCGGGCATCGCGTAGACCTTGGTCTGCTCGTGGGTGAGGCGCCAGCCGTCGTCGGCCGCGATCTCCTCGAGCTCGGCGACCCACTCGTCGGGGACGGGGTCGCCGGTGAGCAGGAAGTAGCCGAAGTGGCCGTCGGCGTCGCGGAGCCCGCGCACGTGCGGCGCCTCCGCGAGATGACGCACCCGATCGGCGAACTCGGCCATCGGCCGGCGCTGCGCGACCAGGTCCGCGGTGGATCGGGCGTGCTCGGCGTCCGGCTCCCCGTCGACCAGGAGCGCACCTCCGTTGAGGCACAGGATCTGCCGGTAGCGAGGCAGGCGCAGCCGCAGGACCTGGTCGGGCGTGCGTGTCGTGCACAGCACGAGCTCGCCGGTGACGGCCATCGCCTCGAGCGCGGCGTAGGCGGGCTTGGTCACGAACGCCCAGTCCCGGCCCTGGAGCACCTCGAGGCATTCCAGGTCGGCCGGCGGCACGTCACCGAGTCGTTTGTGGGACCACAGCAGGGTGCGGTCGATGTCGGAGGCGAGCATCGGGCTCCTCGGATCAGGATTCGGTCTGGGCGAAGCGCGGATGGATCAGTCCCATGCAGGAGAAGGCGAGGTCGTCGACCACCTCCACCGGGACGCCGCGCTGCTCGGCGAGCAGCTCGACGTGGCCGAGCTCGTGACGCCGGTCGGGACGCACCAGCACGCGCCAGGGCACGCGGCGCAGCAGCACGCGGGTGGTCTCCCCCACGCCCGGCTTGACCAGGTTCACGTCGCCGATGCCATAGCCGGCGCTGACCTCCTCCACGGCCTTCCAGCCCGACCAGGTCGGCGACCGGTCGGCGCCCAGGAGGCGGGCCGCCTGTGCGCGCGCCTCGGGGGCGACGTCGTCGAAGTGGGACTCGACGACGTCGAGATAGCGCCGGGACACATCGCCCGGGGCGAGCTCGGCGTAGAACTTCGCGCCGTGGAAGTCGTCGGGGCCGATCAGCCGGTCGTTCAGCACCGTGCGCGACACCAGGCCGGAGACGGTGGAGTTCAGGCAGGCCGAGGGGATCAGGAAGTCGTCGCGGGTGCCGTAGACGTCGGTGCTGCTGCCGGGGTCGGCCAGCACGGCCAGCGACGGGTCGAAGCGCACGCCGAGGCTCTGCTCGGCCTCGATGCAGGCGGCGGTCAGCTCGCGCGAGATCGCACCCTTGCCGGTCCAGCCGTCGACGAACACGACGTCGGCGGGGTCGTGGTGCTCGGCGAGGTAGCGCAGCGCGACCGTGTCGAGGCCCCGTCCGCGCACGATGGACATCGTGTAATGGGGCAGGTCGAGACCGAGCCGCCGTGCGTAGCGGCGCAGCAGGATCCCGATCGGGGTGCCGGCGCGGGCCAGGGAGACCAGGACGGCGTCCCGGCCGCGCAGGTCGACGATCAGGTGCACCAGCACGGCCGCCGCGAGGGCCACCCGGCGCGACTGCTCGGCCAGCGCCTTCTCGAACAGCGCGGTGTACTCCGCGCTGGGCTGGTACTCGACCGGCAGCGACTCGGCGTAGTGCGCGGTGCCGGCCTGGATCGCGGCCTCCCGCTGCTCCACCGGCGCCTCGAGGTCGGCGTCGCTGAGGTCCTTGAGCAGCCAGGTGACGTCGTCGGCGGCATAGGAGCCGAACGCCGGTCCGGACAGTGGTGTGGGGAGCGGCATCAGGCGCCCACCCGCACCACGACGAGCTTGTCGCACAGGGTCCGAAGCGCAGCACGAAGCTCGGCGGCGCCGTCGGCGGGGGTGGCGTCGTCGAGGACCACCACGATCGCGTCGAAGCGGCCGGGCTCGAGGTTGTAGGCGAACCTGGGGACGTCGTCGTCGACGCCGTCGTGGGCCGCGAACGTGATGCCGTGACGGATCGCGTAGCCCTCCTCATCGCGCACGACCACGGGCGACCGGGTCGTCGAGGACAGCGTCACGGTGGTCGCCGGGCGCGATGCCTCGAGGTACTCCGCGATCCGCTGCGGGAGGTACATCAGCTCCTCGGTGCCGAGCACGTGCACGGTGCTCGCCCCCGCGACCTGTCGGCCGACCTCGGCGCCGAGGTCGGCGACCGCGGCCTCGAAGCCCTCCGCATCCGCCGAGCCGAGACCGTGTCGTCCGCCGGTGGCGACGTCGGGCGGCCAGGACTCGGCGACCGTGGTCTCCTCGGCGTGGTCGGGGCCGGGCTCGCCGAGCGGCTCGACGGCGGCGACCGCCTCCCGCACGAGATCGTCGGGGTCGCCGTGGGTTCGCACCTCGCCGTCCATCAGCGCGACGAACCGGATCGAGGTGCCGAGCTCGGCGGCCACCTTGTCGGCGTAGGCACGGGCGTCGTCGGGTCGCAGGTCGAGGAGAGCGGCGACGACGTAGGCCGGCCGCGGTGAGATCGCGTGCAGCTCGCGCACGGTGTTGAGGATCGTGCGTCCTGTGGTGAGCTCGTCGTCGACCAGCACCAGCGGACCGGATCCGGTGAGCAGTCCGGGATCGCCCGGCTGGAGGCGATGGGTGGTCGCGTGGCTGTGCTCCTCCTCGAAGCTCAGCGCCGATCCGCCCGGGCGGCGAGTGGAGTGCAGAGCGGTGGCGCCGAGCGCGTCGGCGACCAGGTGCCCCAGACCGGTCGCGGTCTCGGCGTAGCCGATCACCAGGTCGGGCCGCACGCCGTCGAGCGCGCTCTCGACCCGGGCGCCGAGATCGGCGCCGACCTGGCGAGCCACCGACGGCGTGACGGGGATGTGCTTGGCGAGCACCGTGGAGACGACCAGATGCACACGCTTGGGATTGCGGCGCACCGCGAGACCCACCAGATCGTGCGCGGCCTCCTCGGAGTCAGCGAGGAGCTCCACCCCTGCGTGCTGGATCACCCATGCGCCCGACCAGACGGTCATCCGCGGTCCTCCTCGGTGGCTGCGGCGAGCAGATCGACGAAGCTGACATCGGGCTGCGCGACCCCGAAGGCATCCGCGCGGAACATCAGCTGCTGCGCCCACGCCAGGTGGGGGTTCGCCTCGTTCATCTTGTTCCGGTACGACGAGCGGGTCACTCCCCCGCCGCCCTGCTTGGCGGAGACGACGCCGAGGGCGTCGTCGTACTCCTCGTGGCTGACCACGGCGAGTGCGTGCACCACCGGGACGTGGGTGGGGTGGATGACGGTCTTGCCGATCAGGCCGTTGGCGCGATCGAGGAGCACTTCGCGGATCAGGCCGTCGAGGTTGCGAGCCAGCAGCCGCGCGCGCAGCTCGCGGTCCTCGCTCCGGGCGAACGGCGACTCGCGCAGCTGCGGCTTGAAGATCCGGTCGGGAGCGGTGAAGTACTCCCAGACCGGCCCGGTGACCGCGTGACCGCCGGGGCGCCCAAGCACGTTGACGACGTCGGTGACGGCGCTGGCGATGAGGCGGACGTCGTAGATGGTCAGGTCGCGCGGACGTCGCAGGGCGAACACCGAGGCCATGTCGGTGGCGCCGATCCGGACCGCCAGCACCCGGTCCGGATGCTTCGACAGCACCTCCTGGATGCCGAGCAGCTCCTCGATCCGGGACTCGTGGTACATCACCTCGGGCGTCTCGATGACCGGCATCATCATCAGCCGCCGGCCCACGGTGCGCTCACAGTGGGCGACGGCGTCGAGGTACTCGGCACCGCCGGCCGAGGAGAACTTGGGGAGCACGAAGCCGTCGATGATCGCGGCCGCCTCGCCCAGCAGGCGGACCAGGCGCGCCGGCTGGTCGGAGGAGCGGACCCGCACGAACAGCAATGGCAGGTCGGTACGGCCCTCGGCGTAGAGCGCCGTGAGCTCCTCCGCGACGTGGTTGACGGCGTACTCGACGGCGCTGTCGGGGATGGCGTCCTCGAGGCAGATCACGCAGCTGGTCGAGCCCTGTTCGGCCACCCGGACGACGTCGGCCGCCAGCTTCTCGCGGGTCGCGGGGATGTAGAGCGTGGCGCCGAGGCCATGGGCGAGCAGGTCGAGCGGATCGTCACGGCCCAGGTCGATGGGCTCCTTGAAGAACAGCTGGGCCCGATCGGTCGGGTCGAGGAAGTGGAAATGGCGCATCCGGGCAGTGCCGTCTCTCGTCGAGGGCGAAGCGGCCTCTCAGCCGTTCGGGGTTCGGATCAGGATAGGTCGGCCAGGTTTCGGGCCACCCATTCCCGAGTAACCTCCCCACCAACGCGCGGCGTACACGCGCCGGCGTCCACGTGCCCAGCCATAGTCCATTCACCACGACCTCAAGGAGTCCCACATGCCCGTTTCGCTGTCCAAGGGTGGCAACGTCAGCCTCACCAAGATGGCCCCCTCGCTCCAGTCGGTCCGTGTGGGCCTCGGCTGGGACGCCCGGACGACCGACGGCGCCGACTTCGACCTCGACGCCACCGCCCTGGTGTGCGGCGAGGGCGACAAGGTGCTGAGCGACCAGCACTTCATCTTCTACAACAACCTCAACTCCCCCGAGGGCACCGTGCGTCACAAGGGCGACGTCCGGGACGGCGCGGCCGAGGGTGACGACGAGACCATCGAGGTCGACCTCGCGCAGCTCACCCCGCAGACCGACAAGGTCGTCTTCAACGTGACGATCCACGAGGCCGACACCCGCGGCCAGAGCTTCGGCCAGGTCAAGAACGCCTACATCCGCGTCGTCGACACCTCCAACGACACCGAGCTCGCGCGCTACGACCTCTCCGAGGACGCCTCCACCGAGACCGCCATGGTCTTCGGTGAGCTCTACCGCAGCGGCGAGGAGTGGAAGTTCCGCGCGATCGGCCAGGGCTACGCCTCCGGCCTGACCGGCATCATCAGCAACTACGGCGTCACCATGTGACCTGCTCTGCTCCTCTGGCGCGCCGTCGTCCCTTCCATGGGGACGGCGGCGCGTTGGTTTCTGCGGCGTCTGCCGCGGGGGTGGCTCGGGCGGCGTGGCAGTGTGGAGACGATGAGACGTGGCCAGCGCTTCACCATCAGTGAAGTGCCCCGATCGCAGGCTGAGCGCCTGCGCCGGAGGAGACGTTGGTACTTCGCGCTCATGGGTCTCTGCCTCGCGCTGATCCTGCTCGCCTGGAACCTCGTGCGGCTGTGGTCGACGACTGCCGCGGTGGTGATGTCGGCCATCGCCGCGGTGATCCCGCCGATCGCCGCGATCATCGCGAACTGGGGCGAGGACGGCTGAACGCCCTGCCGACGCGGCCGCGTCCGGCTTTCCACAGGCACGTCTCTGGTCATTCCCGACGCCGTGAAGGCGGGGTAGGTTTCCCGACAGACGCCGGTCACTCGGGAAGGACCACGCGATGCGACCACCATCCTCGGCACTCCTCCTACCCACCGTCCTGCTCGTCCTGGGCGGGCTGAGCGCCTGCAACGGTGACCCGGAGCCGAAGATCGCCGATCCGACGTCGAGTTCGCCCTCGTCGGACACCTCCACCACCGGCGGCGGTCCGACCAACAGCCCACCGCCGAGCGATCCTCCGACTTCGGAGCCGCCGAAGTCGGCCCGCGCTGCGAGAGCCGCTGCGATCCGCGAGTGGTCGAACGAGTCGTTCGAAATGCAGCGCAGTGGTGACAGCACCCGCTTTCGATCACTTTCACATGGCTGTGAGTCGTGTGATGTCCTTGCTGATCGTGTCGATGACGTCTACGCGTCGGGTGGTCGGATCACCGTGGAGCCTTTCGCAATACGAGGCCTAAAGCAGATTGCTGCTACCGGTCCTACGTTCATCTACGAGTACACGCTCAACTCTGGAGAGACCGTCATCTACAACCGATCTGGAAAGGTTGACGAGCGGTTCACCGGTGGTCGCGAGCGGTTCCAGATGAACCTCCGCCAACTCGACGGACAGTGGAAGGTCACCAGCCTGACTCGGATCGCGCAATGAAGGCGACGCGAATGGCGGCCGGCTTGTGCGTGCTACTGGCGATCACGTTCGCGCCAGCGAGTTTCGCCGACAGTGGAGGAAAGTCGGGAGGCAAGGGTGGGGGAAAGGGCGGCGGTCAACAGGGAGAGTCGACAGCGTCCGGCACCCTGGTCGGAGCGTCTGCGAGTACGAGCCACCCCACCGGAGCCACTCACGGCGACACAGCATCAGTCGGCAGCTACCCGTCCGCCTCGGAAGACCCTCCGACCTATGTGCCCATCTGCTCACTCGGCGGGCAGTACGTCTGCTACGAACCGGAACCATGCGCCGAGGTCGGCCCCGACGGCGAGACGTACACCGGCCTATGGAACGCGATCGTCGTCGACGGCGAGGTGGTCGGCAGAACGTGCATCACCGACGCGCCCGGCGAACCGGCGGTGGCTCCGGTGGTGACCCCAGGCATGGTCGTGCGCGCCTTCCGCTCCCTCACCTGGCCGGCCAGCGAGCTGACCATCCAGCCGCCCGGTGGGAAGACCGCGGTCAACTTCGACACCTACTACTTCACCGACAACACCACCCCACGCACCCAGACCGTGCAACTCCTCGGCCAACAGGTCACCATCGAGGCCACACCAGCCCAATACACCTGGCACTACGGCGACGGCACCACCGACACCACCACAACCCCCGGCGGCCCCTACCCCACCGGCGACGTCATCCACCAATACCTCCGCAAAGGCCAGGCCTCCCCCAGCCTCGACACCACCTACACCGGCCGCTACCAGGTCAACGGCGGCCCCTGGCACGACATCCCCGACTCCCTCACCGTCCCCGGCACACCACAACAACTCGCGATCATCGAGGTCCGCCCCACCCTCGTCGGCTACTGATCTACGTCGCGCCGGAATTTCTCCACAACCCCGTGGTTGAGCGGGATTCTCGACCCAAAACTGTCGGTGGCGAGTGCTTGAGTAGACCCATGAGCAGGCACCACGACGACCATGGCGGCTCGGGCGCGACCCACCCGGTCGCCACGTTCGTCGCCGGCCTGGAAGCCGCACTGAAAGATCTGGTCGACGTCCCGGTCTGGTCGCTCGACGGCGAGAGCACCGACGACCTCCTCGCCCGAGTGATCGGCGCTCGCGCCGGCTTGGCTGAGCTCGAGGCTCGCCTGATCACTCACGCCGAGGCGATCGACCGCCCGGGCAGCATCGGTGCCCGCTGGACCAGTGCCTGGCTCCGCCGCTTGGTCCCGCTCACAGCAGGCGAAGCACACCGCACCTCCCGGCTCGCTCGTGAGCTCGACACCCACGAACAAACCAGGATCGCGGCCGCAGCAGGCCGCGTCTTGCCGGACCAGGCGCAAGTGATCGTCGCGGCGGTCGACGAGCTCGACCCCGAACACCGCGACCTGGCCGAGAAGCACCTCATCGCAGAAGCGCAACATCACGACGCGAAGGCGCTCAAGATCCTCGGCCGCCGCATCCTGGAGGTCATCGACCCCGCCCGCGCCGACGCACACGAAGCCCGCCTGCTCGAGACCGAAGAAGCCCGCGCCCGGAAGCACACGACGTTCTCGATGTACGACGACGACCAAGGCCTCACCCACGGCCGGTTCACCCTCCCCGCCGCCCAGGGTTCGATGCTCCGCAAAGCCCTCACCGCCCTCGCCGCACCCAAACACGTCCGCGCCACCGACGGCGCCGGGGCTTACGACCACGAGAAGCCGACCCCGCAGAAACTCGGGCAGGCGTTCGCCGAGTACGTCGAACGGTTCCCCACCGAACGGCTCCCCAAGGCCGGCGGGCTCAACGCCGCCGTCATCGTCACCATGACCCTCGACACCCTCCTCGGCGGACTCGAAGTCGCGCACCTCGACACCGGGGTAGACCTCTCACCCGGTCAGGCACGCCGGCTGGCGTGTGAGGCCGGGATCATCCCCGCGGTCCTCGGCAGCCCCAGCGAGGTCCTCGACCTCGGCCGCACCCGCCGGTTCCACACCCCAGCCCAGCGCCTAGCGATCGGCCTCGAACAGCAGCACTGCCAAACCCCCGGCTGCGAGACCCCCGCCGCGTACTGCCACGTCCACCACGCTCACTCTTGGCAAGACGGCGGCGACACCAACACCCAGGACGCCCGACTCCACTGCCCCTTCCACCACCACCAACTCCACGCGAGCGGCCAGGCGCACCCGATCCGCAGATAGGCAACCGCGATACGTTCGCGGGCGTGACCGACGCACGGATCGGAGGCATCCACCACATCGAACTGTGGGTGCCCGACTTAGGACGCGCGACCGCGGAGTGGGGCTGGCTGCTGACCGAGCTCGGCTACCAGATCTTCCAGGACTGGCCGGGCGGACGCAGCTGGCGGCTGGACGGCACCTACCTCGTGGTGGAGCAGTCACCCGACCTGCGCGGCGAGGCCCACGACCGGCTGCGTCCCGGACTCAACCATGTGGCGTTCCATGCCGGGGATCGAGCGCGGGTGGACGCACTGACCGACGCCGCCGGCGCACACGGCTGGGCCCTCCTGTTCCCCGACCGGCACCCGTACGCCGGCGGCCCCGAGACCTACGCCGCCTATCTCGCCAACACCGACGGGTTCGAGGTCGAGCTCGTGGCCGACGAGTAGCCGACGAGCGCGCGGCCCTACGCCGGACGGAACGAGTCGTGCACCGGCGGCGCGTCGTGGCGCAGCATCACGTGGTGGGTGACGGTGTATTCCGCGAGCGACTCCTGGCTCATGTCCTTGCCGAAGCCGCTGGCCTTGACGCCGCCGTGAGGGGCCTCGGAGGCGATCGGGAGATGGTCGTTGACCCACGTCACCCCGGCATCGAGGTGGTGCGCGACGCGGAGGGCACGCTGGACGTCGCGGGTCCACACCGAGGACGCGAGGCCGTAGACGCTGTCGTTGGCCAGGGCGACCGCCTCGTCCTCGGTGTCGAAGGGCAGCACCACCACGACGGGGCCGAACACCTCGTCCTGCACGATCTCCGAGTCCTGCGCGACGTCGGTGACCAGCGTCGGCGGGTAGTAGGCGCCAGGCCCCTCGGGGACGGCGCCGCCGGTCACCACCGTGCCGCCGGCCTCACGCGCGCGGGCCACGAAGCCGTGCACGCGCTCGCGGTGCTCGGTGCTGATGAGCGGACCGAGGTCGGTGTCGTCGGCGTCCGGAGCGCCGACGCGGATCGAGGCGAGCGTGTCGGCGATGCGACCCACGACGTCGTCGTAGATCGGCCGCTCCACGTAGATCCTGGTGAGCGCAGTGCAGTCCTGGCCGGAGTTGTAGGTGGCCGCCATGGCGAGCCCGCGCGCGGCCGCGTCGAGATCGACGTCGGCGAACACGATCGCCGGCGCCTTCCCGCCGAGCTCGAGGTGGAGACGCTTGGTGGTCGCCGCGGACGCGGCCATCACCTCACGCCCCGCGCGGGAGGAGCCGGTGATCGAGACCATCGCGACATCGGGATGGGCGACCAGGGCGGCGCCGACGTCGTTGCCCCCAGCGACCACGTTGAGCACACCCTCGGGCAGGCCGGCCTCGTGGGCGATCTCGGCGAAGCGCAGCGTGGTCGACGGCGTGAGTGGCGCCGGCTTGAGGACGACGGTGTTGCCGGCCGCCAGCGCCGGGCCCAGCTTCCAGATCGCCATGATCAGTGGGAAGTTCCACGGTGCGATGCCCGCGACGACCCCGATCGGGCGGCGCACCAGCATCGAGGTGTAACCGCTCGACAGGACACCGGCCCCGCTGCCCTCCAGCGAGCGCGCGGCACCGGCGAAGAAGCGCAGGTTGTCGACGGCGAAGGGCAGCTCGCCCTCGGCGAAGACCGCGCGCGGCTTGCCGGTCTCGCGCACCTCGAGGTCGACGAGGTCGTCGGAGTCGGCCAGCGCGTCGGCCACCCGCGCCAGGATCTGGGCCCGCTCCCCCGGCGTCCGTGCGGCCCAGGCCGGGAAGGCAGCCGACGCCGCGGCGACGGCGCGGTCGACGTCAGCGGCGTCGCCCTGGACGAGCTCGGCGCTGACCTCGCCGGTGGCCGGGTCGACCAGCGCACGGGAGGCACCATGCCCGGCCTCGAAGCGACCGTCGATGAACGTTGCGTGCATTGTGCTCCACCTCTCAGGAGTTGAATCCGACGCCGAACCGGTCGAGGGTCCGCAGCAGTGCGCCGCGCTTGCCCGTGCGGTCCTCCCGGGCGAGCGCACCCCGCGTCATCTGGACGCCGAGGTAGCGGATCGGCTCCGGCGGGAATGGCACCGGCCGCTCGCTGAGGAACTCGGGAACCCGCTCCCCCTCGAGAGCATCCAGCGCGGCGGCGGCCGCGAGGCGACTGAACGCGACGCCCAGTCCGGTGAAGCCCAAGGCGTGGGCGACGTCCCCGGAACGGTCCGTGCCCACGAACGGCGTGAACCGGCTGGTGGTGTCGATCAGCCCGGCCCACCGGTGGGTGAAGGCGATGTCGCCCAACTGCGGGAAGGTCTCCTTGAACTGCGCGGCCAGCAGCCGGTGCGACGCGTCTCGCTGCTCCAACGCCGCGTCGGTGCGTGAGCCGTAGTAGTAGATCGCGTCGTAGCCGCCCCACAGGATCCGTCCATCGGGAAGCGGGCGGTAGTAGTGGAACTGGTTGCCGGCGTCGGTGAGCCCTTGCCGTTCGTCCCAACCGATCGAGGCCCACTGCTCGGCGTCGAGCGGCTCGGTGACCAGGACATGGTCGTAGACCGGGACCACGTACTTCCGCAGCCGCCGCACCGGGTTGCGGAACGCGTTGGTGGCCAGCACCACCTGCCGGGTCCGGAGCGGACCGCCCGGCGTGACCACGGCGCCCTGCTCGATCGCCTGCACCGGAGTCTGCTCGTGCAGGCGCACGCCGAGGCGCAGGGCCCAGTCGCGCAGACCCAGTGCCAGCGCGATCGGGTCGAGCAGCCCGCCGCCGCTGCGCACGCGGATCCCGGCCAGGTAGGTCGGTGAGTCGACGTCGGCGCGGACCTGCGCGGCGTCGAGCAGCGTGGCGCTCTCGCCATGCTCGACCAGGGACTCGGCCAGCGGCGCGAACGTGGCGGCCTGCGCATCGCTGGTCGCGACGATCGTCTTGCCGATCAGCCGGAGATCGGCCTCGATGCCCTCCTGGCGGACGTCGGCGGCCAACGCCGCCAGGTTCTCGCGCCCCAGGGCGAGGAGCGAGTCGATCTCCTCGGGCCACAGGGCGAGTCCGTGGGAGAGGCCGTGGGTGACCGAGTCGGAGATGAATCCGCCGTTGCGGCCGGTGGCGCCGTAGCCGACGAACTCGGAGTCGAGCAGCACGACGTCACGCGAAGGGTCGCGTCGCTTTGCCTCGATCGCCGTCCACAGGCCGGTGAAGCCCGCGCCGACGACGACCAGGTCGGCGGTCGCGCTGGTCGAGAGGGGGTCGGTGGTCGCCCCGACCCGGTGCAGGTCGTGCCAGTACGAGCCGCGGTAGGCGCCGGCAAGTGGGTCCACGGTTCCCGAGGAGATGCTCATGAGGAGGACACGCCCTACGCGACGATGCGGCCGTTGTCGGCAGTCCAGCTCACCGTGACATCGTCGCCACGCCGGACCGTCGTGAAGCCCTGCTGGGTCACCAGGACCGGCTGCCCCGATGCCGTGGGCACGCCGTCGATGGCCACTGCGATCGCGGTGCTGCCACCGCTGAACTGCGTCTCCAGCACACGTCCGGCCAGGGTCGGCGCCTTGGCGAGCCGGTCCGTGCCCGGTTCGCCGAGGACGACGTCCTCGGGGCGGACGACGAGGTAGCCACCCTCGCCGTTGCCGGGAAGGACGCCGGCGTGACCGGGCAGCACCAGCCCGTCGGGGCTCGCGGTGCCCTCGAAGACGTTGCTGCGGCCGATGAACTCGGCCACGAACCGGTTCACCGGATTGCGGTAGAGCTCTTGCGGTGTGGCGATCTGCTGCACCAGTCCCTCGTTCATCACCGCGACCCGGTCGGCCATCGACAGCGCCTCCTCCTGGTCGTGGGTGACCACGAGGAAGGCGATCCCGACCTCGTGCTGGAGACGCTTGAGCTCCAGCTGCATCTGGGCGCGCACGTTGCGGTCCAGCGCCGAGAGCGGCTCGTCGAGCAGGAGCAGCCGCGGCCGGTTGACGACGGCGCGGGCCAGCGCCACGCGTTGACGCTGGCCGCCGGAGAGCTGGCTGGGACGCCGGCGCGCCAGGCCGTCGAGGCCGACGGTGCTGATCACCTCGGCGACCCGCTCGGCGGTCTCCTTCTTGGACAGCCCCGCACGGGCAGGCCCGTAGCCGATGTTCTTCTCCACGCTCAGGTGCGGGAACAGCGCGTAGGACTGGAACATCATGTTCACCGGACGACGGTGCGCCGGCTGGGCGAGCAGGTCCTCGCCGACCAGCGTGACGGTGCCGTCGCTGGGGTCCTCGAATCCGGCCAGCGACCGCAGCAGCGTGCTCTTGCCACACCCGGACGGGCCGAGGAGGGCGAAGAACTCGTTGTCGGCGACGTCGAGGTCGACCCCGCGCAGGGCCTTGACGTCGCCGTACTCCGCCCGCACGCCGCGGACCTGGAGGAGCGCCTCAGTCATCAGTCTTGTCCGTTCGTCGCAGGGCGAGGGCTCCGGCCACGACGGCGATGATGCTGACGAGCAGCAGGATCGTGGCCAGTGCGTTGATCTCGGGGGTGATGCCGAAGCGGACCCGCGAGTAGATCTCGATGGGCAGGGTCGGGCTGTTCGGCCCGTTGGTGAAGAACGCGATCACGAACTCGTCGAGCGAGAGCGTGAAGCTGAGCAGTGCCCCGGCGAGCACCGCGGGCGCGATGGAGGGCAGGGTGACCCGCCAGAAAGTGGTGAACCAGCCGGCACCGAGATCCTGGGAGGCCTCCTCCAAGGAGCCGTCCAGCTGCACCAGCCGGGCCCGCACGACCGCCACGACGAACGCGGTGCCGAATGCGGCATGGGCGATCATCACGGTGGTGAGTCCGAGCGTGAAGCCGACCCAGGTGAAGAACGAGAGCAGGCCGATCGCGAGCACCAGGTCGGGCAGGATCGCCGGCGCCATGGCCATGGTGTCGAGCGCGGTGGAGCGCCGGTAGCGCACCAGCCCCACGGCCAGCATCGTGCCGAGCACGGTGGAGAACACCATGGCGCCGGTGGCGACCAACAGCGTGTTGACCAGCGCATGCCCGAGGTCTGCGTCGGAGAACAGCTCGGGATACCAGCGCAGCGAGAATCCCTTGAGATTCAGTGCCGATCGCCCACTGTTGAACGAGAGCACCACCACCGTGGCGATGGGGATGTAGAGGAAGAGAAGGCAGCCGATCAGTGGGATCCACAGCAGCCCCAGCCCCTGACGCTTCGCCGGACGCCGCGCGGCCCGGGATGCGGTCTTCGCGGCGCTCATCGGCGCGAGTCCACGGCGTAGCGGCGGCTGACCAGCGACTGGATGACGAACAGCGCCACTAGGAGCACCACCATGATCAGGGCGAGTGTGGCACCGAAGGGCCAGTCGCGCGCCTTGAGGAACTGGTCGCGCACCAGGTTGCCGACCATCACCGTCTTGCCACCGCCGAGCAGCTCAGGGACCACGAAGTTCCCCAGGCTCGGCACGAACACGAAGATGCAACCGGTGATAACCCCGGGCAGTGAGAGCGGAAGGGTCACCCTCCGGAAGGTCGTGAACTTGCTGGCGCCGAGGTCGGCGGAGGCCTCGGGCAGCTCGTTGTCGAGCCGGGCGACGGAAGCGTAGATGGGCAGGATCATCAGCGGCAGGTAGACGTAGACCAGGCCCACGATCACCGCGCCCTTGGTGTAGAGCAGGTCCAGACGCTCATCGACCAGCCCGAGCTTCACCAACACGTCGTTGAGCACGCCTTGGGTGTTGAGCAGCACCATCCACGCGTAGGTGCGGATCAGGAAGTTCGTCCAGAACGGGATGACGACCAGCACCAGCACCAGCGACCGCCAGCGTTCGGGCAGCTTGGCGATCGCATAGGCCACCGGGTAGCCGATGGCCAGCGCGATCACCGTCGCGGCGGCAGCGATCCCCAAGGAGCTGACCAGCACCTTGCGGAAGGTCGGCTCGAACGCCCGGCTGAAGTTGTCGAGGTTGAAGGTGTACTGGATCCCGCCGAAGCGCCCACGGTCGAAGACGGTGTAGCTGAGGACGAGCAGGACCGGGACGACGACGAAGACGATCGTGAATATCAGCCCGGGGCCCAGGAAGAACGCGCCCGCGGCGCGCCGGCTGCGGGCTCCCGTGGCCGGGGCCCGGCTCACGACGCGGTGACGTCGGTCGTGAGGTCGGTGTACTTGGTGGAGTCCTCGCCGAGGTCGACGAGCACCTCGCCCTCACCGAGCTGCTCGGGAGTCACCGCGAGCTGCGGGAACTGCTCCTTGAGCTCGGCCGGCACCAGGTCCTCCGCCGGCGCGTTCGGCACGTTGTAGTAGACGTTCTCGGTGACCCACGAGTGCACCTTGGGGTCGAGCATCATGTTGATGAAGGCGAACGCGGCCTCCTTGTTCTCCGAGCTCTTCAGCACGACCATCGTGTCCGACCACAGGTCGCTGCCCTCCTCGGGCACCGTGAACTTGATGTCGGGGTTCTCGAGCGTCCCGTAGCCGCACCAGCCGTCCCAGGCCTCGGTCATCACGGCCTCGCCCGAAATGAGCTTCTCGTAGAAGGTCGTGTCGTCGTAGCCGAGCAGGTGCTTCTTGGCCTCGACCAGCACGTCCTGCATCTCGGCGAGCTCGTCGTCATCGGTGGTGTTGACCGAGTAGCCGAGCGCCTTCTGCGCCGGCAGGGCCAGCCAGCGCTCGGTCGAGAGCATGGTGATCTTGCCGCTGTACTTGGGGTCCGGGTCGAGGATGTCGTTCCACGACGTCGGCGCCGGGTCCACCAGGTCGGAGCGGTAGCAGATCCCGGTGGTCCCCCAGGTGTAGGGCACCGAGTACTTGTTGCCCTCGTCGAAGGCCAGCTCGGTGGCCTCTGGGTAGAGGTTCTTCAGGTTCGGGATCAGGTCGTCGTGGAGCGGCTCCAGCAGGCCGGCGTCGTTGAGCGCCTGGGCGTACTGGCCGGACACGAAGGCGACGTCGATGCCCGAGTCGCCCCCGGCGGTCAGCTTGGCCATGACCTCCTCGTTCGTGGCGTGCTCGGTGGACTTCATGCTCGCCCCGGTGGCCTTCTTGAACTGGTCGGCGATGTCGTCGGGCATGTAGCCGGACCAGTTCGAGACGGTGATCGACTGCTTGCTGAGGTCTGCGTCCGCGTCGAGCTTGTCGGGCTCGGCACCGCCGGAGTCGTCGCCGCCGCACGCGGCCAGCGCCGAGACCAGGACCAGCGAACCGGCGCCCAAGAGAGCTCGGGTGGAGAACTTGCGAGTGCGGGCCATGACGCCTCCTGGCGAGCGGAATCCGTGGATGGCGGCTTACTTTGCACGCACATTCAAATTTCATCAAGGCCCATGCGCCGGAAAATTCGGGCATATCGAAAGTTTTTTGAATGGGTCTTCAACATTCGCCAGAACCGTGCCAAGGTGTGGGCCCATCGCCTCGACGCAGGGGCCTAATCACCAGGGGGTGCGATGGCGCGAGCGGCCAAGCAGACCGGCAAGCAGGCCCGTCGTGACGCCCTGGTCGGCGCGGCACAGCGAGCCATGCTCGAGCACGGCGCGGACGCCAAGCTGGTCCACGTGGCCGAGGCCGCCGGGCTGACCTCGGGGGCCGTGCTGTACCACTTCCCCGACGTCCAGGCACTGCTCCTGGAGGCCAACAGGTCCGGCATGGAGCGCTTCTACGACCAGCGGCGCGCCGCGCTCGACCAGCTCGACGACCCGGTCGCCAAGCTCGTCACCACCGTCCGCAACGGACTTCCGACCGACGGCAACGACGCCTCGGTCCGGCTGCTGTGCGAGCTCGGCGGGGCCGCCGGCCGTCAGCCGATCTACGGCGCCCTGCTCACCAGCCTCTACGACCGGCAGGTCGCGATGTACGAGGTGATCCTCGCCGAGGGCGTCGCGGCCGGCGTCTTCACCCTCAACCAGCCCTCTCGCACGATCGCCCGCAACCTGGTCGCCCTCGAGGACGCCTACGGCTACCGCATCATCGCCGGCCACCCCAACATCGACCAGGCCGCCGCCGCCGAGCTCATCCTCGACTACGCGCGCGTCTCGACCGGCCACCCGCTCGACCCCACCCACCCTTAGGAAAGGTCTCCTCCGATGAGCGACCGTCTCACCGTTCTCTTCATGCCCGAGTCCGCGCACGGACCCACCAACCAGTGCATCGGCATCGGCAAGGTGCTGCTCGACCGAGGCCACAAGGTCGTCTTCGCCGCCGAGCGCTCCTGGGAGGGCCAGCTCGCGCCGCTGGGATTCGTGGAGGCCCTGGTCGACCTCGCCGCACCCGATCCCGACGCCACCGACGAGGCGGCCGGCCAGTTCTGGATCGACTTCATCAACGAGACGGCGCCGGAGTTCCGCAAGCCGACCATCGAGCAGCTCTCGACGTTCGTACAGCCCACCTACCAGGCGCTCATCGACGGCGCCAAGTACGTCGAGCCGCAGCTCAAGGCGATCATCGCCGAGCACCGCCCAGACGTCCTCGTCGAGGACAACGTGGTCACCTTCCCCGCGCTGATGACCTCCGGTGCGCCCTACGTGCGGATCGTCTCCTGCAACCCGCTCGAGATGCGCGGCTCCGAGATCGCGCCGCTCTTCTCCGGCTACGCGGCGGCCGACCGCAGCGGCTGGGAGGAGTTCCTGGCCGAGTTCGACCGCACCCACCAAGGCAGCTGGGAGGACTTCAACGCGTGGGTCCAGGAGCAGGGCGCGCCCCCGCTCCAGCCGCGAGAGTTCATCCACACCTCCGAGCTGGCCAACCTGTACGTGTACCCCGAGGAGCTCGACTACCTCGCCGACCGTCCCCTGGACGACACCTGGCACCGGATGGACTCCAGCCTGCGCGAGACCGACGGCGAGTTCGAGATGCCCGCGGAGTTCCTCGACCGCCCCGAGGGCGCCGGCATCATCTACCTCTCCCTCGGCTCGCTCGGCGGGGCCGACATCGGCCTGCTGCAGGGCCTGATCGACGTGCTCGGCAAGACCGACCACAAGGTGGTGGTGAGCATGGGGCCGCGCGCGGACGAGATCCGCCTCGCAGACAACATGGTCGGGGCCTCGATCGTGCCGCAGACGAAGGTGATCCCCCAGGTCGACCTGGTGATCACCCACGGCGGTAACAACACCACCACGGAGTCGCTGCACTTCGGCAAGCCGATGATCGTGCTTCCCCTGTTCTGGGACCAGTACGACAACGCACAGCGGGTCGACGAGCAGGGCTACGGCAAGCGCCTGTCCACCTACGACCACACCGAGGCCGAACTGCTGGACGCCATCGACCAACTGCTCGGCGATAGCGCGCTTCGCGAGCGCGCTGCGGCCGCGGGCGAGGCGATCCGAGCCCGCAAGGGCCTGCACGTCGGTGCCGACGTCATCGAGAAGGTCGGACTGGACCACGTCGCCACTCGCTGACCGGCTCGATCCGATGGACCTTCCCTTCACCGTCGAGCCGGCCGCCGACGGCGCGCTGCTGCACCGGCGCGGTCCGACGCCGAGCAGCGCCCTGCTGGCTCACTGGGCCGACGGCGCTGCGCTGCCCGACGGGCTGCGCTGGGCACCGGGCACGCACGCGGTCGAGCGGCTCGGCCCCACGGAGCGCGTGATCGACGTCGACCAGACCAATCACTCCGTGATCGTCGACGACCGAGTGGTCGTGAAGTGGACGACGACGCCGCTGGTCGGCCCACACCCCGGCCCGGAGCGGGTGCGGCGGCTGGTCGAGGCCGGTTTCGAGGCGATGCCCGCGGTCTGGTTCCAGCTCGAGTGGCGCACCCCGGACGGCGACTGGGTGCCCGCGGCCTCCGCCGTCGACCTGGTGCCCGGAGCGAGCGACGGGTGGACGTGGTGCCTGCGCGAGGCCCGGATCGACCTCGGCCTGGTCGACGGACCATCCCGGCCGTTCGCCTCCGAGCTGGGCCTGGTCACCGCACGGATGCACCGGGCACTGGCCGACCCGGCTGACGGTCTCGTCGCCACTCACGGCGACTACCACGTCGGCCAGGTGCTGCGCGCCGAGAGCGATGCTCTCTACGTCATCGACTTCGACGGGAACCCGACACTCACGCCCGCGGAGCGAGTCGCCCACCGGCCGGCGGCCTACGACGTCGCGGGCATGCTGGTCTCCCTGGAGAACATCGGACACGTCGTGCGGCGCTACGACCCCGACGTGCCCGAGTCCGCGGTCATCGCGTGGACCGACCGAGTCCACTCGGAGTTCCTCGAGTCCTATCGGCGAGAGGCCGGCGATCTCCTCGAGGAAGCACTGCTCGCACCCTACGTCGACGAGCAGATCGACCGCGAGCTCGCCTACGCCGCACAGTTCCTGCCTGCCTGGAGCTACGTCCCAGAAGCCGCTCTGCGGCGCCGAGGAAGGATCCCCGGCGAGGCGTGAGGGCTGGCCGCCCTCCGAACGACTCGCGTGTTCCGCGCCAATGGCGCGAGCACAGCACATCCATCATTCAGCGAGGAAGAGGAGTGCCACATGAACGACCTGTCACGACGCGGTGTACTGGGAGGCGGGCTCGCGGCGGCGGCCACCTGGGCCCTGGCGGGATCGGCGTCGGGCGCTCCGGATCCCGACCGGCACGGACCCTGGCACCCACACGGGCGCAAGCACTGGGACGTCATCGTGGTCGGCGCGGGATCGGCCGGCATCGGGGCGGCCCGGCGCCTGGTCGACCAGCGGCCCGACCTGCGGGTGCTCATCGTCGAGGCCCGCGACCGCATTGGCGGCCGGATGTTCACCGACCGCAGGTCGATGGGCATCCCCGTCGACCGGGGTTGCGAACTGGTCCACGGTGGCCCCTACGCCTCGACGTACCCGTGGATCGAGCGCGCGGGGCTCGACATGCGGATGTTCCAGCGCAACTACATCAAGCTCGCCAAGGCGCCCCGAAGCTCCCCGTCGACGCAGTGGCACCAGTGGGACTCCCCGACGTCGTGGCTCTTCCCTCGCGGCATCCCGGACTCGCTGGTGCAGTACGACCGGCTCGGGGCCGCGAACCCGCTGCCGACCCCGGCAGCGGATCAGTTCGCCGACCAGTACCTGCGTGACACGCTCGGCCTCCCCGAGGGCAACTGGCCGAGCGGCCTGATCTACAACCTCACCGACGACGCCGAGCCGATGGACCACACGCCCGCCGAGTACGTCCCGGGGCTTCTCCTGGACTGCATCACCTACTCCCTGCATCCCGAAGAGGCTCCCGAGCCGGAGATCCTCGACCCCGACGACCCCGAGCACAACGACGGCGACTACAAGATCATCGGCGGCTACGACCAGCTGCTGCACTACATGGCCACCGGCGTGCCGATCGCGCTGCGGACCGCCGTCCGCCGGGTCGAGTACTCGCCACGAGGCGTCGAGCTGGCGACCTCCCGAGGCGTCCTCTTCGGCCGCCGCGTCGTCTTCGCCGTCCCCGCCGGCGTGATGCAGCGCCGCACGATCGCGTTCGCGCCCGGCCTGCCCGCCGCAAAGTGGGCGGCGTTCGACGCCTTCGAGTACCACGACATCTTCAAGTGCATCCTGGAGTTCAAGCACAAGGTGTTCACTCCCAATGGCACCGACAACTGGGGCTACGCCGAGCCTGTCGACCTGCGCCCGACGACGTTGTGGAACATGTCGATCGCCGAGCCGCGCTACCGCGGCCAGGTGATCGTGGGCTGGGAGACCGGCGCCGCGGCGGCCGAGCTGCACGCCCTCCCCCTCCGACAGAAGTACGACGCGGTGCTCGAGGTCGTGCGCAAGGCGGCCGGCGACAACGGTCTGAGGTACCACCGAGCCGTGATGACCGACTGGGCCAACGAGCCGTACTCCTGGGGGCCTTACGGCAGCGGCGGAAATGCCGCCGACATGTCGGCCACGGTCGGCGGCGTCCTGTACTGGGCAGGCATGCGCACCAGCACCGTGTCGGCTTCGTACAGTTCCGGTGTCGCCCAGGCGGACGCACTGCTGAAGGCGTTGTGAGGCCGCACCGCGGCGGAAGGAGCACTCTGTGAATCCCGAACTGTTCTTGGCCGACCTCCAGGAGAAGCCCGAACGGCTGCGAGCCCTCGATCTCGACGGCGTCTGGGACTTCGTGTCCTCGCCGTCGCGGGTCGTGCTGCTCGGCATGGGCTCGTCGCACTACGCGAACCAGGTGGCCGCGGCCCGGCTGCGCGCGGCGGGGATCTCCGCGGTGGCCGAGCTGGCCAGCAGCGACCTGCTCCCCCGGATCGGCCCCGACGACCTCGTGCTCGCGGTCTCGGCGTCCGCCGGATCGGCCGAGACGATCGACGCCGTCGACCGGCTCGTCGACGGGCAGGGCATCGACTTCGTCGCGGTGACCAACAAGACCGGACCGCTCACCGAGCGCGCCAAGCGCACGGTGCGGATGGACGCCGGCGAGGAGCGCGGCGGAGTGGCCTGTCGCTCCTTCCAGCACACCCTGGCGCTGCTGATGGAGCTGGAACGGCACCTGACGGGCGGCCCCGAGGTCCCCTTGGAGGCGGTCGCTGCGGCCAGCGAGGAGCTGCTCGAGACTGAGTCGACGTGGCGCCCGCGGCTCGAGGATCAGGTGCTCGGACCCGACGGCACCCACCTAGTAGCCCCGGCGCGACGGATCTCCTCGGCCTATCAGTCGGCGCTGATGCTGCGCGAGGGCCCACGCCTGCGCGCGGTCGGCTGTGAGACCGGCGACTGGAGCCACGTCGACGTGTACCTCACCAAGACCACCGACTACCGGATGCTGCTGTTCGGTGGCTCGAAGTGGGAGCGGCAGCTCATCGACTGGACCACCCAGCGCGGCAGCACCGTGGTCGCGGTCGGCGCCGACGTGGACGGCGCCACCGACACCCTGCGCTACCGCCACGACGACCAGGACGACGTCCGGCTCCTGACCGAGCCGCTGATCGGCGAGCTGCTCGCCGCCCGCGCCTGGCTCGCCCAGCAGTGAGCGACCCGCGCGACCCGCGGGGACTGCGCGGCGACGCGCCACTGCTCGATGCGTGGCTGAGGTTCCGGGAGGACCCGCCGACGCCGTTCACGATCCCGGGGCACAAGCAGCGCACCGACCTCGTGGGCGACGTGGTGGCCGCCGACGTTCCGCTGTATGCCGGTCTCGACACGATGAAGCTCACCGCCGGTGTGCTCGAGGATGCCGAGGCGCGAGCGGCCCGGCTCTGGGGCGCCGACCTGTGCCGATTCTCGGTCGGCGGGTCCACCCATGCCAACCAGGCGGTCGCCCTGGCCGTCCGCGCCAGTGCGGTCGAGGGCGAGCGGGTGGTCGTCAGCCGGACGCTGCATCGCTCGATGCTGCTGGGGCTGGTGCTGGCGGGGCTCACCCCGGTGTGGGTGCGGCCCGACGTCGACGCCGCGACCGGCCTCCCCCTCGGGGTCGCGCCCGAGACGGTACGGCGCGCGATCGAGCAGAATCCCGACGTCCGCGCGGTGTTCGTCGGCGATCCGTCCTACGTGGGGTCGGTGGGTGACATCGCCGGGCTCGCCGAGGTCGCGCACGCGCACGACCTGCCGCTGGTGGTCGACGCCGCGTGGGCGGCGCACTTCGGCTTCCACCCGGACCTGCCGCGGCACGCGCTGGCGCTCGGCGCCGACGTGATGATCACCAGCGTGCACAAGACGCTGCCCGCCTGGAGCCAGGCCGCGCTGGTGCTGGCCCGGACCGACCGGATCGACCCGGCTCGTCTCGACGCCGGCGTGGAGGCGACCGCGACCACCAGCCCCGCCGGTGCGATCCTCGCCAGCATCGACGCCGCCCGCGCACTGCTGGAGCGTGACGGAGCCGACCTGCTGGACACAGCGATCGCCGCCACCCGCGCAGCCCGGTCCCAACTGGCCACCGTGCCCGGCCTGCTCGTGCCCGACGGCCCAGGCGTCGACCCGCTCAAGCTGGTGCTCGTCCTGGGTGGCACCGGAGCCGACGGCAACGCCGTCGAGGCGGACCTGCTCGCGTCCGGTCTCCCGGTCGAGTCCGCCGACCGCGACGTGGTCATCGCCATCGTCTCCCTCGCCGACACCCCCGCGTCCGTGGGGACCTTGGTCGAGACCGCCACCGCCTCGATCGAGCGGCGCCGAGGCCCGGCTCGGCCGGTGGTCGAGTCGGCTGCCTACTCGGTCCGTCCACGCACGGTGATCTCACCACGCACGGCGTTCTTCTCGCCAGCCCGCGCAGTGCCGGCCTCGGACGCAGTGGGCCGGGTGTGTGCCGAGCTGATCGCGCCGTACCCTCCGGGCATCCCCGTGCTGGCACCGGGCGAGGAGATCACCCCAGCATCACTCGATGCGCTGCTGCGCGCCCGCGACGCCGGCGTCCGGATCGCCTATGCCGCCGATCCGAGCCTCGCCACGATCCGGGTGTGCGACCTGCCGGTCGCTGGAGGTTGAGCAAGCGAGCGCCAGCTGTTCTATACCGCGAGGTTGGTGACACCGGGGGTGCGGGTGACTGGGGGTCTTCCGGCTAGTGCGGTGTGGGGTC